>JBEKTH010000022.1:0-55037 GCA_049516255.1 Verrucomicrobiota bacterium
CAAAGTGCAATGCACCTGACTCTCCGTCAACGAGGAGCACCCGGCAACGCTCAATGCTAGAATAAAACTCAAAATGAGTTTGATGCCCATAAGCCGCCTAACGATCCAAAGCTGAGCCCCGGCCACGGGCGGCCAGGCTCCGAATGCAATAACGACATTCCATCTTCATCGCTCAATCCAAATCTCAGGGCGCAGTGGCCGTTGGCTCCAGCGCGGTGTTAGGCGGTGTCTTCCACAGCCTGGTGTATCCATGAAGGAGTCCTCCCGACACGATGAGCCAACCGGCACCAACAATCAAGCAACGCACAGTTGCCTCGGCATGTGACCAATTTTCTAACCAATCTGGTGTGCGGCGGACCCACTCTGGCTGAATAAGTCGGTGCGGCCAATAGTAACGAATAATGTCAGCATCCGTGGGCTTTGTGCTGGAGAGGTAATCATATGAAATATGATGAGGCTGCCGTGCCCAGAATTGAAGCATACCGGCAGCTACCAGAGTGACCCCGACCAATCCCAAAATAACCAGCACTTTGAGGTCTGTCCGCCGGGAAGTGAACCGGATGTTTTTCATAACGAACGCCGAGTTATTTGTCGTCGGCAAAATCCTTCAAGTCAAAAGTGTATGCAGTACCTCCTCCTGGGCCGGGTATCTCTTCAACCGTAAACTGAGACTTTGCTAAATATTTAACTCCAACATCAAATTGAAACATGACACATTTCGCTTTCAATTGCTTGGGAATGTCTTTGGCGAGTCGGCTTCCTAGTATTCTCTCCGGCATGTATGCGCCTCCGAATATTCTCTCCGGTTGCACCGAAGCTTGTGCAACGAAATCGTTTGTAGTACCGATATACAGAATCCCCTCAAAAAGGTCCGATTGTTGTTTTTCAGTCGGAATCACGCTCACAGTGAAAACAATACACTCATTATTTGTTTGATGAATAGGCACCGCCTTAATCTTAAGAAAAGAACAATAAGTCTTCAGGTTCGTGTGGTTGATTTGAATTACTTCCATATAGCCTTTGGCGCATTGCGCCGCGAGAAAATAGAAAATCATGCAGCCGAACCAGCCAAGCAGACCAGCAAACCGGCAAGCTTTGGACTTTGAAGATTCGTTCATGGGTAATGTAACTTTGACTCAAAATTCCATGGCATGTTCATTAGACGGATTATGAACAAATTTCCTCAAAAATTACCACATCCCTTATTTTCGGGAATGATGGACGGCACAAGTCAAACCCCACGAGTTAATCCCACAACACCTAAGAAATCAATGCCAGCCTGTGTGTGCAAACTTCATGGTCAACGTCGTCAAGTCCTGCGCTTTTAACTCTTGGCCACACCAATTGTTTTCCTGGGACAGTTATTAGTGTATTAAACAAGGTTACAGGGCGGGGCACCGGCTGCGCCGGTGCACCCGCCCCCTTCACCATGTCGTTCATGCCACCAACTCGGCTTCTTTTATGACCAGCCGCTTGTCCAGTTCTTCCCAGCGCAGCACTTTGAGCGTGACTCGCAGGAATTCCATCAACTTTTGAAACGTCACGGCAATCTCACCATGCAGTTCCACCTTTTACATTCGCATTTCCAGTTGGCTAACTCGGAGTTCAATTTTGCGATGCATTCCGCATGGAGGCAAAATCACTGCAACGTTTCAGAGAACGCAAGCGAGAATGAAAGCTAAGAATTGTGGTTAAGCGGGGGAAAAATAATTGTGCCACTTTTTGTGCCACTTTTGAGGTTTTCTCGAACGGTTTGTGTTTGTGCGCCAAAAGTGAATTTCAGTCAATAAAAGCAATGGTATTGAAGCGATTTAAGCAATCAGGAGAAATGTTGAAAAATGGCCATAATTCGAATCCTAAGTCTGGCGCGTCTGCCATTCCGCCACGCGCGCAACCGCTACAGGTTGCGCCTCGCGCCACGGAATCTCAAGCCCGCTTTTGCCGGATGGACTGGCCGGACAGGCATTAAACCAACGTACGATTGCGTCCGTCCAAGGGTTCGTTTAGGTTCGCATCATGTCATTTGGAAATCGCTTCTGGTTCGGCGTGTTCGCCCTTTGGCTCGGGATCGCGCTGAGCGGTTGCCTGCCGTCGGATCAGGATCAGTCGGACGAGGAAAAGGAGCCGCACTTTGTCCTGGGCAAGAGCCGCATCAACGCGATGGACTATCAGGGCGCGGTCGAGGCCTTTGAAGAATCATTGGAAGTGAATCCCCATTCGGCGGCGGCCCATTTTGAACTCGGCTGGCTCTATGACGAAAAGGAATCCGACCCGGCCGCGGCGATCTATCACTATCAACAATACTTGAAGTTGAATCCCAGCGCCGGCAACACGGAGGTTATCAAGCAGCGCATTGAAAGTTGCAAACAGGAACTGGCTGCCGATGTGCTGCCGTTGCCGAGCACGCCCGCCGCGCAAAAGCAAATCACCCAGTTGATCGAACAAAACCAGCAATTGCAGGACGAGGTCAACAAATGGCGCGCGTATTTTGCGAGCCAGTCGGCCGCGAAAAATCAACCTTCCACGGTCCCCAATCCGATGGCGGCGCAGTCCTCCGCCAATTCAGGTTCCCCGCCACCGGACCATAATGCCTCCCTCGTGTTGGACGGTTCGAGCCAGGACCACCCGGTGCATTCGGACCCGGCCAAATCAATCCTGGGCACCCATACGGTCGTCGCCGGCGAAACCGCCGTCCGTATCGCCCGCCGGTACGGCATCAGCCTGGACGCCTTGCTGGCGGCCAATCCGGGTTTGGAACCCCGGCGGATGCGCGTCGGCCAGATCCTGAACATACCTTCCTCGTAAACGGCCGCATGATCCCGCGCCTCACTTTTCTGTTGATCACCGCCTTTTGGGTGGCGATGAACGTGCTTTTGTGGCGCGCGGAATACGACTCGCACGGGGTCGGTGTTCGCGTGCCCGTGGCGCTGGTCTGGCAGAAAATTTTGACCGCGCCCGATATTTCCTCGTTGAATGTCTTTCTGGAGGGTCAACGAACCGGTTTCTGTGAATTCTCCACCAGCGTGGAACAGGAAATGGCCGCGCTGGACGAAGTCAAACCGGTTCCCTCGAGCATTAACACCCGCGCGGGGTATCAAATTCGATTTAACGGGAACATCGGGCTTGGTGATTTTACCAACCGGTTGACTTTCAACGGCCAACTCGAATTTTCACGCAAGCGCGAATGGCGTCAATTGGAACTGAAAGTGTCTTCGCATTATGCCACGGTCGAAATTCACTCCCTGGCCGACGAACAAAATGTCCATCTGAAAATCATCACGGACGGTGTCAGCGCGGAAAACGTGTTCGCCTTTGATGATTTGAAAAATCCGAATGAATTATGGCGCGTGTTCACCGGGGATTTGGGTGGGGAATGGGCCGCCGGACTGGATTGGCCGGTCGTATCCCAGACGCCCGACACGCTCGCGCAAGACATTCATTGGGAGGCGCATCTGGATCACCTGGCACTGGGCGGGGAGGCCGTGCCCGTGTATCGATTGGAAACGCGCGTGCTGGACCGTCCCATTGTTGTCTATGTCAGCATGGTCGGTGAAATTCTGCGCGTCGAACTGCCCGGCGGTGTCACCGCGGCGTTTGACCAATTTGGCAACCCTTGAACGCACGCCGTGATCGAACTCATCCATCTCGTCAAAAAATTCGGTGACCTGGTCGCGGTCAACGATGTGACGCTGACCATACCGCGGGGGGAATTTTTTGCGGTGCTCGGACCCAACGCCGCCGGCAAGACGACGACGCTGAAGATTCTCGCCGGGTTGATGAAGCCGAGTGCCGGTTGCGCGCGCGTTTGCGGTTTTGACACGCAGGCCGAGCCGATGGAAGTGCGTCGTCGTCTGGCCTATGTGCCGGATTTTCCCTTTCTTTATGACAAACTCACGGCCTGGGAATTCTTCCGCTTTATCGGACAGTTGTTTGCGATGACCGACGCGCAAATTGAAACCGGCGCGAAGGAATTGATTGCGCGTTTTCACCTGGCCGATTTCGCCAATCTCCCGCTGGAAAGCCTCTCGCACGGCACCCGCCAGCGCGTGGCCATTGTGTCCGCCCTGTTGCACCAGCCGGAAGTCTTTGTGATCGATGAACCCATGGTGGGTCTCGATCCGCAACATGCCCGCGTCGTGAAAGACGTGTTCAAGGAACGGTCGCGCGCAGGAATGACCGTGTTGATGTCCACGCACGAACTCAGTGTGGCCGAGGAAATGGCCGACCGCATCGGCATCATCAACCATGGAAAATTGATTGCCGTCGGCACCCGCGATGAACTCCGCAAGTTAAGCGGCACATCCGGCCCACTCGAAGAGGTCTTTTTGGCCCTGACCGCAGAAGCGAAGTAATGCGCCATTAAAACCCTTGCCTTTCCGCTGGAAATTTTTAGAATGTGCCAAGTTGACACGCCCTCTTGAATGGTGAATTGTTGGCATTCATACAATGTCTATGGCCAAATCCAGTTTTCTAGACAAGGTCTTGGGCCGCATCGGGCGACTGGACGCGGAAGGTCTGCAAACGGTCGTCAAGCGCCTGGCGCGGGAGCGCAGTTTTCTTGAAACCCTGTTCAACACCATTGAGGACGGTGTGCTCGTGGTGGATGAGCAGGGCCGGATTATTTATTTCAACCAGGCGGTCACGCGCCTGCTGGGTTTGCAGCCGGGCATTGAAGGCCAGCACGTCACGCGCTGCCTGCCGGGGCTCGAATGGGAGGACGTTCTGCGCTTTGACAGTGAAGGCGGCGCGCGCGTCGCGCGGCACGAATTTGAAGTCACCTATCCGCGCCCGCGCTTTTTGCGCCTCTATGCCGCGCCGCTCGATGGCCAGGCGGCCGGCAGTTCCGGGGTTGCGCTCATTTTGCACGATGCGACCGAAACACGTCAGAAAACCTTCGAAGCCATCGAAAGCGAACGGGTTCAGGCGCTCACGCTGCTTGCTGCCAGTGTCGCGCACGAAATCGGGAATCCGCTCAACGCGCTGCACATTCATATGCAGTTGATGGAACGTGAATTGGGAAAGCTGGAGAGTGATGGGGGCCGGGTGGTGAGCGGGCGGAAAATCACCACCTCCGTTTCCCGTTCCCCGCCGCCACCAGACGGTTTGCGCAAACTGTCGCAATACCTTGAAGTGGCCAAAGGGGAAATCAACCGCCTGGATTACATCGTCACCCAGTTTTTGCAGGCGATCCGCCCCGTGTCGCCACAATTAAAATTGGTTCCCTTGAACGAGGTGGTTGAAAAAACCCTGGATCTGCTTAAACCGGAACTGGACAACCGGGGATTGAACGTCCGGACAAAACTGGCGCATCGGTTGCCGGCAGCGCCGGCGGACGCGACGCAGATGCAGCAGGCTCTGGTGAATCTGGCCAAGAACGCGATGCAGGCGATGTCCCGGGGTGGCACGCTGACGTTGCAGACCGGCGAGGGTGCGGAGGGGGTGTGGGTCAGCGTGGCCGACACCGGCAACGGCATTCCCCAGGAACAGATCAACCGCATTTTTGAGCCGTTTTTTACGACCAAGAAGCGGGGTACGGGACTCGGATTGATGATTGTGCAACGGATCGTGCGCGCGCACGGCGGCAAAATCGAACTGGAGAGCCACGCCGGTCGCGGCACCACCTTCCGCATCTGGCTGCCGCTGCACGAGCCCGGGCCGCGATTGCTCGAGGAAAAAACCGAATCGACAGTTGAACCACGATGACTGAAAAACCGACATTATTGATTGTCGATGATGAAAAACCGACACGGGATGGTTTGCGTGCCGCCCTCGAGGATCGTTACGATGTCTATGTGGCGGAGGATGCGAAGGCGGCGATGGAATTGCTTGAACGTGAAAATTTTGACGTGTTGCTCACGGATTTCCGGCTGCCGGGCGGGGACGGCATGAATTTGATTTCACGCGCCAAATCGCTCGCCCGGCCGCCGATCTGTATTTTGATGACCGCGTACGGCTCGGAGGAACTGGCGGTGGACGCCATGAAGCGCGGCGCGGACGATTACGTTTCCAAGGGCCGCCTGCAAATCGATGAGCTGGAAATGCGCATTGCGCGGGCCGTGCGCCGGCAGGGCCTGGAGACGGAAAATGTTTCATTGCGCCGGCAGCTCGACAACAAGTTCGGATTGGAAAATATCGTCGGTGAATCGCCGGCGATGAAGGAGATTTTCGAAATCGTCCAACAGGTCGCGCCAGCACGCGCCTCGGTCCTGCTGACCGGCGAGAGCGGCACGGGCAAGGAACTCATTGCCCGGGCGATTCACCAACTCAGCCCCCGCGCCCGGCAGCCGCTGGTGATTGTCCATTGCGCGGCGTTGGCGCCAACGTTGCTGGAAAGCGAATTGTTCGGCCACGAAAAGGGCGCGTTCACCGGTGCGCATGAACGGCGCATCGGCCGTTTCGAACAGGCCCAGGGCGGCACCCTGTTCCTCGACGAAATCGGCGAGATCGATGCGACCCTCCAGGTGAAGCTGCTGCGTTTTTTGGGGGAGCGGACATTTGAACGGGTCGGGTCGAACAAAACGTTGACGGCGGATGTCCGGCTCATTGCCGCGACCAACAAAAATCTGGAGGAACTGGTCAAGGCCGGCAGTTTCCGTGAGGACTTGTTTTTCCGGTTGCGGGTGGTGGAAATCCATTTGCCGCCACTCCGCGCCCGGCCGGGTGACGTTCCGTTGCTGGCGCAACGTTTTTTGCGGGAATTCGCGCACGAGAATGGCAAGGCCGTGAACGAGTTCACGGCGGACGCCCTCGAACGGTTGATGCATTACACATGGCCGGGCAATGTGCGCGAGTTGCGCGCGGCCATCGAGCACGCGGTGGTGTTGTGCCGGGGTGAAAAGATTTCGGCACGTGATCTGCCCCGGCAGGTTTATGCCGGTGAACGCACCGGCGAGGCGCCATTATTTGCGCGAAATGATTTGACAGTAAAGGAGGCCGAGAAACAATTGATTATTCATGCCTTGAAAGAGACAAATGGCAATCGCACATCGGCCGCCAAAAAAGTCGGCATGAGCCGACGGACATTTCACCGCAAATTGCACACGTATCATCTGGAGGGATTCTAATATGCCGTTCCTGCAAGACTGGATTCACAAGCTCGAAGAAGGCGCCTGGGCGCGTTACGTCAAAATTGCCGCCTTTTGCGTCGCCATTTTGTTTC
Organism: Verrucomicrobiota bacterium; assembly: GCA_049516255.1. GTDB lineage: Bacteria > Verrucomicrobiota > Verrucomicrobiia > Limisphaerales > UBA11358 > UBA11358. The sequence continues at coordinate 7,160 of JBEKTH010000022.1, forward strand.
TGGTGTTCACCTATGATTTCCGCGCGTATCGCAATTTTGCGACCCCGGAAGCGATGGATTCGGCACAATTGGCGCGCAATCTTGCGGAAGGCCGGGGCTATACCACGCTGTTCATCCGTCCCTTCAGCCTGTATCTGGTGCAAAGCCATAATCAGGCCCAGGCGGCCGATGCGCTGGCGAGCGCCGGCACGGACTTCGCGGAAATCAAAACCGCGCACCCGGACCTGGCCAATCCGCCGGTGTATCCGCTCGCACTGGCCGGCTTGATGAAAGTGCTGCCGTTTCAATATGTGCCGAATCTGCGCAGCGCCTTTTGGAGCGACAACGGAAATTTCTCGCGCTATGAGCCGGATTTTCTGATTGCGTCGTTCAACGAAGTGCTTTTGCTGGTGGTGGTCGTGTTGACATTCTTTCTGGCGCGAACATTGTTCGATACCAGCGTGGCCTGGCTTTCCGCATTTTTAGTGCTGGGATGTGAATCGCTGTGGCGATTCAGCGTGTCCGGACTGTCCACGATGTTATTAATGATCATTTTCATTGGTCTGATCTGGTGCGTCTTGTGGATTGAAGAAGCGGTGCGCGACCCGCAGCCAAAGTTCAGCCGGCTGTTGGGACTTGCCATTGCGGCCGGCGTGGTGGTGGGTGCGGGTGCGCTCACACGCTATGCTTTTGGCTGGGTCATCATTCCGGTGGCGTTGTACCTGATTCTTCTTGGCGGACAACGGGGGGTGTTGCATGCGCTGGCGGCAGTGGGCGCATTCGCGCTGGTGCTTACCCCCTGGATCATTCGCAATTTCGCCGTCAGCGGCACGCCCTTTGGCACGGCCGGTTTTGCGGTGGTTGAGGGGACCAGTGCCTTTCCAGGATTTCAACTGGAACGTTCGATTCACCCCGATCTCTCCTCCGCGCTGGGGCTGGCGTTGTATCTGCACAAGTTTTTGGACAACCTGCGCCCGATTCTGCAGGACGCACTGCCCAAGCTGGGCGGCTGCTGGGTGAGCATGTTGTTCCTGACGGGCTTGCTGTTGAATTTTCGCAGCCCCGCCGTAAGGCGGATGCGCTATTTTTTGCTGATGTGTCTGGCTGTTTGGGTCGTGGTACAGGCCCTCGGTCGGACGCAACTTTCAGAGGAGTCACCCGAGATTAATTCTGAAAATCTTTTGGTGCTCCTGGTGCCGCTGGTGTTCATTTACGGCGTCAGTTTGTTTCTCATCTTGCTGGAGCAAATGGCGTTGCCGCTCCGGGAATTGCGTTATGTGGTCAAAATCATCTTTGTCGCACTGTGCTGTGCGCCAATGGTTTTTGCGCTCCTGCCCCCAAGGACTATCCCCGTGGTTTATCCGCCATATTATCCGCCTGAAATCCAGAGAATCGCCGGCTGGATGAAGCCAAACGAGATGATGATGAGCGACGTGCCGTGGGCGGTGGCGTGGTACGGTCAGCGCCAATGCACCTCGCTGACCATGAATTACCAGGACGATTTCTTTGCCATTAATGATTATCTGAAGCCGGTGCAGGCACTTTACCTCACGCCCGAAACGACGGACGCCAAATTCGCGTCCGATTGGGTACGGGCCGACGAGCACACTTGGGGTAACTTTTTTCTTCAAGCGGCGGCCCAGGGAAAAATTCCCGTCACCTTTCCTTTAACCCATGCTCCCACCGGCTTTTTTCCCGAGCGGATGTTCCTGACGGATGCGGAACGCTGGAAACTGCAGAAATAATTCCCCGGCCCCGTCCCGGAACTTACGCGGCGGCCCGCTGCAGCCGGTCGGCAATGGCCGACCACGCCGGTGTTTCCGGCGGCGCTTCCACCACAATCCATTCCGCGCCCGCCTCGTCGCAACGATGTAATTCCGCGTAAAGGGCCCGCGCGAATGCCTCCGCATCGTGCGGGATCACGCTCACCCGGGCGAGGTTTTCACCCGAAGGAATCGTGGTGTGTGCGATGATATGGCAGGTTGAACGTGGCAGGTTGAGCGTGGAAAGTTGAGAGTTTAAATCCGCATCGTTCCGCCAGTTCAAAACCACCAATCTTGCCTTAGGCGAATAATGTTTCTTTAACAATCCCGGGCTGCGAAGCGCGGAATCCAGGCCTTGGACGTTGGACGTTGGACGTTGGACTTCACCACAAACGGCGGCCAGCGCTTGGGCGTGAATCATACCCGGCCGCAAAATTTCCGGCGGCGACACCGTCAAATCCAGGACGGTGGATTCGATGCCCACCTGTGATTGGCCGCCGTCAACGATCATGGAAATATTGTCGCCGAGCTGTTGGTATACATGCCCGGCACTGGTCGGCGAAACCCGGCGGGATAAATTTGCACTCGGGGCGGCCAGCGGAAAGCCGCACGCGCGGATGACCGCCTGAATGAACGGATGGCCCGGCCAGCGGACGCCCACCGTCGCACCGCCGGCGGTGACCGGGTCGGGAATTTCTTTCGCCCGCGGCAGCACCAGGGTCAGCGGTCCGGGCCAGAACGCCTTCGCCAGCTTTTCCGCGTTCGGGGTCCAATCGTTCACACAGCGCTTCGCCATTTCCATGCCGGCCACGTGGACGATGACGGGATTGGTTGCCGGCCGGCCTTTGATTTGGAAAATTCTGGCGACGGCCTTTTCGTCCAGCGCATTGGCGGCCAGCCCATAAACGGTCTCCGTCGGCAGCGCAACGACCCCGCCGCGCCGCAAAAATTCAGCCGCCCGTTTCACGGCGGCATCAAATAATGCGGGCGTGTGTGTGGGCAGGATTTCAGCGGTCACACGCTATTCATAATGCAACGCGTCAATGGGGTCGAGTTTGGAAGCCTTCCACGCGGGATAAAAACCGGAGATGATGCCAATGATGGCACTGGAAATGAAGGCAATGGCGATCCAACCCATGGGTGTGACGGTGGGCATGTCTTTTATGTAGGCGACAATTTTTGAAAAACCAACGCCGCCGCCAATACCGATACAGCCGCCAATCGCGCTCAACGTGACCGCTTCAATCAGGAATTGCACCAGAATGTCCGCCGCGCGTGCGCCCACGGCCATGCGGATGCCGATTTCACGCGTCCGTTCGGTGACGCTCACCAGCATGATGTTCATGATGCCGATGCCGCCAACCACGAGCGAGACGGCGGCGACGCCTGCGAGCAAAAAGCTCATGGCGCGCGAAGTGGCTGTAACCGCCTGCATCAATTCCAACTGGTTGCGCACGGTAAAATCCTGTTCCTTGCTCCGATGGCGCACCAGCACCAAATCGGTGATGTCATTTTGCACGCTGTCGATGACCTTGTCGTTGGCGGCTTGCACCAGAACGTCGTTCACAAAAGTGCGGGTGGTGATGCGGTGCATGTGGCTGGTATAGGGGACAACGACCGTGTCGTCCTGGTCCTGCCCGAACAGGTTAAAGCCCTTGGGGGCCAGCACGCCGACCACCAGAAATGGAAGATTGCGAATACGAATGGTCTGGCCAACGGGATTTTCATTGGGAAACAACTGGTCGGCCACGGTTTGACCGATGACGGCGGATTTGGCCAGACTGCGCACATCCTGATCGCTGAACATCACGCCGCGGGCGATGGGCCAATTGCGGATTTGCGGATAATCGGGCGATTCGCCCATCACCTGCGTGTTCCAGTTGAGACCGTTCGCCAGCACCTGTTCCCGGTCACGCACTTCGGGACTGACGGCCACGACGTTTTGCAGCCCGGCAATCGCCTGCGCGTCGGCCACCGTCAGCGTCGGCGCGCTGCCCCAGCCGCCGCGCATCGCGCCGCTGGTGAAATTGCCTGAAAAAACCGTGATCACGCTCTCACCGAGGCTGCTGACCTGGTCCTCGACCTGTTTGGTGGCGCCGGAAGTCAGGCTCACCGAGCCAATGACGGCGCCGACGCCGATGATGATGCCGAGCATCGTCAGCAGCGAACGCATTTTGTTGCGGCGCAAGGCGCGGCCGGCGATTTTCAATGAAGCAAAAATTCTCATGCGAGTTGGACTGCCTGTTGCGCCTGCCGTAAATTGCGCAGTTCGTTTTCGGCAATCAACCGATTACCCACGGCTTCGTCCGACACGATTTTTCCATCACGCAAAATCACCATGCGCTTGGTGTAACGGGCCACGTCCAGTTCGTGCGTGACCATGACGATGGTGATACCCTGGTCATTCAACTTTTGGAACACGCCCATGATTTCGATGCTCGTCTGGCTGTCGAGGTTGCCGGTCGGCTCGTCGGCGAGCAGCAAGGACGGCTGATTGACCAGCGCGCGGGCAATGGCGACGCGCTGTTGTTGCCCGCCGGAAAGTTGATTCGGATGATGGTCGGCACGCTGGCTCAGGCCCACGAGTTCGAGTGCGTGCGTGGCGCGTTCAAGTTGCTCGTGCGCGGCGATGCGCTGGCGGTTGTAAAGCATCGGCATCTCGACGTTTTCCAGCGCGGACGTTCGCGAAAGCAGGTTGAAACCCTGGAAGACAAAACCGATTTTTTCGTTGCGGACATCCGCCAGCGCATCGCGGTCGAGCGTGGAGACGTCAATGCCATCAAGCAGATAATTGCCGCCACTCGGACGGTCGAGCGCGCCGATCAGGTTCATCAACGTGGATTTGCCGGAACCGCTCGAACCCATGATGGCGACGAATTCGCCGGGCAGAATTTCCAGCGAAACCCCGCGCACGGCGTGCACGTCCACTTCTCCGGTGTGATACGTCTTGTGGATTTCAGCAAGTTTGATGACGGGGTTGGTTTGCACAACAAATGGGTGGGCAAAGGGTTCAACGCATCCGGGGAAAGCCGCCAAACGGAATGGAGGCCGTCGCCGCCTTGTTTCCGGGAGCGGTCACACCGGTGACAACCTGGTCGCCTTCTTTCAAACCCGAAAGCACCTCGGTGTCGATGCCGTCGCTGATCCCGGCCTTGATTTGCACCGCCTGCAGCTTGGCATCGTCACCCATGCCTGAAAGTACAAATATAGTGTGAAGAACCGGGCGTTCGCCGTGTGCGTGGCTGCCGCCGCCGTTGCGCCGTCCCTGCCCGCCCGTTCCACCACGATTGCTGGTGTTGGTGACCTGGGCAGCTTGAGAGGGGGCGGCCATGGTGTTGGTTTGTACGACGGCGGTGTCCGGCGGACGAAAGCGCAGTGCGGAATTGGGGATGGTCAGAGCGCCTTCCCGTTGTGCGATCACGATGGAAACATTGGCCGTCATGCCGGGCTTCAATTTGTAATCTGAATTGGTCACACTGATGACGCAGTCGTAGGTAACAACGTTGTTGACGGTCGCCGGCGAATTTTGCACCTGCGTGACGACCCCGTGAAAGTTCCGATACGGATACGCATCCACCGTGAAATCCACTTGCTGGCCTTCGACGACACCACCGACATCGGCCTCGGCGACACTTGAATCGATCTGCATTTGGGTCAGATCATTTGCGATCTGAAAAAGGGTGGGCGTGTTGAAGCTGGACGCCACCGTCTGGCCGAGATTTACCGCACGGGAAATCACGATGCCATCCACCGGCGAACGGATTTTGCAGTAACCCAGATTCGCGTTCGCATTGTCAAGTGAAGCCTGGTCCAATTGCACCATGGCTTCGGCTTCGTGCAACGTGGCAATGGCCGTATCGTAATCGGAGCTGGAAACCAATTTATTGGTGAATAACTCGGCACTGCGATTGGCTTCCGCCTGTTGCAATTCCAAATTCGCCTTGGCGTTGGCGAGATTGGCCTGGGCTTGCTTCACGGCGCCCTGATAGGTCGAAGGATCAATTTCCGCGATGACCTCGTCCTTTTTCACCAGCGAATTGAAATCCACATAGAGCTTGGTGATGATGCCCGAAACCTGGCTGCCCACGGTCACGTTGGTCACCGGGTTTAGCGTGCCCGTCGCCGTGACGACCTGTGTCAAATCCCCGCGCTCGACCGTCACTGTTTGATAAGCCGGGGCATCATCCTGCCCATGATGAAAAAACCAAATGACGAAACCACCAACGACCACCACCACTGCGATGATGATTCCCCACTTCATCCAGGAATTGCCGCGTTTTTCTGCCATAAGTTTTAATGCCTTCGCCGTTTAGAGAGTGAGACAGCGACAATAAACGACAAGTTACGGAATTTTCCGCGCTTGTCCATGTTTTCATCAATGGTTATACGGATAATCAAGCGCACTTTCCGCTTTAAGCCGCCATTTCCCGTTCTTAGAATCATTCCGTGCTCGAGCAATTCACCCGACAACTCGCCCAGGCGGACTCGCTCACGGACCGGCAGGTCCGCCAGGCCGTGGATCAATTGGCCGATGAAAAAATTTCGGCGGCGGTCAAGGCCGGCTTCCTGACCGCGCTGGCGCAAAAAGGCGAAACCCCCGGTGAAATTGCCGCGTTCGCCCACGCGTTGCGGGACAAATCCATTTGCCCGCCGCTGGATGCCGGATGGCGGGCGGCCCGGGAAATCCTCGATGTGGTGGGCACCGGCGGCGACCGGCTCGGCACCTTCAATATTTCCACCGCCGCCGCGTTGGTTTGCGCCGCCGCCGGTGTCACGGTCGCCAAACATGGCAATCGGGCGGTTACCTCGCAGGCCGGCAGCGCGGATGTCCTGGAGGCGCTGGGCGTGCGTATCGATCTGACTCCGCCGGAGGCCGTCCGTTCATTACAGGAACGCCGGTTCGCCTTTTTCTTTGCGCCGGCCTGGCATCCCGCGTTCAAATACATTGCCCCCGCGCGGAAACTCTGCGCCGATCGCGGTCAGCGGACGATTTTTAATTATCTCGGCCCGCTGCTGAATCCCGCCCGGCCGTCCGCCATGCTCGTCGGCGTGCCACGGCCTGAACTTTGTGAACCGCTGGCGCGGGTGCTCCAATCGCTGGGCGTCCGGCGCGCGATGGTCGTGTGCGGCGCGGTCCCCCATCCAGCGTCCCACGTCCCCAGCGCCATTGACGAACTCTCAACCCTCGGTGAAAACACCATCGCCGAGTTTTATCAGGAACGCGGTTTTGCGACTTCAACCCTGTCGCCGGAAGCTTTCCCCCTGCAGGCCGCGACGTTGGCCGATTTGCTTGGAGGAGACCGTCAGGCGAACGCGGAAATCATCCGCCGCATTTTTCGCGGCGAAGAGCGCGGACCCAAACGCGACGCGGTGCTGCTCAACAGCGCCGCTGCCCTGTTCGTGGCCGGCCAGACGAAGTCACTGGCCGAAGGTTGGGAGTTGGCCGGCCGGACCATTGAAGGCGGACTGGCCCAGGCGAAGCTCGAAGAATTGACGCACTAACTCGCGGGCGTTGTACTTTCCGGAGATTCCTCCTCGGCAGCCGCGGCAGATCCGTCGGCCTCCGGCTCCTTCAAGGAGGCGTAATGCAATCCCAGGTTGTGCTGCGCGGTTTTGTCGCCCTGCCGGGCGGCGCGGATGAACCATTTCATGGCTTCCTGCTGGTTCTGTTCCACCCCGCGTCCCGTCTGATAGCACAAGCCGAGGTTGCATTGGGCCGGCGCGCATTCCTGTTCGGCAGCCGCGCGATACCATTTGACAGCTTCCGCAAAATTTTGGGGCACGACCTGACCGGTCTCGTAAAAGACGCCCAGGTTGAATTGGGCCACCGGATAACCGCGTTCCGCCGCTTCGCGGTACCATTTGACGGCTTCCGCAAAATTTTGGGGCACGCCCTGACCGGTCTCGTAAAGCACGCCCAGGTTGAATTGCGCCGCGGGATCGCTCTGTTCCGCCGCCTCGCGCAACCATTTGGCCGCTTCGCCGAATTCCTGTGGCACACCCGCGCCATGCAGGTAGCACACGCCCAGGTAACACTGTGCCACCGGATCGCCTTGCTCCGCCGCACGCCGGAACCATTTTACCGCCTCCTGATGATCCTGCGCCACCCCCTGGCCGGTTTGAAAACACACGCCCAGATAACATTGCGCCTGCGGATTGCCCTCCTGGGCGGCCTGGCGCATCGCTTCAAACGAATCCCATGTCTGGCGGTTGCTGGACATCGCAAAACCAAAATGAACGGCACTTTTGTGCTGCCCCTATCATAAATCGTTACCACACAAATTCAAGCTGCGAATTAGCCCCGCGTTTTCACTTCCGTTCGACCGGAGGGCCTGCTACAAAATTTTCATGGCAACCAATCTCACCATCGGTTTTCTCGGCGCGGGCAAAATGGCCACGGCGCTGGCCCGCGGTTTCATCCACGCCGAACTCGTCGGCCCCAAGGACATTGTGGCGGCGGATCCGGTGGCTGCCGCGCGGAAACATTTCGCTGAAGAGATCGGCATCTTCCCTGTTGCCTCCAACCTGGCCGTGGCGAAAGCCGCCGCGGTCCTGATTCTTGCCGTCAAGCCCGACCAATGTCCCGGGGTTTTGGCCGAATTGCGCAACAAGTTCACCAACCGCCACCTGCTCATTTCCATCGCTGCCGGGGTGACGCTCGCAAAACTGGAGGGCGCGTTGCCCGCCGGTGCGCGCGTCATTCGTGTCATGCCCAATACTCCGGCGCTCGTCGGTGCGGGTGCCGCGGCCTTTGCGCTCGGCAAGTCCGCAACTCCCGCGGATGGCGAACTGGCGAAAACGCTGCTTTCCGCCGTGGGCATCGCGTTTCAGGTGAAGGAATCGCTACTCGACGCGGTGACCGGTCTGAGCGGCAGCGGCCCGGCGTATGTGTATCAGTTCATCGAGGCGTTAAGCGATGGTGGCGTGGCGGCGGGTTTGCCACGCGACGTGGCCACCAACCTCGCCGCGCAAACCGTCTTGGGCGCGGCCAAAATGGTCCTGGAAACCGGCCAGCATCCCGGCGCGCTCAAGGACCAGGTTACCAGCCCCGGCGGCACGACCATCGAAGGCTTGCACGAATTGGAGAAAGGCCGGCTGCGTGCCGTCGTGATGAATGCCGTCCGCGCCGCGACGGAGAAATCAAAGAAGCTGGGTAAAACCTGAAGCTTTCCCGGGCTTTAATTTGTTAACTGACCGCGCAGCTTCCGTACGTCCACCGCCTCCATGCCCGCCGCACGAATGGCGGTCAAACCGAGGTCGGTGTCTTCGTAGGCGCGGCAGCATTTCGGGTTCACTCCAATGCGCCGCGCGGCTTCGAGAAAAATGTCCGGTGCCGGCTTCTGGTGCTTGACCATTTCGCTGGTCACCACGGCGTCAAACAGATGCCGGATTTTCAGATGGTCCAGAACCATGCCGATTATTTTTTGCGTGCCGCCGGACGCCACCGCCATCGGAATTTTACCGTGGTTCGCCTTCGCAATTTCCACGACGGCATGGATCGGCTCGGCCCTGGCAATCAGCGGCAGATACGTCTCCTCCTTTTCGTGCGCGATGGCAATGTGGTCCAGCGAGCGGCCCTGTTCCTCGGCCAGCAATTTCAAAATGTCGCGCGAGGGCACGCCGCCAAAGGCGTAAAAGCGGTCCTCGGGAAAATGAAGGTTGTGGCGTTGCGTGACGATCTGCCAGGCATGCCAATGCAACGGCATCGTGTCGGCCAAAGTGCCGTCACAGTCAAAGATGAGTCCTTCGATTTCTTTCATTGTTGTGTCGCGCGAAGAAAATGAACCAAAATCTTCCTTCGCAAACTTCGCGGCCATCGCGCGAAATCAAATTCTTAATTCTGCCAGTTTCATTTCCAAATCGTGAGTCATCAGCGGGCCAATCAGCGGGTCGAGATCGCCTTCGATGAAGTTCGCCAGATTGTAGAGTGTCACCTCGATGCGATGGTCGGTGACGCGGTTCTGCGGGAAATTGTAGGTGCGGATTTTTTCGCTGCGTTCGCCGGTGCCGACCTGGTCTTTGCGGTGCGCGGCGTATTTGGCATTCTCCTCGGCAACCTTGCGATCGAGCAATCGCGAGCGCAGCACCGTGAGCGCCTGGACCCTGTTCTTTTGCTGCGAACGCTGATCGGCACATCGGACAATCAACCCCGTCGGCTTGTGAATGATTTGCACGGCTGAATCCGTGGTGTTCACGCCCTGTCCGCCCTTGCCGGAGGCGCGGCAGACGTTGATTTCGATTTCGTCGGGCTTGATTTCGACGTCCACTTCCTGGGCCTCGGGCAACACCGCGACGGTGCTGGTGCTTGTGTGGATGCGCCCCTGGGCCTCGGTCGCCGGCACGCGCTGGACACGATGCACGCCGCTCTCGTACTTGAGCCGCTTGTAAACGTCCGCGCCACTGATCTGGAAGACAATTTCCTTGAAGCCGCCAAGGTCGGACGGGCTGGAATCGAGCGTTTCGACCTTCCAGCCGCGCACCTCGGCATAACGGCAATACATCCGGTAAAGGTCGGCGGAAAAAAGCGCGGATTCCGAGCCGCCCGCGCCCGCGCGGATTTCGATGATGGTGTTGCGCGAATCGGTCGGGTCCGGCGGTACGAGGCCGAACTGGATCTGCTGCGAGAGTTTTCCCTCGTCGGCTTCGAGCCGGGCAATTTCCTCCCTGGCCAGCAGGGCCAGTTCGGATTCCACCGGTTCGGATTTCAACAATGCGCGGTTTTGCTCCAAATCGGCGTGCGTTTTCAGGTAATGGTCGCCCTGCGCCACGAGCTCCTTGAGCCGGGCGTATTCGCGGGACAATTCCTGCGCGCGCTGCGGGTTGTCAAAAGCCTTGGGATCGCTCAACGCGGTCTCAACCTCGGCGTAGCGGCGGCGGAACTTTTCGATGTGCGGACTCAGGTTCATTTACGAGTCATTCAACCACGGATGGACACGGATAAACGCAGATTCGCTTCATGGTGAAACGGCAAATATCAGTGTCCATCGGTGGTTTTGATTCGAAAAAGAAATCCGCCCGCGTGTGATGATACACCAGCGGGCGGAATGAAATCGGATCGCTAAGCTTTCTTCTTCTTTTTCGTGGCGAACGCGGCCTGGGCGGCCTGTGTCTTGGCGGCGCGCTGCTGGAATTTATCCACCCGTCCGGCGGTGTCCACGAACTTCTGCTGGCCGGTGTAGAACGGATGGCACACGTTGCAAATGCCGACAATGATCACAGGCTTGGTGGAGCGGGTCTTGATCACGTTGCCGCAGGCGCAACGGATTTCCGCGTCCACATATTTCGGATGAATGTCCGTCTTCATAAAAAGGGGCGTTAAGTTACCATGAATGCACCGGATGACAAGACGGAATTTGCAGGAATTACACGCCCCCAATCCACTGGCGGTCCTCCCAAACGGCCTTGAGCGAGGTCAGGTTGCGCGAATCAAACACGTGTTTGGCGGCTTTGACCAGGTGACCTCGTTTCAAGGCGTGCCACGCATCACTGGTGTTGATGGCAATAAATTGCAGCACACTGGGGTCCCGGTAACAATCAATCATGCAACGCGTGCAACCATCGCGGATAAGTTTCGATTCATCCCATTCGTGGACCTTGCACATCGGTTTTTCCCAGAAATGACAGCGGTAAAGGTCGAGGTTCCAGTCGAGATAAAAATACTTGTGCCCGCCCAGGCAGCCGAATTTTTCGCGTTCCCCGCGCAAATGCCGCTGCATTTCCGAGAGCGATTCCATGGGATTGACGACCGGGAAGCCGGTCCGCCGCTTCAGGTGTTTGATTTTCTCAAACACCTGCACCAGTTCATCTTTTGAATAATTTACCAGGCCACTATCGCTAAAACTCAAATAGCTGCTGGCCAGCGACGTGAGCGGATAACTGAACGTGCAACTCTTGAATCCGAGTACCTCCAGAAAGGCCGGCAACCGGTCGTAATCGTCAATCAACCGGCTGGCCGTGATGCTCGCCGTGGTTTGAATGCCGGCGGAATGGAAAAATTCGTTGGCGCGCTTGATCCTCCGGCAAACGTCTGGCAGGCCGCGGTTTTTTTCGTGCTTCGCCGCGTCATGCGCATCAATGGACATGATGACGCTGCTTAAGCCGGCGTCGGCCAGTCCGCGCATGTTCGCCTCCGTCCAAAGCCCGCCATTGGTGCAAATCATCGGATGAATGCCTTGTTCCGTCGCGTAGCGCGTCATGTCGGGCAAATCCCGATGCACCATGGGCTCACCGCCGACAAACAGCAGGTAACCGATGCGATTTTTGGCCGCGATGTCAATCGCGTCACACGCCTCCTGCAACGTCACGCTGCGCCGGGCTTGGGGATTGAACTTGGAACGCGCAAACCCGCAAAAACCGCAGTCCGCATTGCAAATGTTGGTGATGGCAAATTGGAGGTAACCGGGCCCACCATGATGCAGAATTTCACTGACCAGTTTCAGTGTGCCCTTCCTTGGCCGTCGGACTGGCTCGTCCGGCGCCGACACCGCTGGCGGGCTGGCTTTAGCGGCCGCCGGTTCTGATACAGTTAGGATATTACTACTCATCTAAACCTTAATAATGTGCTGGCAAGAGGCGTTGCGGGCAAACTTTCTTTCGTTTGCGGCAACGGCAGGCCGGCCATTTTCGCTTTGCGCGGACAATGTGGAACGTTTAGTTTCCGTGAGGTTTGTCCGATGGTGTAATGGTAACACAGCGCCCTTTGGAGGCGTTATTCATGGTTCGAATCCATGTCGGACAGCCAATCTTGCGGACTATCCTTCCAGTTCAACTTCACAAGAGCCGCCGACATCCAGATCCGGCGAAGGGTTATTTTGTCCGCTGGCACTGGAACTGCGCTTCAACCAGACCAGCAAGATTCCGATATCAGCGGGTGATACGCCGGAGATGCGGGCGGCTTGACCAATGGTCGCCGGCCTGATCCGGGCGAGCTTTTGTGATGCCTCAAGCCGAAGACTCGGCACGGTGGAAAAGTCAAACGTGTCAGGAATGCGCTTGTCTTCCATGTTCTTGAATTTCTCAACCTCGATTTCCTGCCGATCGATGTATCCAGCGTATTTGACTGCAATTTCGACTTGCTGAATTATTTCGTCGGATAAATCTCCGTTTCTGCCTGGCAAATCTTTGTAGGTAACCTCAGGCCGACTTAAGAGCTTTATTAAAGTATTTGAACCATAACGAGTTGTGATAATTCTGTTCAATTCGTCGGCGATGGCTTGTTGCTTGGCGCGAAACCTTTGGTAATGACGTTCCGGCAAGAGGCCAATGTCATGGCCGAGTTCAGAAAGGCGCAAGTCGGCGTTGTCCTGGCGCAGCAGGAGACGATACTCCGCGCGTGAAGTGAACATTCGATACGGCTCGGTGGTACCCTTTGTGACCAAATCGTCGATTAGAACACCCATGTATGCTTGATCTCGACGCAGAACGATTTGTCCAAGCCCTTTGACTCGTCTCGCCGCGTTTATACCAGCTATAAGGCCTTGAGCACCAGCTTCTTCATAACCGGAAGTCCCATTAATTTGGCCGGCTAAGAATAAATTGCGACAAATTTTTGTTTCCAACGTCGGCAACAGTTGCGTTGGAAAGACAAGATCATATTCGACGGCGTAGGCCGGGCGCATGATTTCGGCATTTTCGCATCCGATGATTGTCCGGACCAATTCAACTTGGACCTCGAACGGTAAGCTCGTGGAAAAGCCGTTCACATAGATTTCGTCCGTTTCAATCCCTTCCGGCTCGAGGAAGATTTGATGTCTCTCTTTGTCGCTAAATCTTACGATTTTATCTTCGATGGAAGGGCAATATCTTGGCCCAATACCTTCAATGACACCAGAATACAAAGGAGATTTATGTAGATTCTCTCGAATTAGTTTGGCGGTTTTTTGAGTCGTATAGGTGATAAAACAAGGCATTTGACCACTCAATCGCTCAAGAATTGACCGTGGAGGATATTTGCCGTTTGCCGGCCCGTTTCCAGCCTGGTCTTTATCATTTTGTTCCATGTGGAACAAATCGTCCTTCCAGTAGGTAAAATATGGAACTGGCTCATCGCCTGGCTGTATTTCAGTCTTTGAAAAATCAATCGAACGTCGAAGCAGTCGTGGCGGGGTCCCGGTCTTAAATCGGCCGAGCTCCAAGCCGAGTTCTTGAAGTGACGACGAAAGGCTCATTGCAGCAACGTCACCAGCGCGGCCACCGGCCTGCTGATTGGATCCGATGTGCATTAAGCCTCTCAGGAAGGTGCCCGTGGTTACCACAACGGATTTGCCATGGAATTGAACCTGCATGGTTGTTTCAACGCCAAATGCCTCGCCATCCTTATGGAGAATTTTGGCAGATTGGCCCTGTCTGACGTCGAGGTTTGGTTCCTTCTCACATACCCATTTTAATCTGAATTGATAGGCCTTTTTGTCGCATTGAGCACGCGGAGCCCAAACTGCAGGTCCCTTTTTCGTGTTCAGCATTCGGAATTGAAGGCCAGTCAGGTCGGTGTTCTTTCCCATCTCACCTCCCATAGCATCAATTTCTCGAGCCAAGTGACCTTTGGCCAATCCGCCAATCGCCGGATTGCAGGACATCTGACCAATCGTATCCGCGTTCATGGTCAGAAGAAGAGTCTGGCAACCCATGCGCGCGGCCGTCAGTGCAGCCTCAACTCCAGAATGGCCAGCGCCGACAACAATGACGTCGTATTCCTTTGGATAAACGAACATGGAATAACTAGCTTAAGCCATACTTCGCATCGAGCAAAGACTGGCCTGGAGTTTTCGAAATTCCATGGCCGGCATTTGATTTTAAATGCTGAATAACTTTCGTTACTGTCTCCACATCTTCTTCCATTGCAATTGCTTTTGAAAGTTCTGGCGCTGTGAATAACTTATCCGGCTTATTTGAGATGTAAGCCAAAATTTTCCTTTGGATTTCTATGACCTGTCCAGCCGCTTTTTTACCGGCTTCAACGCCAGGTTGGTGGTAAGCGTTGATATTGACAAACGATGCGTAGAATCCGACGGCGCGCTCAAAGAGAGCGATTAGCATTCCCACTGTGCGCGCTGAAACATCCGCCACGGTGATTGTCAGAGATTCCCGATCTTTCTCCGCGAGCGCTTGCCTTGTGCCCAGGTAAAACCCATGAAGAAAATCTCCAGCCGTTACATTTTCCTCCACCATCAGGGCTGAATTATGACCGTCGGCCAACACCTCAATGAAGCTGACAAAAAAATCGTTCAAGCCATCCCTCAGTTGTTGAATGTAGGAATGCTGGTCGGTAGCACCCTTGTTGCCGAGAACAGTAATTCCCTGATTTACAATGTTTCGATCAAGATCCAATTCCTTCCCCAACGATTCCATTACCAGTTGCTGAAGGTACTTTGAAAACAGCTCCAGTCGGTCTTTATATGGCAGAACAACCATATTTTTAGTTCCTTTACCGTTACCGGAAGCAAACCAAGCCAGCGCTAGGAGCATCGATGGATTATCTTTAACGTTTTTGTTCCTGGTTTTTTTATCGATATCGCAAGCTCCTAACAACAAATGTGTTATGTTTATTCCTTGCAACGCTGCCGGAAGCAGACCAACCGCTGATAATTCGCTGGTCCTTCCTCCCACCCAATCCCACATCGGAAACCGCGCCAACCATCTGTTCTGAGTCGCGAATTTATCCAGATCACTTTCCATCATCGTTGTAGCAATGGCGTGTAGACCAAAGTCCAGTCCAGCCTGTTCGTAAGCTGCCTTGGCTATAAGCATCCCGTTGCGGGTTTCCTTGGTGCCGCCAGACTTCGAAATGACGATGCACAGCGTCCGGTTTAAATCGTTGCCGATCGTTGCCAGGACCCGGTCCATGCCGTCGGGATCGGTGTTGTCAAAAAAACAGGGTTTGAGCTTGTCGGTGCGGGGGTCACCCAGGGCCTGGGCTACAAATTGAGGACCGAGTGCGGAACCGCCAATTCCAATCAGCAGATAATTCCTGAACGCACCACCTTGGCCGCGGATTTCACCTGTGTGAACTTTGCCGGCAAAGTCCTTAATACGGCTGGTGGTTTCTTCAATTTCCTTGCGGATTTCCGGGGTTGGGGCGAGGGCGGGGTTGCGCAGCCAATAGTGGCCGACCATGCGGTTTTCATCGGGGTTCGCAATCGCCCCCTTCTCCAGGGCCGCCATATCGGCCAGTGCCTTTGTGACACGCGGTTCCATTCTCGTGAAAAACTCCCCGGACACGTTCATGCGGCTTAAATCCACCGCCAAACCGACTTCGGGATATTCGGTGTAATATTTTTGGAAGCGCTCCCACCATTGCAATTTTGTGTGATTCATAAAATTTATTCCAGCCGAGGTGAATAAATTTGATGACCGTTTCTGGCAAGTAAATAGCGCAACGAATTTTACCGGCGCGCGGCCGGGCCAAATAAGCTTTCCAGCGGCGATGGATCTGGGGCTTGCGGAAAGCTACTTTACCGGCAGCGTGATCACGATGCCGGTGCCATGCTTCAAGCGGGATTTGATGCGTATGCCGCCCCGGTGGGTTTCAATGATGCGGCCGACGATGGCAAGGCCAATGCCGGTGCCTTTGGCTTTGGTGGTGCTGAGCACGGCGGTGAAGGCACGTTTCTGCAATTCCTCGCTCATGCCCTTGCCCGTATCCTTGAATTCCACCGAGACATGCGTGGGCCTTTCGCTCGCCCGCGGGAGGCGAACGGCCCGCGATTTGATCGCTAGCGTGCCGCCTTCCGGCATCGCTTCCGCGGCATTGAGAATCAGATTCAAAAAAGCCTGCTCCAGTTGTGGTGCATCGCCCAGGACCACTGGCAAATCCACCGCCAATTCGCGGACCAGCTTGATGTTCTGATTCGCGAGTTTATGGCGCACCAGCAGGCCGAGTTCGTCAATCAATTCGTTTAGATTCACCGGCGCCAGCTGCGGTTCGGTGGTGCGCGCGAAAGCCAGGATGCGTTCGACGATTTTGTTCAAATGCTCGATCTTGGCTTCTATCAGCCGGGCGTCCTTCATGCGCGGGTCGCCATCGGGAAACTTCAGATCCAGCGAGTGATAGAGGAGCTTCATCACCGTGAGCGGATTCCGGATCTCATGGGCGACTTCGGCCGCCAGCAGGCCGAGCGCGGAAAGCTTTTCGTTCTGCCGCAATTGTTCCTCCACGTCCACGATGCGCTCGTAAAGCCGTGCCTTTTCGATGGCAATGCCGGACAATTCCGCCAGCGCGCTCAGGATGCGGATTTCCTCGTTGGAAAAATTGTAAGTCCGCCCGGTATAAACGCTCAACGTGCCGATGGCCTGGCCGGCAAACATCAGCGGCACGCTTAACAGCGAAACCAGGCCTTCGCGCCGGGCGACTTCGACGTTCTGATAACGGCTCGAGGTCTGGACGTTCTCGAGTTGCAACGGTTTTTTGCGGCGTGCGACGACGCCCAGCACACTTTCCTCAACGCTCAACCGCGGTTTTTTGAGATAAGACCGGCCGGCGCCATAACTGGCGCGCAAATCCAGCCATTCGCGGGTTTCGTCCAGCATCATCAACGAACACATGCGCGCGCGCATGAGCACGCACGCCTCGCGCGTGATGGCGTGTAACGCCTCGTCGAGATTCAGCGTGGAGTTGATGGTGCGGCTCACGCTCGCCAGTGATTCGAACAGGCGCGCCTTCAAGCGCAATTGCTCGTAGAGCCAGGTGTTTTGAATCACCTTGGCTGCCTGCACCGCCAGCTCCTGCAGCAGTTCCTGGTCTTCGGTGCTGAAGGCGTCCACGCGGTCCGAATCCACATTCAGCACGCCACGCGTCTCGCCGTTGACTTCCAGCGGCACGGCCAGTTCCGAGCGCACGCCGGACCGGGCGGCAACGTAACGCGCGTCCTTGGTCACGTCGCCGACGCGCGCGGGTTTGCCGTAGCGCGCGACCCAGCCGGTGATGCCTTCGCCGGGCCGCAGTTGCAGGCGCGCGGCGCTGGAAGGCAGCCCCTGGGCGGCGTGAATCTCCAGGAAGCTCGAAGTGGGATTGATCAGAACCACCGAGCCGCTGGAGGCGCGCATCAGCCGCACGGCTTCGCTCACGATCAATTGCAACGCCTCCTGTGGCTCCAGCGTCGAGTGGATGACGTTGCTTACCTGGTAGAGCAGGTTCAACCGCTCGTAGCGCGACATCAATCTGGCGAGTTCGTCATTCACGGTTATGAAAAATCAAATTCATCGCACGCGTGCGGTCAGCCACAATCCGGTGGCACCGAACACCAGGTTCGGCAGCCAGGCCGCCAGCCACGCGGGCAACCAGGCCCCCGTGCCCAGGGCCAGTCCGACCTGCTGAACCACGAAATAAGTGAAGCAGATAAAGACGCTGCCCGCCACGCCGACAAACAGGTTGCGCCGGCCTGACGCCACGCCAAAAGGAATGGCGATGAGCACCACCACGAGACACGTCCATGGCGTCGCCAGCCGCCCGTCGAACTTGGTCCGCCATTGGGCCGCCCCGGCGGGCGGCAAATTCGGATGCCGGCGCAGGTATTCCCAAAGGACCGAGAGCGGAACGTTCAGTTTGCGCGAATGCAGGCTCTCATACTCGCCCATTTTGATTTCATTCTCAATTTCCGCCGGGGTTTCGTCAAATTCCGGCACGGTCAATTGATTGGTTTGAAGATAGGGAACGACCGGGGCCGTTTCACCGGCCTGCTCGAATTCCTTCACGTTGAAAAACGTCCACCCCGGATTCGCGTATGCCGCCCGATCGGCGTACAACTTCCGGATGGAACCATCCGGCAAAGACCAGTTCACCACGATGGAGCCGGACATTTCGGCCGCTTGGGGGCGATATTCATTGAAAATCCAGATCCGGCTGGCGCGCGCGTCGGTGAAGCCGTGGAATTGACTTTGCGCGTCGTCTGGCCTTGACACATAACGATTTAAAATGCGGTCGGCCCATGCCGTGCTCCGGGGCACACCGATTTCGTTCAGCGCAAACAACGCGATACTGGCGGCAAAGCCCACAAAAAAATAAGGCAGGCACAACCGCCACAGGCTCACCCCCGCGGCGCGCAGGGCGGTGATTTCGTTGTAGCGCGCATGGTGGGTGAGGGTGTAGAGCAGTGCCAGCAGAAGCGCAATGGGCAGCACCGTCACCAGACATTCCGGCGTCCAGGCGACACACAGCTCGATGACATCCAGCAGATGCAATTTGGCCTCCTGCAAATCATCCAGCCGGGTGAACAGGCTGAAGGAAATCCAGAAAACGAGAAAGCCGCCGAGGCAATACACCAGCGGCGTGAGCAATTCGCGTAAAAAATATCGGTCGAGCAACCGCATCACGGCAGGGTAAGCAGCACGCGGGGAATTGAGCAAGTCTGGCCTGCCGGTGGGAATTCCGGCCGGTCTCCGCCGCCATTCTAATTCCGGGACAGGCGGACCCCAGAATCAAGCTATGGAAACAGCGGGAAGCAGGAACCAAAATGTCCCACAGGTGAAGCGTGTCTGTGGTTCGCTGCAGACGTTCAATCGTCAGGCAAGCTGCACCCTCGGTCCCGTAATCCATCGATCTGCAAAATTCTTTTCGTTCCCGCGACAGGCCGATTCTTTCACTCTTGACGAGCTGATCAGAGCAGGCGCTTGCTTGTAAAAGCCTTCCCTGAATGCGATTTCAAATAGCGTTCGAAATTCAAGGCTTTGTCTTCATGTCTAAAGGCGCAATAAAATTCGATCTGCCAGGGAGCGAATTTGGCCGTTTGCGGGCTGCCGCTCTGGTTGTGCGTCAGGAACCGCTGCTTGAGGTTCCGAGTGAAACCGACGTACGTTTGATCCGGGTGACTTTCACTCCGGAAAATGTAGACATAGAATGGCCCTTGCTCCGTTTCGCTTCACTCAGCTTCGCAGGGCACGCTTCGCTGGATCCCTGCACATTATGCGCATCCTTCAATCCTCATCTGCTTCAAGCCCGGCCTGCCACGCGTAGCCCCCCCCGGGGCGAAGCGTGGTGGAGGCGGCGGGAGTTGAACCCGCGTCCCTGGCAAACAAACCAGCCGCGACTACATGCTTAGTCCGGAGAAGGTTTTCTGCTATGCGATGGCGTCCGAACTCGAATCGCACTGCCTAGTCCGCATGGAATTTTCTCGGCCAACGACGCGCGGTCTCCGCCGTCAACCATGCCTGCCATGGCGTTCGTCCGGCGTAGCAGGTGTCCACCGGCGAACGTCGCAGCACTTAGGCCGCGAGAGCTAATTCTTGGTTAGCTGTTTTGTTTGATGCGATGATTAACGAGGCCAACGCATCGTCCTCGGCATGCCGCCTCTGGCGCATTCCCCAGGTCGAAACCGGTGCGCCCCCGTCCAGCAAATCAAAGTATCCACTGGCAATGCACGCCAGTCAAGGTGACGACAACGATTAAAAACCAAAACCGGGCCGGAATTGATGCTGTCGTTGCCCAATCCTGTTCAACGATTTATTGCTCCACGCCGACCCGGTAGAAATAGGTGCCGCCGGGGAGTGCGGTAGTATCAGTCAGAATATTCGTGGGCGCGGTGGCGGTGATATTCGTGCTGATGGTGCTGAAACCCGTCAGCAGATTGGTGGAACGTGCCAGCCAATATAATTTTCCCGTCACACTCGACCAGCCGACCACAACACCGCTGGCGTTGGTGACCGACAGGACCGATGCCCGCAGACAGGAGACGGCATTGGTCGGATTCGTTCCGGCAATCCATTCCGCCAGGTTGCTCATGCCGTCGTGATCCGGGTCGGCGTTCGGGTCCGTGCCGGTCAAATGGCCGAAATACTCCAGTTCCCACCAGTCCGGCAGGCCATTGCCGTCCGTGTCCACCATGCGTTGCAAATTCAGCCGCCGGCTGTTGTGCACCAGGCCCTGCAGGTCCGCAATGACGTCCGCGTTGGTGAGAACGCGCTCAACGCGCTGCGTTACGGTTTCAGTTGGAAAGTTCATCGCGGCGAACGCGACCGCGCCGGACACGTGCGGCGTCGCCATCGAAGTGCCGTCCAGGTATTGATAAAGCCCGTGAACGACGGTGGCGGGAGCATTGGTTTGCAGCGCCAGTCCGTCGGCTTGGGCGAGGGAGACGGCGGGGATCCAGTTGTTGGTGCCGCCCAAAGTGCCGAGAAAATTGCCGGCGGCATTGTTGTAGATGATGGCCGCGGCAGCGCCCGCCGCCATGGCGTTGATGACCTTGTTGGAGAAGGTGAGCGTCCCGCGCTCAATCAACGCGATATTGCTGCGCACCGCTGCGGGAAAGTCCGTGGGATTGCCCAGCCCGCAAGCATAGACCGTGGCGGTGAGGCCGGTGCTGATGCCGGAATACGTCAACTCGTTGGCGTTATAGACGGTGGAACCCTGCTGAACCGAGGCAATCACCGTGCCCTCCGGCGGAATGCCCGGCGCGATGGGCAACAAGGAAAGGATGTTCACCCCCGGCGCGCCCAAATCCACGGTATTGGTGCCGTAATCCGAGAAAGACGCCAAAGCATCATTCTGGTCGGTGGCTGCCACGACAATCATATTGCCCAGCCGATAGCTGGCCGGGTAAAACGGAGTGGTGTCATTGTCGCTGCTGTTGTTTCCCGCGGCGCAGCAAAAGATGATGCCGGCGGTGCCGGCGGCCTGCATCGCGTCGATTTCAGAGCTGCTTGACCCGCCACCGCCGAAGGATTCATTGATGGCGACAACGTTGACACCCCGGCCCTTCATCATGGTGGCGTATTGGATCGCCTCGATGACGGCTGAATCCGGCAGCGAGTTGCCGTCGCTCGACGCCCGAAGCGCCATGATCCGGGCCTGATAACAGACCCCGATCACGCCCAGGTTGTTATTGCCAACGGCGGCAACCGTTCCAGCCACGTGCGTTCCGTGAAAACCGGAATCGATCGGGTCGGGCAGATTGTCCGCAAAATCGTAACCGTAGTAATCGTTGATGTATCCGTCCCCGTCGTTATCCAATCCGTTGGTGGGGTTCTCGGCGGTGTTGATCCAGATGTTGCTGGCCAAATCCGGGTGCCGGTAATCCACACCGGTGTCAATGACCGCCACCACCGGCGGGTTGGTGCCCGGCTGCTGGGCCAGTGCCCAAGCGGGAATGAAACGGATGTCATCTCCCGCCGTACCCGCGAGGCCGTTGATTGACTGGCCGGTATTTTGCAAGGCCCACAGATTGGTAAAATACGTGTCGTTGGGCGGCGTGGTGGCGACCCAGCGCAGGTAATTCGGCTCGGCGGTTTCCACGTTCGGGTCGTTTTTCAATTCGGCAATCAGTTGCGCCGTCGTCCGGTTTTGGGCGTGCACCAAACCGGTTTCTTTTCCCCGATGCCGGGATAATCCGGCGAAATGCTGCTTCCACACCAGCGCGTGGCCGGCCAGTACCTGCTGGGCGTTGGTCAGGGTGATTGAGGACTTGAACGTGACGATGGCGTCACCCTCAACGTATTGTGTGTCCGGATGGGTTGGGCTGGCCCACGCACCCGTTGTCAGGCTCAACAGGATAAGGACGGTGGATACTCCCAAGGAAAAGGTTTTCATCAAAACTCAGCTTATTGTGCACATAATAGCATCTTGGGTGCCGAATGACGAGTGACAAAGATGCAAAAACGAGGCGGAAATTGCTTCCCGCCTCGTCTGATTCGTTGGTGTAGTGTCGAGCCTGTGGCTCGACTTTCGGCGCACAACGCCGGCGCTACATTTAATTTTAGTACCCGCCCATGCCGCCCATGTCGCCCATGCCGCCGCCGTGACCGCCACCACCCGGTGCCGGCTTGTCCTTCTCCGGCAGGTCGGTGATGAGGCACTCGGTCGTGAGCAGCAATCCGGCGATGGAGGCCGCGTTTTGCAGCGCGGAACGTGTGACCTTCTTCGGGTCCACGATGCCGGCTTTCACGAGGTCTTCATATTCGCCCGTGGCGACGTTGTAACCCTCGTTGCCCTTGGCCTTCTTGACCTGCTCGACGATGACCGAGCCTTCGACGCCCGCGTTGAGCGCCAGCGCCCGGAGCGGTGATTCGATGGAGCGTTTGATGATGCCGACGCCGATTTGCTCGTCTTCGTTCGTGGCCTTGACGGCTTCAATCGCTGACAGGCACCGCAGCAGGGCCACGCCGCCGCCGGCGACAATGCCTTCCTCGACCGCCGCGCGGGTCGCGTGCAGCGCGTCTTCCACGCGGGCTTTCTTTTCCTTCATTTCGGTCTCGGTCGCGGCCCCGACGTTGATGACGGCCACGCCGCCGGCGAGCTTCGCCAGGCGTTCCTGCAATTTCTCGCGGTCGTAATCGCTCGTCGTCTCCTCGATCTGGCGGCGGATTTGGTTCACACGGCCCTGGATGTCGGACGATTTACCACCGCCTTCGACGATGGTGGTATTTTCCTTGTCCACGACGATGGATTTCGCCCGGCCGAGGTCGGTCAGTTCAATGCTCTCGAGCTTGATGCCGAGGTCTTCACTGATGAACTTGCCGCCGGTCAGAACGGCGATGTCTTCCATCATGGCCTTGCGGCGGTCGCCGAAGCCCGGCGCCTTCACGGCGCAGACGTTCAACGTGCCACGGAGCTTGTTCACGACCAGGGTCGCGAGCGCTTCGCCTTCCACGTCTTCAGCGATGATGAGCAGCGGTTTGGCTGAGCGCGCCGCTTTTTCGAGCAACGGCAACAGATCCTTCAGGCTGCTGATTTTCTTTTCGTAATTGAGGATGTACGCGTCTTCGAGCTTCACTTCCATCGTCTCGGCGCTGGTGACGAAGTACGGTGACAGGTAACCCTTGTCGAACTGCATGCCTTCCACCACTTCGAGCGTCGTCTCAATGGATTTCGCTTCTTCCACGGTGATGGTGCCGTCCTTGCCGACCTTGTCCATCGCCTCGGCGATTTTATCGGCAATTTCGAAATCCCAGTTCGCGGAAACCGCGGCGACCTGGCGAATCTCGTCCTTGTCCTTGACCTTCTTGGTGATTTTGTCGAGCTGGGCCACGGCGGCCTCGACGGCCTTGTTGATGCCGCGTTGGATGCCGATGGGGTTCGCGCCGGAAGTGACGAATTTCAAACCTTCGCGGTAAATGGACTCGGCCAATACCGTCGCCGTGGTCGTGCCGTCACCAGCGGTGTCGCTGGTCTTGCTGGCCACTTCGCGGACCATCTGGGCGCCCATGTTTTCATAGGGATCTTCCAGTTCGATTTCCTTGGCCACCGTCACGCCGTCCTTGGTGATGGTCGGGGAACCGAATTTCTTGTCGATCACCACGTTGCGGCCCTTGGGCCCGAGCGTGGCGACGACCGCCTTGGAGAGTTTCTGGACGCCGCGCAGAATCGCCTGCCGCGCCTGCTCGTCGAATATCAATTGTTTTGCTGCCATATTTTTTTAAGTTGAATGTTGAATGTTGAGCGTTGATTTTTTAGTCCAACACGGCCAGGATGTCGTCCGAGGACAAAATCTTGTATTCCTTGCCGTCAATTTTGATTTCCGTGCCGCCGTATTTGGAGACGAGCACGCGGTCGCCTTTTTTGACTTCAAACGGAATTTTCTTCCCGTCGTCGTTGGTTTTGCCGGTGCCGAGGGCGACGATGATGCCCTCCTGCGGCTTTTCCTTGGCGGTATCGGGAATGATGATGCCGCCCTTCTTGACTTCCTTCTCTTCGACCGGCTCGACCAGGATGCGGTCGCCGATCGGTTTAACGTTTAGTGCCATAGTTTGTTTTGTTTGGTTGTTGGTTTGTTAATTGTAATTAACTCCCACCGCACCCGCGATGGGAAAATTTATTATAGAGTCTGCGCGCCGCGCTGTCCCTACCTTCACTTCTTCTCGTCCACGACCTCGGCGTCAATCACGCCTTCGTCCTTCTTTGTATCGTCGGACTGGGTTTCGCCCTGCGGCTGGCCGCCTGATGGACCGGCACCCTTGGCTTTTTCGGCCTGGGCCTTGGCGGCGGCGGCCTTGTAAAGCTCGGCGCTCACGGTCTGCCACGCTTCGTTCAGCTTCTCGGCGGCGGATTTGATCGCAGCCGCGTCGCTGCCTTTCAGCGATTCCTTCACCGCGTTGACGGCGGTTTCGATCTTGCCCTTGTCGTCGCCGGAAATCTTGTCGGCGTTGTCCTTCAACATCTTTTCGGAACGATACACCGCGTTGTCGGCTTCGTTACGTGTCTCGATTTCTTCCCGCTTGGTCTTGTCCTCGTCGGCGTGCAACTCGGCGTCCTTGCGCATCTTCTCGATTTCGTCCTTCGAAAGCCCGCTGCTGGCGGTGATGGTGATTTTCTGTTCCTTGCCCGTGCCGAGGTCCTTGGCGCCCACATGCAAAATGCCGTTGGCGTCGATGTCGAACGTCACCTCGATTTGCGGCACACCGCGCGGGGCCGGCGGGATGTCGGTGAGCTGAAACTTGCCGATGGTCTTGTTGTCCTTGGAGAACTGGCGTTCGCCCTGGAGCACGTGCACCTCCACGCCCGGCTGGTTGTCCGAGGCGGTGGAGAAAATTTCCGATTTGCGCGAGGGAATCGTCGTGTTGCGCTCGATGAGCCGCGTGAACACGCCGCCCAGCGTCTCGATGCCGAGCGACAACGGCGTCACGTCGAGCAGGAGCACGTCCTTGACCTCGCCCTTGAGCACGCCGCCCTGGATGCCGGCACCGATGGCGACGACTTCATCCGGATTCACGCCCTGATGCGGCTGCTTGTTGACGAGTTTGCGCGCGGTTTCAACCACCCGCGGCATGCGGGTCATGCCACCGACGAGCACGAGTTCGTCAATCTTGATCGCATCAATGCCCGAGTCTTTCAAGCAGGCCTTCACCGGCCCGATGGTGCGCTCGAACAAATCGTCGGTGAGTTGTTCCATTTTTGCGCGGGTGAGCGTTTTCTGGATGTGCTTGGGCCCGCTGGCGTCCGCCGTGATGAACGGCAGGTTGATATCGTATTGCTGTGCGCTGGAAAGGGCGATCTTGGCCTTTTCGGCCTCTTCCTTGATGCGTTGAAGCGCATCGGGTTGTTTGCGCAGATCCATGCCGCTCTCCTTTTTGAATTCGTCGAGAATCCAATCCATCAGCTTGTTGTCCCAGTCGTCACCGCCCAGGTGCGTGTCGCCGTTGGTGGCCTTGACTTCAAACACACCGTCGCCGATTTCGAGAACGGAAATGTCGAACGTGCCACCGCCCAGGTCATAGACGGCAATTTTCTCGTCCTTCTTCTTGTCGAGGCCGTAGGCGAGCGACGCGGCGGTCGGTTCGTTGATGATGCGGAGCACTTCAAGGCCGGCAATGCGGCCGGCGTCCTTGGTAGCTTGGCGTTGCGAATCGTTGAAATAGGCGGGAACGGTGATGACGGCCTGCGTGACCTTCTCGCCGAGGCGCGTTTCGGCGTCGGCTTTCAGCTTGGCCAGGATCATCGCGGAAACTTCCGGCGGTGAAAATTGTTTTGGTTTGCCGTCCACTTCCACCTCCACGGCGGCGTCGCCGTTGGCGGCCTTTACGACCTTGTAGGGAACGCGTTTGATTTCCTCCTGGACCTCGTCAAATTTGCGGCCCATGAAGCGCTTGATGGAATAGACCGTGTTGCGCGAGTTGGTGACGGCCTGACGCTTGGCGGCCTCGCCGACGAGGCGTTCGCCGCTCTTGGTGAACGCGACGACGGACGGCGTGGTGCGCTTGCCCTCGGAATTTTCGAGGACGAGCGGCTCGCCGCCTTCCATGACGGCCATGCAGGAGTTTGTGGTTCCCAAATCAATACCTAATACTTTTGCCATAAAATCTTTCGGTTAGATACAATGTGTCCACTCCTTCCAAGCAATGCCGGTGCCGTGATGCTTGAAAAGTGACAAAGTCATTGCAAACAAATGACAAAAATATGTTTTCAGACAATTTAGAAAAGGGCGAAAACTGTGCCAAAGCGACATAATGGCACAGTGGTAGTGCCATTTGACACAGTCAGATGGAACGCCCGGTCTCCGACCCGGCAGGGAATTGAAAAACATCGAACATTCAACATCCAACGCCCAACTTCCAAGTTTTGACTTCGTTATTCGGTGTTGAGCGTTGAATGTTGAATGTTTCCCAGGGATTTATTTACTCCCCGGCTTGACTGCCGGGGTTTTGGCGAGGTCAGGCGGCAAATTGTCCGGCTCGAAGGCCTCGACTTTGAGTGCAATCAAACTCTGAAACGGCACGCCGAAGTTCACCGTGCCGTTCGAACGATCCACGATGGCG
Organism: Verrucomicrobiota bacterium; assembly: GCA_049516255.1. GTDB lineage: Bacteria > Verrucomicrobiota > Verrucomicrobiia > Limisphaerales > UBA11358 > UBA11358. Next base: position 34,078 of record JBEKTH010000022.1, read on the forward strand.
ACAATCCCGGCCACGGTTCCGCCGTGCGCGCGAACGATGTCAATCGTCTCCTGCACGCGGCCACCCTTGGTCACGACGTCCTCGACGACGAGCATTTTTTCGCCAGGCGCGATTTTGAATCCGCGCCGCAGGACGAGTTTGCCTTCCTCCTTTTCCGGGAAGATGAACCGTGTGCCCAGTTGCCGGGCGACTTCCTGGCCGATGACCAGTCCGCCCAGCGCCGGGGCGATGACGGTGGCGGCGCCGAGTTTGCGGACTTTGTCGGCGAGCGCCGCACCGAGTTTTTCGACCACGGGCATTTGCTGGAGCGCGAGGGCGCATTGAAAGAACTGGCGGCTGTGCAGGCCGCTGCGGAGGATGAAATGGCCTTCGAGCAGCGCACCGCTGACACGAAAAATCTCCAGGACTTCGTCTTGCGTCATCGGACAAATGTTAAGTCCAAAGTCCAAAGTTCAAAGTCCAAAATTGTAACGGCGTCTATGGCAACGCCGTGCTGATTTTACGCCCCTCGCCCCGGCCCTCTCCCCGCAGGGCGGGGAGAGGGTGGTGCGGAGCGACGGGCGAGGGGTTCGGGTGTTTCTTCTGGCTTCCGACTTCGGTTTTCTGTTTTCTGGCACGTGCGTGCCGAAGTGGATCAAATTCATCATTGCCATCCTGCTGCTGCCGGTGTGCGCCGGGGCGGCGATGGCGTTGGGGCGGGTCTTGCGCGCCAGCTATGGCGCCGACACAGTCTGGGTGCCGTTCCTGGCGGGCGCGGCGTGTTGGCTGGTGATTTTTCTATTGTTGCCCAGGCCCATGTGGATTTACGTGTTTGGGCACGAACTGACGCATGCCCTCTGGGCCTGGCTGTTTGGCGGCCGGGTAAAAAAAATGAAGGTCACCTCCGAAGGCGGCCACGTGGTTGTCTCCAAAACCAATTTTCTCATCGTGCTCGCGCCGTATTTTTTCCCGTTGTACGCCGTGCTGGTCATTTTGGTCTTTGCCATCGGCCATTGGATTTGGGACTGGCGGGGCTATCTCGTCTGGTTCCATCTGGCCGTGGGCGCGGCGTATGCGTTTCACGTGACCCTGACCTGGCAGGCCTTGAAGACGCGGCAGACGGACATCACGTCGCAGGGTTACCTGTTTTCCGCGGTAATTATCTTTCTGGGCAACGTGAGTGTGCTATTGTTTGGCGTCCCGTTGCTCACGGCGAAAGTGAGTTTATTGAACGCTCTGGGCTGGTGGCTGGGGGGCACGGGCGAGATTTTCAACCAACTGGCGCGCTGGTTTTAGAAGTGGTTTGCCCAGTTGAAAACATTTCGCGCTTGTGAAATGCTGCGCGTCTGGTTCAAATAGCCGGCATACATTTGTATGGACTTGGGTGACATTTTAAGCAAAGCGCAAATCATCCCGGATTTGCAGGGAACCAACCGGTGGGAAGCCATCGACGAATTGATCGGCAATCTGGTGACCACCGGCAAGATTCAGGCCGGCGACCGCGATGCCGTGACCGCCGCCGTAAAAAAGCGCGAGACGTCGATGAGCACCGGCATTGGGTTCGGCATTGGCATTCCGCACGCCTCGACCGATTTGATTCATGAGGTGGTCGGCGCACTGGGCCGTTCCAAGAAGGGCGTCAACTTTGATGCCCTCGACAACCAGCCGGTCAAGCTCGTCATGCTTTTTCTGGTGCCGCAGGGCCAGTTTCAAAAACATCTGCACACGCTCGCCAACATTGCCAAACTGCTTCACAAGGCCGATTTCCGCCAGGCCCTCGAGCAGGCGCCGGAGGCCGAGGCGATGCTCAACATCATCAAGGAATACGGAAAAAAGTAGTTTGGCTGACGAACGAGTTCCGTAAATCCTCTTTTCTCAAACCGCGAAATACGCAAACCACGCGAAAACGTTTAGAGAAGCGTTTTTGTTTCTTTCGTGTATTTCGCGTTTTTCGCGGTTAGATTTTTCCCGTGCTTCCGCACAAACAAATCGAACTCCGTTTGCAGCAGGCCGTCCGCGCCGTCCTGCCGGAAGCGGACGTCCTTGCGGTTTTGGTCCGGCCGTGTCCCGACCCGAAATTCGGCGATTACCAGAGCAACGCGCTGATGTCGCTGGCCAAGACGCGGAAGATGAATCCGCGACAACTGGCCACCGACGTGTTGGCAAAGTTGGATGTCTCCGAGATTTGCGACAAAGTGGAAATCGCCGGCGCCGGTTTCCTGAATTTCCGGCTGAAAAGTTCCGCCCTTGCCGAAGCGCTCCAGGCCGCCGCCCGGGGGGAACATTTGTTTTTTGATCGTGTAGGACAGGCGTCGCGCCTGTCTCCATCTGAAAAAAAAGAAAAGTTAGAGACAGGCGCGACGCCTGTCCTACACAAAGCCCGCGTCGTCGTCATCGATTTCAGCTCGCCGAATGTGGCCAAGCCGATGCACGTCGGGCATATCCGCTCGACCATCCTTGGCGATTGCCTCGCGCGCACGCTGCGGTTGCTCGGCCATCACGTCATCACCGACAACCACATCGGCGACTGGGGGACGCAGTTCGGGATGCTGTTGCTCGGCTGGAAAATGATACTCGACCGCGCCGCACTGGAGCGCGATGCCATCGCCGAACTTGAACGTATCTACAAAACTATCAACGAACGTTGCAGGGCCGATGAAAAAATTCTGGAACAGGCCAAACAAGAACTCGTAAAGCTCCAAAACGGCAATGCCGAGAACTACAACATATGGCGCGACATGATCGCTCTTTCGCAAATCCAGTTTGACAACATTTATGGTCGGCTCGGAGTGAAATTCGATCGCACATTCGGCGAAAGCCATTACAACCCGATGTTAAAGGACATTGTCAGCGATTTGCTTGAGCACGGCATCGCGCGCGAAAGCGAAGGCGCTATTGTGATTTTCTTCGATGACATTCCGCAATTAAAGGAGCATCCCACGCTTATCCGTAAAAGCGACGGCGGATTCAATTACACCACCACCGATCTGGCGACGCTTGAATACCGGCTGAAAACCTGGCATCCGGATGAAATCATTTACGTCACGGACGGACGGCAGCAGTTGCATTTCCAGCAGGTCTTCGCCGCGTTCCGTAAATGGCAACTGACCAACTCCGAACTCCGAACTCCGAACTCCGAACTCAAACTGGCCCACGTCTGGTTCGGCTCGATTCTGGGCGAGGACGGCAAGCCGTTCAAGACGCGCAGCGGCGAGACGGTGAAGCTCGCGGATTTGCTCGACGAGGCGGAAGAACGGGCACTCAAAATCGTTTCCGAAAAGAATCCGGATTTACCGGAAGCGCAACGGCGCGAGATTACGCGGGTGATCGGCCTGGGCGCGGTGAAATACGCCGATCTGCTGCCGAACCGGCAGAGCGATTACGTGTTCAGTTGGGACAAGATGCTGGCGTTGCAAGGCAACACGGCACCGTATTTGCAATATGCCTACACGCGGATCAAAAGCATTTTTCGGAAGACGGGGGAAACATTCAACATTCAACATTCAACTTCCAACATCCAATTAACGGCAACTGAAGAAACTGCCCTGGCGAAACATCTGTTGAATTTTGGGCTGACGCTGGAAGCGGTGGCGGAGGAATACCGCCCGAATTTCCTGTGCAATTATCTTTTTGAGCTGGCCGGAAAGTTCACCGCGTTCTACGAAAACTGTCCGGTGCTCAAGGCCGATCCGGCCGTGCGGGACAGTCGCCTAGCGCTGTGCGATCTGACCGCGCGCGTCCTGAAACAAGGATTGGAAACGCTCGGCATCGAGACCGTGGAACAGATGTAAAATTCGGAGAACCGCTTGCCACCGGCGTCGGGAGCGGTTAACTAGACGCCATGCTGATTCCCCTGGTGATGACAATCATTGGTCCGGACCGGACCGGCCTGGTTGAATCCGTCGCGCGCGTGGTGGCCGAGCACGGCGGCAACTGGCTTGAAAGCCGCATGTCCCGGCTGGGCGGCGAGTTCGCCGGCATCCTGCGCATTGAGTTGCCCGCTGAAAAGCAACAGTCGCTGCTCGAGGCGCTGCAAAAACTTCAAGGCGCCGGCCTGACTGTCGTCGTCCGGCCCGACGACGCGAAAGCTCCGGTGACGTCGGGCCGGACGGCCAGACTTGAAATCGTCGGGCACGACCGCCCCGGCATCGTCCGGGAAATCGCCCATGCATGGGCCGCGGCGGGCGTGAACGTCGAGGAATTTTCCAGCGAAATTGTCAGCGCGCCGATGTCTGGCGAAGCCCTGTTCAAGGCCATCGCCCGTTTGCAGTTGCCCGTGCGTTGCGATCCCGTCGCCCTGAAAGCCGAACTGGAAAAAATCGCCGCCGATTTGCTGGTGGATGTTTCGTTCGCGGAACTTGAGCGCAAGGGTTGAAGCGCTAAAGCCAGCGGCGCACGCGGGCTTTATAGGCGTGATACGTGTCGCCGAATTTGGCTTCCAGAAATCGTTCCTCGCGCAAAACAATTCTCCAATGCACGACCGCCAGCAGCGGCACGAGGGTTGCGAAAGGCCACAACGCGTTGAAGAGCAGCGTGATCCCCAGGTAAAGTCCGGTGAGCGACAGGTAGAGTGGATTGCGCGAGAACCGAAATGGGCCGCCGGTCACGAGCGCGGTGACCGGACGGTCGGGGCGCACGTTGGTGTCGGCCCGGCGCATGGTGGTGCTGCCCCAAATACCCGTCGCAACGCTCGCGAGGCAGAGCCCGGCGCCCAACGGCCGTGAAAACCATGCCGGGAGTGGGTGCACCGGCATCAGCCAGTGCAGCAGCAGGCCCAACCCCAGTGCGGCCAGAAAAGCCAGTGGGGGGCACACCATGACTCCGGGCGTGTCTTTCGAGGATTCAGCCATACGTACGGGTTGGTTTATGCGGAAACCAGCCGGCTTTATAGTCTAAACCGGGTCCCGGTTCCGCATCGCCGAAAATTTCATCTGCTTCCATGCCGTTTTTATTTACCCTTGGCGCAATGTTTGAGCTGCTCAAAACGGATGCGCACACCCGGGCGCGCCTGGGAAAATTGACCACCGCGCACGGGGTCGTGGAGACACCGGTGTTCATGCCCGTTGGCACCCAGGCGAGCGTGAAAGCACTCGACCCGCGCGAACTCCGCGAGATGGGCACGCAAATCATCCTCGGCAACACCTATCACCTCAACATCCGGCCCGGCCTCGACATCATCCGCGCCGCCGGCGGGTTGCACCAGTTCATGAACTGGGAATTGCCGATTCTCACCGACAGCGGAGGATTCCAGGTGTTCAGCCTCGCCAAAATCCGGAAAATCAAGCCGCACGGCGTCGAGTTCCGTTCGCACCTTGACGGTTCGCCATTGTTCCTTGGTCCAAAGGAAGCGATGGAAATCCAGCGCGTCCTCGGTTCGGACATCGCGATGGTGTTTGACGAATGCCCGCCGCACGACGCGCCGGCCCGCGAGCAGCGCCTCGCCGTTGAACGCACCATCCGCTGGGCACGCGAATGCCGCGAACAGCCGCGAACGCCGGGTCAACTGGTTTTCGGCATCGTACAGGGCGGCAGCAACGCCGCATTGCGCGAGGAATGCGCGAAGGCGCTGGTCGCCATGGACTTCGACGGTTACGCCATCGGCGGCGTGAGCGTCGGCGAGCCGGAGGCGGAAATGTTGAAAGCGGTTGAGTTCACCGAACCGTTTCTGCCCGCGTCGAAGGCACGCTACGCGATGGGGCTGGGCACGCCGGCGCAGATGATCGAGCTGATTGCGCGCGGGGTGGACATGTTCGACTGCGTGCTGCCGACGCGCGTGGCGCGCAACGGCACCGCCTTCACGCGGCGCGGGCAGTTCGGCCTCAAGGGCGGCGCCTACAAGGCGGATTTCCGGCCGATCGAGGAGGGTTGCGATTGTTTCGCCTGCAAACATTTTACCCGGGCGTATCTGCGGCATTTGCTGAACGTGAATGAAATTCTCGGGTTGCGCATGGTGAGCGTTCACAACTCGCATTTGTTTTTGAAAGTCATGGCCGACGTGCGCGCTGCGATCGCGGCCGGCACCTTTACGGAGTTTTACCGCGAATTCATTGCGCATTACGTGCCGTCGCGCAAGGTGTTGTCCGCGCGGCAAACGGAAATTGAACGGTAAAAACACTTTGCGAACTTTGTGGGATGTGGCAGTTTATTGGCATTGGAAAGACAAGTTTCGAAAAATTATGGAAAAGCCAAAAATCATCGCTTATTTGAAACCGACCTGCGGCTGGAGCCAGGGCGTGCGCGCCGTGCTGCGCAAATATGACCTGCCGTTTGAGGATCGCGACATCATCAATGACCCGTTGCAGCGCCAGGAAATGATCGAGAAGACCGGCCAGATGCTGAGTCCTTGCGTCGAAGTCAACGGTCACATGCTGCCCGACATCAGCGGCGAGGAAGTCGAGGCTTGGATGATCGCGAATAAAATCGTGACCCCCAACGATCGCGAAGCCGACGCGCCGACAAACCAGCCCTGCGCCCACGAAATGCCGGCCAGCGCGCCGTTGCAATTCCGAAGCTAAAATGTAGCGGCGCTCAGTGAGCGTCGCTGAAGTTTTCCGGCGGTCACAGACCCCCGCTACAAAATCAAGCCGCGCGGAACCATCTGCGCGGCTTGTTTGTTTGGCGAATCGCCCTTAACCTGCCGTCATGCAAAGGGTCGCTTCCATCGCCGCCATGCAACGACTCGCCCGCGAATGGCAGCGGGCGGGTAAGCGAATTGGCCTGGTGCCGACCATGGGTTATTTGCACGCGGGGCATCTGAGTCTGGTCCAACGCGCGCGCCAGGCTGTCGGCAAGAACGGCGTCGTGGTCGTGAGCATTTATGTGAACCCGACGCAGTTCGGTCCGAAGGAGGATTTTTCCAAATACCCGCGCGATTTGAAACGCGACCTGAAACTGTGCCGTGACGCCGGTGTGGATGTGGTGTTCACGCCCAGTGACGCGGAGATGTATCCCCGGTGGGGCGAGGCTGCTGACGAGCCGGCTCGCGAGGACGCTCGCCCCACCAAATTCAGCACCTACGTCATCGAAGAACGGTTGTCGCGAATCATGGAAGGCGCGTCGCGGCCGGACCATTTCCGGGGCGTGACGACGGTGGTCGCCAAGCTGTTCCACCTCGTGTTGCCGGACGTGGCGGTTTTTGGCGCGAAAGACTGGCAGCAGGCGACGATTATCCGGCGCATGGTGGCCGATTTGAATTTCCCGGTGCGCATCCTGGTGGCGCCGACGTTGCGCGAGTACGACGGCCTGGCGATGAGTTCACGCAACCAATATCTCACCGGTGATTTGCGCGCGCAGGCGACCGTGCTTTGGTGTTCGATCCAGATCGCCCGGGCGACCGTCAAAAAGTTAAAAGCCTTTCCGGCGGCCGGGCTAAAAACCGCCGTGAAAAAGCTGGTGGAATGCGAGCCGGATGCGCGGCTGGATTATGTGGAGTTTTTCGATCCCGACACGCTATTGCCCGTCTCGAAGGTGCAGCGCGGCACACACCTGGCGCTGGCGGTGTTCATCGGCAAAACGCGGTTGATTGACAACGCGCGACTGTAAAATGAAACAATTTGATTTCATCATCCTCGGCAGTGGCATTGCGGGGCTTTCGTTCGCGCTGAAGGTCGCGCCGCACGGGCGGGTGGCCATTGTCACGAAAAAGGACCGGGCGGAATCGAACACGAATTATGCTCAGGGCGGCATCGCGTCGGTGACGAGCAAGGAGGACTCATTCGAGTTGCACGTGCGCGACACACTTGCGGCGGGCGCGGGCTTGTGCCGGGAAAACGTCGTCCGCACGATTGTCGAGGAAGGCCCGGCCCGGATTCAGGAGCTGATGGACCTGGGCATGAAATTTTCCGAGCGCGACGCGCTGGCCGAGGACGGCGGCCGGGAGCTGGATTTGGGCAAGGAAGGCGGGCATTCCAAGCGGCGGATTTTGCACGCGAAGGACGTGACCGGCCGGGAAATTGAGCGGGCGTTGTTGAACGCGGCGGCGCAGCAGCCCAACATCCAAATTTTTGAGAATCACATCGCGATTGATTTGATCACGAGCCAAAAGCTCGGTCACGCCGGCGCGAACCGCTGCCTCGGCGCCTATGTCTTTGACAAAAGAGGCGGCCGCGTCTGGACGTTCACCGCGCCGACGACGCTGCTGGCCACGGGCGGTTGCGGCAAGGTGTATCTGTACACGACCAATCCCGACATTGCGACCGGCGACGGCGTGGCGATGGCGTATCGCGCCGGAGCGGCGATTGCGAACATGGAATTCGTCCAGTTCCATCCCACGTGCCTGTATCATCCCAAGGCCAAGTCGTTTCTCATCAGCGAAGCCGTGCGTGGCGAAGGCGGCGTGCTCAAGACGTTCGATGGGAATGAATTCATGGAGGCCTGGCATCCGCTGAAATCGCTGGCGCCGCGCGATATCGTGGCGCGGGCGATTGACAGCGAGATGAAAAAGAGCGGCGCGGAACACGTGTGGCTGGACATCACGCATCGGCCGGCGCAGTTCATCATCGAACGGTTTCCGAACATTTATCAGACGTGCCTGCGTTACGGCATCGACATCACCAGGGAGCCGATTCCGGTGGTGCCGGCGGCGCATTACCAGTGCGGTGGTGTGGTGACGAACGTGGACGGTGAAACGGACCTGGCCGGGCTTTACGCCGTCGGCGAAGCCGCCTGCACCGGATTGCACGGGGCGAACCGACTGGCGAGCAACTCGCTGCTGGAGGCGCTGGTTTGCGCCCATCGCGCGGCGAAAAAGGTCGCCGCCCGTTCCCTCCCGCCGGTGGATTCGAAGATTCCCCTCTGGCAATCCGGCGAGGCGCACAATCCGGACGAAATGGTCGTGGTATCGCACAACTGGGACGAAATCCGGCGGCTGATGTGGGATTACGTGGGCATCGTGCGGACGAACAAACGGCTGGCGCGCGCCCAGAAGCGCATTGCGAATCTCCAGGAGGAGATTCACGAGTATTACTGGAATTTCATCGTGACCAGCGATTTGCTGGAGCTTCGCAACATCGCCACGGTGGCGGAGCTGATCGTGCGGTGCGCGTCGATGCGGCCCGAGAGCCGTGGCCTGCATTACAATCTGGATTATCCGCAGCCCAAACCCGATTGGGCGCAGCGCGACACCATTTTAAGAAAGTCGGAGACCGGGGGAGCGCCGCCACCTTCTCACTGAGAGGCCCGCAGTGAATTCAGATTGGACCGGGTCTGATCCACCAAACTTTGGAACTGGGAGAGCTGGGCCGGAGTAATCAAGATTCTTGCGCTGTTGGTGCTGTAATCCTGGAGGAAATACTGGATGACGCCGCGGCGCTGGCTCGTGAAAGCGCCGACCCGGAACCCGGATTTGGTGACATAACTGGCGACAAACGTGGGCTGGCTGGTCACCTTGTAGTCAATCTTGGCCAGATAATCCAGGCCGTTGAGCAGCGAATCCATTTCATCGTAGTCCACCACCCGCTCCCACACCCGCTGGTCGTTCGCGACCACCTCGATTGCCATGCCGTATTGCTTGCTGCCGGTGCTGGCGTCCAGGGATTCCTTGCCGATCACCACGATATTCAACGGGTCAACGGCCAGCGACCCGGTCTGGCCGGCGCCTTTGACAATCACCTTTCCGGTCTGGGCCTCAAACGTTTCCAGTTCCGTGGGCGGCACGTTGGTGACCTGCGCTTGCACGGCGCCGGCAAAGAGGCCGGCAGCCGCCAATAAGCCGACAAACAATTTATGCATGATGATTTCTCCCGGGGGATGGGGTTGCTGGCATTCGATTTTGAAACCCCAACCGGCGGGGAAAGTTTCACCGGCAATGAATCCGTTAGATCGGACCGCCCGCTTTTAAGATTGAATTTTGGCGAATTTCGTGGCTTTGTACGGTTGGACGCGCGGTTAGCTCAGCGGTAGAGCACTTCCTTCACACGGAAGGGGTCGCAGGTTCAAACCCTGCACCGCGCACCAGCCTTCGCCCGCAGCGGAGCGAGGACGAAGGCTGCCGCGCCGAAGCACGTAGTGCGTAGGCGGGCTGATTCGATGAATTTACCGGCGGGCTACGGCTCGGCAAACCAGCTTCAAAACTGGTCTTCCTTTTCCTTGAACAGGACGTTGAACGTGGTCAGCGAGCCTTGGCTGCGTGTGATGTATTGCTGCATCTCAACCTTCTCGCCGTCGGTGAGCTTTTCATGCGCGTTAATTTTCTGTTCCAGCACGCGCAAATTGTTTCTGACCATGACGATTTTGTGGAAGAATGTTTCCAGCGGGACTTCCTTGGCTTGCAGCGTCGGATCGGTCGGGTGCAGAACCAGCTTGCCGCCATGCCAGCGGGCGCCCAGTTTGTCGACGACGGCATCCGGTTTTTCCAGACCCAGTTTGTCGAGCGCCGCGGCGACCGTTTCCTCGACGAATTGTTTCAGCGGCAGATTCAATCCGCCCGCAGACATTTGCGGTTCCGCCGGTTCCAGGCCGCTCGGCTCCGGGGCGACGGCGCGTTTGTCGCCGACGTCGAACTGAATTTCCGCCGTGGTTTCGGAAATCGCCTTGACCGTGCCGGTGCCGTATTGCGGGTGGCGCACTTTCATGCCGATGTGCAGGGATTCGATTTTCATGGGCTGATTTTAGCCACAGATGAAACACAGATAAACACAGATTTTGTTTTTGACAGCAGGGCCGAAAGACCCTGCTATGGAGCCGTCAAAAGACAATGGCCCGGGCAATTTTAATTGACCGCTTTGAGTTCGAGCGCGCGTTGTGGGCGCGCGGGCTGACACGCGTCGCGGGTGTGGATGAAGCCGGTCGCGGGCCGCTGGCGGGGCCAGTAGTGGCCGCGGCGGCCATTTTTCCGGCAAGATGGGTGGAGACCGGTTTACCGCGCGAACTCAACGGTCTCAACGATTCCAAGCAACTGACGCCCCTGCAGCGCGAAGTTTTTTTTGCGTTTCTGACCGTTTGCGGCGAGGTGGAATTTGCCGTCGCTCAAATTGATGCCGGGCAGATTGATGAGATCAACATCCTGTGCGCGACGCATCAGGCGATGAACGCGGCCCTCGCCAGATTGAATCCGCCACCGCAGCACGCCCTGGTGGACGGCCGGCCGGTCAAAACGATGCGCGTGCCGCAGACGGCCATCATCCAGGGCGACGCCCGCAGTTATTCCATCGCCGCCGCGAGCGTGCTGGCCAAGGTCACGCGCGACCGGCTGATGCTGGAATTTGACCGGCAATGGCCGGCTTACGGGTTCGCCGGGCACAAAGGCTATGGCACGGCGCGGCATCTGGCGGCCCTGGCGGCCCACGGGCCCTGTCCGATCCATCGGAAAAGTTTCGCGCCAATGAAACCGAAAGCGGCGGAATCATTTTAGAAAATCCTCCTCGTCGTCGTTCTCGTCCTCGTAATCGAACGATAAAATCGAGGACGAGCACGAGGACGAGCACGATGGGAAAGCTGCTTGAAAAATTGAAAGCGCGCTTTGCCGGCAAAGAGAAGCCGGAGCATCTGCGGCGGGGCGAACTGGGCGAGCGCGCGGCCCGAACCCATCTGCGTCGTCAGGGTTTGAAATTTCTGGCCGCCAACTTCCGCTCCGACCGCGGCGAGATTGATTTGATTTTCCGCGACGACGATTGTCTGGCGTTTGTTGAGGTCAAGACGCGTTCCTCGGAGGAGTGGACGCGGCCGGCGGCAGCGGTCAATGCGGAGCGGCGGCGCCGGCTGTCGCGGGCGGCGTTGGATTATTTGCGGTTGCTGAGAAATCCCCAGGTGAAGATCCGTTTCGACATTGTGGAAGTGCTTCTGGCTGAGGGTAAAGTGCGCGAAGTGCGGCATCTGCCGAACACATTTGCGATGGCTAAACCGTATCGTTACGGGTGAAAACCGCTTGCGCCGATCGGCAAGCGGGATGAAGGTTGGCTTAATCAGCCATGAGTCAGACCATTAAAATGATTGTGGAGACAACCTTGTCCGTGGTCGGCCTGGCCTGCCTCATTTGGCTTACCCTACGGGCGCTCAAGCGTGCGGAAGACCCGGTAAAAATAATTTTCAAATGGGCGTTCACCATTCCCTTTGTGCTTTTTTGCATTTGGATGGCCCGACAAATGGGGCCTTATGGCCCGCCTTTGATCGTCGTTATGGGAATCGTACTGTCGATCATGTGGACCCCGCACATCAGCGAATGGATTTCCCGGCCCCTGTCGAGTTTGTATGACGGCGGCACCGAACCCCCGGAGCCGAAGCCGTATTATTCCATTGCGCAGGCCAAACGACAACGCCGCGAATTTCTCCAGGCGGTGGTCGCCATTCGCGAGCAACTCGCGCGCTTCCCGAACGATTTTGAGGGCGTGATGTTGCTGGCCGGCATCCAGGCCGAGGATTTGCAGGATTTGTCGGGCGCGGAAATCACATTGAACCATTTTTGCGACCAGCCGAATCCGCCGCCCCGGCAGTTTGCGGCCGCGATGAACCAGCTCGCCGACTGGCAGATCAAACTGGTTCAGGACTTTGATTCGGCACGCGTGGCGTTGGAGAAGATCACCACGCGGTTTCCCGACACGGAATTGTCGTTGCGGGCTGCGCAACGCATCGCCCATCTGGGCGGGACGGAAAAAAGGGTGTTGTCATCGCTCGACCGCCAGCCGGTGGCCGTGCCGGAAGGCGTCAAAAATGTCGGGCTGCTGGCGTCGTCGGAGCATTTACGCCCGACGGAAACCGACCCGACGAAGCTCGCCGCCGCCTATGTCAAACATCTGGAGGAGCATCCGCTCGACACCGAGGCGCGCGAGAAACTGGCGGTCATCTACGCGGAGCATTACCAGCGACTGGATCTGGCGGCGGGTGAATTGAACCAGTTGATTGAGACGCCGAACCAGCCTGCAAAACGGGTGGCGCACTGGCTGAATCTGCTGGCGGATTTGCAGGTTCAACACGGTGCGGATTACGAAACCGTGCGGGGAACGCTCGAAAAGATTGTCGAGCGCTTTCCCGATTTGGCGGCGGGAGAAATGGCGCGAACCCGGCTGGGCCGGTTGAAGCTCGAACTCAAGGGGCACAAACAAACCCCGGACGTGAAGCTCGGCGTTTACGAGCAGAACATCGGATTAAAACAGGGCTCACCGCGCCAGTTGTAGCGCGACTTCCTTTTCGAGTTCGTGCGCCATGTCGAGGTCCGAGATGCCCATTTTGGTACGGGCCTCCACCTGGATCTGCGTGATCTGCGGGTCCACCGCCTCGACGCGCATCCACACGGTGTTCTGGTTCACGCGGCCCTTGAACGCCCGCACCGTGTTCGTGGTATCATGCGGGATGTATTCGGTGAGCAGCGTGCCGTCGGTGTTGATGACCTTGATGGCCGCGCCGTAAACTTCGTCCACCGACCGCTGGTAACGTCCGCCGACGGAATCCCGCCCGAACGGCATGCCGGGCGTCTTGGTATCGCTCACCGTGGTGACACAACCGGCGGTCGCGATGACGATGGCCGCGAGCACCGTAAATAGTTTTGTTTTCATGTTGCCCCTAGACAATCACAACCGCTGCGGGCGTCAAGCGGATTCCTACCGGCCCGGCTCGACAAGCGCCGGGAGAAATGCCAGTGTCAAGCCATGGTCGCGAACAAGCTGGAAGCCCTGCGTACCCGGCTCCGCTCCTATGGCTCCTGCCTGGTGGCGTATTCCGGCGGCGTGGACTCCGCCTTGCTGGCGCGCGTGGCGCACGAAGTTCTCGGCGAAAAATTCCTGGCCGTCATTGCCGATTCGCCAAGTTTACCGCGCCGCGAACTGGCGGAGGCGCTGGAGGTTGCAGAACAGTTCGCGTTTCCCGTGCGCGTGGTCGCCACGAAGGAATTTGAAAGCGAACATTACACGGCCAATCCGGTCAACCGCTGTTATTTCTGCAAGCATGAATTGTTCGAGGCCTTGGTGCCGATTGCGCGCGCGGAGCAGCTGGCGGTGATTGCCTACGGCGAGAACGCCAGTGACGCCAGCGACTTCCGCCCGGGCGCACGGGCGGCGGCGGAATTTCAGGTACGTGCCCCGCTGAAGGAGGCGGGTTTGACCAAGGCGGAAATCCGCGAATGGTCGGCGCAATTGGGTCTGCCGACGGCGGACAAGCCGCAACTGGCCTGTCTGAGTTCGCGCGTGCCTCATGGCGAGCCGGTGACGCCGGAAAAGCTGCGAATGATTGAAGCGGCGGAAAATATCTTGCGCGATCTGGGTTTTCACGACGTGCGCGTCCGGCACCATGAATTGAGGCCGGGGTCCGGGGTCCGGGGTCCGGGGTCCGATAACGGCGAAGTTCGTCCTTCACCCCTGGCACTTTGCGCTGCCCCTTGCCTGGCCCGGATTGAGCTGGGGCCGTCGGAAATCCCGCGTTTTCTGGAAGACGGTATTTCAGCCAAAATCGCCGGGGCCTTGCGAGAAATCGGTTATGCGCACGTGACCCTGGATTTGGAGGGTTATCGCCGCGCCGGCGGGCCAGTGAAACTTTTGGCCCGTAACGGTTTTAGATAGAGGAAGCTATGCCGCAATTTTCGTATCGAGCGCGCCGCCGCAGCGGCGAGTTGGTCGAAGGCGTTCTGGACGTTGCCGACCGGGCGGCGGCCCTGGCGCAAGTCGAGCGGCTGGGGCTTTTCCCGGTAGCGGTGGATGCGTCCAAGGGAGGTCCGGTGGTGAGCGACAAGCGCGCGCGAGAGAAAGTGGATTTGACGGTATTTTTGCCGCCGACGTTGCGTGCGCATTTGCTGCAGCCGCGCAAGCCGAAGATGCAGGAGTTGGCGACCTTTACCCAGCAACTGGCGAATTTGCTGCACGCGGGGATGCCGCTGGCGACCGCGCTCCACAGCATGACGTATCTGGAAACCAAGGGCATTCCATCGGACGTGAGCCGGCAGCTCCGGCAGGAAGTGACCGAAGGCAGAAGTTTGTCCGACGCCATGGCCAAGCAGCCGCGGGTCTTCTCCGATTTGTACATCAACATGGTCCGCGCGGGCGAACAGAGCGGCGCCCTGGTGGAAGTGCTTCGGCGGATGGCCGATCATTTCGAAAAATTCGCCCTGGTCCAGGCCAAGTTCACCTCGGCCCTGATATATCCCGCGGTGGTTTGCAGCGTGGGCGCCGGCATCATCGTTTTTTTCATGACCTTCATATTACCCCGGTTCATGTCCATCTTTGGCAGCGTGGGGTTCACCCAGTTGCCGACCATGACGTTGCTGTTGATCAGTATCAGCAACGTGTTCAAATATTATTGGTGGCTGATGATCCTGGTTGCCATTCTGGCCGTCATTTTATTCAAGCGGTTTCAGGCCACGGCCGCCGGGCGGCGCCGGATTGATGGATGGAAAATGAAAGCGCCGCTGGTCGGGCGGGTGATCTGCCTGAATTTATACGGCCAGTTTGCGCGCACCCTCTGCACGCTGCTCCAGAACGGCGTGCCGGTGCTTACGGCATTGAAAATCACCGAGCAGGTCATCCCCAACTGCATCATCAAGGAGGCGGCGGCCAAAACCCGCGACGCGGTGACGGATGGTAAGACGCTTGCCCAGCCTTTGGGCCAGAGCAAGGTGTTTCCCCAATTGATGGTGGACCTGGTAAAAATCGGCGAGGAAACCGGCGACGTGGCCGGCGCGTTGAACAACGTTGCCGAAACTTACGAAAACGAACTGAACATCGCCTTGCGCGTGATGACCAACCTGATCGAACCCACCCTGATCATCGGCATGGCCGTCGTGGTCGGTTTTTTGCTGGTGGCCGTGCTCGGGGCAATGTTCTCGATGATTTCCAACATCGGCAGTTCGATGGGGGGGTCCTGATGCAAAATGGTCAAGAGCCGGGAGCCGGACGGCGAGGGCAAATTCCACATCCGGGACGTGTTTTCCGCTCTCAACCTTCGCCCCCCGACGCCCGGTTCAAAGGCGCCTTCACCCTCCTCGAAATCATGATGGTCGTGGCCATCATCGGCCTGATGCTGACGATGGGGGTGCCGGCGATCCTGCGGACGATGCACCAGGAGCCCCTGCGCAAGGCGGTCAACGACGTGGTCAACATTTGCAGCCATGCCCGGGCCCAGGCGGTTTTGCACAGCGAAACGACCACCGTCGTTTTTCATCCCCAGTCGAGGGAAATGACACTGGCCGTCCTGGCCGCCACCAATGCGCCGGCCGGGTTGGCACCGCCGGACGCACCGGCCAATGAAACGAAACCGGCGTCCGGCGACGCCTCGGCACTGAATTCCACGCAGTTTGCCGACAGCATAACCATTGATATGCTGGATGTTAATCTGTTGGAGTACAAAGACGCGGACGAGGCGCGGGTGCGTTTTTATCCGGACGGTACCTGCGATGAAATGACCCTGATCATCCATTCCGGCGATCAGTACCGTAAAATCACGCTGGAAGTGCCCACCGGCCTCGCGTCGGTGGAAGTGATCCGATGAGAACGCGAACCGGTTCGCAGACTTGCCCCCGTGCCTTCACCCTTCTGGAGGTGATGTTTGCCATGGTCGCGTTCTGCACCGCGATGTTTGTGATTCTGGCGCTGGTTTCCAATTCACTGGCCAACGCGCGCCGGTTGCAGCGGCCGCTGCTCGATGCCGGCGTGGTGGCGGCCGAATTGTCCCACACCAACCTGATTGTGGGTATTCACCACGTTGATCTCGGGGATCTGCTGGGGAAAACCTACGACGGTTACGTTTGCACCTACGACATCGAGGAAGTGCAGACAAACAAACTGTTCCAGGTGGA
Organism: Verrucomicrobiota bacterium; assembly: GCA_049516255.1. Classification (GTDB taxonomy): domain Bacteria; phylum Verrucomicrobiota; class Verrucomicrobiia; order Limisphaerales; family UBA11358; genus UBA11358. The sequence goes on from JBEKTH010000022.1 coordinate 50,771, forward strand.
TTTTATCGTGCAAAGCAATTCCGGGGACCGGCCGGTTGTTTCCAAGATGAGCTCCCTGTTTTTCAGCCCGAATTCACCGGCGGGACCCCTCGATGGAGCCACGGCAACCCCATGACATTTTTCAGTCGAAAGTCGAGAGTCGAGAGTCGAGTGCCGGCACCCGGTATGCCGAATTGTTTTTGCTCTCGACTCTCGACCCTCGGCCCTCGGCCCGTTTGCGCGTTCACGCTGCTCGAAATCATGCTGGCCATTGGGATCTTTAGCCTCGTGATGGTGGCCATATATTCGTCCTGGACGCTCATCGTGCGCGCCACGAAGGTGGGCCGGGAGGCCACGGCCCAGGTCCAGCGCCGGCGCATCGCCGTGCAGACGATTGAAAACGCACTCATGTGTGTTCAATCGTTTCAGGCATCCCAGTTCTATTACACCTTTGTTGTCCAAAATGGCGACGAACCCCTGCTGAGTTTCACGGCGCGGTTGCCGGACGATTTCCCGCGCAACGGCCGGTTTGGCGACTTTAATTTGCGGCGCGTGACCTTTTCGGTCGAAGCCGGGCCAAATTCGGAGAAGGATCTGGTGCTCCGGCAGAACCCGATTCTGATGGATATGGACCAGGACGAGCAGGAGCACCCGCTGGTGCTGGCCCGCAATGTAAAAAGCCTGACCACAGAATGCTGGGATCCAACGGAACAAGATTGGTCGGACAAATGGCAGAACACCAACCAGATTCCGACGCTGGTGCGTTTCACCCTCGTGCTGGGCGGCAATAGACCGGCCGACAATTTCGGGGACACCGGCCCGGAACTGAGCGTTACCCGCGTCGTGGCCCTCCCGTCGGTCATGGTGCCGACCGCGGTGCAATCACAATCCGCAGGTGGAGGCCAAAACCCGAACAATTTGCGCGGTCCCCGATTCCCGTGATGAAAATTCCCGCCCAAACCCGGCCACAAGGCATCGCCCTCTTCATCGTGATGATCGCGATTTTTGTGCTATCCGTCATGGCGGCGATCTTCGTGACCTCAATGAAGGTTGAAACTAAACTGGCGCAAAACGCCGAACACGGGGAGCAGTTGCTCTGGCTGGGCCGTTCTGGCGTGGAACTGGCGCGTTATGTCCTCTCGCAACAGATGAGTGTACCCGGCGAGCCGTACGACGCGCTCAATCAAATATGGGCCGGCGGGCCGGGGGGCCTCGCTGAATCCAACAGCCCGCTGGCCGGACTTTCGCTGGACCATTACCAGATTGGCGACGGAACCGTTTCAATCAAGATAGTTGATCTGGAGCGCAAGGTGAACATCAACACCGCCAATGCCCCGACCTTGCAGCAGGCGCTCATCTTGATGGGCGTCAGCGCGGACGGAATTTCGGTCATCTCCGATTCCATTCTGGACTGGATTGACCCGGATGACAATCCGCGCCTGGCCGGCGCCGAGAGCGATTATTATCAAAGCTTGAACCCGCCCTATTACGCCAAGAATGCGCCCATCGACGACCTGTCGGAATTGCTGCTGGTCAAGGGCATTTCCGATCACCCGGAGATTTATTGGGGTGGCAGCGCCACCAACCACGCGCCCGCCGCGTTTCAACAGAAACTGGGGCTCGTGAATTCGCCGTTTCAAGCCGCGGATTATCCGTTCGGATTGAAGGACCTTTTCACCCCCATTTCCATCGGCCGCATCAATATCAATACGGCCGACGAAAACGTGCTGCAAATGCTTCCGGGTGTGGACGAAACCACCGCGCAAAATATCATCAAAATGCGAGCCGGGCCCGACGGTGTGGACGGCACGGCCGACGACATCCCTTTTACCAACCCCGGCCAGATTGCCGCCGCCGGCGCGCCGCCGGGCGACGCCAATCTTTGTACGGTGCGCAGCGCCACGTTTGAAGTTCACGTGACCGCCCGGATTGGCGATGACCAGCGCGAATTCACCGCCATTCTTTACCGCAACTCGCCCACCGATATCCAGGTGCTGAGCTTTTACTGGAAATGATGGCAAATTGCGGTTGAATTCGCACCGCCGCCCTTTATCGTTCCGTCATGCACCGGCTGCTGCTGAGTTTATTTTTGCTGGGTTCGCTGGCGACGGCCTTCGCCGGCGATGCCGCTGCCGGCCGCGTTGTCAAGGTCCTGCCGCTCTTTCTTGATATCCAGGGCCATGAAGCGCTGTCGCCGAGTCTGTACGATCGCGATGCCTATCAGGCTTATCTCCGCCGGCACCCCGATCAACGTTCGGCCATCCGATTCGATGTTTTGTGGAAGGCGTCAAACACCGGCGAGGCCAACCTGAAATTGCGGGTGGAACTGCGCGGTCTCGCCAGGAATGGAATGCCGCACCAGGCCACGCTCGAACAACCGGTCACGCTCCATTTCTTCCGCCATTGGAATTCATTGACACTCGGCGGCGGGGATTATAAAGACTTCGGCGAACTCGTCGCCTGGCACGTCACACTCTGGTCGGGTGAACAATGCCTGGGCGGACAAAAATCATTTTTATGGTAAAGTTGCGTTGGCCGGGAATGGACGTCTGGCTTGATTTTTTCCGTCGTGCTGGCGACCAGCCCGGGCGCACCCAGATCGAGCACGTCAAAGTGCCCGTCAAAATCGTTTGCAGTTGCGGCCAGAAGTATGCCTTCGACGTGTATCCGCTGAACGGCCGCATGCCGTCACCGATCAAATGTCCCGTTTGCGGGGTGGACAGCACGACGGTTGCGGATGAAATCATCGCCCTCGCCCTCAAGGCACCATCACCATCGTCGCCGGCAACTCCTCCGGCAACCCCGGCGCCGGTACCATTGAGACCGCCCCCAACGGCGCCGTTGATCATCCGCCCGCGAACGCTGGCGTGCGCCGTGCCGCCGGTTGAGACCGATCCGTCCAAGGTCGAAGCCGCCGCCTGGCGCCAGCGCGCCCTGGAGGCGGAGCGCCGGGCGGAGCAGGCCCAGGCCGTTACCCGGGCCAATCTGGCGCCGCATCTGGCGCAGGTGCTCAAGGAGACGGTGGTGCAGGAGCTTGCCGTGCAGCGCCGCGAACTGCTCAAGGCCCAGGAGGAGGCGACCATGGAAATTGCGGCCATGATCCACCGGCTCGATTCCGTGCAGGCGCCCTTGCATGAACGGTTACACTCCTACGAGGCGCGCATCCAGGAGCTGGAAAAGGAACTGACGGTGCTCAACGAGGAAAATCGCGAACTGCTGAAGCTCAAGATTGAAATGATTCGCCGCCAGCTTGAGGTCGAACGCGTTCACAACCGCCTGGAATTCAACTCAAATTAGGCGGCGGTTTTCTCGCCGGTGGCTCTTTGGTCGTGCGTGTGCAACGCATGTTCGTAGCATTGCAACGCTTCTTCGTATCGCGACATCCGATTGAAGAGGCCGCCCTTGTGGAGGTAGGCAATGGTCATCGAATTATCGGCGGCAATGGCATCGTCATAGCAGGCAATGGCTTCCTCAAACCGGTCCATTTTTTCGAGCGCGTCCGCCTTTTTAATCAACGTATCGGCGCGTTTGGGATCAAGCGCCAGCGCCTCATCAAACCGGGCCAGGGCCTTCTCCGGCTCATTGTCATTGAGCAACAACTGGCCTTCCGCGAGCAGACTGGCAACTTTCGTGTCACGGCTTGGGCTGGCGGATGCCGGCAACGCGCCGTTGGGGCCGTCGGCGGCCGGCGAAACAGTTTCCACCAACGGGGCCTGCGCCGTGTGTTCCAGCTCGAGAATCCGTTTTTCCAGGCGTTCGACGACATGGAACAGGCGGGCGTTGGCCAACTGGACGGCGGCCCGTCCGGGTGCGGCATGCACCTCTCCGGCCGGCAGCAACGGCGAGGCATTCCCGTCGTCCAAGGCAAGCGCGGACGGGCGGAGCGCGGACAATTCGACCAGCCGCGTGATGGTACGCCATTGGAAATAAGCCATGAAGAACATGGCGGTCAGGCCAACCACGACGAAAGCGCCGGCCAGAATCAGCGTAAGCCGCTGCGCCTTTTGCGTTGCCTCATTTTCACTGGCGTGTTGCGCGGCCACGGATTGTTCGAGCAATTGGAGGCGCGCATTCAGGTCCGCCGTGTCCCGTTGCGCCTCGGCGGCGTCGGCGGCCCGGTTGCTTTCGATGAGCAATTGCGTGGCGTGAAGCTGTTCCTGGATTTGCAGGAAGGCGTTCAGGGAATCCTGCGTGATTTTGTCCCCGGCCTGGCGCGGAGAAACGGTGGTGGTGTTGGTTTCATCGGCCAGGACCCGCTGTCCCAGCCCAACGCTGAAAAGACAACCGG
>JBEKTH010000023.1:0-51719 GCA_049516255.1 Verrucomicrobiota bacterium
CTCCTCGTCGAAAAATCCTTAACTGGTGGAATGGTGCCGGTGGTGAGACTCGAACTCACACGACTTTTTACGGTCCCAGGATTTTAAGTCCTGTGCGTCTGCCATTTCGCCACACCGGCTTCCACGGGAAAACGCTAATCGCGAAATGCCCCAAAAGGAAGCGCGAACTTGAAGGCAGATTTAACCGCGAACCATGCGAAATATGCGAAATTTCCAAATCCCAATCGATTGCGTATTTCGTGTATTTGGCGGTTTAAGCAAATCGCCGGACTGGACGGCGAGAACGTCGTCACGTTTCCAAAACTGCCGGAATTCCAGCAAGTCATACTCAAAGTGCTGCGCTGGGAAGAACGGGACAAGCGGCTGGTCATCAAAGACGCTGAACTGGTGCCTTGAGCAACACGGTGATGGGGTTGTTCTGACAACTACTGTCTTCGCATCCTGGAGAAACAGGGCATGCGAGCCAAAAAAAGCTTTGCCAATCTGTGGAGCAGGCAGAGAATCACAAAAAAGGCCCACGCTGGTCATGGGCGGGAAACCATATGGGAAATGTCAACCAATATGAATAAAGAACGCAACTCCAACGGAATGAGCCGCCGCCAATTCTTGCAGACCAGCGCGGAAGTTGCCGCCTCTGCAATGTTCCTGAGCCTCGGCAGCGCGCAGTCATTTGCCGCACCAAATACCAGCGCCCAGAAAAATCTGATCCCGCTCGTGACACTCAATAACGGCCTGCAAATGCCACGTCTTGGATTGGGGACTATGACGCTCAACGGCGACGTCGGGAAAAGGTGCGTGGCCGATGCCATCTCTCTGGGCTATCGTCTTATTGACACCGCTATGATCTACGGCACTGAGGCGTCAGTCGGCGCCGGGATCAAACAGAGTGGAATCAAACGTGAAGAACTCTTTATCACCTCAAAACTGTGGAAGGCCGATATGGGGTACGAACAGGCAAGGAAAGGATTTCAAACTTCCATCAATAAGTTGGGTACGGATTATTTGGACCTCTACCTGATTCACAGGCCTGCTGGCGATGTGAACGGCTCCTGGAAGGCCATGGAGGAACTCTATCATCAGGGCAGAATCAAGGCCATCGGCGTGAGCAATTTCGAACCCGCGCAACTTGAGGACTTGATTGCGAATAACGACGTGAAACCCGCAATAAATCAAATCGAAACCCATGCGTTTTTCCAGGAAGGCAAGTCACTGGAATACTTAAAGCAACATGGCGTGCAAATGGAAGCCTGGGCGCCTTTTGCGGAAGGCCGTCATGGGCTTTTCACCAATGCCACTCTTGCAACCATCGGAAAGAAGTACGATAAGACGATTGCGCAGGTGAGCCTGAGATGGCATTACCAAAGAGGAATTATTGCCATCCCCAGATCCTCCCAGAAAGCGCATATCGCGGATAACTTGAATATCTTTGATTTTAGCCTTGATGATGCCGACATGGCCTCTATTTCCACGTTGGATTTAAATACCACTCAATTTCCTGAGTGGAGTTAAAAGCGGAGTCCCCGGAAAAAGTCTCCGCCACCCAGGGCCTGGGTCCGATCGTAGACCAGTTTGCCTAAATCAAGCTTTGTTGGACGCCGGCACGCAGAAAAAGTTTCTATAAACCAAAATTCTTGTCTGCGGGTCTGCGGGACTTTCTTGTCCCGCGTTTTCCCGCATAAACGTGGCGACTGGAAAGTCGCCATAACCCGCAGGCTGGAAAGCCTGCGCTACGAGTGGATTTTTTAACCGCCAGGAACGCAAAAGGCGCTCCACAGCGGATTTAGAATCACAAGCGCAGCAGGGCATTGGTTTCCCGGCGTAGCTGTTTTTTTATTTGTGCGAGCCGGGCTTTTTGGGCCCCGGTCAGTTTGCTTTCGTCCACCGCGCCGATGGCCTTGATAAATTCAAGATGCGGCACAACCAGGTCGCACAGCTCTTTGGCCGGCAACCAGCCCACCGGCTTGGCCAATCGAATCTGCCCCCGGTCCTTCAATTTTGGATCATCCTTGAGCCCGGTCTTTTGCCGCTGGCGTAGTTCGGTCTCAATGGGCTCTTCCAGTTTGAATTCCTTTTTGACACGCTCGACGGCCTGAACCAACCCGTGGAAAACGGCGGAAAACTTTTCCACGCCGGGCCGGGCCGAAGCGGCCATCACCAATTCAACGTGCCGCATAATGACCCGGCCCGCTTCCCTGACCGATTGTTGATCCAAACGAACCTGCCGCCTCCAGGCCGCATGGTTTGCCTTGGAATATTCAATCGGGGCTTCCTCGGAACGGGAGGTGAGCAGCAGGCCGGTTTCCGCAAAAACCCGTGCGGCCAGGTCGGAACCGACTGGGCGTTCACCTGCTTCAACCTTTTTAATGATGGAAACCGAAACTCCCAAACGTAGGGCAAATTCAAGTTGAGACAAACCAATCCCTTCGCGGACGCGCGTCAGGTTGTTTTTGATATGTCGCCCTTTCGGCATGGGGCACATGTGGCCCAAAAAGTGGGGTCTTGGCAAGTCTGTCCACTGATCGCGAAAGGCCCCAAAAGGAAGCGCGAACTTGCACGTAGATGGTTTTAAACGTAAAGAAGCAAAGTTTTAACCGTTCATGGGTTTCGGGTTTCCAGTGACACCGTGGCTGAGCCGGAATTCTTTTCCCAGCCGCCGCCGAGAGCTTTGTATAGCTGCACGAGGTTGAGCGACACTGCTTGATCGCTTTGCACCAGCGCGTCCTGCGCCGCGTACAACGAGCGTTCGGAATCCAGCACGTGCAGAAAATCCGCCAGCCCGCTTTTATAAAGCTGGGTGGACAGGTCCAATGCTTGTTGGTTCGCCTGCACGGATTGCGACAGCGATTCGCGCCGGACTTGTTCCCGGGCATAAGCGTTGAGCGCGTTTTCGGCATCCTCCAGCGCGGTCAGCACCGTTTGCTGGTAGGCATCCAAGGCCTGTTCCTGGCGGGCGTTCTGGACCCGGACATTGGCCCGGATGCGGCCGGCCTCGAACAGTTCCCATTGCACGGTCGGCCCGGCGGACCAATACCGGCTCGCATAATCAAACCAGTTGTTCGCGGAGATGCTTTGCAGACCGGCAATGCCCGTCAGCGAAAATTTCGGGAACAAATCCGCTTTGGCCACGCCGATGTGCGCCGTGGCGGCGGCCAGTTCGCGTTCCGCGCGTTGCACGTCCGGGCGGCGTTGCAGCAAGTCCGACGGCAATCCCACCGGCACGTCGGGCGGCGTCAGCGGAATGGGTTGTTCAACGGACATCGCGTCCAGCAACGCGCCGGGCGGCTGGCCGAGCAACACGGCCAGATGCCGGACGGATTCATCGAGACCGGTTTCCAGCGAAGGCACCTGGGCCTCGGTGTCGGTCAGCAGGGCCGTGGCCTGTTGCACATCGAGGTCGCTGCTGAGTCCGTTCTGATAGCGGTTGCTGGTCAGGTCCAATATTTCCTGCTGCACCCGGATGTTGTCGCGGGTGATGGCGAGGCGTTGCTGGTAACTGCGCGCCCCGATGTAATTCCGCGCGACCTCGGCCAGCAACGAAACCAGCACGTCGCGCTGGCCGTATTCCGCGGCGCCCATTTCCGCGTTGGCGGCCTCCACGGCCCGCCGGGCGCCGCCGAAAATATCGATCTCCCAGGCGGCATCGAAACCGGCGTTGTAAAGATTGTAATCCAGCGCGGAGCCCGGCGGCAGCGGTGGAAAACCGTTCGCGCCATAACGATTCCTCGAATAAGACCCCGAACCTCCGATTGACGGCCACAAACCGCCGGCGGCCACGTCCCGTTCGGCCCGGGCTTCGCGCACACGGGATTCGGCAATGCGAAGCGTGAAATTGGACTGGACGGCCATGGTCATGAATGAATCCAGGTTGGTGTCGTTGAAATTCCGCCACCACGCGGCAAGGTCAGCCGGGCCGTTCGTTTCGCCACTGGCCAGGGGCGAGGTCCATGACGCCGGTACGTCCGCGTGGGGCGGATGGTAATTCGGTCCCATGGCACAACCCGCGAGGAGTGCCAGACACAGTGCCGCCATGACCGGGATCTGTCTCATGCTTTTTTAACCGCCTCCCCATTGCGATTGACGGCGTTGAGGAGGTGCAGGATGGCCTCGACGGTATCGTCATCGCCGACGCTCGTGTTGAGCATGGCCTGAAAGAGCTGGCGATTCGGCCATTCGTGGCCGAAGTAGTGTTTCACGAATTTCCGGCGGTCGTCGTCCATGGTGTCCACAAGTTTGGCGGCTTCCGCCTCGTTGCCGACGCGCTTGAGCACCCGGCGGAACTTGAGTTCGCGCGAGGCGTACAGAAAAACCGAGAAGGTGTCGGTGCGCTGGCGCAGAAAATACGGCGCGCCGCGGCCTACGATAATGCAGGGTTTTTGTTCGGCCGCCTGTTCGATGACCTTTTGGATGATGGACACCAGCCGGTCGGTGTCCAGGATGGCCAGGTCCGGCGACGGCAGGTTCCGGTCAAAACTCCCGCGCCAGACGACATTGATCAAACGGTGCAGCCAGGGATCGGTGCGTTCCTCGCGCCGCCGGCAATCTTCCACCGGAATTTTCGCCAGCCGGGCGATTTCCTGGGTCAACGCGTCATCGAACAGTTTCCAGTCCAGGCGGGCGGCGAGTTTCTCGCTGATGTGGCTGCCACCGGCGCCAAATTCGCGGTCAATGAGAAGGATTTGTTTCATAACGTCATGGCCCCCTAATCCGCCAGCGCCACCGCGCGGACCGACCGGGGTTTTTGGAAGAAGAATACGCATAGAAAACACACCGTGCAAAGACACGCGACCAGGAAAAACAGATTCATGAACGACCAATAATCGGCCTGTTGCAGCAGGGTATGATACAGGAAATCGCGCGCCCGCGCCAGGGCATCCACGGGATTGAAATGCTGTGCGAAGACCTGTTGCAGCGCGGCCGATTTTTGCCGGTATTGGGGGTTCAACGGGGACAACTGCCCGACCAGCATGGCCTGGTGCGCCTGTGCAAACCGCACCAGCATGGTGGAAACGAAGGAAAGGCCGATGCTGCCACCGATGTTGCGTACCAAGTTCTGGATGCCGGTGGCGTTGCCGATCTGTTCGTTGCGCAAGGTGCCGATGGCCAGCGTCGTCAACGGCACGAAGATGAAGCTCGTGCCGAGCCCGGCGATGACATTGGCCGTGATGATGTTGCCCATGGCCATTTGCAGGCTCAACCGGCACAACAGAAAACTGGAAATTCCCAGCATGGCGAAGCCAAAGCCAACGAGGAACTTGGGATTGACCCGGCTCACCAGCGCCCCCACAACGAACAACGCGACCAACGCCCCGATGCCGCGCGGCGTGACAGAGAGGCCGGCATCAAAGGCCGTGTAACCCAGCAGCGACTGAAGAAACAAAGGTTGCAGGGTGATCAACGCATAAATAATCATGCCGAACAGTGCAAACAAGGCGCTGCTCACGGCGAAGTTGCGGTTTTTGAAAATGCGCAAATCCACGATGGGATGATCGGTCAACAGTTCACGCACAATGAAGCCAACCAGCGACAAGGCGGAGATGACGGCAAACCAGCGCAACCAGACGGCGTCAAACCAGTCCGCATCCTGGCCCTTGTCGAGCAGGATTTGCAAGGTCCCCAGAAACAGTCCCATCAGGGCAAAGCCAATGCCATCAATCCGGCCCGGCCGGCTGGCGCGAATGTACGGCGGGTCTTCGATCACCAGGAGCATCAGGAAAATCGCGAGGATGCCCACGGGAAAATTGATGTAAAAAGCCCAGCGCCAGGAAAACTGGTCGGTCAACCAGCCGCCCAGGGTGGGGCCGATGATGGGGGCGACCACGATGCCGAGGCCGAACAAGGCGGTGGCCGTGCCGCGCTGGGTGGGCGGAAAACTTTCCAGCAGGATGGCCTGGGAAAGCGGTTGCATGGCGCCACCGCCCAGGCCTTGCAGGACCCGCGCGGCCACCAGCAGCGGCATGCTGGTGGCGATGCCGCAACAGACCGAAGCCAGCGTGAACATGATGGTGCAAACGATCAGAAAACGTTTGCGCCCGAAATAGCTGGCGAACCAGGCGCTGGCCGGCAGGATGACGGCGTTGGCCACCAGATAGCTTGTCAGCACCCAGGTGGATTCATCCTGGGTGGCGCCGAGATTTCCCGCAATGTAGGGCAGCGCCACCACGACGATGGAGGTGTCCAGGATGACCATGAACGTGGCCAGCATGACCGGCAGCGCGATCAACCACGGATTGGCGCGCGGCCGCCATGCCACCGCAGAAATGGAGGAAGGGTCACTCATTTGACTTTGACCTCGGGCACGACGGACATGCCCGGCGCCAGGTCCAGGCCATCGGGCAGCGGTTCATCGAAGATGATTTTAACCGGCACGCGCTGGACCACCTTGACGTAATTGCCCACGGCGTTTTCCGGCGGCAACAGGCTGAACCGCGCGCCGGTGCCCGCCTGCAGGCTGTCCACGCGGCCCTTGAATTTCCGGTTGGGATAGGCGTCCACGCGCAATTCGACCGGCTGCCCGGCGTGCATGTAGGTCAACTGCGTTTCCTTGAAATTGGCGGTCACCCAGACGTCCTTCGGCACCAGCGCCAGCAGGGCCTGGCCGGGCTGCACGTAATTTCCCGGTTGCACCGTGCGGGCCGTGACGCGCGCATCCATGGGCGCGATGATTTTGGTGTAGGAAAAATTCAGTTCCGCCTGCTCGAGTTTGGCCTCGGCTTGTTTAACGGCCGCCGCAGCGGTCTCCACCTCCACTTCGCTCAAGGTCACTTCCGCCTGGGCCGCCTGGGCCTGACTGCGCGCGGCCTCCACATTGGCGTTGGCGGACCGCGCCTGGGCCTGGGCCGAATCGAACGCACTCTTGGACACCGCCCGGCTTTCCACGGATTCATAGCGTTTGAGATCGTCGTCGGCCCGCTGGGCTTCCGCTTCGGCGGCCGTCACCGCCGCCTGCGCCCGCGCGACCCCGGCTTCACTGACTTTCACCTGCGCCTGGGATTGGTCCGACTGGCTGTGCGCCACGGCCAGGTCCGCGCGGGCCTGGGCCAGACTCGCCTCGTAATCGCGCGGATCGATTTCCACCAGCACGTCGCCGGCCTTGACCTCCTGATTGTCCGCCACCAGAAGTTTGGCGACCTGTCCCGGCACGCGTGAACTCAGCAGGGTGACATAGCCATCAATGAACGCGTCATCGGTGGATTCATAGGGCGCGACGAAACGGCAATAATAGAAAATCACCGCGGCGAGGACCACCAACACCGCCAGGCCAATGAACAGAATCTTCTGTTGGCGTCCGCGTTTGCGCGGCGGCGGCGGCACGACTTCCTTTTCCAAATTACCTGTCGCTTCAACTCTGGCGTTATCTGGCTCCATAATTTTTTCGGGATCCTTCCTTTTAAACGACAGTTAAACGGCAACCCGGAAACCCATTGCGGTGGCCCGGTGATGAGCCAGGCGCGGCAGGCTGCCAAGCCGTCTCTTTTGCGCTGCCGGGTTTCGGCAACGCATTCCAATTCGAACCCTTTAACACTCCAGAACATTTACTGCAAGTTCTTCGAATTTCCAGTCGGCGGGGAAGGCATGCCATGGCGTCACGGACCCGATGGGTTTTGGTCATGCTGAGAAAAAACCAACAGCGGTTTTGGCTTCCACTGGAATCACGTTTGCGAAATACAACGGCTTTTCGCAAAAATCCCCGAATTTTGCGGACGGCACGCACAGTGCTAAGAGTTGCGCGTGGTGGAAAGCGGTTGTCACCCAGTGACGCACTGGGGGTGGGGAGCCCGGTGGCAACCGCAGGTTGTTGTGAGTTGTTTGGTGTTTGTGTTGAGAGACAGGGTAAAGGGCCGTGTGTGTGTTGTTGGAGGAACGTGACGCACGCGCCTGTCGGGCTTGCCCGCAAACCAACCTGCTAAAGAGGAGGTGGAGTTTGGCTGCGGCCGGGCTTGGCAGGGCGCGTGCGGCGTACCCAACACCGGGAACTTCCAAACTTCCAATTTTCCTCTTACCGTCGTGACAGTCCGCGCCTTTCGAATTAATTTGGGCCGATGCAACAAGCGACGCTGACGCTGGGTCATTCGCCCGATCCCGATGACGCCTTCATGTTTTATGCCCTGGCGAAGGGTTTGATTCCGACGCACGGCTTCCGTTTCGAACATATTTTGCAGGACATCCAGACGCTGAACGAACGCGCGTCGCGCGGCGAGCTGGATATTTCCGCCATCAGCCTCCATGCCTACGCGTATGTCAGCGACCGATACGCGCTGTTGCCGAGCGGCGCGAGCATGGGCGACGGCTACGGCCCGATGCTGGTGGCCGGACAAAAATTCTCCCGGGCGGAGGTCGCCCGCAAAAAAATCGCCGTGCCGGGAACGATGACGAGCGCGTTTCTGGCGCTGCAACTCTGGCTCGGCAAAAGCGCGAAGGAATTCGATTATGTCGTCGTGCCCTTCGACCGGATTTTCAAAACCGTCCATTCCGGCGCGGCCGACGTGGGGCTCATCATCCACGAAGGCCAGTTGACGTATCAAAATGAGGGACTGGTGGTTTGCGAAGACCTCGGCGCCTGGTGGGGAAAGGAAAACGGCGGCCTGCCGCTGCCGCTGGGCGGCAATGTCATTCACAAGAAATTTTCACCGGCCGTTCGCCAAACCGTGGCCGGGGTCCTGGCCGCGAGCATTCAATTCAGTCTCGACCATCGGGCCGAGGCGGTGCAACACGCACTACAATACGCGCGGGACATGGGCCGCGACCTCGCCGACCAATTCGTGGGGATGTATGTCAATCATTGGACCCTCGACTACGGCGAGCGGGGCCGGGAATCCATCCGCCGGTTTTTGGGACGGGCTTTCGAGCGCGGGCTGATTCCGCATCGTCAGGAATTGGAATTCGTGGCCTGAGGCGGGTGGGTTCCGCGCGGGAACTTCAATCCTCACTGAGGACATTTTTGTAATCGCGCTTGAGGCAATCGGGACAGAGGCTGTGGCTGAACAGGGCTTCCGAACGGTTCGAGACGTAGATCTCCACTTGTTGCCAGTTGCCACGCTCGTCCCGGATTTTCTTGCACAGGCTGCAAATGGGAAGAATGCCCTCCAATAAATTCACCCTACGGGCCAACTCGCGCGTCTGGCGGGCGGTCCGGCTGACCAAGTAGGCAAAGAGCACCAACACGGCGATGCGGATGGCGGTATTGATGAGCGAGTCGACGGCACTCCAGGGAGCATGCCAGCTGAACGGAAAGCTGAGTCGGACCAGAGGCTGGACGATCGCCAGGATATAGGCGTAGTGCGGACGGCAGAACCAGGCGGCGATCACCACGGGAATGATATAGGTGATCGGGAAGACGATGTACGGCCCCAATAAAAAATCAAAACCAAGGCAGAACACTGCGAGACTGATGGACGTCACGGGTTGCCGCAACGCACGAACATACCATGCCCTCGAAAACTCGATGGTGTCGGCGAGATTCATATTCATTGGATCTCGGATTGATTATTAGGCTGCACGATACGCACCCGTCACTTTCTTAATTAGATGTTATTTGACCGTTTTTAATTTGTCTAGAACAATTCCAATCTTTAATACGTGACAAGTTCATTTTTACTTATTGTTATATAGCTTTTACATTAACAAATCTTTAAGTCTAAAATGCAAGAAATGTAAAGTCTTTGGCAAGCGGCGGCGAGCAGTTATTAGGCAGCCGTCTAAGGTTGTCTTTGTGAAACAAAGAAGCCTACTGGAAATCGTGGCGTGGATGATTCGTTCCGCCGGCTTTCGGCTTCCCTGGTGGCTCAGGCCGGTTCCAGCCCGGGTCGCCGATTCCCGAAAAAGGGGGCGGCCATGAACATTTTCGTCGCCGGCCTGAGTTACAAGACCACCCCGGTCGAGGTGCGCGAACAGCTGGCCGTGCATCGCTCGCGATTGACCTGCAGCGGTTGCCGTTTGAAACTGGCCGGCAATCTCTCCGAAATCGTGCTGCTGTCCACGTGCAACCGCGTGGAAATTTACGGCGTGACGCCGCGGCTGAATGGAACCGTAAACGCGCTGTTCCAACAACTGAGCGGCAGTGACTTTGATTTTTCCCCCTATCTCTATTTCAAGGAAGGCGAAGCGGCCGTGAGTCATTTGTTTTCCGTGGCGAGCGGGTTGGATTCCATGGTGCTGGGCGAAACGGAAATCACCGGCCAGGTCAAGCACGCCTATCTGGCGGCGCAGGCGGCCAAACTGACCGGCAAGACGCTGAACCGCATTTTTCAGTCGGCCCTGCAAACCGCCAAGGAAATCCGGACGCGCACCGCCATTGGCCGCGGCGCCACTTCCGTGGGCAGCGTGGCGGTGGAGCTGGCCGAGCGGATTTTTGACCGGGACCTGAGTGAAAAGGTCGTGATGATCATTGGCGCGGGCAAAATGGGCGAAGCCTGTGTCCGGCATCTGGCCAAGCGCGGCGCGCGCACGGTGCTGGTGTCCAACCGTTCTTTGGAACGCGCGCAACATCTGGCATCGGAATTCGGCGGTCGCGCGGTGAGTTTCGATGAATGCCGGCAGGCGCTGGCCCTCGCGGACATCGTGGTCAGTTCGACCGGTTCGCCCCAACTCGTTCTGCATCGCGAGGACGTGGCGGCCGTTCTATCGGCGCGGCGCAACCGCCCGCTGTTTCTCGTGGACATTGCCGTGCCGCGGGACATCGACCCGGCCGTACAGGAGTTGAACAACGTGTTCCTCTACGACATCGACGATCTGGAAACCATTGTGCGCGAGAACACGAAGGGCCGGGCACAGGAGCTGTCACAGTGCCAGACCATCATTGCCGGACGGACGGCGGCGGTGATGGCCAAAATCAACCCGGCCCCGGAAAAAATCCGGCCCGCCGGCGCCCGATCCTTTTACCCCGTGGAAGCCGTCTTGAATCCGGCCGGTTTCCCGTCACAAACCCAGTTCGCCTGACGCTGGACGAAGAACCTTCAAAACCCAAAAAAAATATGAATGCGAAACCTTTCATCAAAACCTGTCTGCTGGCGGTGATGCTGACGGCCATGGCCGCCGTGAACGCCGCCAAGGCCCAGACGAACCTCCAGGCCCAAATCGTGGCGCGCCCGCTTACGCCGGGTGACATCGTGGCTTATGGTCTACCGGCCAACACGGAAGTGTCAGGCGGCTTGGTCAATGTTCCCGTGGGCGAGCCGGCCTATTTGGAAGTTGAAACCAGCACCAACTTTTCCGCCTCGAACATTCTCAGTGTCACCTGGGCGGTGACCAACAGGCCCGCCGGGTCCGCCGCGACGACGAACGCCAGTCCCTTGGGAACCAACGTGCCCATCTACGAACCGTCAGACCGTCTGGTGTATCAAGTGGCCGGCCGCACCCTGCTGCGTCCGGATCTGGCCGGGCAATATACCGTCGTGGCCACGGTCAACACCACCAGTGGAACCACCAATGTGGTTCAGATCCTCACGGCCGGCACTTACATGGGAATCAACACCTGCACGCTGTGCCATAGCGGCGGGCAGGCTGCACCCGACATGGTGCAGCCCTGGTCCTTGACCGAGCACGCCACCATGTTCAGCCGGGGCATCGACGGGCTGGTGAGCAGTCATTACAGCCAGAGTTGCATCCAATGTCATACGGTCGGCTACGACACCAATGCGCTGGCGGTCAACGGCGGATTCGATGACGTGGCGGCGCAGCTTGGCTGGGTTTTTCCGGCCGTGCTGAACACCAACAACTGGGCGAGCATGCAGACCAACTATCCTGCGCTGGCCAATCTGGCCAACATCCAATGCGAGAACTGCCATGGACCCGGCAGCCAGCACGCCTATTCACTGGGAAACACCAATCTCATCGACGTGAACTTCAGCTCGGGCGATTGCGCCCAATGCCATGACGATCCGCCCAATCACATCGATGTGGCCGAATGGAACAATTCCGTTCACGCGGTAACCACGCGTGATCCGGCCGGCAACGCCACCTGCGTGGGTTGCCATACGGCTTACGGTTTTATTGGCCGGATTGATGGCGATACGACGACGAATACCGCGTACATGGCCATCAACTGCCAGACCTGTCACGAACCGCATGGCGCAACCCTTCCCGCCACCAACGCGCCCAATTCTCATATCATTCGCACCCTGGCCGCCGTGACGCTCATGGATGGCACCGTCATCACCAATGCCGGGGAAGGTCTCCTGTGCATGGAATGCCACCACGCCCGGCAGGACGCGGCGACTTATGCGTCCACCACCAAGGGTAGCGCTTATTTCGGGCCGCATGAAGGGCCGCAAGCCGACATGCTGGAGGGCGTCAATGGTTTCACCTATGGCCTGACCATCCCCAGTTCAGCCCATGCCAGTGCCGTCACGAACACCTGCGTCGCCTGCCACATGCAGACCATTGCCTCAACGGATCCGGCCTATCTCCACGCCGGCGGCCATACCTTTGAAAACTCCTGGAACGGCGAAGACTTGATTGCAGCCTGCCAGCAATGTCATGGTTCAATCACTTCGTTCGATTTCCCGGTGGAAAATTTTGACGGGAGCGGGGTCATCCAAGGCGCGCAGACGCAAGTTCAAAGTCTGTTGAATGAATTGTCCACGTTGCTGCCGCCGACTGGCACGATCAAAGCGTCCCTGTCCATCAGTTCCAGTTGGACCCAGCCGCAACTGGAAGCAGCTTACAACTGGCTGTTCGTCAATAATGACGGCAGTTTGGGAGTCCACAACACGGCCTACGCGGTGGGACTGCTCCAGGCTTCCATCGCCAATCTGACGGGCGTATCCGTGCCCGGCGGTCTGCCGGATTCCTGGGTGACCAATTATTTTGGAACCATCAACAATCCCGCTGGCGCGCCCAATGCCATCAACAACACCAACGGCGTTCCCAACTGGATGATGTATGCCCTGGGCCTTAATCCGACGCAGTCCGGCATCACGGTACCCGGCGGCGTGGTCTGGATGGATGGCAATACCCTGGTTAATTCGGGAGTCACCAATACGATCGCCATCTACACGGCCGCCGAGGTCGCCTTTAACACGCAATCGGGCAACACCTATCAGATTCAGGGCATCTCGTCATTGAGCGGCGGCTGGCAAAACATCGGCAATCCCATCCCGGGCACGGGCAACTCGGTCAGTTATTTGACGCCCACGCGGAACAACGCGCAAATGTTCTTCCGGGTCATAACCAACCCGTAATCACAAATAACAGGAGAACCGCTTCAGACCCCTCCCCTTCATCCGGGAGGGGTTTTGGTTGTGAAGGAACGGCTTCTTCCGGGAGCGCCGGCATCCTGCCGGCGTAGCGCAGCAAGTCATCAAGAAATTCGCCGGCAGGATGCCGGCGCTCCCGGCTTGCCCTGTTCTATTGCCTGTCTGCGGTCAACTCACGGCAAACATCATTTGGCATTCTTCAGTTGTTTTAACGCTGCGATTTGCGCCTGAAGTTGCGCCGCGATCTGCTGGAGTTTTTCCGTCTGTTCCACCTGCGTTTGCTGAAGATTTTTCAGGGCGGCCGGTTGTCCAGCGGCGGCCTGGTTGCTTTCGGCTTGAACGAGTTGTTCCTGGGCCTGCTTGACCTGCGCGTCCATCTCCCTAGCCGCCGCCGCGAACTGTTTCAGCGCCGCCGCGCGGAGAATTTGCGTCCCGTCCTCCAGGGACAGGGAAGCATAATCGGGAACCGCCTGTTTGACGGCTGCAATCGTGGCGGCGTCCACCGGCGGATGGCTTGGAACAAAGGGCTGGACCGGC
This sequence comes from Verrucomicrobiota bacterium, assembly GCA_049516255.1. Classification (GTDB taxonomy): domain Bacteria; phylum Verrucomicrobiota; class Verrucomicrobiia; order Limisphaerales; family UBA11358; genus UBA11358. The sequence goes on from JBEKTH010000023.1 coordinate 13,731, forward strand.
GCAGTCGCGTTGATGGGTTGCTCGGTGGCGGACTGATCATTCGTTTGGGAACTTGAAGTTTCCGCGGGGCGGTTGGCGGCGAAGTGAAACCAAGAGGCCGTCGCGGCAACGCCCAGCAGAAAGGAAACCAGCGTGAGCAGGATGACCCGGGCGTGGGCCCGTTCCTCCAGCCGTGTTTTTTCCGCGGAAACAACTTTGTTCGTCGGTGCCGAATTCATGGTGCGTCCCATCGGGACGTTTCAACCTGCCGGGGTTTGACGGGGTGCGCGAGCAAAATCTGTTCTCCCGGCAAACCAACCTCCATTTTTTTGGCAAACACAGAACAATTCAAGGCAAGCAAACGACAATATCGGAATAGCCTCAAATCCATCTGCATGGAAGGCTGCCATGGAGCAAATGAACGCCCGATTTCAATTCGCAACTCGCTCGAAATCAGCAGGCTGCCCGGCCGGTGGCTGTCCGGTTTTCTTTGGGCCTTCGAGGGTGGTGGTAGGTCCGGGCGGACGCAAATTGCCAAGGCATCGGCATTCGCAGTTTACGAACCCGGATCTAACCTCGTTGATTGGGTGGACAGCGGTCTTGATGGTTGCGGCAGCTGGTTTCTTTCTGAGCGGTTTGTCCACGGGAGCGCAGGGCGTTCAACATCTGAGCATCACGCAGCCCGGCGGCATGCCCGGAATGCCCGTAATGACCGGGATTCAAAAAACGACCAACAGCGTTCAAATCACCTGGGATGGTCCGTCGGGATATTACCAGGTCTGGCACAAGCTGCATTTGACGGATGCCACCTGGTTGACTGTGGGCAAGCCCACCAATCTGGGCCGGATCGGTACCATCACGAACATCTATAGCAACGACTTTTTCCGCGTTTCCGGTCCCGGCCCCCAATATGCCAGTTCCCAGACCTGCGCGGGGTGCCATGGAAATATTTACAACACGGAGACGAACACCGCGCACGCACAGGCGTTCCAGGCGCTCCAGCAGATCAATCAGAGCACGAATCCCAGTTGCCTGCCCTGTCATACGGTCGGGTACGGCCTGCCGACCGGATTCACGGACGCCTCTCAAACGCCGCAACTGGAGGGCGTGCAATGCGAGAATTGCCATGGCCCCGGCGGTTATCACGCGGCCAATCCCATGGACCCCACGGTGGTGCCGCGCGTGGAACTCGCGGCCCAGGTCTGCGGTGGCTGCCACACGGGCGACCAGCATCCAACCTTCGAAGAATGGGAAACCAGCGGCCATGCGGCGGTGGTGCCGGACGCGCTTCAATCCATGGCGGCCTCCACCAACAACATCACCAGTTGCGGCCAATGCCACTCCGGTTCCGCCCGGGTTACCCTTTTGCTGGGCGGAAATCCGAGCGCCACCCTCACCAACGACTACGACATGGCCATCACCTGCGATGTCTGTCACAACCCGCATGCCCCCCAGGTCTGGACCAATGTGCTGAACGGAGTGATTGTGTTCACCAATTCATTGACGGGGAACGTTGCCTACATCACCAACAACCAATTGGGGTTGCTCTACACGAATCAAATCCGTTGCGCCCTCGCCTCGACCAATGACTTCTACCTCGCGAGCACGGACGTGTTTTCAAACAAGTACAATCCCGCCATCAATGTCTGCGCCCAATGTCACAACGACCGGGGCGCGGCCTGGACCGACACGAGCCGGTCACCCCATCATTCGCCCCAGTACAACATGTTGCTGGGCACCGTGGGTGAACTGGCCACCGGCCCCACGCCCGGACTGCCCTCCACACATTCATGGCTCGAAGGGCAATGTGCGGAGTGTCACATGCAAACCACCAACAACTCGACCGGCCACACCTTTGAGGTGGCCACGTACAATCTCTGTTACAACTGCCACTCCGACCCGGCCGGGCTGGTTCAATTTGTGACCGGCGACGTATCGAATCAAGTCCAGCAGACCACGGCCCTGTTGAACCTGTGGGCAGCCAATGCGGCGCCGGCGGCCCTGCAGACCAATGGGACCGTGGCCTGGGAATACACGACGGCCGGCGATTTGTCCCCGGGCGGCTCCGGACCCAACGCGGCCGGGCAGGCATTGATTCCCGACGACATCAAAAAGGCCCGCTTTGATTTGTATCTGGTGTACTACGACGGCAGTTACGGCGTTCACAACGGCCCGTATGACATACAGCTTTTGCAAAGCGCGCAAACCTGGGTGGACGGCCAATTATTCCAATGAAGTCGCCACGAAACATCTTGCGGAACCGCCTCAAGGAGATCGTCAACCGGTTCTCCGCCGGATGGGGCCGATGGCCGGCGCTGATCGTCGGGGCAATGGCTCCGCTGCTGGTGGTGATTTCCTGCAGCACCGTCAGCCGTTCCGTGGTCCAACTCCCCAATGTCCCCGGCGCCTCTTACATCGGCTCCGACCAGTGCGATACGTGCCACGACGACATCTACAAGGATTTCGTCACCGCCGATCACGCGCGGTTGATGGTCCGGGGAACCAACGCGCTGGACGCCGGATGCGAATCCTGTCACGGCCCATGCAGCACGCATGCGGAATCGGGCGGAGATACCAAACCTCCCTACACGTTCACCTCCGGGCGGGCCGAGACAGACAGTTACGGGGCGCGACCTGGGGTTGAACCGGCGCGGTCGGAAGAAACGATCTGTTACCAATGCCATGCCGACGTGCGCGCCCAATTTCAATTGCCCGACCATCATCCGGTGCCCGAAGGCCACATGAGTTGCAGCGATTGCCATGACCCGCACAAGGGTTCCATCTTTCTGGGGGGCGGCACGTCGGAACTTTCGGAAAATGAAATGTGCCTGCGCTGCCATCCGGCCGAGCGCGGTCCGTATGTCTTCGAACACGAAGCCATGCGCGAAGGTTGCACGACGTGTCACAATCCGCACGGTTCCATCAACGCCAAGCTGTTGAGCGTCCGGGACGCGAACCTGTGCTTCCGCTGTCATTTCCAGCAGGTCAGTAACGGTCGGATTCTCATTGGCGGCTCCGATCATACCCTGCGTTTGCAGGAAGGCACCTGCTGGACGGCGGGCTGTCACGAGGCCATTCATGGTTCCCAAGTCAATTCCGCCCTGCAATTTTAACCGGCACCGAAACATCGATGAAAATCAAAAGAACAGCTTTCAAAGACCGGATGCGGTGGTGTGGGATCGCTGTGCTCGGTCTTTGCGGGGGCCTGCCCACCCTCCGGGCGGCAGACACGAACGCGCCGGCGGCCACTCCGCCGCCGCTGACCCCGGACCAGCTGTTCGAGGGCGGGACGAACATCTACAACAACTGGGTTGAGCCGGCCGTCGGCGGGTTTGCCACTTCGGGCAACAAAGCCCAGGCGGAACAGAATAACCAGAGCCGGAACGGGGCGTTTGGTGGCATCAAGGATTTCCATTTCGGGACCGGTCTCGGCAAAAACACCACCTTGTCGGCGGACGGCCACGCCCTGTTCGACAATCGCGATTACCAGTTAAAGCTGGATCTCGAGCAGGCCAACATCGGGTTTGTGCGTTTGAATTACGACCAGTTCCGGACCTGGGAAAATGGCGATGGCGGCTTTTACCCGCCCTCGGGCATGTGGTATCCGCTGTCCGATGACGCGCTGGCGTTGGACAACGGAACATTTTCCGTGGAAGGCGGATTGCGGCTGGCGAATCTGCCGAACGTGCCGAACCTCACGTTCAAGTACACCCACACCTACCGGAACGGGGAGGAGGGCTCCACCATCTGGGGCTATTCCCATCCGGATCCGCTCAACAACCCGGGCGCCGTGCGCGGCTTGAATCCATCCTATTACAACATTGACGAGCACAGCGACATTTTCCAACTGGACGCGACCGATCACATCAAGGCCACCGATTTGGGAGTGGGGCTGCGTTATGAAACCGGCAACCTGAATGATTCCTTGAACATCGTCCAATGGCCCGGCGAGCTGATCCAGCAGGGCGTCACCGACCAGTCGAGCGTTACTTACGACCTGTTCAACGTCCACGCCTTCACGGAAACCTGGCTGAAGGACAACCTGATGTTTTCGACGGCTTACTCGTACTCGGATTTGCACAATGATTTCACCGGCAGTTATGTCTATCAATCGAACCTGGGCCCATCGGCCGACGGATTCGGATACAACAATTTGAATGGGAACTCCTGGGTGCAGGACCATGTGGCCAATCTGAACCTGTACGCACGGCCCATGCAGAATCTGTCCATCGTACCTTCGCTGCGCGTTCAAAAAGAGGATTCGGCCGTAAACGCCAGCGAGATTGAGACCTTCGAGGGAACAACGGCCAACCCTCCCGACAGCCAGGGCGACCAAAGTGATCTCGAGGTCTGCGAACGTCTGGACGCGACCTACACCGGTGTCACCAACTGGGTGTATTATGTCCGGGGAGAATGGACGGAAGGCAGCGGAAACCTGAACGAGTACGGCGGGTTGATTCCGATTGGCGGTTTCAACCAGTTCCAGTCGGTCCAAAGCCAGATCGACAGCAGCCGGTTCTTTCAAAAATACAGCGCCGGGCTCAGATGGTATCCGTGGTACCGGGTCACCGTGGACGCCGGGGGTTACTATGAAGCCCACAATTACAATTCCAATTTCCCGCTGGACAGCACCGCCAACAACAGTCTCACGACATATCGCTATCCCGGCTATCTGGTGATGCAGGATTTTGACACGTATGACGGGAACATAAGGCTGACCCTGCGGCCCTGGCAGAATGTGTCCCTAGCCGGTCGCTATGAATATCAATTGTCCACCATTAACACCGAACCGGACCCGATTTCGGGTCTGGGCAGCACGGAATCCTCGCGGATGACCAGCCATATCCTCGCGGGAGACGCCAGTTGGTCGCCGTGGTCCCGGTTGTCCCTGACTGCCGGCATCAATTATGTTTTAAGCGAAACCAAGACCCCGGCCTCGGATTACACGCAGGCCATTCTTAACGCCCAAAATAATTATTGGACGGTGAACTTCTCGTCGGATTTCGTCGTGGATGACAAAACCGACCTCAACGTGAGCTATTATTATTACCGCGCGGACGACTACAACAACTATGCCGCCGTCGGGCTGCCTTACGGCGCCGGCACGGAAGAACACGCCGTCACTGCTGAAATCGTGAGGCGGCTCACGGAGAACCTCCGCGTAAGTCTGAAATACGGTTTTTGCCACTACACGGACGAAACTTCAGGCGGAAACAACGATTTTGACTCCCACCTCATTCTCGCCACGATGCAATACCGGTTTTAAACCGGTTACGTCAGCCATCTAAATTACGGAGACAAAGGCCGTGCCGTCGGCGGCCCGTTTTACGACCAGCGGGAAAATGTCCCGTTGCAGGCAGAACGAAACGTCGTCGCGCAACTCCGGAATCCCCAGCAACCGCCGGGCATTTTCCGAACGGCCAACCGCAACCGCCAGATTGGCTTTCGCCTGCGCATACGTAGCCCGCGCGATTTCCGCCGAATCCGAAAGGTCGGGCGCACCGGCGCCGTCCAATAACATTTCGCACAACGCACCCGCAGCCAGGACGTCTTCCAGCGCGGTGTTTTCGTGCGTGCCGGCGCAGACGGGCACAACCCGCACGGGCTGGAGCTTTTTGATGAATGCCACCGTGGCGGCCAGATTCAGGAACGACGCGGCCAGGACGGTTTGTGCGCCCGCACAGGCGCGCAACGCGCGCGTGCCGTTGGTGGTGGTGGAGACAATAATTTTGCCCCGGACCTTTTCCGGTGTGTGTTCGCGCGGGGAATTACCGAGATCAAAATCAACGCCGCCGGTCAGATCGGCGCGGATGGTTACGCCGTCGCGTTCGCCGCCCAGCAGAACCTCCGGTTCCTTTTGCCGCCAGGCCAGCGCCTCGGAAATTTCACTGACGGGCACGACGGCCTTGGCACCGTTCTGCAATGCGGTCACGAACGTGCTGGTGGCCCGCAGCACGTCAAACACCACGCACATGGCATCCCGCAAATCGCGGCGGGCCAGTGCGGGCAGTTCCGCCGGCGTCAGGATGACTTCAATTTTCATTTTTCGTGCGCGATTTTAGCCCAACTTCGTTCGCATGTAATGAAAAAGATATTGCTGCGCATGGCCCGCGTGCGGCCCGAAATGCGTGGCGGCGAAATGGCGCAGGCGTTTGGCCGTCACCCGCCGGCGCGGAAAATAAAGCCGGTGCAAGGCACGTTCCACCCAGACATCCACCGGAAATGCCCCGTCAAAACCATAGGCAAACAGCAAAACACAATCAGCGATTTTACCGCCCACGCCGCGCAGTTTCATCAATTCCGCGCGTGCCTCGGGCAGCGGCAAATGGCGCGGCCGGTTCAAATCAAATTTACCTTCGGCAATCTGCCGCGCGGCGGCAAGCAGATGCGGCGCGCGAAATCCCATCTTGCACGCGCGCAGTTCAGCCTCGGTCAGACGCGAGAGGTTTTCCGGCGAAGGAAAAGCGTGGAACAAATGGCGGGCGTTTCCGGGAGCGCCGGCATCCCTGCCGGCAGCATTCGTCGCTTGCGCGGGAACTCGCCGGCAGGATGCCGGCGCTCCCGGCGTGATCGGCTCACCAAACCGTTCGCAAAGCAGCGCAATAATCTGCCGGATTTGGACGATTTGCTTGGTGGAGGACAAAATAAACGACGCGAGACATTCCCACGGGTCCTGGCGCAGCACACGCAGTCCACGACACGCGGCAACCGCCGCGCGCATCGGCGCATCGTCAGGAAACGTCTCAAGTACGGCGGCCCAATCAACTTCGATCTGCAGAAACTCGAGGAGCCAGTCCCAGTTTTTGACCGGGGCCGCGGTTTCGGCGCGGATGCCGTCGCACATCTGTCTGAGCCGCACCCAATGCTTTCCCACCACGCCGATCCATGAACCGTTTTGTTCCTGCCAGCGGAAGACCTGACCGGAATCCAGCGTGGCCGCTAGGTCGTAATTGCGGACGCGGAGAACAATCGCGGACGGGAACGAGGACGATGAGGAAGTGGCAATTCCCGCAGTCGTTGGATCCTTGCCGACGTTTCTCACCTCGCGCTTCTCCCTTCTCATTTCAAATGGTAGCACGCCCAGAGGTGCACACGATGAAACACGCGGCCGTCGAGTTCGATGTCGTGTTCGCCCAGGTCGGTGACGGAGGCAAACTGTTGCACCAGTTTCTCCGACGCAGGCGCGGGCGGCGGAATTTTGCCGTACTGGATGGGCTGGCGCTGCAGCCATTTCCAGAACCAGCCGTTTTCCAGCGGATACGGATCCACTTCACTGACAAAAACGGCGTTTTGTCCCTGGCGATGCTCGCGGTAGTTGTATTCCGGCCAGAAATAAAATTGGTTTTCCGGCGCGTCGGAGTCCATGGCATAAACCAGCGGTTCGTTCGAACCAATCGCAGCTTTCGCGCCGGGTATATAAAACGAATACAACCCGGTGATGCCATAGTGGCTGCATATAATGAACGCGGGCTTGCCGGCCCGCTGCAATTTTTCGCGTTCCGATTCCACGAACGCGGCCTCTTGTTTCCAGCCCTGCACGCGGCGCGCCGGGTCTTTTGAGCCGGGCAGCATGTCGCCGGTGATTTTTCCCACCAGCTTGCTCTGGTGCATGATGGCCAAGGCGAAAAATCCCAGGGCGAGACCGAAGACCAAAAACGGCCTGGCGAAGCGCCGTCGCTCATCCCAATAAGCAACCATGAGGCAAAACATTGGCACCACGGCCGGCGCAATCCAGTTCGGCAGCACCCGGGAATGAAATGAGAAGAGCCAGTGCCCCAGAAAGACCGGCGCGCCCATGCAAAAAAAGTAAAGCCACAAAGGCTGTTCGCGGCGGAATTTCCAAAAACCAATCATGGCCCAAAGTGCGCCGATCAGAAAAATCGGATTCAGCAATCCCAGTTCTTGAAAAACAAAATCCCAGAAGTAACGTAGCGTGGGATGCCATCGCGAATGCAGTCCCGCATCCGTTGCGACGTGATGGATGGTGATCCAGCCATGCTGCCAGTTCCAAAAAACGACCGGCGTCGTGCAAACCAGAAAGGCCAGCCCCGCAAGCCATGGCCCAGGTTTTCGCAAATGGACGCGCGCCGGCGGCCAGAACGCAAAGAAAGCCGTCCAGCACACGAGTTGATAGAGCACGCTGTATTTGCACAGAAAACCGAGCCCCATCGCCAAGCCGACCAGGACCCAGTGACGCGTCCGTCCGTCCGGTTGGACCGCACGCCAGCCGGCAATCATCGCCCACGTCCAACAGAGGACCAGCGGCGGGTCAATGGTCATCAAAATCGTGCCGATGCCGAGCAACGGGGCGGCAAGGACAATGAGCAACAGCCAGAAAGCCAGGCGGGCGCCGACTTCTCGCGTGATAAAACGCAACATCATCACGCTTAAAATCGCCGCGAATAGGGGTGAAAAGAACCGGACACCGAATTCGTTGTCGCCGAAAAGGTGGGTGCCCGCGAATTGAATCAGCGCGATCCCCGGCGGCTTGCTGTAATACGACAAGGCCAGGTGCTTCGACCAGACCCATTGATAGGCTTCGTCCTGGCTGAGTTGGATGGTGCCGCTGGCGAGATACCCCCAGCTCGCGATCAGCATGATAAAAATCAGAACGTAACTGAGAAGGACCCATTGTTGGTCGAGGGTCGAGGGTCGAGAGCCGAGGGTAGCTGAAGTTTGCGCATCGACCTCTGCATTCGGCATTCGGCATTCGGCATTCAAAAGCGATGGCAATCGGGCGTGCCAGATCGGGAACCACTTTTTCCCGGCCCAATTCCAGATGGTTTGCAACGCTACCACTCCGGCGGCGGCGTAGCCGGCGCCCAAAATCATGCCGGCCAGGACGTCACTGGGATAATGCACGCCGTCATAAACGCGCGAAAACGAAACAGTCAGCGCCAGCGGCAGCATGAACCAGAGACTGCGGCGGTAAAAAAGAAACATCACCATGGTCATGGCGAACCAGTTCGCCGCGTGCGCGGATGGCATGCTGCCCGAGGGAGTGCAACCCAGGCGTTCCACCACCCCGGGCAGCACCATGCACGGGCGCGGGCGTTCCACGAGATGTTTGATGGTGTTAACGACGAGCGGATCGCCGAGCGTGATGACGAGAAAAATCATCACCGCGCAGAGGCGCGCGCGGGCATTGCCGAAACAGATCGCGGATAAAACGAGGGCGATGGCCAGCGGAACGAACCAGCGCATGACGCCGTCGCCGCCGCTCATGAGGGGCATGAGCCAGTCGAAGAACGGATTGCTTAACGAGCCGTTGATAAAGCGAAAGACAGCAGTATCAATCGTTTGCAGCCAGTGCATTGGCGACAGTGTAGCGAAAAATCAAGGGTTGAAAACTGAATATCGCTTACAGATTTGCCGGAAAGAAACAATCATCTCTCCTGACCAGGGTAACGACCGGCGGCGGGTGGATGGTCGATTGTTTGAGCCGGGAAAACTACAGAGGCAACCGGGCTCTCTTCTTAAATTCCAAAAATAAGTTATAAGCTGCAATACCCAGTGGGAATAAATTGGACAAAATTCCCACAGAATCAGTCTTTCCGAAGGTGAAATAGGAGAGCAGCAGCAAACTTCCAATCATGCTCATATACCAGAAGAATCGCGGGAAAACCGAACGTTGCAACTTCCACGAGGCCAGCATTTGCACAACCCAGCGAGCAGAAAAGGTGAATGCTCCAGCGTAACCCACCAGTTTCCATGGTGTAATAACTTCGTTGGCAATTCGCAAAAGCGGCTCATTCATGTTGAATCTCTCCATTTTTTGGCCAGGAAATCCGGCGCGCCATCAACCAGCGCACACCGATCAAATCATGAAGTCCGCGCACGGCTCTTTCCCAGATGGAATATTTGGACTTCCCATGTTTGCGAGGACGATGATTGACGGGGGCTTCAGTAACCCGCAATCCTGCATGAATAAAAAAAACCGGGAGATAACGGTGCAGACCATCAAATGGAAGCAAATGACGCATATCTGCCTTTCTCATGGCCTTTAATGTGCAACCCGTGTCTCGGATACGATCGTGCAAGACCATCCGGCGAATGAAGTTAGCAATCCATGAAGAACTCCGACGGAACCAGGTGTCCTGCCGGTTTCGCCGGTAGCCACAGACCAGGTCAGCGCGACCAAGCATGGAAACTAGATGGGGAATATCCGCCGGGTCACTCTGACAATCGCCATCCATCATCACGCAAATCTCACCCTGCGCCGATTTCAGCCCCGCATAAAGCGCCGCGCTCTGTCCGAGATGGCTGCCAAAGGAAATCAACCGGGCGTCCGGGTGATTCCGGATCATCGCCTCGGTCTGGTCACCGCTGGCATCGTTCACGGCAATAATTTCAGCTTCCGGATTCGTCCGATGCGTCTCCTCCAGGACCAATGCCACGTTTTCCTCTTCGTTATAGAATGGTATGATGATGCTGATTTTCATATTTGGCCTGCGCAATCTATGGCCACCTGCCAAAAGGCAGAAAGCGATTCTCCCATTTTTTCATGAACCGGCCCGGTTTCGCCGTTCAATGTGCTTCGGGTGTCAGTCCCCAACCCATCACCCGATGCTTGTCCGTCAAATCGAAGCAAACTTCCAACACCGCAGCCAGATCAACTTCGCCAGTGCGTGTTGGGAATAGAATTCCTAACTCTTTAAATAAAACAATGTGTTCACACTCAAGTTTTTCGGAGTCAGGTCGCCACCGCAACACAAATCAAAAAACTTTGTGCCCCCGGGTCTTCATGGTTTAATTCACCGGCATGTTTTCATCGGAAATCAAATCGGTGCATTTCACCGGCATTTGCGGCACGGCCATGGCGTCGGCAGCCGCCGCCATGCAGGAAAAAGGTTTCAGCGTCACCGGCTCGGACCAGAACGTTTATCCGCCCATGTCCACGTTTCTGGCGGAGCGAAAAATCGAGGTGATGAACGGTTATGCCGAGCGGAACCTCGCGCACAAACCGGACCTGGTGGTCATCGGCAACGCCATTTCCCGCGGCAACCCGGAGGCGGAATTCGTGCTGGACCACAAACTGCGCCATGGCTCGCTGCCGGAGTTGCTCAAGGAATTTTTCATCCGCGGCAAACGCTCCATCGTCGTGGCCGGTACCCACGGCAAAACCACCACGACTTCGCTGTTGACCTGGGTTTTTGAGCACAACGGATTGAATCCGAGCTATCTCATCGGCGGCATTCCGAACAACCTCAGCCAGGGCGCGCGGTTCACCGACTCCGAATGGTTCATCATCGAGGGCGACGAATACGACACCGCCTTTTTTGACAAACGCAGCAAATTCATCCATTACCGGCCGGAAGTGGCCGTCCTCAACAACCTCGAATTCGACCATGCCGACATTTTTGAAAACCTGGACGCGATCAAAAAATCCTTCTCGCATTTCATCCGGCTCGTTCCGCGCAACGGCCTGCTGCTGGCCAACGGCGACGACCCGAATCTGGCGCCGTTATTGAATGTGACCCATTGTCCGGTGAAACGGTTCGGTCTGGGCGAAAACAACGCCATTCAGGCCTTCAACCTTCGTTATGGCCCGACGGCCACCGAATTTGAAATTCCCAGCTTTAAATTTCACCTGAACATGATGGGGGAACTGAACGCCCGGAACGCGCTGGCCGTCATCGCCTGCGCCAAACATTGCGGGTTGAAGAATCACCAGATTCAGTCTGCCTTCGACACCTTCAAGGGCATCAAGCGCCGGATGGAGGTGCGGGGCATCGCTGGCGGCGTGACGGTGGTGGACGATTTCGGCCATCACCCGACGGCCATCCGGGAAACGCTCCGCGCGTTGCGCATCAAATATCCGCGCGAAAAGATCTGGGCCATTTTTGAACCGCGCAGCAACACTACCCGGCGTAATGTCTTTCAAAGCGAACTGGCCGGCGCGTTCGCCGACGCCGACGCGGTCGTGGTCGCGGAGGTCGCGCGGCTGGAACAAATCGCGCCTGAAAAGCGGCTAAATCCTGAAAAACTCATGCAGGACCTGAAAAATTCCGGCAAAAACGCGGCCTACCTGCCCGATGTGGAAGCCATCGTCGCGCATACTGCGAAACACGCCCAGGGCGGCGATATCGTCGTCGTGTTCAGCAACGGCGGTTTCGGCGGGATTCATGGAAAATTGCTGCACCAGTTGGGCCGGCGATAGTCTTAAAAGCAGAATGCCCCGCCGAAGATTTCGGCAGGGCATTTTTGTTTGGAAATCAATTATTGATTAAACGTCACGCTGCCGGAATGCGTCTCGGTCTTCCCGTTCGGCCCCGTCGTGGTGACCGTGCGATCAATCGTGTTGTCATCCTTGGTGGTCGTCACCTCGCGATCGGCGGTTTTCCCGTTGGCGCCCGTGACCGTGTCGGTGGTCGTGCGTGTGCCATCGCTGTTGACCACGGTTTTATCAAACGTGCCGCTCTTGCCGGTACTGGTGGTATAAGTGCCGGCAGTGGTGTGGCCATCGGCGGTCTTGGTGATGGTTGAACTCGTGTCAATCGTGTTGCCGTTCTGGCGGGTGTATTGGCCGTTCACGGTAGCGGTGCCGTTGCCGTTCGCGGTGACGGTCTTGTTCCAATCGGAGGTTTTGCCGTCGTAACCCGTGCGGCTGCCGTTCAGCGTGAGCGTGTTGCCGTTGCGAACGGCATTTTGATCGATGGTGGCCGTCTTCCCGTTCGGCGCGGTGGTCACGGTGGTGCGGTTGGCCGTACCGGCCTGACGATTCCAGGTCGCATCGGATTGCCGGGTCCAGACACCGTTGCCGGTTTGGACGGTGGTATCGCGCTGACTGGAACCGGGTTGGCGGTAAATACGTTGTTCAAAAGTGCCGCTTCGTCCACCGCTGGTTTCATACGAACCGGAACGGTAACGATCTCCCGCGCTCGCCGATAATAGACCGGCACCCAGCGAAACGATGGTCACGGTAACCGTGACAAAACTAATGGCATTATGTCTTGTTTTCATACTTCATTTTTTGATTTTCAGGCTTTTCAGCCGTCGCCTCTTAATACGAGCCGGCGGCGTGAAACGTTACACGCAATTTACGGGCCAAATTAATGGAAACAGCTACACTAATAGTCAGGGCGGCTTTGGAAGGCTCACCCGGCAGATAATGGAAAAGAAGCTCCCATTTCTTCATGACCGGGCTCCAGCATCGGCGCGGCGTCACCGCAACTTTTGCAGACAGGCAAAGACCTGTTCGGGCGAAATGGCCGCGAGGCAATGACTGGCACTTTGACAAACACTCAGCTGGCCGTCGCAAGTACAGGCACTCCCCGTGAGAATCTGATGACGCCTGCCAACGGGCGCCCACTGCACGGGGGAGCTAGGGCCAAACAATGAAATGGTCGGCACGCCCAATCCAGCGGCGAAATGCAGCGGGCCGGTGTCGCCGGAAATGAAAACGCCGGCACGCGCCAACACGGCCAGAAACCGGGACAGCTCCGGCACCGGCGGCAGTATCTTCGCGTCCGGCACGAGCTTTTTCAGCTCTGATATCAACGCCTGCTCGCGTTCGCCGAGTGCGGTGGTGAAGACGACCTGAAAACCGGCCCCGGTGGCCAGGCGAAGCAATTCCGCCCAATGCGACAGCGGCCATTCCTTCTTTGGCTGGCTGGAAGCGACATGGCAAACGACAGCGCGTTCGTCGGGGAGAATTTTTTTTGCGGCAACGGCCAGGGCCGGATCGGCTTGGATTTCGGCTTCCAGTGAAGGCGGCGGCGGGATTTGCCAGCCGGACAAAAGGTGAGTCAAACGCGCGGATTCATGCTGCGGTTTCACCTCCGGCATCACCCGGTCGGTATAGCAAAATTTGCGACCAAAAAATCCGCCGCCGCCGCCCCAACCCAGCCGCCGGCGCGCGCCGATGAGCCGGCTTAAAATGGCGCCCCGGTCGTTGCTGGCAAAATCCACCGAACAATCGAACCGCTCGCGGCGCAGCGCACGAATCATGGGCCAGCTTTGGCCGAATTGCGCGCGTCCGCGCCGGCGGGGCATCGGCCAGACGCGATGGAAATGCGGCAGATGCTGGAACAGCGGCGCGAGTTCCTCCGGCACCAGCAGGTGCAGTTCGCCGGCGGGAAAATGTTCGCGCAGGGCGCGGAGGGCCGGCGTGAGCAGCACCGCGTCACCGAAGTATTTGAACTGCAAGGCGAGGATTTTTTCAGGCCGCGCGCTCACGACGAGAATTGCAATTCGTAAAGTTTTTGATAAACGCCGCCACGCCGGACCAGTTCCTCGTGGCGGCCGGTTTCCACGATGCGGCCCCGGTCGAGCACCACGATCAAATCCGCGTGCAGAATGGTTGAGAGCCGATGCGCGATGCAAATGGTTGTGCGTCCCTTCATCAACCCGTCGAGCGCAGCCTGCACCGCCCGTTCGGACTCGGTGTCCAGCGCGCTGGTCGCTTCGTCCAGCACGAGGATGGGCGCGTTGCGGAGGACGGCCCGGGCAATGGCAATCCGCTGGCGCTGGCCGCCGGAAAGCATTACGCCCTTCTCGCCAATGACGGCGTCGAAGCCTTCCGGTCTTTGCATGATAAAATCGTCGGCGTAAGCATGTTTTGCGGCGGCGATGATTTCGTCGTTGGTCGCGCCCGGTCGGCCCAGTTCGATGTTCCGGCGGATGGTTTCATCGAATAAAATGGTTTCCTGAGTGACGACGGCGATCTGGCCGCGGAGGTCGCGCGTGGAGACTTCCCGGATATCCACGCCGCCGATGCGGACGGCGCCACGGGCCGGGTCATAGAAGCGGAGCAATAGATTGGCCAACGTGGTTTTGCCGGAGCCGCTGGCGCCAACCAAGGCCACGAGTTGGCCTGATTTGATTTTCAAATTAATGTCGTCCAGCGCGATTTTCTCACCGTAGGAGAAATGGACGCGGTCGAATTGAATGTCCGCGCCGGCCGCTTGAAGCTTTTGTGGCCGGGCGGGTTCAACCACCGTGCTTTGAGTATCGAGCAGCGCAAAGGCACGTTCACTGGCCGCGCGCGCCTGCACTATTTGATTTTGCAACTGCGTCAGATTCTTCAGCGGCTGATAGATCACAAAAATACCGCCGATCAATTGCAGAAAAGCAGCAGGATTGGGATGGCCCTGCGGGCGATAAATCAGGTACGCGAGCAACAAGGCCACGCCGCAGGAGCCGAAAAGTTCAATCAGCGGCCCAGGAATGTTGCTGGCCCGAACCAGGCGCATGTAGAGACTGACATACCGGCGCGCGGCGTTTTGAAATTGTCCGGCGACGATGGATTCGAGGTTGTAAGCCTTGACAATGCGATGGCCGGTAAAGGCCTCGGTCATGGTTTGGGTCAATTCCGCGGTGAGGGTTTGCGCTTCGCGGCTGGAACGGCGGATTTTACGACTGTAAATGACCAGGGGAATCATCCCCAACGGGAGCGCGATCATCGAGATGAGGGTTAATTTGGGTTGTTCCACCAATAAAGAGCCCAACATGACGATCAAGGTAACGGGGTCGCGGACGATCACCGAAGTGGCGCCGCTCAGAATGTTTTGCAGCGCGCCGGTGTCGTTGACGACGCGCGAGATGAGCTGGCCGGATGAATTTTGGCTGTAAAATGCAGCAGACAAATCCAGCAAACGCCGGAAGAGTTGGACACGCATGTCGGCGACCGCGCGGCTGGCGACCCATTGCAGGAGATAAATGTTGAGATAGCCGAAAAGGCCGCGAAAAAACATGATCAGCGGAATGGCCGCGATCAACGCCGTCACCACCCAGGGATGGGCCGCCACGCCTTGTTCCAGGGCCTGACGCGCGGTGTAAAACCAGTGCTCGGCGAACCTGGGCATCCTTTGCATCGGCAACTGTACCCCGCCCGAGGCGTCGGGCGTGGGAAACACCGCGCTGTAGACGAACATGATGGTCCCGATCAACAGCGGATACATCAGCCCGGTCAAAATGCCGGTCAGCACCCCGAGGAATAATCGCATCCGGTAGGGTTTGGTCAGACCCCAGACTTTGAGCAGGAACATTGTCATCGGCGCTGACATATTGTTGGCGGTCATCGGAAGAAAGCGAGAGTTTTGTTTTCAAAAACCGCCAGCCGGCGGTTGCCACAACAAAGACTTGCAGGCGAACTTTGGCGATGGCCGGAGCAAGGCGATGTGGGAACAATGGTTCCATCATCCGATGGCACGACAAACTTTCGCGCGATGTGGAATTTTGCCGGGCCAAAGAGGACATTTATGTTGCATTGCGTGTTCGGCTTTCTTAAACGTGATCGCGTCTCGAATGCGCCATACAGGCCTCAGCCTGCGCATTTTGAGAATATTCCGATCGGGTGAACAATTTTATGCTGCAATCCTGGATACGAGCCTGGAAGAAGACCGCTTACGGCCAGCGGGTGCGCAAGTGGTACAACCAATTCGAGTGGTATAAAAACTACAAACTGAACCGCGCGGCCAACCGGCGGTTGACCCCCAATCAACGCCGCGCGGTCAAGCAACTCAAATTGGGGACGCTGTCGTTGCGCCTGAGGGCAACCCAGGCTGAATTCCTGGCGTTGCAACGACAATGGGGTTCGGATCTTTCGAGCAGCAGCCGTTATCTGGCCCCTTTCAAACACGGGGTTTTTGTGGACCCGCCCATGATTCAGATCATCAAAAAATTTCAGACTGACTTCCAGCTTCACAACTTTGTCGAGACCGGAACCTTTGAAGGCGAGAGTTCTTTTGCGATGACTTTGCTCTTCGACCGGGTTTACACCTGCGATGTGCGGGACTGGCCACGGGGACTGGATTTTTATTGCAGCGCCAATTTAACCTACGAAACCACGACTTCGCCGGAATTTCTGCGCAAGCATCTGCCGGCCATCCGCGAACACTCCCTGTTCTTTCTGGATGCCCATTGGGGGGAATACTGGCCGTTGTTGGATGAGCTGGCGATCATCTTTGCCAATTGTCGGAACCCGGTCATCATTATAGATGATTTCGATGCCGGCAACGGGCTGGACTACGACGCGTATAAAGGGCGGAAGCTTGACCTCGATTACGTGGCTTCCAGCATCCCGGCCGGCTATAAATTTTTTGTCAACTCCTGGAGCTATCGCAACCGTGGAATGGTTTTTATTTTCCCCGGCGCCGTCGAATACGGTTGCCTGTTTCATGATCGCGCCAACTATGAAGATGCCAAACACGGTCTGTGGAACAAATTCCCGCCTTATCTGCCTCAACCGGCGGAATCGAACAACCCGGTTTTGTCAGCCGCGGGTTGACATCCCATGGTTGAATCATAAACTCCTGCTCTCGGCGCTCCAATTGATTTGCCCGATTTACCAGGCAAGTGTGCGCAAGCTATGCTCGAAGTGACCAAAACCAAACTCGATGGCGTGCTGCTCATCAAGCCTCCCACCATCTTTGAGGATTTCCGCGGCAGTTATGTCGAGACCTACAACGAGGAGCTTTACCGCCAGGCCGGCATTACCGTAAAACTCGTGCAGGACGATATTTCCACTTCCACCCGGAATGTCCTGCGCGGCATTCACGGCGACGGCGAGACCTGGAAATTAATCTCCTGTCTGCAGGGAAAATTTTACCTGGTCGTGCTCAATCACGACCAGGATTCCAGGCAGTTCGGCCAGTGGGAATCGTTCACGCTGTCGGATGTCAACCGGTTGCAGGTCCTGATTCCGCCAAAGTTTGGCAATGGCCACGTCGTCTTGAGCGACACGGCGATTTTTCACTATAAACAAAACACTTATTACAACCGGGCCGGCCAGTTCACCGTGGTGTGGAATGATCCGAAATTTAAAATTTGGTGGCCGGTCAAGCATCCCATCGTGTCGCAGCGCGACGAAGGAATTTGATTGAATTTACCATGCGCGTCTTGATCACAGGCATCACCGGTTTCGTGGGCAGCCATCTGGCCGAATACATCTCCGCAAACCATCCGCAGACGGAAATCTTCGGCATCAAACGCTGGCGCAGCCCTCAAAACAACATCCGGCAACTGCTGAACAACAACCCGAAAATTAAAATCCACGACTGCGACCTGCGTGACCTCGGCTCGCTCATCCGTGTGTTTGGCGACGTGAAACCGGACGTGATTTTTCACCTCGCCGCGCAATCGTTCGTGACGACGAGCTACATGGCACCGCTGGACACGCTGGAATGCAACATCAGCGGCACGGCGAATTTGCTGGAGGCGATCCGGATTTTGAAACAGGACCCGCTCGTCCACATTTGCAGTTCGTCGGAAGTTTATGGCCAGGTCACGAAGGCCGACATTCCCATCCGCGAAACCTGTCCGTTCCGCCCGGTCAGCCCCTATGCCGTCAGCAAAGTCGGCGAGGACATGCTGGGTTTCATGTATTGGGAAGCCTATAAAATCCGCACCATCCGCACGCGCATGTTCACGCACAGCGGCCCGCGGCGCGGCGAGGTTTTTGTGGATTCATTTTTTGCGCAGCAGGTCGCGCGCATCGAGGTTGGTTTGCAGGAGCCGGTGATTCGGGTCGGCAATCTTGACAGCGTCCGCACGTTCGCCGATGTGCGTGACACCGTGCGCGCCTATTGGTTGCTCGCGCAGAAATGCCCGCCCGGGGAGGTCTATAACATCGGCGGTGACATCACGATGACCATCGGCGAAATGCTCGACCTGCTGCTGACCATGACGAGCCACCCGGGCAAAATCGAGACGCGCGTGGACCCGGCACTCATCCGGCCAGCGGACGTGACGTTGCAAATCCCCAGCTCGGACAAATTCAAGGCCGCGACGGGCTGGAAACCGGAAATTCCCTACAGACAGACGCTGCTCGACATGCTCAACTACTGGAGGCAGGAACTTGCCCGCGACTTGCCTGCAAAGCATTGACACCGTGATTCTGGCCGGTGGATTCGGCACGCGGCTGCGCCCGGTTTTCTCCGACCGGCCCAAGGTGCTGGCGCCGATCAATGGCCGGCCGTTTCTGAAATGTTATCTGGAATGGCTGCGGGGTTTCGGCGCGCGCAGAATTATTTTGTCGCTCGGCCATCTGGCTGGCATGGTCCAAGACTTTGTGAAATCGGAAAACTGGAACGGCATGGAAATCGTCGCCAACCTTGAAACCACGCCCCTCGGCACCGGGGGGGCAGTGCGCGCCTGTCTGCCGCTGGTGCAGTCGCCCACCGCGCTCGTGGCCAACGGCGATTCCGTCACGCGCCTGGATTTGTGGCGGTTCGTGGAATTTCACCGGGCCAAATCGGCGCGACTTTCCATGGTGCTCACGCATCAGCCGCAGGTGGCCGCGTCCGGTCTGGTCGAAACGGACGCGAACGACGCCGTGATTTCTTTCCATGAAAAACCGCAAAATCAAAATGCCGGCGGCTACATCAATGCCGGACTGTATCTGTTGCAGCGCGAAGCCATCGCGGAAATTCCCGCCGGCAAACCGGTGAGCCTCGAGAAAGACGTGTTCCCGAAGTGTTGCGGACGCGGTTTCTATGCCTTGAAGGGTGAGTTTCCGTTCATTGACATTGGCACGCCGGAATCGTATCAGCGCGCCGGGGAGTTTTTCCGAGAGGAGGCCGCATGATTATCAGCCGCACGCCCTATCGCATTTCCTTTTTTGGCGGCGGCACGGATTATCCGGCCTGGTATCTAAAGGAAGGCGGCGCGGTGCTGTCAGCGACGATTGACAAATACTGCTACATCAGCGCGCGATTGTTGCCACCGTTTTTTTCCGAGCGCCATCGCATTGTCTGGTCGCACATCGAAACCGTCGCCTCCATTTCTGAAATTTTGCATCCGGCGGTGCGCGAAGGGCTGCGCTTTCTCGGCTTCACCAATGCCGAAGGCGTGGAAATTCATCATCAGGGCGATTTGCCCGCGCGCAGCGGCATCGGCTCCAGCTCCACCTTTGCCGTCGGCCTCATCCGCGCACTTACGGAATTGCGCGGGGAACACTTGAGCAAGCATCAACTTGCCCTCAAGGCACTGGAGCTCGAACAGGGTATTTTGAAGGAAAGCGTCGGTTCCCAGGACCAGATCGCGGCGGCTTACGGCGGGGTGAACATTGTGAAATTCTCGACCGACGGCTCGTTTCAGGTCGAGCCGGTTGCCGTGAAACGCGAACGCCTTGCCGATTTGGAAAAACATCTTTGCCTGCTCTACACCGGCAGCAGCCGGTTGGGCGGTGAAATTGCGGCAAGTGTCATCGCCGGGATCCGTGACAAGACGGCGGAATTGCGCCAGATGCGCCGGCTGGTGGACCAAGCGCACGGCATTTTGACGGGCAGCGGCGGTTTGACTGCCTTCGGCGAACTATTGCACGAAACGTGGCAGCTCAAGCGCAGTCTGGCCGACGCGGTCAGCAATTCCGACGTGGACGAGATTTACGAGACCGCGCGTGAAAACGGTGCGCTCGGCGGTAAATTGCTCGGTGCAGGCGCAAAAGGATTCATGTTGTTTTTCGTGCCTCCGGAAAAACAGGCCGCGTTCCAAAAGGCGTTGCGCCGCTTCGTTTTCGTACCGTTTGGGTTTGAAGGGGAAGGCAGCACAACCATTTATCAAGGCGCAAACGTTGCCGTTTCCCCGCCCCACGACCAGTCTTGAGAAGGATCGCGCCCGCAAATTATGCTATTCCGGGATGGCGACTTTTGTTTAAATTCTTTCTGTGATGCAAATCCGACCGGGCTTTTGGGAACGCACGCGCGGTGCCAAAAAGGTCATGGTGTTGGATCTTGGGTTTCTAGGCGACACGGTGCACCTGTTGCCAGCGTTATGGATGGTGCGACAGGCTTATCCGAAGGCGGATTTACACTGCGTGGTGGCCGAACATGTCACGTCGCTCATGGAATGCGTGCCCTGGGTGGACCACGTCTGGGGTTACATGCGGTTTCCGCGCCATGCGACACTGCGCGAAAATATTCAAATGGTTTCCCGGCTGCGCCGGGAGAAATTCGACGTCCTCATCAACCTCAACGGCTCCGACCGCTCCAGTTGGTTGACGTTCCTGGGCGGCGCGCACGAACGGCTTGGCCGCCGGCAGAACGGGGGCGGCCCGCCATTTTGGCGGTGGATGTTCACCGAGGCTGTAGCGCATCCGTTCCAGCCCGACCCGATTTATTTGCAACGCTGCCGTTGCCTGGAAAAGGCAGGCTTCCCGTTCACTCAGCCGGAATTTAACATTCAAATTCCCGAAACGCATTTGCGGGCTGCCAACCTTTCCGTTGCTGATACGGGAACATATTTTCACGCCAGCCCGTTTACGACGGATGACCGCAAGGAATTGGCGCCGGAACAGTTCGCCGAGTTGATGGACGCGCTGTCAAAACAATTTCCCGAAAAACGCTGGGCGATTTCCTGCGCGCCGACCGAACGGGAACGCAAGAAAATGGAATCGCTCCTGCCCCGGTTGCCGATCAAACCGTGGCGTGTCTTTGCCGGCGACTTGAATCTCATCCAGCTGGCGGCGGTTATTCAGCACAGTGCGATGCATTTTTGCGGCGACACTGGAACACTACATCTGGCGCTGATGACGGGCGCGCGAACGGTTTCGTGGTTTTGGCCCAATCCGGGCCGGGAAGCGTGGGTGCCCGGAGGCAAAGGCCACCGGACGATTGTTGGCCGAAGCGATCCTGGAAAACAATTTTTGGGCGACATTGAAATTGGCGACTTGCTCCGGGCCGTTGTCGGCATTGTTGCGGAAACGGAAAATGCGGCCGCAGGTCAATGATCGGCCGAACGGGATTCCACAATCTGCTTCAGGAATTCGAAGGTGCGCCGGGCTTGCTCGTCACAACTGAACTCTTTAATGATTCGATCATGGATAACGCGGCCGCGGCGCTGAAGTTCGGAGTGGTCCATGGCGGAAACTTCGTGTATTTTTTGTTGCAACGATTCTTCAAAATTTTCCGTGTCAAAGTAGATGCCCTCTGTTCCCAGCGCGGCGTCCACGCCGCCGGTATAGGTTGAAAGAATCGCCTTGCCGGCGACGCCATACTCCAAAATTTTCGAAGGGAAACTGTTATCCTGACCGCGGACCGGAAGCCTTGAATTAATCAATACGTCAACCTTTTGCGCCCATTCCAGACAGTCCGATTCCTTCGGCAAAAACCCGTCAAAATGAAAACTGGGGTGGAGTCCGGCGAGTTTGGCCAGTTCTTCGGACAGATTGCCCTTTCCACAGATATGCAACGTGCCTGGAACCTTCGCCTTCAAAAAAGCATTTACCATGGGGATGACCGCATAAACGTTCGAGAGCGTCCCAAAATAACCAAAGCGGATCGGTCCGCTCTGGTTCGGTTGGGGCGGCGGCAACTGGTATTCAAACTTGTAATTCGCGGGATGCCACACCCATGGGATACCGCGCGGTTCAAAGTATTTTTTCGACGTGACACTGGAAAGGATGCACCCGTCCTCGTACATCGAGACGGCCTGCGCTTCGAGCATCTGCATCGGTTTAAACAGGTAACGCAATCGCCTTGAAAAGGGAACTTTCTCGCCCAGTCCGCCGCTGTCGCAGATTTGGAGTACAATGAGCGGACGCAGGGGCTGCCGCCGCAACCATTGGACAAAGTGGTTGTAAACGTGCTGAAGATTGCAGACCACCACGGCATCAGGCATCTCACCGCACCGGACCTTTTCAAGATAATAGCGGCGGAGTTTCCTCCAGGAAATCCAGCGATGCCACAGCGCGGGGTTTCTATCCCAGAGTACCAGCTCATGTTCCAAACCAGGGGAACCGTCGCCCGGCTCGAAACGCCGGTCCCAAAGTTTCCCGTGCAACAATCCAACGGTGGACACGTCGGCGGACCGGGCAATTTTCTGCCAAAAAAATATCTCCCCGCAATAGCTATGCAAAGACGAGTTTCGTGCGGCCCAGCCCGGCGGGAATTGATTGCCCAAATAAAGCAAACGAAGGCGACGGCTGGTCGGGATGGTCATGAGCTTCTTAACTTGACGGGCGGAAATTATAGGGAGGCCTTGCACGAGTCAATTTGAAACCGGGACGGACAACACTGGATGGAGCCGTCGCCGGCTCGGAGATGGATTGAAGCTTGAATCCGCGAACCTTGACGGTTATAAGGACAATTTGAACGGAGCGCAGTCCATGCCAACCGGCGTTTACGCGCTCATGCGAACTGGTTTCCGATGAGCAAAAGTGGCGCCCATATCAAACGCGCATTAATCAGCGGCTTCGCCCGATGCAACTGGGTTTGAAAGACAAAATCGCGCTGGTGACCGGCGGCAGCTACGGCATTGGCCGGGCCATCGCGCTGGCACTGGCGGACGAAGGTTGCCACGTGGCGATTTCCGCGCGGGGATCGGAACGGTTGGAAACAACCGCCGCGGAAATCCGCGCCAAAGGTGTTCCGGCGCTCATTATTCCGGCGGATGCCATGGAAGCTGAATCCGCATCGCGCGTCGTGGGCGCGGTGGTTCAGAAATGGGGCCGCCTGCAGATTCTGGTCAACAACGTCGGCGGCGGCGGCGGCCGGGATACCCGGCCGGTGGAAGAGGTGCCGGAGGCGAAGTGGACGGAGGCTTATCAACGCAATGCGCTCGCCGCCCAACGGTTTACCCTGTCGGCCATTCCGCACCTGCGACGGGCGAAATGGGGACGCGTCGTGGCCATTGCGTCCACGCAAGGCAAGGAGGGCGGCGGCCGCCCCTGGTACACCATGGCCAAGAGCGCCGAAATCAGCATGATGAAAACGCTGGCATTGAACGCGGATTTGGCCCGTTCCGGCATTACGTTCAACAGCGTCGCGCTGGGCCGGGTGATTTTTGACGGCAACGAATGGGATCATTTTCGACTGGAAGATCCGGAGCGCTTTGCGCGAATGTTAACCCAACGCCTGCCGTTGGGACGCGCCGGCACGCCGGAAGAAGTCGCCGCCGTGGTGGCCTTCGTGTGTTCGGAGCGGGCCAGTCTGTTAAACGGAGCTTGCATCGCCGTGGACGGCGGGGAAAGCTACAGTTTTTAACAATCCATAAAACATCAAATGATCAAAACTGGAAAGCATGACGCCATTGTTCTTTCGAGTTCGTCTGAAAAGGACGTGCAGCGGCAGTTTACCGCGTTGCTGAAATCCGCACCGCTGCCGGACGACGAATTGCTTCCGAACCTTGGATTGTTTTTGAGTTCAAAGGCGTTCGCCCGGCTCCTGTTCTTTTACGAAATCTACCAAAAAATTCTGCACAGTCATGGCGTTATTATCGAGTGCGGCGTGCGCTGGGGTCAGACGTTGTCCATTCTTTCGGCACTGCGCGGCAGCCTTGAACCCTACAACCGCCACCGCCACATCATCGGCTTCGATACGTTTGAGGGTTTCAAGGGATTGAGCGAAAAGGACGGAAAGCGATGCCAGTCCAAAGATGGCAGTTTCTCGGTATCGGCCGGTTACGAGGATTATCTGACCCGGATTCTTTCCCTGCAAGAGCAGTCAAACCCCATGTCGCACCTCAAACGCTTTGACCTGATCAAAGGCGACGCCGTGGAAACCGTGCCGCATTATTTCAAGGAACATCCCGAAACCATTGTGTCGCTGGCGATTTTCGATTTCGACATTTACCAGCCCACCAGGGCGGCATTGCAGGCCATCAAACCGCACCTCTGCAAGGGCAGCATCCTAGTGTTTGATGAACTGTCCGATCCGTTCTTTCCCGGCGAGACGGTTGCGCTGGACGAGGTCTTCGGCCTGAACAACGTGCGGGTCAAACGCCTGCCCATGGCGGCGCGAATTTCGTATTTGGAGATTGAGTGATGGCGGCCATGACTCCGTTTTGCCGGGAAATCCGGCGCAACATCTTGAATGCCTCCCGCGCCAGCGGGCATGGTCATATTCCCACTTCGTTCTCCGTCGTCGAAATGGTCTGCGCGGCTTACGAGACGTTGCGGCACGACCCCAAAAATCCGCAATGGCCGGAGCGTGACATTTTCGTTTTGAGCAAGGGTCACGCAGCCCTGGGCTTTTATGCGGTGCTCGCGCACTACGGCTATTTTCCCGTTGAAGAATTGAAAACCTTCGGTGCGTTTCAATCACGTCTCGGTTGTCATCCTGACCGGCTGAAGGTCCCCGGCGTGGAAGTTTCCACCGGTTCGCTCGGCCACGGCATCGGCGTGGCCGTGGGCATGGCACTGGCGTTCAAGATTGCGAAGTCACCGCGCCGGGTCGTGACGGTCATCGGTGATGGCGAGGCCAACGAAGGGTCGGTCTGGGAATCCATGATGATCGCCGCAAATTTGAAATTGAACAACCTCACGGTGATGCTCGACTTCAACCAGTCCCAGGTGCGTTCGCTGCAAATCCCGAACCCGGCAGATCGGTTTAGAGCGTTTTGCTGCGACACCCTGGAAGTGGATGGCCACGACTTGGAGGCCTTGAAAACGGCGCTCGCCAAACCCGCCGAAACCGTCAAGGCCGTCGTGGCGCGCACCTACAAGGGCTGTGGCTGTCCCACGCTCACGAACAACGTGTTTGAATGGCATCGGAAATCGCCCAAGCCGGAGGAGTTGGAATTGTTGATGAAAGAACTGGAGGCCGCGTGAGAAAGCAATTTAAGGATACGACA
This sequence comes from Verrucomicrobiota bacterium, assembly GCA_049516255.1. Classification (GTDB taxonomy): domain Bacteria; phylum Verrucomicrobiota; class Verrucomicrobiia; order Limisphaerales; family UBA11358; genus UBA11358. The sequence continues at coordinate 39,222 of JBEKTH010000023.1, forward strand.
TCCGAACTGGCGATGAAGGATGACAAGGTGGTCATCGTTTTGGGTGACATCAGCCATTTCCTGTTCATGCCCCTCCAGGAAAAGTTTCCGACGCGCGTTTACAACATGGGAATTTGCGAAAATGCGCTCATCAGCGTCGCGGCGGGTTTGAGCGCGCAGGGATTTCATCCGTTTGTGCATACCATCAACCCGTTCATCACCGAACGTTGCGTGGAGCACATCAAGGATGATCTCTGTTACAACCGTTTCGGCGCGAATATTGTCTCCACCGGTGCATCGTTCGATTATGCGTGGGACGGGGCGACACATCACTGCTATGGCGAGCTCGCCATTTTGCGGCTGCTGCCCGGCATGGAGGTCACACAGCCGGGCAACCGCCAGGAGCTCGATACGCTCATCCGCAGCCAGTACAACAACGGCCGGCCGACTTATTTCCGCCTCTCCGACCATGGCCACATCCTGGATGTGCCCGTGAAATTTGGCCGGGCCAATATCCTCAAGGATGCCGGCTCAAAGCTGACCATTATGACCGCCGGACCGATCCTCGGCAACGTGATGGAAGCAGTCCAGGATTTGCCAGTCAATCTCGTCTATTTTTCAACGATCAAACCGATTGACCGGGAAGTCATCGCGCGGTTCAAGCACACCCGGATTCTGGTGGTGCACGACGCACACGGCTTGCAGGAAGCCATTCATGAAGTTCCCGATCTTTCCGTCTCGTATCACGGACTGCCCGACCGGTTTTGCGTCTGGTACGGCACGATCCACGATATCCGTAAAATGATCGGCCTCGATCCGGCCGGCATCCGTCAGGCAGTGCAAACCAAACTTGCAGCCATGCCCTGATATGTTTTACAGGGATAAAAAAATCCTTGTGACCGGCGGCACCGGTTTCGTTGGGGCACATATTGTTGAGGAACTGCTGCGTGCAGGCGCTCAGGTGCGCGTCCCGGTCCACCGCCGTGCGTCCGCTCTGCAACATGAACGCCTCGAACGGATGCCTGGTGATCTCGCCGTCTTGAATGACTGCCGGAAACTCGTGCGCGGAATGCAGTATGTTTTTCACGCCGGCGGTACCGCGTCTTCGGCGGGCACCACCGCCAGCGAGGCCATGGCTGCCATCACGCTCAACCTGGTTGTAACCGCACAAGCCATACAAGCCGCGTGGGAGGAAGGGGTGGAACGGATTCTCGTCTTCAGCAGCAGCACCGCCTACCCGGAAGCGAACCACGCCATCACCGAAGATGAAATGTGGTCCGGCCCACCTTATCCCGGTTATTTCGGCTATGCGTGGATGCGGCGATACACCGAGCGTTTGTGCGAATTTGCCGCTGCCAAGTCGAAAATGAAAATTGCCATAGCACGACCCACGGCGATTTATGGCCGTGGAGACTCTTCTGCTCACGTCATCCCTTCTTTGATCCGCCGGGCACTGAAAAAAACAAATCCCTTCGTGGTGTGGGGAACCGGTGAGGAAATCCGCGATTTTTTACACGTCTCCGACCTGGCGCGCGGTTGTCTGCTTTTGTTGGAAAAACATGCCGAGTGCGACCCGGTCAATATCGGTTACGGCTCGGCGGTGACCATTAAACAAGTGGTTCACGCCATTTTGCACGCCGCCGGCCACGAAACGGCCGAAATCATCTTTGATGCGACCAAGCCTGGCACCATCCCATTCCGTATGGTGGATATTTCCAAAGCGCGCCGACTCTTGGGATTTGAACCGGTGATTTCCCTTGAAAACGGTGTGGCCGATGCCGTCAAATGGTTCCAGGCAAATCCACACTATGCCGGCCCTGAATAAAGCAGCGGTGGGGACCATCTTTTAGGGATTGATTGGGCGTTGGTTAATGTTATTGTTTAGCTAAAGTTTTAATTGATTGACTATGGCAAATGAGGCCGCTTTCGTGGGAGAGTCTGAGGCTGGCCCGGTTCTGAAAATTGGTCTGGTTCAGATCAATAACAGTTTTTCCGGGCAATCCTACCTGCCCTATTCCGTCGGCCTGCTTCAATCTTACATCAGTCATCACCATCCCGCGCCGCAGACCTTGCGCTTCTTGCTGCCCATTTTTTCCCGGATGAACGTGGAGGCTGCGGTGGAAAGGTTGTCCGGGGCGGATCTGGTTTTTTTCAGCACTTACGTTTGGAATATTTGCATTTCCTCCGAAATCGCCCGTCGGCTCCGCGAGAGGCATCCGCACATTGGCATCATTTTCGGTGGACCGCAGGTGCCCGACCGGGCGGAGCCATTTTTACGCGAACACCCATTTGTCGATCTGGCGGTGCATGGCGAAGGCGAAAAGGTCGCGTTGGACATCGTTCAAGCGTGGAGCGACAAGGATTGGAACCGTCTGACCGGCGTCAGTTTTCTGACCGCCGACGGCCAGTTTCACCACAAGCCCAAGGGCGAACGCATCAAGGATATCAACACCGTCCCATCGCCGTTTCTCACGGGCGCGTTCGACGCCGTGATGAAAGCCAACCCGAATCAAAAATGGATCGCTTTGTGGGAAACGAACCGCGGTTGTCCGTTTTCCTGCACCTTCTGTGACTGGGGTTCGTCCACTCAAAGCCGCGTTTTTCAATTCGGCCTCGATCGGCTCAAGCAGGAAACCGACTGGTTTGCGGTCAAAAAGATTGATTTCGTCTTCTGTTGCGACGCTAATTTCGGCATCCTGCCGCGCGACGTGGACATCGCGCAATACGTCGCCGACGTGAAACGGGCGAATGGTTTTCCGTCCGCACTGTCCGTGCAGAACACCAAGAATGCCACCGAGCGTGCCTACCTGGTTCAAAAAATCCTCTCCGACAATGGTCTCAACAAGGGCGTCACCATTGCGATGCAATCCGTGGACAAGACCACTTTGAAAAATATCAAGCGGGACAACATTTCCCTGGCTTCCTATCAGGAACTTCAGCGCCGATTCACGCGCGACCGCGTCGAAACCTACACCGATCTCATTTTGGGTTTGCCGGGCGAAACCTACGAGTCCTTCAAAGCCGGCATCGCCACGGTCATTGAAAACGGCCAGCACAACCGCATTCAATTCAACAACTGCTCCATCCTGCCCAATGCGGAAATGGGCGATCCGGAATATCAGCGCAAACACGGCATCGTCACCATCGAATCGGACATCATCAACATCCACGGCTCGCTGGCGGACGCCGACAACGAAATCCTGGAAAAGCAACAGCTCGTGGTCGCCACGGCCACCACGCCGCGCGAAGACTGGGTCAAAACCCGCGCCTACTGCTGGATGGTGGCACTGTTGCATTTTGACAAGGTTTTCCAGATACCCATTCTTCTGGCACGCGAACTCGCGGGAATTCCCTACGCAAAAATTCTCGACCTGTTTGGCGAAGGCGACCTGCGCGATTGTCCCACCTTGAACGAGGTGCGGGAATTCTTCTTCGCCAAAGCCCGCGACATTCAGAACGGCGGCGCCGAATTTTGCCATTCGCCGGAGTATCTCAATATCTTCTGGCCCGCTGATGAATTGGCGTTGATCCGGCTGATTGCGGAAAACAAAATTGAGGTGTTCTACGCCGAGGCGTTTTCCGTTTTAAAGCGCGCCCTCGGCCCGGAATTCGTCCAACACGTTCCGGTCCTGGAAGACGCCGTGCGGCTGAACCGCAGCCTGCTCAAGCTGCCTTTCCAGACCGAAGATCTCGATATACAGCTGCGTTACAACATCTGGGAATTTTATCGCGGCGCTCTGTGCGGTGAATCCGTTCCCCTCCTTGAAAAGCCGGTCACCTACCATGTTGACCGCACGACGCAGGCTTATTGGACCTGGGACGATTTCTGTCGTGAAGTCATCTGGTACGGCAACAAAAAAGGCGCCTACCTTTACGCCAACCGCGAGGTGGAACCGCAAATCGCCGGCATCTACTGATGAAATACCGGCTGCTCGGTGAAACGGGATTGCGGGTCTCGGAAATCGGTTTTGGCACCTGGGGGCTGGGCGGTGACCGCAAGGGGGCTGTGGCCTACGGACCGGCGAATGACGAAGTGTCACGAACGGCGCTGCAGACAGCCTGCGACCTGGGCATCAATTTTTTCGATACCGCCGATCTTTATGGTTTCGGCCACAGTGAGGAGTTGCTGGGTGAAGTTTTTTCCCCTCGGCGCAACTCGGTCATCATCGCAACCAAAGGCGGTTTCGCGGACAGCGGGGAACAGGATTTTTCCGTCGAACACCTGCGCCGCGCGTTGGAAGCCAGCCTGCGCCGCCTGCGTTCCGATTATGTAGACCTCTACCAATTGCACAGTCCGTCCATCGCCACGCTGCGCGAACAGCCGGAAATCGTTGAACTTATGGCTGAACTGCACGCTGCCGGAAAAATTCGCGCCTGGGGCTTTTCCGCCCGTTCACCGGAAGAAGCGCGCCAGGCCATCGAAGAATTCCATGCGCCTTGTGTGCAGGTGAATTTCAATCTCACCGACCAGCGCGCCGTCACAAATGGTCTCCTCGACCTTTGCCGGCAGCGCCGCGCCGGCGTGATTGTGCGCACGCCACTGTGCTTTGGCTTTCTCACCGGCAAATACGCTGGCGACAGCACCTTTGCCGCCACCGACCACCGCAGCCGCTGGCCGGCAGAGCAGCGGCAACGCTGGCAGGAAGCCAACGACGTCTTCCGGTTTCTCTTCTCGGCCAATCCGTCCGACACGCCCGCCCAGCTGGCCCTGCGCTTTTGCCTCTCCTTCCCTGCTGTATCCACCACCGTTCCAGGTATGTTGACCGACGCCCACGTTCGTGAAAACGCTGCCGCCAGTGAGCGCGAAACCCTCCCGTCGGAGTTGCTCCGGCGCGCGGTACAAGTCGGCATGACCACCGAATTTTTCATCCGACAGGCAGAGACGACAGCCGGCGACGTTCGCTCGTCATAAGAACACGCTTGTCATCAGCGATGGCCTCGTTCAATTTGCGGCTTTCGCGGTTGTGGGCCAAAAACTCAATGTTTGAAAAAGGCCTTTCCGTGCCGCCAGGACGCAGAATCGAAAGCCATGACTGACGAACCCCGCCTCCCCATATCTGTTTGCATCATAGCCGGCAATGAAGCGCATCGCATCCGCCGCGCGCTCGACAGTGTCACGGGTTGGACCAGCGAAATCATTGTCGTCCTCAACGATGACGTAAGCGACGGCACGGACAAAATTGCCGCCGGGTTCGGCGCGAAAGTTTTCCGCGAAGCATGGAAAGGCCACATCGCACAAAAAAATTCCGCCCTGGCCAAAGCCCGGTGCGAATGGATTCTGGGGCTGGATGCCGACGAAGCCGTTTCGCGGGAACTGCGGGCGGAGATCCAACAGCGGTTTGCCGGGCCGGAAAAGATGCGGGCATTCGCCGCGTTCAATTTCCCGCGCTGCACCAGCTATTGCGGGCGCTGGATTCGGCACGGCGACTGGTATCCCGACCGCCAGACCCGTTTGTGGCGGCAGGGCGCAGCACAGTGGGGAGGTATTGATCCGCACGACAAACTGATCGTACAGGGAGCGGTTGGCAAATTGAAGAACGACCTGCAGCACTACAGCATGGAATCCATGGAGCAGCAGTTCCAAAAGACCATCGCCTACGCAAACGATTTTGCCCGGCATTGCGGGGAACAGAAGAAAACCGTTTTCCTTCCGGCGCTCTTGTTTCGCCCCGGGTGGCGGTTTCTGCGCGCTTATGTGTTGCGACTGGGTTTTCTGGATGGCTGGCAGGGGTTTGTCATTGCCCGGGTCATTTCCATTTACACTTTCCTCCGCTATTTGAGGGCGTATCAGGCGCAAAAGGAAACCAAACCGAAATAGATTTTGTTTCATGGGACCGCTGCAAAACAACCGCGACGTCTTGATCTTTGAACCCAATGTCGATGGCCACCACGTGGGCTGGTTGCGCTTCCTTACCGAGGATTTGCTGGGTGCAGGACTCCCGCTGACCCTGGCTCTGGACACACGGCCCGAGGCGATGAAGCGAATCCAGGACCAGATGGCCGACTTGCTGCCACGTGTGAAAGTGATTTCCGCGATTCCTGTCGCCGGAGCCCGAACCAAGGTCACTTCACCCGCGCTTGTCGCCACCTGCCTGAAGGAATCCGGCGCCACACTGGCGTTCCTGGCCCAGTTCAATGACATCGCCTCGACCATGTTTCGCCGCGCCGCACTGGGTTTGATGCCGGATGTAAATTTGCGCCGGCGGCTCGGCGGAATTTATTTTCGCCCGCTGTTTCTCAACGGCAGCATCCTGTCGCCCAACCGGACGCTGAAACAAATCGGCTTCGGTCGCCTGGTCGCAGGCGGTTGGTTGAATCCGCTGTTAATGATTGATCCGCTGTTGTGCCACATCGCACGGGAAAAACATCCCGACGCACCCATTTATCTGCTGGCCGATCCGTATCCCGATAATTTCAGCGCCGATCGTTCCACATCGCGACGACAATTTAACCTGCCGGACGACAAGTTCGTTTTTCTTTTTTACGGCGGTGGCTATAAACGCAAGGGTTTGCACCTCGCCGCCGCTGCCATGCGCAGCCTGACCTCGCCCAACAAGGCATTCCTGCTTTGCGCCGGTTTGCAGCCCAACAATGAACGGCTGGCGCACGAACTCGCGGCCTTGCGTGCTGAAGGCCGTGCGGAGATTGTGAACCGCTACGTTACGGCCGAAGAGGAGAAACAATTATTTGCGGCCTGTGACGCGGTTTTGTTGCCTTACATTCGCCACCCCGTCGGCAGCGGTGTGCTTTCGCGCGCTGCTGGCGCCGGCAAACCGGTTGTCGCCTCTGATGAGCCTCTGTTCGGTCACGTCGTCCGCCAATACGGCATGGGACTGCTTTTTCCGTCCGGCAACGTGCCCGAACTGAAAAACGCCATCGTCCGCGCCGCCTCCGCCGGTACGGAAGAGCTTTCCCGGTGGCGGGCCGGCGCACAGGCTTACGCCAAAACCTGTTCGCGCGATGTGTTTCGTTCCGTGCTGATCACCGCCGTCCGTTCTGCACTGGCGGCTCAAAAGTGAACAAACCCGAAAACATCCTGGTCGTCCGCCTCAAATCCATCGGGGACATCCTGTTTACGCTGCCCGCCACTCACGTGATCCGGGAAAATTTTCCGGCTGCCAGATTGCATTTTCTGGTTTCCCAGGAGCATGCACCGCTCTTGCGCGGTTTTCGTGAAGTTGACAGAGTCATTTCTCTGGACCGGGCGACCCTGGGCAGCGGCAATCCCATCCGCCAGCTGCCGGAGCTTTTCGGCCTTTTGCGCCGGATGCGGGCCGGAAAATTTTCCCTGGTCGTAGACCTCCAGGGTTACGGCGAAACCGCCTGGCTCACGTGGTTCACCGGCGCGCCGCAACGCTGGGGCAGTGTCTATGGCCCCGGCCGCGCCTGGGCCTACACGCGCGGCATCCGACGCAATGATGGTTTGCATCTGGCGGACTGGAATCTCTCGCTGCTGCAACAGTGCGGACTAAAAATCGGCGGGATCAAGAATGAATTCGTTCTGCCGGAAGACGCCCTGGACGCCGCCAGAACATTGTTTGCCGGAGGGAAACTGGATGCATCGAAGCCAACCCTGTTCATTCAGCCGTTCACCAGCACGCCGTTCAAAAACTGGCCGCTGGAGAATTTTCTGGCGCTGGCGCGGCACTTTCAATCGCACGGCGTCCAAATCATTTTCGGCGGCGGACCATCCGAACGCACTGCCCTCGAACCGGCGCGCGCGGCAGGTTTTGTGGTTGCGGCCGGCGTGCCTTTGCTGGTTTCCGCCGGGTTGGCAAAGTTATCCAGTGTCGCCATCGGCGGAGTAACCGGCTTGTTACACCTGGCCGTGGCCATGCAAAAGCGAGTCGTTATGCTCATTGGTCCGGTTAATGAACCCGGCTTTCCTTACCAGCATCATGATTGGGGATTGACTCCAACAACCGGGGAAAAAGTTTCGAACATCGAAATCTCGGCCGTCATTGAGGCATGTTCGCGCGCCTTCAGCGAATCAACTGGTAATGCTTCTTGTTGAACCGCAGCCCCAGGGTCTTTTCCAGCCACAACAGCCGCCGGTGTTTTTTTTCGCGCGGAGTTGGTGTGTGATCCGGGTCGGCCCGGAAAATTCCCTCCGCCTTCGGCAACCAGTCTTGAACCGCTTGCGGATGCGCGCCGGTGAACAATTTCAGCGTGGCCGGATCAATTTGTGTGTAATCCATGACCGGGACGGGGGTGTCATCCCAGAATTTGTGCGTAGCGGCTGTCTTGAGATCCATCTGGGTTTCACTGCGCACCCAGCCGTAATGATAAATCGTCGCCCCGCTGTGGGCCGCGCGCGGATAGCGCGACTTTTTGTGACTGGTGACGACATTGAAAAACAACGATTCGCTTGACCAGACCGGAATGGTGTTGCGGATGATGCGCACCTCGCTGCGATACCAGCCCGGCGACCAGGCGATGGTGTTTTGGTTTCCGTAAAAGTGCAGATAATCAAACGCGAACGCTTCGACACGCTCGTCGCTTAGATATTTTTCCATCGCCGCGCGGAGCTTCGGCAGGTCGTCCTCATGCACCACCTCGTCCGCTTCCAGATAAAACGCCCAGTCACCGGTGCAATTGAAAAGCGCAATCGTCTTCTGCTGGCCGAAGACAAAGCCTCTGACGCTGTAACCGGGCCGGATGCGCTCGTTCCATTGCGTCGGGATGATGCGGATTTTGGGATCGCCGATTTCGTGCAGCATCTTTTCCGTATCGTCTTCGCACGGACCCAGGGCAATCACAAACTCATCCACCATCGGCAAAATCGAGCGGATGGAAGCAATGAACGGATACCCGAGCTTTTGCCCGTTGCGCAGAAAAGTGAACCCGCTGATCTTCATTTTTGATTTACGATTTACGATTTACGATTAACGAGCAAATAGAAAAGATACCGAATCCGCCGACAACCCCGACATCCTGCCCACGATTACGGTGGGCGCCGGCATCCTGCCGGCTTGTCGTACCGCACTGGATCGGGAAAATAGCCGGCCGGATGCCGGCGCTCCCGGGTTAATCGCCAAACAATTTCTTTAACTGGTCGCGCGCCGCCGCTTCGCGTGCATCAGCCCCGCCCTTCGGCATCCAGGCCCGGAGGGCGAATTCAAAATATTCGCAGAAGTTGCCGACGTGTTTTTCCAGCACCGGTTCGGCCCGGCGTTCGCGGCATTGGTGCGCCACGTGGGGATCGTAATACGCGCAGTTCAGACAGACCCGCAGGTCGGCCCGGCATTTCATGCAGGTTTCGCCGCGCCCCGGCTGGCCGTTCACCGTCCAGGGCTCGCCGCAGTTGTGGCAGTGTCGGGTCATAAATATTTACGATTTATGATTTATGATTTACGATTCGAAACGACATTATCAACGGCGACCGATAATAGAACACCAGTGGTAAATCGCAAATGAAGACGGTTTGGAAGCCTGCCTGGCGTTAATAATGAAAATCGGATTATTTGGCGGTTCGTTTGACCCGGTCCACCTGGGCCATCTGCTGGTCGCGCAGGCGGCCATCGAGGAACTGGGCCTGGACCGGCTGTTTTTTATTCCGGCGGCGCAATCGCCGTTCAAACCGGAAAACCAGCCCGCGCCCGCCCCTATCCGCCTGCAATGGCTCCGGCTCGCGCTCGCCGGCAAAACAAATTGCGAAATTGACGAACAGGAAATCAAACGCGGCGGCGTTTCCTACACTGTCGAAACCGTGCGCGATTACACGAAACGATTCCCGCAGGCGGAATTGTTTTATCTCATCGGCGCGGACAATACGGCCAAGCTCAATGAATGGCGCCAGGCCGACGAACTGGCCCGGCTGGCGCAGTTTGTAGTCACGCCACGCCCCGGAGAAGCGCCCGTGAACTTTCCGGCGCCGTTTCGCGGGCGGACATTGAAAGGTTTTCCCTTGGCGGTTTCGTCATCGCAAATCCGCGCGCGAGCAAAGGCAGGCCTGCCCCTCGAACCGCTGGTCCCGCCCCCGGTCGCCGAGGCCATCCGCGCGGCAAAACTGTACACTTGAAACCGTTGACACGGATTCCACGGATTTTCACGGGTTCTTGCCAGCAGCAATACCAAATCCCATTCGTGTTAATCCGTGCAATCCGTGTCGTTTTGTGGTTAAATCTCCCCGGCAACTATGGATTCCCGAAAACTGGCTTTGCTTTGCCGCGAGTTCGCGGACAACAAAAAGGCGGAGAACATCGTCATCCTCGACGTGCACAAAATATCGTCGGTGACCGATTTTTTTGTGATTGCGTCCGGCACGAGCGAACCGCATTTGCGGGCCATCGTGGAGGAAATCACCGGCCGGGTGCGCGACGAAGTCGGACAGCGTCCGCGCGCGGTGGACGGCACGGTGCACGGCGCATGGGTGGTGCTGGACTATTTCGACGTGATAGTCCACGTCATGCGGCAGGACGTGCGGGAGCGTTACGATCTGGAGAGCCTCTGGAGCGACGCCGCGCCGGTGAAGCCAAAGAGGAAAACCGCGCGAACAAGGGCGTAACGGGATTATCAATCCCTGAAATTCACGAACTGGACGGCCACGGGAAATTCCTTCGCGCGCACGGCGCCGATGACGGCCTGCAATTCGTCCCGGCTCTTGCCGGTCACCCGCACGGCGTCGCCCTGAATCTGTGTCGTCACCTTGAACTTGCCGTCGCGGATGAAACCGGTGATCCGCTTGGCGACGGTGGTTTCGATGCCTTGCTTGATCTTGATGAGCTGCCGCGCGTGGCCGAGCGGTGAGACGTCCGGCTCGCATTGCTCAACGCTTTTCAGGCTGATGCCGCGCTTGGCGAGCTTGCCGATGACCATTTCGTTGAGCGTGGTGACCTTGAACTGGTCCTCGGCGGAAAGTTTGATCTCGTTTTTCTCCAAAACGATCTCGGCCTTGCTGCCCTTGAAATCGAAACGATTGGCCAGTTCCTTTTTGGCCTGGTTGACGGCGTTCTCGATTTCCATCGAGTTGACCTGCGAAACAATGTCGAATGAAGGCATGACGGAAGCGTAGAAAAGTCCCGGTCAGGAGGCAAAATGAATCAACCGGCAGCTCGCGCCTTACTCGACCTTCGGCGGCAGCTCGGCCGAGGCCTTCACCATTTCGTCAATCAGCTTCTTGAAATCTTCCAATCCGGTGGCCGGGATGATGATGGTGTCGCGCCGTCCGCCGACGTCCTCGGTGATGCGCAGGAACCGTCCCCGCGGATTTTCCTTGAGCGTGAAGACGAAGGTTTTGCGCTCAATCTGAACCTTCTCGGATTTCAGAGTGTCCTCGTTGACCGGCGGCTTGGGTTGTCCAAAAGGACGCCGCCCGTATGGCGATGGCCGTTCATTCGAAATCATAAAGTCCCGCTGAAGGCGCCCACGCTGGCGTTCCGTCCAGCTCTTGAAAAATTCAGACCGTTCGGGCGGTTTGTCAACTGGTAAAATTTATAAAATGTTCGCCGCCCGCTCGGCCAGTTCGGAACGCTCGCCTTTCTGCAATTCGATGTGCGCGGCAATGGCCTCGGCACGGAACCGGCTGACCACGTAGTTGAACCCGTTCGAGGACGAATCCACATACGGATTGTCAATTTGATACGGATCGCCGGTGAACACGATTTTCGTGCCGCTGCCGACGCGGGTAATGATGGTCTTGGCTTCGAGCGGCGTGAGGTTTTGCGCCTCGTCAATGATCATGAACTGGTTGGCGATGCTGCGCCCGCGGATGTAACTCAGCGCCTCGACGACAATGCTGCCGGAACGCATCAGGTCGGCGCTCCGGCGATGGTCGTGGCCCATGTTCAGGTCACTCAACAGTTCGAGCGCGTCATGAATCGGCTGCATCCACGGCGCGAGCTTTTCCTCCAGTGAGCCCGGCAGAAAACCGAGCTCCTTGCCCATGGAAATCGTCGGGCGCGCGACCACCAACCGGCGGAATTCGCGGTCGTTCACGGTGCGCTTCAAGCCGGCGGCCATGGCCAGCAGCGTCTTGCCGGTGCCGGCCTTGCCCATGAGCGTGACGAGCTTGACGCGGTCGTCGAGCAGCGCGTCGAACGCATAATGCTGTTCGCGGTTGCGCGGTTTGATGCCCCAGACCCCTTCGCGCGCATCAATGATGGGAACGAGCTTCGTGCCGGTCGGGTCCACCTTGGTAAGCACGGTGCGCTTGGGGTTGGTCTCATCGCTGAGGGTACAAAATTCGTTGGGGAAATAGGTCTTGCCGGCGTGCAGTTCGAGTTCGCCCTTGGCGCGGAACGTGGCCACTTTGTCCGTGCTGACGGCCATCTCCATCATGCCGGTGTAAAGGTCGGTAATGAACACGCGGTCGGTCTCGTAATCCTCCGCCTGCAACCCAAGCGCATCGGCCTTGATGCGCAGATTGATGTCCTTGCTGACCAGGATGGTCGCATTTTTTGGCTGCGCCTTCTGGATGGACGCGGCGAACGAGAGAATCCGGTTGTCCACGCTGTTGCCGTTGAAATGGGCGTCGCCGTTGACGTGGCCGTTTTTCTGGAAAACGATTTTCAATTTGCC
>JBEKTH010000024.1:0-51576 GCA_049516255.1 Verrucomicrobiota bacterium
TATTCTGCCCTCCAGGTTTCCACCAATGGCACTCCCGCGGGCACAAACATTTATCGGACCAACGGCCAGGTCATCAAGGTGCTGGTCGGCACGTCGGTCTCCAATGCGGTGATCAGCTACCTGTTGCCACCTGTGGTCAACGATGGCTTCTACCAGATGACACAGGGCGATACGCTGGCGGTTCCCGCGCCCGGCGTTCTGATGAACGGCACAGGTGCCGCAGCCGCGCTGGCAAGTGGTCCTGTGAACGGCACATTGGTTTTCAACACCAACGGTTCCTTCACCTATATGCCAACTAACAATTACACCGGGATGGATGGCTTTACCTATGAAGCCGTCAACGGTTCGCTTACCTCCGCGGTGGCAACTGCGAGTATCATGATTACCACTCCCGCCCAATTGTTTTATGATAACTTCGCGCGCACGGCGGGCAGCAATTCCATCTTTCCGTGGGTGAATCAGATGGGCAGCTGGAGTGTCACCAACAAGTTGCTGCAGGGCAGCTGCGCCCTCGATAACTACGGTTATGCGTATTATAACACCAATTGGACAGATTACTCGGTGCAGGCCCAGATTCGTTATCCCAGCACGAGTGTGTGGGGCGGAGCTATCGGCGGACGATTGAACCCGGCAACCGGAGCGCACTATGACGTCTGGATTTTGCCGGAGAATTCTCCGTGGGGTCCGGATAATGGCGTGCCATCCGGAGTGCCTACATTGCAGATCCTCAAGTATAGCGACTGGTTCGATTATACGGCGGAGAATCTGGTGCGCCTGCCGGCGGTGGGAACCAATTGGCACAATGTAAAAGTGGCCTTCCTGGGCAGCAATGTTTTTGCCTACTTCGACGGCAACCTGATTACAAACCTGGTGGACAACGGGACATTTGACGGCCAGCCGGCCTTGATGAACGGCGGCATCACCGCGGAAGTATATGCGGCAACGCCAACTGCCTATACGATGTCATTCAGCAATTTCATTGTGACGCCGCTGCTGTTGAATCCCAGCTATAGCACAAAGGAAAACACGGGGTTGACCGTGCCAAAACCCGGAGTATTGACCAACGACCTTGATGTCTACGGCACCAACTTGATTGCAACGTTGATCAGCGGACCGACCAACGGCACGCTGAATCTGAGCACTAATGGCGGGTTCACCTACACGCCGGTGACAAACTTCAGCGGGATCGACGGGTTTGAGTTTCGACTGAGTGACCACCAGAACGTGTTGGGTATCGCCACGGCAACCATCACCGTCACTCCCCTGCCCACCCTGACGGTGACTGCGGACAACCAGGCCCGGATTTACGGAACAACCAATCCGATTTTGACCTTCAGTTACACGGGTTTCACCAATAATGACGGGACCAATGTCCTGACGGGTGCGCCGGCGTTGAGCACCAGCGCGGACGTCACAAGTCTGATTGGAATTTACACAATTACAGTAAATCAGGGGACGTTGAACTCCACCAATTATGGCTTCCAGTTTGTAAACGGGATACTGACCGTAAATCCGGCGGCCTTGACCCTGACAGCGGGGAGTACCAACAAAACCTATGGCCAGACGATGTTATTTAAGGGGACCGAGTTCACCAGCAGCGGCCTGGTGAATGGGGACACGGTAACCAACGTCAGCTTGAGCAGCAGTGGCGCGGGAGCGACGGCGAGCGTGGCGAATTCGCCCTACGCCATCAATGCGAGCAATGCCACCGGTGCGGGTCTGACCAACTATACGATTCAATACCAGCCGGGAACGTTGATTGTGAACCGGGCACCGTTGGCGGTGACAGCCGACGACCAGACGCGCATGTACAGCCTGACCAATCCGCCGTTGACAGCCAGCTACGTCGGGTTCGTCAACAGTGACAATACCAATGTGTTACAAGGCAGCCCGGCACTGGGCACCTCGGCGAATCCCAGCAGTCCTGTTGGCAATTATCCCATCACCATCGCGCAGGGAACATTAAACGCCGACAATTACAGCTTCGTATTCAACAGCGGAACCCTGACGGTGACGTCGGCGCCTGTGCCCGTGATCCTGTCATTTGAACTAACGAATCAGGTGTTCGGCGTAACCTGGAGTTCCGTTGCCGGGGCACTTTATGGGCTGCAATATTCAAGTAATTTGACGGATACCGGTTGGAACGACATATCGCCGGCGGTAACGGCTACCGGGCCTACGACGAGCCAGACCAACAGCCTGGGCACCGATCCGCAGCAATTTTATCGAGTGAAACTCCAGCCAGCCACTCCCTGAACGGGACAAGAATCCGATAAAGCCTCATAAACAGGTCACCCATCGAGCGACCTGTTATGACAGCGCGGGCAATTTGTTTGTAGCCGATGATGCCAGTGGCAACGTCATTGAAATAACGCCCGGTGGAACCGAAAGCACGTTTGCCAGCGGCTTGGGCAACGCCACGGGACTGGCCATCCAAGGTCAAACCTTGCCCGTGCCGGAACCCTCAGCCTGGGCGATGCTTGTACTGGGGGCCTTACGTTGTTCGGCTTGCGCCGCAGGTCATAACACTTGATGCCTGACACCGCGCTGGAGCCAACGCCGACTGTCCCTTGAGTTTATGGATGGCTTGGGCTACATAAAGATTATCGAGCTTGCGAAGACACAGGCCGGTTGGCGTGCTGAGCCTTGGATCGTTAGGCGGCAGGACGAACATATCAAACATCCGCCCAAAATGAACATGAATACGCACCGAGAAATAATCCGCGGGAGCCCGCACCAATTCTTTAGTGTTGTGGTTTTGATGCTTGGGCTTTCAACCCTGGTTCACGCTCAGAACTTGATCACTGACTCAAGCTTTGAGCTTTCATCTCCCGCTTGGAGTTTTGTCGGCATCGCCGGGATCGCTCAACCAGGACACACCGGAACCAATTGCGCGTTTGTGAACGCTCAAGAGCCAAGCATACCGGGGTCGATAAGTCAGACTGTTAATACTGTCGTTGGACAAAGTTACATAGTGGATTTTTGGCTTAAAGCGGTGGAAGATTTTGGGTATGGAGGGGGGAGCAGTAACACCTACAATGGATACGAGGTGACAGTATCCTTCGGTAATACCACCGGATTTACACAGATCTATCCTGCGCCGCCGACTTTTGATTGGACTGAATACAGTTTTACGGCGGTGGCGACTGCGCCAAACACAACTTTTTCATTTGCCGCCCAAAACATCGCGAGCACTTTTTACCTTGATGATGTCTCAGTCACTTTGAGTTCGAATTCCCCTGCGCCGAACGTTGCCATTTATACGGCTGTTGAGATCAACTGGTTGGCCTTGTCGAACACCACCTATCAAGTGCAGTGGTCTTCGGACCTGAGTTTGACAAACTGGCAGGATTTGGGAACGCCGGTCACAGGTACTGGTGCTAACGTCAGCATTTTTGATTCTACACGCTACGGTTCCCAGAGATTTTATCGCGTTGAGACAGTACCATAGGACCAATGCCACCTAACCCGCGCTGGAGTCAACGGCCACCGCCGTTTCAGTTTTGACCGACAGATGAAACTAGAACATCACTATTGCAAGCGGGAGTCCGGCTCCGGTGGCGGTGTCTCATGCCTTCTTTGGATCGTTAAGCCACTTCGCACATGAACAAATCAGCACCTTTCCCTAGTAAAGGCCAGATTTGGGAGGTCATTGACGGCTGCGACGCGCAGATTCAGTATCTTTTCACAGCGCCCATCACCTTCAGTGGTTCTGGCAGACTTACCGCTGGCGAGCGAGTTTGTGTCATGACCGAAACCACGGATCCGCCGCCAGTGGTTGTGAGTTTTCTGCCAGTTCGCTATGATGAGTTGCATGACAGTCTTGTTCCTCCTGACATACGCGACACTCCTCGCTACAAGAAGTACACGCTCTCGGTGAGGACAGGATACTTTTATGAGCATTTCAGACTTATCGAGGATGTGGCCTGACAGATCGCTGAGCCAACTCCGATAAACAGCATCGCGAGCGCCAGCCACAATTTCATGAACGGGGTCGTTCGCACCAAAGGCGCGTCGCCACCGGTGAATCGGTCGTCGGTCGCAGAGCCAATCTAAGACATTACTGGAACCAACGCCGATTACGCGCGGCAGTTTTCGCTTAAAGTTCCAGCTCTAACGGGATTTGTAATCCGTGCATTCCGTGTCAAACCTCTGCATCTTGGCGTTCAAATTCACCGCCACAAGTGTTTTGGATATTTGCGCTGCAACTCGGATTTGATACGCGGATAATGTTCGCGCCAGAAACCGGCCAGGTCCTGCGTGATTTGGACTGGTTTCATGCCCGGGGTCAGGATGTGCACCAGCACCGGCACGCGGCCCAGCGCAATCTTCGGCGTCTGGTTCACGTCGTACAGCTCCTGAATCCGCAACGCGATGTGCGGTGATTTGCCATTTTCGTACACGACCTTGGGCGTGCGGCCATTGGTCAGTGTCAGGCGTTCGGGCGCGTGTTTGTCCAGCAACTCACGTTGCGTGCCTGACAACCAGGACATGACCAGGGGTTTGACCTCGCGTTCCTTGATGTCCTTGTAACTCACCGCCCCATGGCAAAGCTGCTCGATGATGTCCTTGCGGTCATCCTCGGTAAGGTCTGGTAGTTGCAGCTCCGGGCAATGCTGGCAAAGCAAATGCAACCGCGCCAGCCATTGCTCGACGCCGTGGTCCCAGTTCGGCAACGGCAGTCGGCCGGCCAGTATTTCACCGGCCAGCAACCGCGCCGCCGCTTCGGCCGGCGGCGGATCCACGCGTTTGGCCGACAAAGCCAGCCCGCGAAAGCGCACCAGTTCGGCGGCTTGCACGCGCTTCGTCGTAGAATTGAATTCAACGCGCAAATCTGACGCCATGTCCTCCGGGAACAATTCGCGCAACCATTCCAATTCAATCGCCGTAGCCAGCGAAAGAATGGTGTTCATTTCCCGGTCGCGCGTTTCCACCTCGCGGATTTCCGCGGCCACGAAGAGTGGGCTGTGTTGCACGACACTTTCGCGCGCCAGCACACCGCGCCGGTTGTGAACCAGTTCGCACCGCAGCGTGCCGGCATCCAGCCGGCGCGCCACCCGGTCGCTGAAACCGGTCAGGATGCATTTCTGCAACGCCTCGTCCTTGATTTCGCGCGGCGCGGTGTCAAGGCCCTCGGCTTTGGCGATGCGAAGAAATTGTTCAAACAGCGGTCCGACCTGGCGCGCGGTAACGGCGTGAATGCCGAGTTTGCGGCAGGCCTCGAGGCGGAACTGGCTCTTGGCCGCGTACGTCCACGCCCGCATCAGAATCCAGAAATCGGACGACGCCTTGTCACCGAACAAATCTTCGCGGGCGGACACGATTTCGCGCCCGACGTTACGCAGCAGCAAGTCGCGGCCTTGCGTGAGCGCGGCGACGAGGCAGGCCTGATGGACGCAGCCGTGTTCCTGCGCCGCCAGCAACATGCGCGTGTAACGCGGATGGACCGGGAACGCCAGCATCTGGCGGCCAATGGGGGTGATTTGTAATTGTTCCGGGAGGGACGGCGTGCCGCCGTCCCTGATATTTGGGTCGGCAACATGCCGACCCTCCCCAGGCCGCCCTACCTCCCGGCGGTCACAGACCGCCGCTACAGGCTTTAGCGCGCCCAAATCCAACAACAACTCCTCCGCATGTGTCAGCGAGATTTCATCCGGCTTCTCCAGCCAGCGAAAATTTCGCAGGTCCTCCACGCCGGCGGCCTTGAGGGTCAGCACGACTTCGGCGAGGTCGAGCCGTTTGATCTCCGGCAATTCCTGCGGGGCGCGTTCATCGTGCTCCGGCCGCGACCAGAGTCGCACGCAGACACCGGGCGCCGTCCGGCCCGCGCGACCGGCGCGTTGATCGGCGCTGGCCTGGCTGATTTTTTCAATCAGCAACGTGTTGATGCCACGGTTCGCATCGTAACGCGGAATGCGCGCCAGGCCGCTGTCAATCACCAGCCGCACCCCGTCAATGGTGATGGAGGTCTCGGCGACGTTGGTGGCCACGACGACTTTGGGCTGGTCATAACGCGCGACGGCGGCGTCCTGCTCGCGTGGTGGCAGTTCGCCGTGCAACGGCAGGAGCAGGTAACCCTTTGACTCCGAGGTGTGGCGGATGGCCTCCAGGGTCTGGCTGATTTCAAAGCCGCCCGGCATGAACACGAGCACGTCACCGCGTCCGCCAGAACGAACGTGACCGGCAAAAGCCTCCGCCGCCAGCTCCCAAACCGGTGGCGCACCCGCACCCAACCGGCACGGCAGATATTCTATTTCGACCGGAAACGTGCGGCCTTCGGAGGAGAGAACGGAACAACGGAGTTCGGAGTTCGGAGTTCGGAGTTCGGATTTGCCAGTCAGAGCCTCGTCACCTCGGCTCCGACATTGGGAAAGATATTCCTCCAGCTCACCCGCGTTCAACGTCGCCGACATCACGGCCAATTTCAGGTCGTGGCGAAGTTGTTCCTGCAAATCGAGCGCGCGGGCCAGGGTGACGTCACCGTACAGATGGCGCTCGTGAAATTCGTCGAAAATCAGAACGGCCACACCTTTCAACCCGGGGTCATCGAGCATTTGCCGCAGCAAAACGCCCTCGGTCACAAACCGGATTTTGGTCCGGGCTGACGTGACATTTTCGAAGCGGATCTGGTAACCGACCTCCTCGCCAAGTTTTACGTTCAGTTCCTGGGCGACCCGGGCCGCGAGCAACCGGGCCGCCAGCCGGCGCGGCTGAAGCACCACCACCTGGCCGTCCTGCAGGAAGTCGTGCCGGAGCAGCATCTGGGGAACCTGGGTGGATTTGCCCGAGCCGGTGGGCGCGGACAAAATCAAACGCCCGCCGGATTTCAACCGGGCGACAATGTCGCGTTCGATGTCGTAGATGGGCAGACGGTCGGCCATGCGCAACCCATCGTAACGGGTTGGACAAGCTCAACGCCAAGAAAAATCAGGGAGTGTTTGCTGTAGTGTCGAGCCTGTGGCTCGAGCGAATCGGCGCACCCGTCCTCCGTAGCAGTACTGCGGAGGGTGGACAGCGCCGACACTACAACTCAAGCCAGAAAACCACAAAAAAATCAGGCCGCCGGGTTCACTGTTTGACGATGAGCACGCTGCAATGGGCGTGGTCACTGATGCGGTCAGCGGTGTCGCCGAGCAGCCGGCCCCATAATTCCGAGTGGTCGCTGTGGCCGATGATAATCAGGTCGTAGCCGCCATCTTTGGCAAAATTCACGATGACTTTGGCGGCGTGACCGGCGCGGCTTTCGCAGGCGATGTCAACGCCCTGCTGTTTGGCCAGTTCCGCCACTTCGCGTTTGCGTTCCTCAAAATAATCGGCGGCGGCCTCGGCTTCGCCCTCGGATTCGCCGGGCAGGTCGGCGTGTCGCGGCAAAGGTTGCCGCACCCAGAGCGCGGTCAGTTGGGCGTGGTAATGTTTGGCGGCGACGGCGGCGCGTTCGAGCGCGGCCTTGCCGCCCTTTGACCCGTCGTAACCCACCAGAATTTTCCGAAACATGGGCAGCATGGCTTCCTCACCTTCCAGTTGTCCCGGCATCCGATGTCGGGGTGTTTTTCCGGTTGTTGATTTTCTCACTGTAAATCTTGCTCCATTCGACCATGGATTCAATCGTGGGCTGGAAATATTTTTGCGCGATGAGCGTCGGCACAAACGCGCTCAAAATCACCACCGTCGCCAGCACGGTGTATTGCGACTGGGTGATGATGTGATTTTGCAGGCCGAACAACGCGGAAATGGTGCCGAACGTCAGACCGGTTGCCATCAGCAGCGTGGTATAATTCGCCTCGCGGTTGCGCATGTAAAAATATTTCGTCGACGGCCAGACGCCGATGTATTTCGTCGCCATTTTTATCAGCAACAGAATGACGATGAGTCCCAGCGACGTCCACATCGCCGGCAGCGAAACGAAGAGCCCGGCCTTGATGAAGTAAAACGGCGTGAAAATCGTGAAGGCAATGGTGCGCATCCGGTGCACGAGCGTTTTGTCGCGCAGGAAAACGCCCGCAATGACGAGTCCAACCAGATACGCGGGCAGGACCGCCTCACTTTTGGCGGTGGAGGCGAGGCCGCCAAGGAAAAACAGCACCAGGAAAATGAATTTCACCTCCGGCTCGCTGACGCGCGTCGCACCCAGTTTGGCAATGAGGAACCGCGTCAAGCCCGGCATGAACCAGAGCACGACCGCGGTGACCATGACGAACACGAGCAGCCAGACGTTGAAGTCGGCAAAGAGTGTTCCCAACGCAAGGACGGTCCCGAGATCCGTGATGAAGCATGCGGCCAGAATGGTTTTGCCCATTGGCGTTTCGCCGAAACCACCTTCAATCATCACGGCATAAACGACGGCGACCGAGGTGGTCGAGAGCGCAATGCCCGCGATTTGCGCCTGATGCAGCGGCCAACCGAGAACGAATTGCGCGAACAACCACACCGTTACGAATGGCAGTGAAAAAGACAGAATACCAATGGTCAGGCTGGCGCGCAGATTGGCGCGCAGCGAAACGGGATCGATTTCGGCGCCTGCCAGAAACGTCAGCACACCGCTGCCGAGCATCGCCAGGAAATTCGTCCAGTCGGTCGTTTGCAAAATGTGCGCGCCATTGCCAAAATGAATGTTACCGACAATGACGCCGACCACGATTTCGATGAGCGCCACGGAAATGCCGACGCGGATGGAAATCAGGCTGGCGAGAAATGCCAGCCCCATCCAGATTGCCGCCACATACCAAACGTTTTCCATAAAAAACTCCTGCGAATGTTGGTTCACTCGTAGGAGTCATCAGCACTGAAACGATCAGCCCCGAAAGCTTTCGGGGTAGCGCGGTTTTCCCATGTGGGACGGCAAACTCCATTGCCGGAAAACAGTAAAAAGCCAATTTTGGTTGGCCGCAAGTAATTTCCGTCGCTGCAAATTTTCCCTTTGATCGTAGCGGCGGCTCGGCAGAGCGCCGCCGATTCCAGAAGATTAAGGAGTGTGGCTTTTTGCCGACAGCCGTTACGCCCGTTTGTTATCTGCATTTTGGCATTTCGGATTTGGCGTCTTCACTCTAGGTTTGGCCTGTCCGCAAAGCCAAATGAACACACTGCACAAATATCTGACCCGCCAGGTGCTGGCCTCGTTGTTGCTGAGCATGGCGGTGTTCACCTTTGTGTTGTTGATCGGCGATGGACTCAAGGAAATCCTGCCCCTGCTCATCGGCGGTCAGGTGCAACTTGGCGTGGTATTGGAAGCCATTGGCCTGTTGATCCCGTTTATCTGGGTTTACGCGCTGCCGATGGGGCTGTTGACGGCCACGTTGCTGGTCTTTGGCCGGTTCAGCGCCGACCAGGAACTCACGGCCGCGCGGGCCGGCGGCATCAGCCTCCTTTCGCTGGTCACGCCGGTTTTGCTCCTGAGCCTGTTTTGTTGCGGCCTCAGCGCCTGGATCAACCTGGATTTGGGACCGCGCTCGCGCGTGGCGTTCAAGGAACTGCTCTTTCAAGCGCGGGCCGATTTGGCGCACTTCCAACTGCCCGAAAAACAGTTCATCCGCGACATCCCCGGCTACATTATTTACGTGGACAAAAATGACCGCGGCGATTTGCAGGACGTGATGGTCTTTGTGCTGCAACATGAAACGAACGTGACCACCACCATTCGCGCGCCGGAGGGGCGGCTGAAGACGGACACGCAAAACAAACAGCTGGTCTTTGATCTGTTGAATCCGCAAATGGTCACGCTGATGCCCAATGATCGCGTGCGGATTGATTCCTCAAAAGGCTGGACTCCCTGCATTATTCCGCTCTCCTCCATGGAAAACCATCCGTACCACCCGGCCATCAGCGACATGACGTTCGGGCAATTGCGCGATGAGCTGGATGACCTGAATCAAAAGCTGAGTTTGCCCCCGGACCTCGACGCCACAACGGATTCGGACACGCGGCTCGGGTCGGTAGACGAGGTGGAAAAGCAGCGGGCGGACCTGACGGAACCGATCCGCGTCGAGATGCACCGGCAAATTGCGTTTTCGTTCGCGTGCTTTAGTTTCACGCTCATCGGCATTCCACTCGGCATCCGGGTTCACCGGCGCGAGACGAATGTCGGCGTCGCCATCGCCCTGGTGCTCGTGCTGGTTTACTACGCCTTTGTCATGTTGGGCGAATCGCTCTCCACCCGGCCGGAATTTGCCCCGCACCTGATTTTCTGGCTGCCGAATTTCATCTTTCAGGCCGTGGGCGCCGTCCTGCTCTGGCGCGCGAACAAAGGGATTTAAAATTGGATGAATGGATTTTGGAATTAATGGATTATTGCGAAACCGCGGGATCCATCCATCCACAAATCCATCTATCCTGTTATGTTTTTGTCCTCCGAAACACCTTCCCGACCGCCGCCTGGTCAACGGGCTTGACGATGAGTTCGTCAATGTTCACGTGCGACGGGCGGCGGGCGATCCAAACCAGGATTTCTGCAATGTCTTCAGCGGTCAACGGATGGGTGCCTGCATAAACCTCTTTCGCACCGGCCGCGTCACCCTTGAAGCGCACGAGTGAAAATTCCGTCTCCGCCAGGCCGGGATCCACGGTGCCGACGCGAATGCCCGTGCCGAGCAGTTCAAGCCGCAAGGCGCGGGTGATTTGCAGTTCGCCCGCCTTGGCCGCGCAATAGACCGCACCACCTTCATAGGCCGTGTGGCCGGCCACCGAGCCGATGTTGATGATGCACGAGCCCGCATCGCGCGGCATCAGCGGCAGCGCCGCGCGTGTCACGCGCAACACGCCCAGCACATTCGATTGAATCATCGCCTCCCAATCCGCGTCCTTGCCTTCGACGATGGTGTCCAGGCCGTGCGCACCACCCGCGTTGTTGACCAAAACGTGAAGACCTCCGGAATCTGACTTCCGGCCTACGATTTTCTGGTGTGCCCATGCGACGAATGCTTCGACGCTGGCGGTCTTGCTGACGTCCAAGTCATGAAAATGCGCCTCTCCGGCCCCGGCTTTCTTCGATTCCGCCGCGACCAGCTTCAAGCGGTCAACGCGCCGCGCACCCAGCAACAATTTCGCACCTTCCGCGCCAAACGCCCGCGCCGAAGCCGCGCCGAAGCCGGACGACGCTCCGGTAATCAGGACCCATCGGTTCTTCAACGAACTCATACGCAGAATCTTCATCCGCTTTTGGCTTAGTTCAAGGTGAAAGTGTTATGCGAAATGCTTTCCGCACAACTTCCATAGCGGCATGTTAAATAGTAGCAGCCGACGTGAGGAGGCTCTGAACCAGTGATCGTTTTCAAATAAATTTGAGCCTCGTTACCTCGGCTGCTACGAAAGAACGCGTCTTTGAGACGGGCTGACAGGCCGTCGCGGCGTCTCGGTCGCGCGTCGCAAATTCCAGAAGATTGAAGAGAGCGATCTTCTCCCTCTCCCCCAACGAAGTTGGGGGAGAGGGACGGGGTGAGGTGGCACGTTTAAATTCAAATCCGATTTTGAGAATCGGCGCTGGTTTCGCAAACCAGTATTTGAACCCCTCGCCCCAACCCTCTCCCCGCTCAGGCGGGGAGAGGGAGTTACGAACAGCGCCAAGCCTCGCCCGCCACAACTCTGTCCCTATTTTTTGCGCGTGCACGCACGGCGTCCCTCTTCTACTGTCGCCCATCGCTGACACCTATGAATATCAGAGTATTATCCATCCTCCTAAGCACCCTCGCCCTGCCGGCCTTTTGCTGCCGGGCCGGCAATTACACCAACTTCGACGTCGCCATCTACATTCCGGTGGGGGTCGTGCGCAGTTTTGAAGATCCGCAAAAGTTGCAAAACGACTGGGACCGGGTCAGCGGCCAGTTGAAAGTGGACAAGGTTTACATCGAGGTGCAGCGCAACCGGGAGCTGGCCGGCGACGCCTTGCTGGAACGGGTCAAAAAATTCTTCCTCGACCACGGCGTGCGCGTAGCGGGCGGTATGGCACTGTCCGATGGTGGAAACGGCCAGTTCAAGTCGTTTTGCTATACCGACCCACAGGACCGGCAGTTCATCCAGAATGCGGCAGAACTGGCAGCCCGGCATTTCGACGAGGTGATTCAGGACGATTTCTTTTTTGTAAACACCAAGACCGATTCCGACATCGCGGCCAAGGGGACGAACAGTTGGACGCAGTTCCGGCTCGCGCTCATGGATGACGCGGCGGAAAATTTAACCATCAAACCGGCGCGCGCGGTCAATCCCCATGTCAAGCTGGTCATCAAATTTCCCAACTGGTACGAGCATTTTCAAGGACTCGGCTACGATCTCGACCAGGAACCCAAATTGTTCGACGGCATTTATACCGGCACGGAAACGCGCGACCCTGTCATCACCGACCAGCATTTGCAGCAGTACGAGAGCTACGAAATTATCCGTTACTTTGACAATATTGCACCCAACCGCAACGGCGGTGGCTGGGTGGACACGTACAGCATCAAGTACATTGACCGCTACGCCGAACAGCTTTGGGACACGATGTTTGCCAGGGCGCCGCAAATCATGCTGTTCGAATGGTCGGCGATGAGCCGGCCCATTCCAGCCGGCGACCGCAACGCCTGGCAAAACCTGCACACCAGTTTCGATTACATTCAAATGCTGGCGGCGTTTGAAACCAATCGTCCGGCGGGTTTGACGAATCCCACCATCGCGTCCGTCGCGAGTTACAGCCTGAATGAAGTGGACTCCTTCCTCGGCCAGCTCGGCAACCCGATTGGCATCGCCAGCTACAAACCCTATCAATCCAATGGTGAGGATTTCCTGCACAATTATCTGGGCATGATTGGCATTCCGATTGAGCTGTATCCGTATTTCCCCACCAACGCGGACCTGGTGCTGCTGACCGAATCGGCGAAGTTTGATCCTGACATCGTCGCCAAAATTAAACAGCAACTGGTCGCCGGCAAATCCGTCGTCATCACGTCCGGCCTGCTCCACGCGCTGGCAGACCGGGGCATCAACGACATCGTGGAACTGCGTTACACCGACCGCAAACTGCTGGCGCACGAGTTTTACGGCGGGTTTGGCGCCGGCAACGGGGCCGATCTCGGCGACGACCCGAATGCGGCCATCCTGCTGCCGGTGATTGAATTCCTGACGAACGACGCGTGGCCGTTGGTGCGCGCGATGGCCAACGGCGGCGCCTGCCCACTCTTGATCATGGACCGTTATTCCAAAGGCGTGCTGTATGTCCTGACCATTCCCGACAACTTTGCCGATTTATACCGGCTGCCGCCCGCCGTCACAGGCGCGCTCAAGGATTATTTGATGCGCGGTTTTCCGGTTCGCCTGGACGGTCCCAGTCAGGTGGCGTTGTTCGCCTACGACAATCACACGTTTATTGTTGAATCCTATCTGCCCACGGAAACCGACGTGAAAGTTTCCGTGACTGGTGATTACACCAAACTGAAGAATCTGGTTACCGGCGAGGAGATTGCCGGTCAGTCACCGGAACAGCCGCGCGGCTTTGGCCGCCGTCAATCTTTTGGCGAAAGCCGCGAGTCCTTCAACGTGCATCTATTGCCACACAGCTACGAAGTCTTTGAACTGGAGGAGTAACCGTTCCTGCTCACAGGCACTTCTCCATGAATATTGTGCCGGGGCCGTCGTTATATCGCTCAACCGGGTAAAACCCCAAACGCTGATAAAGCCGGTTGGCTGCCTCCAGCAGCGGCAAGGTGTCGAGCCGCACACGCCGGTAGCCCGCCGAACGTGCGAACTCAAACAGCTGTTCCGCCATCCTGGTTCCAAAACCTTTCCCCCGATAAGCCGGTAAAAACCACATCCGCTTCAGTTCGCAAATCTGTTCATCCAGACGGCGTATCGCCCCGGTGCCCACCACCCGCCGGTCATCCATCAGCACCAGGAAAATGCCCGAAGGTTTCACATACTGGGAAGAAATCCTGTCCATGTCTCCGAAGTCAACAGGAGCCTCACCGAAGAATTCGAAGCATCCCGCGGTAATTACGGCTTTGGCCTCCCCGATCTGGCTGCTGTTCAACAATTGGATGTTATGAGCCATATAAATACACGGTTCATGGCGGCTGCGTCTATTTTCCCAGAAAGTCCAGAAACTTTTTAACGTGAACAAAGGCCTTGGCAACCGCGCCCAAATAAATGGCCGCCAAAATGGAAATGATGGCGATGACACATAACAACTCCATCACGGTCATGCCGAAAATCCGATGTCCCTTTCGTGCCATAAATTAATTGTGGCGATTACAGCCACCGGAGCGGGCTGACTGCGTCATTCTGCGTTGGCTGCGGCATTCCGCCAAGCCGCGTTACGCTCACAAAAATATCAGCACGTTTACGAGTATCGCCAGGCCGGTCAATCCAACCGCGATGCCCACCACGACACCCGACTCTTTGCGCCAACACCAGATGCACCAGATCAATGAAGCGACGGCCAGGCTTCGACAGGCGATGGCGAGCACAGTCAGCGGAAGGCTGATATTTTGAGAGAGCGAGTGGCGAACCCATTCAGGAACGGCGCTCGGATCCAGAAAACGGCCCAAAGTGCCGGTCATCAGAAAATAAGCGTACCAAACGAACAACGAAAAACAGGAGAGGACGATGCATGCGATTGATCTGGGTGAACCGTAAAGCTTGCCGGCGAATGCCATAAAAGCGACTCTGGCCTTGCGCGTATTCATATTTGTGTCATTCCGCCGAACTGCAATTACTTTATCACTTGTTTTAATTCCTGTCCATAAGGCTTGATAACACGCATGAGCTTCCGATTGAAACGGCAAAGCCTCACAAACTCATGACGAGGACTGGGGCGATTCAGGATCCTGTTCGGGAGCGCTGGAGATTTATCGGGCGGAACTCAATCGACCGAGAAATTCATAACGGTCGCGGTGTGCATCGGGAACCGAACCGGCGTCGGCTTTGAGGTGCATCACCGGGTAACCGTTCTGGCGGTTGTAGGCCGGCCATGGCGGCAGACCCGGACCGTTCGGATCACCGGTCTTCGCAAAGTTGCTCCAATAGGCAGCCATGAGTTCCGAGACCTGGTAATCCTCCGCCCGCCACGGCAGATGTTTCGAGGAGAGCATCCGGAAGACGTATTCGATTTCGGCGGAATGCGGCGCCGCCGGTTCCGTGACTCGTTTCGCGTTCGCCGGCAGCGGCAGCGTCTGATCGAACTCGTACCGGAAGACCGGGGACCCGCCCGTCTCGATCTGCATTTCAATCCATTTCCAGGTGCCGTACGCGATGAATTGGTCCCCGGCAAAATCCTGCGCCGACCGCCTGGCCTGGGCGTCCGTCGCCGCCGGATAATGGGTGAGAAACGTCTCCGCGTTGGTGCCGAACCGGGCTTGGGCGCGCCTGACATAGTTCGCGACGGTCGGCGCATCGTTGGTGAAGTAAGACTTGAAGTTTCCTTCGTCCCGGTTCCAACCCGCCAGAAGCGGAACGTGGCTTTGCTGGCCGGCTGCGTAGATTGAAAGACAATTGGTCGGCAGGAAATATCCATCGATGTCCGGTCGGAAATACTCCCGTGGCCGCTTTAGGGCCGCTCGGAGCAGATATTTGGCAGGCAAGGCCCTGAGCGTTTCGAGTGACGTGGTACTGAACGCCGACGCTGCGAATTCCACACCGTCCTCCTCGGCCTGGGCCCGCGACTTTACGGGCAAGGTGGTGCCAAAGAACGCACCACTCTCGCCGATGGCGCGGCGGAACAGGCCTTGCGCCAGAGGCGATGCCATCAGCGAGCTGACCGAGAACGAACCGGCCGATTCCCCAAAAATCGTCACGTTGTCCGGGTCGCCGCCAAACGTGGCGATGTTCGCCTTGATCCACTTGAGCGCGGCCACCTGGTCCAAAAGCCCATAATTGCCGGACGCATTGTGTTCCGACTCTTTCGTCAGTTCAGGCAGGGCCAAAAACCCGAACACCCCCAGCCGATAGCCGACGCTGACCACCATCACGCCTTTCTTCGACAAATTACCGCCGTCCTGGCGCGGTTCGGAAGTGGACCCTGCGACGAAGCCGCCGCCATGGATCCAGACCATCACTGGCAGCAGTTTGGTCTCCGGATGATGTTCCGGCATCCAGATGTTGAGATATAAACAGTCTTCGCTCGGCCCCCTGTCGTGGAACACCATGTCGTCAAAGATGCGTCCCTGCATGGCGCGCGGCGGGTAGTCAACAGCCTTCCGAACCCCGGTCCAGGGCGTAACCGGCTGCGGCGGCTTCCAACGCAACGGGCCGACTGGCGGCGCGGCATAGGGAATACCTTTGAAAGTGCGCACCTTCCCATCAGCGCTGACCACGCCTTCCAGCATACCATTGGCAGTTTGCACCTGCACGTGGCGCAAGGGTTGCGCATCCGCAGCCTGCATTCCAGACAGGAGTGCAAACAACGCAAGGAAACCAGCCCATTTCGGTCCAAGGAACTTCATGGTCTCTCAGGTGATGTCCGGCATGCCAGCAAGTCTGACGTTCAGAACTCAGCCAGGCGGCGACGGCGGTGTCAACCACGGAGGCGGAACGGAAGGCGGAAACGTCGACGGTGGCGGCGGTGATGTGTCCGCCAAAGTGTAGGCAACGGTTTCACCGGTGGAATTGAAAAAGGTAAAATCCTGTATGCTCTTGATGGTGCTGCTTCTTACCAGCCTTTGGATCGCCTGGAGCGTGTCTTCCCTGGTTTCGTGAATGTGCAGGGCTATCTCACTCGCACGGTTGGGCGCTTTTGTATCATGAAGCCAATTGATGATTTTTGCCTCAATGTGTTCACGCAGCGCTGTTTTCATTTGTCACCTCATCATCGATGCCGGTACCCGGGCCTGATTTTGGTCCGACCCTTGGAGCACTCCGGCAGCCTTTTGATTCATAACCAGGAACTGAGCCACGCCGGGTCGGCAATGTCAATTCTGATTTGTCGGGGAACGCAGCGGCCAGGCGGCGCGGCAGTCTTCGCTCTCTGCGTTGCTCCGATTCTTAAAAAACCGGCTTGCCGAGTCGTAGCTCGGAGCACCTTATACATACGGGCACTGCTGTGGCCCGCCTCCGCTGCGCTCTGGCGCGGCAGTCTTCGCTCTCCGCGTTGCTCCGGGCGAAGACTGGTGGAGCCGAGGGGAGTCGAACCCCTGACCTTCTCATTGCGAACGAGACGCTCTACCAACTGAGCTACGACCCCATCACATTTATTATAAAGTACTTATGACAGATAAAGGAAATTCACAATTTCATTGACACCCCTATTTGTCACCCCTATTTGTCACCCCCTACACTTTTGCATGGCCTCTAACCAGCAAAGCACAAGGCAACTCTTGGGTAAAATCGCATATGTTCCGTGCCTCTATCGCCACAAACTTAACGGCACTTATTATGGAATAAAAAAGTTTGCAGGCAAGCGCAAAGAACACAGTTTGCAAACAACTGACAGAAAAATAGCAGAACGGAAACTGGCTCACTGGGTGAAATCCATGGACAAGGTTGATTCGGAAGCGGAGAAAACAACTCTTGGCCAATTGCTTGAAAAGCTGGTAGCTGCAAGAAAGGGCAAATCTGCTTCCACCAATGAAACGGATGCATCAATCATAAAACGTTTCAAAGCGGAATGGAAATATGGTTTAGATGTTCGCGTGTCACAAATCAAACCCTCTAAGACTCCCATATTCGGAATGAAAAGCCGGAGTGGTGAAGTGCGAGCCAAAGTTGTTCCGTCTGTCGGCATGGCGGACTTGCACAAGGAAATCAAAAGCAACGTGGCCCAAGGCGCGACACTTTACACTGACAGATGGGTTGCGTATCGCGGACTGAAAGCGCAGTTCAATCACTCCACTGTTGACCACATGGCAAAGCAATACGTCGTTGGCGATTGCCACACGAACGGCATTGAATCGTTTTGGGCGTTGTTCAAACGCGGTTATCACGGTATTTATCACCAGATGAGCCGGAAGCATCTGCAACGCTACGTCGAAGAATTCACCTATCGTTTGAATCGCCGCACGGAGTCAATGCAGACAATATTTTCAGATGTGATGCAAAAGATTTCCGAAAACAGCAAGCTCGGCTACAAGGAACTGACGGCATGAGAATTGATTCTGGATTTCGCATATTTGTCCTGTGGGTTGCTATCCCTTACATGTTCGGATGGAGTGCAGCCGCCCAAACGAATGGCACTCCTGTTGTCATCACAAAAGTCTGGACTGTGATGCCTTGGTATCGGGAAGTGGGCGGGAAGGTTTACGACCCACAGCACAGCTCTTTGTGGGAACCTTTGAATGGCTTGGCCGAGATGAAGGCTATTCTTCCGGACGCGGTGGTTTGGCAGTGGTGCGAGAACCAATCCGCGAAGGCGGTTGAACCTGAACGCGGAATAAAAAATACCGCATAGCCGTTGGCCTTTGTATCCTCCTCAACGTCCTTGACCGTCTCAAAGGGAAATCGCTCGGCGAGAATGTTTAATGTTCCCTGTTTTATCAGTTCCCTAAGATTTGATTCATCTTTATCTAATGAACCAAAATGTGACGCCTTAACGTAATTCTTTAAATCTTGGGGCGGTGTTTTTAATTCTTCCATGCCCGTCAACCATGGTTTTGCCATAAACAATCGCGCCGCGCAATTCCCAAGTCATTCCCCACACAGAAGCGCGGCCGGCCGCCGCCGGCAGCGCCGGCATCTTGCCGGCGAGTTCATTTTTCTGGTCAACAAACGCCGGCAAGATGCCGGCGCTCCCGGTAACTACGCAAGAACTTGCGGACGAGCCGTCCGGTTCCATTGCTTCAATTGCCGGTTGGCAACTCCTGCCGCGCTTGCTACCTTCCGCCCCCATGACCGACCCGGCCGTGGCCGCCCATACACCTTCGAAGACACAGGTGTTTCTCCGCCGGTTGATCACCACGGTGATTCTCTGGACGGTGATCCTGGCCGGGCTATTGTCCAGCAACGCCCTGATTTCCAACGGCCTCTTCCTGCTCATCATTTTCCTGCTCGCCCTGGCCGGGCTCGCGGAATTTTACGGGCTGGTGGAAAAACGCGGCCTCGCCTGCTTCAAATGGTGCGGGTTGCTCGGCGGCGCGCTGCTCATGGTGGGGACGTTTCTGAACCTGACCGGCCATATCGGCACGTCCGGGTCGCCCGCGCGCGTGAATGATTTTGAAACCGGCTTCATCATCCTGTTCGTGCTGGGCCTGTGCGTGCGGCAGCTCGTTTCACACAACGGCGCCACAAGCATGGTCGCCATTGCGACGACGCTCCTGGGCCTGATGTACGTGCCCTGGCTCCTGAACTTCATCCAGAAAATCAACTTTTTCCCCGGCGTGGAGGGCCGGTATTTCCTGCTCTACTTCGTGCTCATCACCAAATTCAGCGATACCGGCGCGTACGCCGTCGGCTCGCTCATCGGCCGACACAAGCTGATTCCGCGCATCAGCCCCGGCAAAACCTGGGAGGGCTTTGCCGGCGCGATTGCGCTTTCGACGGCAGCCAGCCTCGTCTTTGTGCACTTTTTCGGCGACCGGATGGCGGGCATGAACTGGTTTCACGCCGTGGTGCTCGGCGTTTTGTTGAGCGTGACGGCGGTCATCGGCGATTTGATCGAATCGCTGTTCAAGCGCGAGGCGGGCGTGAAGGATTCCGGCAAATTTTTCCCCGGCATCGGCGGCGTTCTGGATTTGCTCGACAGCCTTTTGTTCAACGCCCCCATCATGTATCTCTATCTGCGCCACATCCTCACGTCCCCGTGAGATTGACGATTTACGATATACGATTTGCGCGATTTTGGGCAAAATAACGACGAATCAAGAACCAACCTCCAACCCTATGACACGCGAAGAAATGAAAAAACGTACGAAAGCCTGCGCCAACCGCGTTGTAAAGGTTTGTTCGGCTCTTCCGGGCAACTGGGTGGCACAAACGCTGGGTAAGCAGCTCCTTCGCTGCGGAACTTCCGTGGGAGCAAACTATCGCGCCGTGTGCCGCGCCAAATCCAACTCGGATTTCATAAACAAGTTGCGCATTGTCGAAGAAGAATGTGACGAATCATTATTTTGGATGGAATCGCTTGTAGACAATAATTTAGTAAAAGCGCTGCGTCTCCGGGATTTGATGAATGAAGCTGACGAGATTCTGGCCATCGTCGTCTCGTCGGCAAAAACCGCCCGCACGTCGCGGGGCGCGTAAATCGTATATCGTAAATCGTAAATGAAGAATGTTGTTTTACTCGGCAGCACCGGCTCCATCGGCACCAGCACCGTCAAGGTGGCCGAGGATCTGCCGGACCGCATTAGGCTGGTCGGCCTGGCCGCCGGCAACAACTCCGAACTGCTGTTCGAGCAGACGCGCAAGCATCGTCCGGAAGCCATCTCGATCTCGGATCCGGCAAAAGCCACGAAGCTCGGCAACGCGCTGGGGGTTTCCACCCGGGTTTATTCCGGCGCGGACGGTTTGTTGAAACTGGCCACGCTACCAGGCGCGGATATTGTGCTGATTGCGATTGTCGGCACGGCCGGCCTGCAACCCGCGCTGGCGGCGATTCGCGCGGGCAAGGACATCGCGATTGCGTCCAAGGAAATCCTGGTCATGGCTGGCGAAATTGTCATGGCCGAGGCGCGCAAACACGGCGTCCGTGTGCTGGCCGTGGACAGCGAACATTCGGCCATTTTCCAGTGTCTGGACGGCAAACCGCCCGCTTCCATCCGCAAACTCTGGCTCACCGCCAGCGGGGGACCCTTTCGCAGCACGCCGAAGGAGGAATTTCCCAACATCACCGTCGAACGCGCCTTGAAACATCCGTCGTGGGTCATGGGCCGGAAAATCACGATCGATTCGGCCACATTGTTCAATAAGGGACTGGAAATGATCGAGGCGCGCTGGCTGTTCGACGTCGGCATCGAACGGGTCGGCGTGCTGGTGCATCCGCAAAGCATCGTGCACTCGATGGTTGAGTTTGTGGACGGCTCGCTGCTCGCCCAGCTTTCCACGCCGGACATGTGCCTGCCGATCCAGTACGCGCTCACGTATCCCGATCGCGCGCCGAGCGGGCGGGTGCAGACGGACTTCGCCCGGCTCGGCAGCCTGACGTTTGAGGAGCCGGACGTGGAGAAATTCCCGGCGCTGGACCTGGCACGTCGCGCCGGCAAAATCGGCGGCACCCTGCCGGCGGTATTGAACGCTGCGAACGAAATCGCCGTCGAAGCCTTTGTGAATCATAAAATCAATTTCACGCAAATCACACAAACTGTTCAAGTTACGATGGATGCGCACAAGGTTGTTCCGCACCCGACGTTGGAACAAATTTTGGAGGCCGATGCCTGGGCGCGTCGCCACGCGGCAGCCATTTAATCATCGTGCGCAAAGATTGCGGGCAGGCTTTTTGCTGATATAATCAGTGTGTCCCTGTGCAGGGGCGGTTTTTTAAATGACTATTTTGACCATTATTTATGTTGTTGCGGCCGTGTTCGTATTGTTCGGCGCGGCCATTTTCATCCACGAATTCGGCCATTTTTGGGTGGCCCGTAAATTGGGAATGAAGGTCGAGGAATTCGCCATCGGCTTTGGACCCAAAATTTACAGTTGGAAACGTGACGGCATTGAGTATTCGTTGCGTTGGATTCCCGCCGGCGGTTTCGTGAAGCTGCCGCAGATGGTCACCTCGGAGGCCTTGGAGGGAAAAACCGACCACGGCGATGAATTGACGGGAGAGTCGCCGGTGCCGCCCGCGCCGCCATTTCATAAAATTCTCGTGGCCTTTGCCGGACCGTTCATGAACGTGGTTTTCGCCTTCGCCATCGCGACGGTTATTTATTTTGTCGGACTGCCCATGCCCGTGAATCCACCCATCATCGGTTACGTCGAACCGGGTTCGGCGGAGGCCAAACTCGGCATTCAGGGAGGCGACGTCATCAAGTCCGTGGACGGCAAGTCCATCGATTCCTGGCAACAAGTAGTAATGGACACGGTGGTGGCACGCACCACGACACTGCCCGTCGTCATTGAACATGCCGGCCAGGAACATTCCTACCAACTGCAGGCGACGACGGACAATGCCATCGGCCTTAAAATGCTGAATCTGGATCCACGCGATCATCCACAGGTGATGCAGGTGCTTTCCGGCACGCCGGCGGAAAAGGCGGGACTCAAGCCAAAAGATGTCATTATTTCGTTTGCCCGCGTGCCGGTGGCCAGCCGCGAACAATTGATTGACCTGATTCGCAAGCGCGGCGGGCAGGCTACCGAGATGCGCATTCAACGCGACGCGGAAAAAATCACCCTGCAGGTCACGCCGACGCTTGATCCCGAAACGAAGTTTGGCCAGGTCGGCATCATGCTTGGCACGGATTCGACCCAGGATTATATCGTTCAAAAGCCCGGGCCAACGCCTTGGGAGAATGTCAGCGGCGTTTTGTACCAAACTTTTACAGTCATCAGTGCGCTCGTTCACTCTCATGAAACGGGCGTGGGTGCCAAGGATTTGGCTGGTCCCGTTGGTATTCTCACCATGCTCGCCATCGAGGTAAAAACGGACTATCGCCTCGCGCTCAATTTTCTGATTCTGCTGAATATCAATCTCGCCATCATTAATCTCCTGCCCATTCCCGTCCTGGACGGAGGCCATATTTTAATGGCCCTGGTTGAAAAAATCCGGCGCCGGCCAATGAACGTGAAATTCGTGGAATACGTCACCACCGGCTTCGCGGTCATGCTCATTTCCTTCATGCTTTACGTCACGGTTTTTGGGGATATCAAACGGCTGTCATTCTTCCGTGCCATGTTTGACAACACTGCGCACATCGAACAAACGACCACCCCCGCTGCGTCGCCGCCGGTGCCTGCCAAATAAACCATGCGTTACTGCGAATCACCGTACTTCTTTCAGCGGCGTAAAACGCGCGAGGTCGTCATCGGCGACCCGAATCATGGCGGCGTCATCATCGGCGGCCATCATCCCGTCGTCATGCAGTCCATGCTCACCTGCGACACCATGGACACCGCCGAGTGCGTGAAGCAGACCCTCGAACTTGTTGCCGTCGGCTGCCAGCTCGTGCGCATCACCGCCCCCACGGTCAAGGACGCGGCCAACCTGCAGAACATTGTCGCCGAATTGCGCCGGCAGAGCTGCTTCGTCCCGATTGTCGCCGACATTCATTTCAAGCCCGAAGCCGCGATGGAGGCGGTGAAATGGGTCGAGGTCGTGCGCGTCAATCCCGGCAATTACGCCGACTCGAAGAAATTTGCGACCAAGGAATACACGGACGAGCAATACGCCGCCGAATTGAAGCGCATCGAGGAGAAATTCACGCCGCTCGTGCGGGAAAGCATCCGGTTGAAACGCGCGTTGCGCATCGGCACGAACCACGGCTCGCTCAGCGACCGCATCATGAACCGCTACGGCGACACGCCGCTTGGCATGGTGGAGAGTGCGCTCGAATTCGCCCGCATCTGCCGCAAACACGACTTCCATAACTTTAAATTCTCAATGAAGTCGTCCAATCCCAAGGTGATGATCGAGTGTTACCGGCTGTTGGTGGCGCGGCTGGAACAGGAGGGGCCGGATTGGAAATATCCGATTCATCTCGGAGTCACCGAGGCGGGCGAAGGCGAGGATGGCCGCATCAAATCCGCCATCGGCATCGGCTCGCTCCTGTGCGACGGCCTCGGCGACACCATTCGCGTCTCGCTCAC
Source organism: Verrucomicrobiota bacterium (assembly GCA_049516255.1). Classification (GTDB taxonomy): domain Bacteria; phylum Verrucomicrobiota; class Verrucomicrobiia; order Limisphaerales; family UBA11358; genus UBA11358. The sequence continues at coordinate 23,629 of JBEKTH010000024.1, forward strand.
GGAAGATTCCCCGCGGGAAATCGAGGTCTGCCGCGATTTGCTGGCGCAGATTGCTTCATTGACCGTAACCGCTGGGAGCGCCGGCTTCCAGCCGGCGGGTTCTTCAACCACCGAACCTCAACACGCCGACAAGATGCCGGCGCTCCCGGCTGCAGGCCTCAGCGAACAGTGGCCATTTGATCCATTCCATTTCGAGCGCCGCGAGACGCCGGAGATTGAATTGAACGAAAATGCCAGGTGCGGCGGCGAACAAACTGTACGCGTCGTCGTCACCCGCGCCACCTGGGACAAGGTCGCGCACAAGATCCGGCCCAAGGACGACGTGAAGCCGGAAGCGATTTACGAAGATTTGAACGTGGCCGAGATCGACCCGACGCAGGATTTTGAAATCAATTGCGAAACCCAGCTGGTCACGGTAAAGGACGGCGTCCAGTTGCCGGCCATCACCGCGTTTCGCCTGCTGGCGGCGAAATTGAAGCGGTTGGGCCGGAACAATCCGATCCTCCTCAAGGATTGCCTTGTTGGAGTTCAGCCTTCAGGCCGTCCGGACAAGCTAAAGCTTGAACTCCAACTGGAACCAAAAATCGCCCTGCTCCGCGCGTCGGTCGTCATCGGCTCGTTGCTCGCGGACGGGATTGGCGATGCGATTCTCATTCGTGGCGAGTCCGGCGGCGGTCAATCGCTGCGGCTGGCTTATAACATTTTGCAGGCGGCCGGCTGTCGTTCGTTCAAGACCGATTACGTGGCGTGCCCGAGTTGCGGGCGGACGTTGTTTAATCTCCAGACCGTGACGGCGCGCATCAAGGCGCGGACGGAGCATCTCAAGGGTGTGAAGATTGCCATCATGGGTTGCATCGTGAATGGCCCGGGCGAAATGGCTGACGCGGACTTCGGTTACGTGGGCGGCGCGCCCGGCAAGATCAATCTCTACGTCGGCAAGCAGGCCATCAAATTCAACATCCCCGAAGCCGAGGCCGTGGAGCGCCTCGTGGACCTCATCAAGGAACACAACAAGTGGGTTGAACCGGAGGCTCGGGAAACGGTGGCAGTGCACTGATTTCGATTTTCCGAAGTCTTCAGCTCCGTCAGGAGCGGAATCTTTGCAGCCAGACCATTCCATTAATATCCCCAACCCCGTAGGGGCGACATATTCCGTGCTTTTCCAAAAATACGCGCGCCGTTGGCGCCCGGCTGAAAATAGCCCAGCGCTTCAGCGCTGGGTAAACCGGTTTTAACATCTTCCAAGTCCCGTCAGGGACGAAAGAAATTTCTGCCGTCCCTGACAGGACTTTTAATGGTCGTGCGCCAACATCCCAGCCTTGAAAGGCTGGGCTATTATCAGCAGCCTCGTATTTTGCGTCTTCGCGTTGAATCCATCTGAAGTCTTATTTCTTCCCGCCAATCCGTTCCACATCCGCCAAATCCTGCTGCCGTCCGGTTGCCAGCTTGTCCCGCCCAACCTGGTCTTCAATCTTCTTGGAGCCTGATTATGCGGCCAACTCTTTCGACTCTTTGCTCGGTTCCATCGGGATTCGCGCTGGCAATCAATTCTCCAAGAATATCCAACCGTTGTTCCGTCGTGAGTGATTGATAGAATTCCAAGTCGGCCTTGTCGGCTTCAGCAAAGAAGCGGAATTTGCGGGCGACCTTTTCCACATCCAGAGTTTTCCATCTGCCAGCGCCGGTTGACAGGAAATACTACCGTACAGGAGGCCTCTATTGTCAGTCTCATCGTCGTGGCGCAACGGATTTGAGGTCCATTTGCGGCATGAAACCGGCTGTAGAAACCGGAGTCTTATGACACGAACCTCGGTATTTTTGACAGCTGTAATGATTTCTTTTCTGGTGGCCACGCCGGCCACCGCCGCCCCGGCAGTTCCCGGCATTGGAGATCAGTTGTCGCTTTCCGTCACCAACAAATACGGTGACGTTTTGGCCAATCCGACGGTCAGCCAAATCCTCGGGGATGGGCTGGTTCTGCAAAGCGGAACCATGGCCATGAAAGTCAAATATGACGACCTGCCCCCGGACATCCGCCGGAAATATCAGCCCCTGGCCGCCGGGGTGATGCAAAAGGAGGAGCAACAGGACGCGGCCAACGCCGCCTACCTGGCTTACACCCGGCGGTTGCAGGCCGAACAGGCGTTGCACCTGGCGGTGCAGCAGGCACAGGAAGAGGAATTGGCGAAGGCAAGACCCCAAAACCAGACCGGCCCCCTGCCCTTGCTGGACATTCCCATCCCCAATCAAAATTGGAAACTCACGATTGCCAATCTGGGATTCAGTGACTGGAACAAAGAGCAGGACAACAACCAATTCAAGCTGCGCGGCCTGCCGGGGCCGAGCGGTTTCAATATCGTTTTGCTGGTCGAACCGCCGGCGAACAACCTGCCCGGCAACGATCCAGTATACAATTTCTACTGGTCGAACATGGGACACGATTCGGCCATCGACGCACAGTCAGTAAAAGTTGAGAAAAAGGACAAGTTCACCAAGATCTCCTACACCGCGCAAGGCCAGCCCAACGCGAATTATTTCTTCGCTTATCAGGGTCAATGGGTGGACATCCACGTGTCCAAGGGGTCGTCCGATCCCGGCGACCAGAATATGCTCGCCCAATTCGACAACGACCTGGCCTACGGTCCATGACGTGGCGGAACCGGCCTGGCACGGCCCTCTTGAATTCCAGCCAATAACGCTTGCTCAAAGGCGAGCGCTTGCTTACAGTGAGCGACCACTTTTCAGGATATGAACTTAAATTATCTGAACGAAATTCTGGCGCAGGCCGCGCCGGCCCAATCCTCACAGCCGGTCTGGATGACGTTTGCCCCGATGGTCCTGCTGATCGTCGTGTTTTACTTCATCCTGATCCGGCCGCAGCAAAAGCGCGCCAAGCAGCAGGCCGAGTTGATCAAAAACCTCAAATCCGGCGACAAGGTGGTCACGTCCAGCGGCATCGTCGGCCTCGTCATCACGGTGAAGGACAAGACCGTTTCCCTGCGGTCGGCGGACGCAAAAATGGAAGTCACCAAGGCCTCCGTGACGGAAATTCTTGAATCCAGCAGCAGCGGCAGCCCGACCGACTCCTAGGCCGTCCATGAAAAACAACGATTTCTGGAAGTTCATCCTGGTCGCCTTCATCATCTGCTGGTCGCTCTACGAAATTTATCCCCCGACCAGCCGGGATCTGGCGCAGGAGTTTGAATCGCGTGCGGTGAACCGGGACGCTACCTTCGCCGGCATTCTATCGCGGTTGGAACCGCTGCAAACGGCGCGGCCCGACCGCGAATTCGCCAATCTCCAGGAAGCCATCGGCACGAACGACATCCAGCCGTACTTTCCCTTTGTCAGCGCGAAGAACCAGCCGGACCCAAACATGTTCATCCTGAACCAGCTTCAGCGTGACGCGGCGGGCAAAATCAAGCTCGGCCTCGATTTGCAGGGCGGCACGTCATTTCTGGTTGAAATGGACACGAACAATCTGGCCAACCCGGACGATGCCGGCGGGGCGCTGTCGCAGGCAGTGGAAGTGCTGCGCAAACGCATTGACCAGTTCGGTGTGGCCGAGCCGGTCATTCAACCGGCGGGCGGCAACCGCATTTTAATCCAGTTGCCCGGTCTGTCGGAGGCCGTCAAGGAAAGCGCCAAAACCCAGATTCAAAAGGCGGCGTACCTTGAATTCCGGCTGGTGAAGGAGGACAGCCAGCAAATCATTGACAACCACCTGCCGATTCCGCCCGGCTACGAATTGCTCAAGCACGTCGAGCCGCCGATGGATGGCAAGCCCCAACCGGTCGAAGAAGCCGTGGTGAAAAAACGGGCGGAGAATGGCCTGGCCGGTGACATTGTAAAAAGCGCCATGGTGGGACGCGGCAACATGGGCGAGCCGGAGATTGAATTCAGACTCAATGACAATGGCGCAAAACGGTTCGCCGAAGTCACCCGCAACAGTATCGGCCGGCAACTGGCCATTGTGCTCGATGGCCAGTTGTATTCCGCGCCGGTCATTCAGAGCGCAATCGAAACCGGCAGCGGCCAGATCACCGGACATTTCACTCCGGAAGAGGCGCAACAACTCGCGAATGTCCTGCAAAACCCGTTGCGTGCCCCGCTCAAAATCGTCTCCTCCAGCGACGTCTCTCCGACGCTCGGCACCGATTCGATTCGCAGCGGCATCAAGGCCTCGATTTACGGCGTCATTTTTGTGTCCGCATTCATGCTGGTCTATTACCTCATCGCGGGTCTGGCAGCCAATGTCGCACTCATCACCAACATCATCATCCTGCTGGGCGTCATGTGTTCCATCGGCGCGACGTTCACGCTGCCCGGCATCGCCGGCGGCGTGCTCACCGTCGGTATGGCGGTGGACGCCAACGTGCTGATCTATGAACGCATCCGCGAGGAACTGGCCAAGGGCAAATCGCTGCGCGGCGCCATCAACGCCGGGTACGCGCGCGCCTTCGGCACGATCTTCGATTCGCACGTCACCACCCTTATCTCGTCTGTCATTCTGATTTTCATGGGCACGGGCGAAATCAAGGGGTTCGGCGTCACGCTCACCATCGGCGTGGCAGCGAGCCTGTTCACCGCGCTGGTGGTCACGCGCCTGCTCTTTAATTTCATGCTCGACCGCAACTGGTTGAGATCGCTGCCGATGCTCCACATCATCAAAAGCGCCAAACTGGACTTCATGAAGGTGGCCACCCCGTTGTTTGTCATCACCTGGGCGTTCATCATTCTCTCGCTGGGCTATGGCACCTTCGGGCGCGGTCAAAAACTGTTCGGCGTGGACTTCCTGGGCGGTGACAGCACGACGTTCACTTTCGCCCAAAACGTTGGCGTGGATCAAATCCGGTCCGCCCTGACCACCATCGGCGAGAAGGACGCGGAAATCCAACCCCAAAAGGATGTCAGCAGCGGCCTGGAAACATTGCGCGTGACCAGTTCCAGCGGTTCGGAATCGAAGGTGGAACAGGTGCTGACCCAGCAGTTCCCGCAGGCGCAGTTCAAGGCCATTCAACGCCAGCAGGTCGGGGCGGTGGTCGGCAGGGAAATCCGGCAATCGGCCGTCGTCGCCTGCCTGTTGTCCATGTTCGGCATCCTCGTCTATGTCGCGTTCCGTTACGAATTTTCCTTCGCCGTCAGCGCCATCGTGGGCGTGGTGCACGACGTGTTACTGGCGATTGGCTGTTATTGCATCGCCAACGCCGTTTCCGGGCGCCAATTCAATGCCACCGTCGTCGCCGCCGTGCTGACCATCATCGGCTTTTCACTCAACGACAAAATCGTCATTTTCGACCGAATCCGCGAGAATTTGAAGCTGGGCGTGCGCGGCTCGTTCCGCGAGGTCATCAACCAGGCGCTGAACCAGACATTGAGCCGCACCATCATCACTTCCGGCACAGTGTTCCTGGCCGCGCTGTCGTTGTTCGTCTTCGGCGGCGGTGTCATCAATGACTTTGCGTTCACGTTCCTTGTCGGCATCATCACCGGCACCTATTCGAGCATCTACGTCGCCAGCGCGCTGGTCCTGTGGTGGCACAAGGGCGAGCGCCCGAGCATCGGCGCGTCGCAGGTGACGATGCAGCGGGACGCGGCGCCGGCAAAAGTTTGAATCCATTTGCGGTTTGCGATTTGCGACTGACGAATCCATTTGCAGTCGGCACGTAAATCGTAAATCGTAAATCGTAAATGAACCCGGTCGCAATCACTCCCTGGCATTGGGTGGGTTTCATTCTGTGTGTCCTGTTCTTTCTGGCCCTGGATCTGGGCGTGTTTCATCGCGGGGCGCATGTGGTCAGATTCAAGGAAGCCCTCGCCTGGACCACGTTTTGGTTCGCGCTGGCCATGCTGTTCGCCGGGGCCATCGCCCATGAGCGCGGACCGGAGGAAGCCGTCCAATTCGCCACCGGCTATGTCATCGAGCTTTCCCTCTCCCTCGACAACGTCCTGGTCATCGCCCTCATCTTCGCGTGGTTTCACGTGCCGACGGCTTATCAGCATCGGCTGCTCTTCCTGGGCATCCTCGGCGCGCTGGTCATGCGCGGCGTCATGATCACCGTCGGCGTGGCCCTCATCCATGAATTCGCGTGGGTGCTTTATGTCTTCGGCGCGTTCCTGGTTTTTGCCGGCATCAGGATGCTCTTCGCGGGGGAGCGAATGGTGCAGCCGGAAAAAAATCCGGTGTTGCGGCTCGCGCGCAAATGGTTTCCCGTCACCCCGGATTTCGTCGGCGGCAGCTTTTTCACCCGGCGGGACGGCCGCTTCGCCCTCACCCCGCTGGCGCTGGTCCTGTTGCTGGTGGAAACCACCGATCTGATTTTCGCCCTCGATTCCGTGCCGGCGGTGTTTTCCGTGACGCGCAAGGCCTTCATCGTTTTCACGTCAAACGTCTTCGCCATTCTCGGTTTGCGTTCGCTTTACTTTCTGCTGGCCGGCGCAATTGGTTACTTTCGCTATTTGAAAATCGGCCTTTCCCTGGTCCTGGTGTTCATCGGTGTTAAAATGGTAATCGAGCCGCACGGCCGGCCGCCCCAATGGTTTCAAATGAAAATCCCCACCGGCATTTCGCTGCTGGTGGTGGCCTTGGTCCTGTTCGTCGCCATTGCATGCTCCATCGCCGCCGCACGACGTGAAAGGAAGGCCGCCCGATGAAATTCCGCTGGTCCCTCGCCCCGCCGCAGCCGTTGCTGGCCGGCCAACTGGCGGCGCAACTCAAACTCCCACCGCTGCTGACCCAATGTCTGCTCAATCGCAGCCTCAGCGAACCGCCCGCCATCGAAAAATTCCTGCAACCGCGACTTAAAAACCTGGCCGACCCGTTTTTGCTGCCGGACATGGCCGTGGCCGTGGAACGATTGTTCCGCGCCCGCGAACAAAACGAGTCGCTGGTGATTTTCGGCGATTACGACGTGGACGGCGTGACCTCCACCGCCCTGCTCCTGGAGGTGCTCCGGGCCCTCGGCTGGCAGGCGGATTTTTACCTGCCGAACCGCATGGACGAGGGCTACGGCCTGAGCCGGGAGGGGGTTGAAATTTGTCTCAACAAATTTCCCGTCACGCTCCTCCTTGCCGTGGATTGTGGTTCAACCGCCGTGGAGGCCATCCGTTGGCTGCGCGCCCGCGGCATGGACGTGATTGTGCTCGATCACCACCAGGTCTCGAACCCCGCGCCGGAGGCGGTCGCGCTCGTGAATCCGCAACTTCGTAGGACAGGCGTCGCGCCTGTCTCCGGACAAACCGAAAATGGAGACAGGCAAGATGTCTGTCCTACATTCACTGAATTATGTTCCGCCGGCCTTGCCTTCAAGCTCGCCCACGCGCTGGTAAAACGTGGGTGCGAAATGAACCTGCCCGGCATGGTGGAATTTGATTTGCGGCCGCTGCTGGATCTGGTGGCCCTGGGCACCATTGCCGACCTGGTTCCGCTCGTCGGGGAAAACCGCATCCTGGTCTCCGCCGGTCTGCAACGGTTGAACCTGACCCAGCGGCCCGGGCTCATCGCCCTGAAAAAGGCCGCGCAATCACCTCCCGTGCTTGGCACGCACGACGTGGCGTTTCAACTCGCACCCCGCCTCAACGCCGCCGGCCGGCTCGAATCCGCCGAGGAATCCCTGCGCCTGCTGCTGGCCCGCAATCTGGCCGAGGCCGTGCCGCTCGCCGAAAATCTCGATGCCCGGAACCGCGAACGCCAGAAAATTGAACGCGGCATCGCCGAGCAAGTCACCGGCGCAGTGCGCGCCAGATTCAACCCACGAACCGATTTCGTCATCGTCGAGGGACAATTACTCTGGCACATCGGCGTGGTCGGCATCGTGGCCTCGCGGGTGTTGCAGGCCTTTTACCGGCCCACCATCATCATCGGCGGCGAAGGCGATGAATGGCGCGGATCGGGCCGCAGCATTGCCGGTTTCGATCTGGCCGCGGCGTTGCGTGAATGTGATGATTTGCTGTTGCGCCACGGCGGACATGCGATGGCCGCGGGTTTGAGCATCCGACCGGATAACATTGACGCGTTGCGGCAACGGCTGAATGAAGTGGCCGCGCGCTCACTGAAACCGGAGGATTTGCAACCACCGTTGCGCCTCGATGCGGAAGTGGGGTTGGAAGAAATGACCCTGGACGCGCTCCACGAGTTGTCGCGGTTGAGCCCGGTGGGCCAGGGCAATCCGGGCGTGCAATTCTGCGCCCGCAATCTCACGCACGCGCGGCCGCTCCAGCGCATCGGCGCGGACAAACGACACGTCAAAATGTGGGTCACGGACACGCCTTCGCCGCAAGGCGGCTACGGCGCTGCAAGCGGCGCAACCACGTTGGAGGCTGTTTGGTGGAACGGCGGCGGTGAATCCCTGCCGGTCGGGAAATTTGATCTCGCCTTTGCGCCGCAGGTCAACCCGTATAACGGCACGCACACGGTGCAACTGAAAGTGCTGGATTGGCAACCCGCGAGTTAGTCGGGAGTCCACAGTCCACAGCCCAAAACCCAAGGTCAAAAGCGGCAACAACCTTATTTTCTCCCTCTCCTCCCCAAGGGAGGATGAGGGCCGGGGAGAGGAGGCCAGTGTTTACGAGTTCAAATCCCCTCGCCCCAACCCTCTCCCCGCTTGGGCGGGGCGAGGGAGTTGTCTCCATTGGGTGCGTATGCTCAGATACACAAAAGCGGCACGTCCTTGAGTTTTGGCCTTGGACTTTGAACTCTGAACTTTAGACTGGACGGATGAACACCGCCATTCTTGTCGCCGCCGGCAAGGGCGTCCGCATGGGCGCGGGCCTTCGCCTCGCCGGAGACGCTCCGGCCCCGCCGGCCGGGGTGGATAAATTGTTCCTCGAAGTGGCCGGCCGCCCCGTCGTTGCCCATTCCTGGCAAAGATTCAACGACGCGCCGTGCATCGGCGAAGTCGTTGTCGTCGTGCGCGACGGAATGCAAAACGCGTTCACGGAACTGGCGTCGCGGTTTCACCTTCAAAAGCCGTTTCGCATTGTTGTCGGGGGAGCGGAACGGCAGGACTCGGTCTGGAACGGTTTGGAGGCGTTGTCTGCAACGGCGGAGATTGTGGCGATTCAGGATGCCGCGCGGCCCTGTACCAGCGATGAGCTGATTGCGGCCACGGTTCGGGCCGCGGACGAGACCGGCGCGGCAGTGGCGGCGCAGCCGGTCACCGATACCGTCAAGGAATCCGCCGACGGCCGGTTGATTCAGCGCACGCTCGACCGGTCGAAATTGTGGGCGGTGCAAACGCCGCAGACGTTTCGCGTCGAAGTGATCCGCCGCGCGCTGGCCGAGGCGCGCCGGCGCCGGCTGATTTTAACGGACGATACGGCGGCGTGCGAGTTGATCGGCCAACCGGTCCGGCTGGTGTCCAGCATCGCCCCCAATCCCAAGGTCACGGTCCCTGGCGACCTGCCGTTCATCGAAATGTTGTTGCGAAACAAGACTTGATTCAAAATTCGACCAGTTTGAAACCACTGCAAAACCGGAGCACCGGGCGCCGTCCCGGCGCGGCGATGGTTTTCCCCAACGAGCCGGGGCGGTGCCCGGAGTTCCGAAAGCCCGGGAAACGGGTTTTGCGGAGGCTCCAGTTTGTGTTAATTTCCTCCTGCTTATGAAACGACGTCTGATTTATGGATTGGTCATCGCGGCGCTGCTGCTGAACCTGATCATTGGCGCCCACATTTATTTGAGTTCAGCCAGCGCGGCGGAGCAGAAGGACTCGGTTTATCCCAACCTGGAGCTGTTCGCCAACGTGCTGGAGAAGGTCCGCACGGAATACGTGGACGGCACGAACCTGACGTACCATGACCTGGTTTACGACGCGCTCAAGGGGATGATTGACTCACTGGACCCGCACAGCGAATTCATGGATCCGGAGGAGTACCAGGAATTACAGAGCGACACGGAAGGGGCCTTTGGCGGACTCGGCCTGGTGGTCGCCATGAAGGACAATTATATCACCGTGGTGACTCCCATGGATGATACGCCCGGGTTCCGCGCGGGCGTTCTGGCCGGCGACCGCATCATAAAAATCAACGGCAAGAGCACGGACAAATTGGCCCTGCAGGATGCAGTCAAGGAACTGCGCGGTGACCCGGGCACCCAGGTCACCGTGACGGTTCAGCGTCCGTCCTCGGGTGTGACCCGGGATTTGACCATGACCCGCGCGATCATCAATGTGGACATGGTAAAGGACATCAACGGCAAGAAGGATTTTCCCCTCGGCCCGGACCAGATCGGCTACATTCGCATCACCCAGTTTGGCGACAACACCAGTGATGAACTGGAGGATGCGTTGAACAAATTGAAGGCACAGGGCATGAAGGCGTTGATTCTCGACCTGCGCGGGAATCCCGGCGGCCTGCTGGACGAAGCGGTGGGGGTTTGCAGTAAATTTCTGCCGCGCGGACAACTGGTGGTCACCACCGAAGGCCGCGATCCGGACCAAAACTCCATCCGGCGCGCCGATGGCCACGGCGACGAATTGAACGGCATGCCCATGGTGGTGCTGGTCAATCTTGGCAGCGCGAGCGCGTCGGAAATCGTCACCGGCTGTTTACAGGATTTGCACCGCGGGATCGTGCTCGGGGAAAAAACGTTCGGCAAAGGCTCCGTGCAGAGCATTTTCCCGCTGGACGACGGTTCGGCGCTTAAACTGACGACGGCCAAGTATTACACCCCCAGTCACCGGGTCATTCATGAACATGGCATCACCCCGGACGTGGTCGTACCCATGACCGATGAAGAAGAGGCCGCGTTGATCTTCATGCGCTCGCCCGGCGGACTGTACACGCTGACTCCGGAAGAACGCGCCCGGATCGAAAATATCCGGGACGTGCAGATGGATCGTGCCGAGGACCTGCTCAAGGGTATTCTCCTTTACAGCCAGTTTTTTAAAACCGAGAAGGTCGCGGTGAAATGAAAGGCTGGAGTTCAGGCTTCAGCTTGCCTCCAGTCAGTATCCCGGAACGAACAAGCTAAAGCTTGAACTCCAACACGATGTGAACCTGCTGGCCATAGAAACTTCTTGTGACGAAACCAGCGTCGCCGTGGTGCGCGACGGAAAGGTGTTATCCAACGCCGTTTCGTCGCAAATCAAACTGCACGCCGAGTATGGTGGCGTCGTGCCGGAACTCGCCGCGCGGGAACATTTACGGAATCTGGTTCCCGTGACCCAAGCGGCGTTGCAGGCAGCGCAGTTGCAGCCGGACCAGCTTGACGCCGTCGCCGCCACCCAGGGACCGGGACTGCCCACGGCACTGCTCGTTGGATTCAAGGCCGCCCAAGCTTTCGCCTTTGCCTTGAAGAAACCGTTTCTCGGCATCCACCATCACGAAGCCCATCTTTATTCACCGTGGATTGTAGAATCGCCTAAACCCCTCACCCGACCTTCGGCCACCCTCTTTCCATCCGATGGGGAGAGGGACGGGGCGAGGGGCCGTGAAATCACAAAACAATTCACCGCCGACTTCTCCAGCTTTCAACCCAATGTATCGCTCATCGTCAGCGGCGGACATACGCTGCTCGTGCTGGTGGAATCGGAGTTGAAACATCGCGTGCTCGGTTCGACCACGGACGACGCGGCAGGCGAATGTTTCGACAAGACCGGCAAGCTGATGGGACTGCCCTACCCCGCCGGACCGGAAATCGACCGGCTGTCCGAACAGGGCAATCCGAAGGCCTTCGACTTTCCACGCCCATTGCTCAATGACGCCAGTGACGATTTCAGTTTCAGCGGCTTGAAAACTTCCGTGCGCTACTTTGTCCGCGACCATCCGGATTTGTTGAAGGAAATGCAACCGGTACGCGATTTGTGCGCTTGCATTCAGGCAGCAATCGTAGAAGTGCTGGTGGCCAAGACGCTCCGCGCCGCGAAGCGCAACGGCGTGCGTTGCGTGACGGCCTCCGGCGGTGTGACCTGTAATCGAGCCCTGCGCCGCGAGCTGGCGCGGGTCTGCGAAAAGGAAGGCTTCACGCTGCGCCTTGCGGAAAAGGAACTTTGCACCGACAACGCGGCGATGATTGGCATTCTGGCGGAACGCAAACTTTTGGCCGGCATCGAACCGACGTCGCTTGACCTGGAAATCAAACCGGCCTGGGCACTCGCGTGAGCGGGTTTTGTATCAACATGCGGGACTTACCCGTGCGAGGACTGACTCGTGCAGACACGGTCCAATGGACTTTTTCACGGTCATAAATTAAAAGGCTGCGGCACGGACGTACCGCAGCCCTCAAGCGTACCATTAAATCACCAGAACTTGATGTAGAACAGCACGACGCAGCCCACGACAATCAGGCTCAGGACGACGTCCCTGGCACTCCAACTGGCGCGGGTGGCGGCCTTTTCCTCCGGGGTGGCGCCGTACCAGGTATATTTGATGGTCTTCGGGTCGGGCGCCTTGGTCATGAGACTGATGATGACCATCAACACGGCGGTGAGCACAAACAATCCTTCGCAGTAATACAGCCAGTGAATGTTCCAAAAGTCGAACATGATGGCGTTGTGTGCGGCCTTGATGGGGGCAATGCCAGCGTTGTATTGGTCCAGGTTGATGACACCGTGATAGAGGTCTTCTTTGAGTTTGGTGACCGCATCGGCATCGTTGCGCATGACGAGGTCGGCAGCGAGGCGTCCAAAACCGCCGAGCATGCCAATGACGAAGGCCCACAGGGCGGCGGGGGCGGTGGCGCGTTTCCAAAACACGCCCATGCCGAACAAAACAGCAATGGCGGGCGAGAGATAGCCCTGGACGTTTTGAAGATACAGGTAAAGCGGCATGTGAAGGTTCTTGATCACCAGCACCCAGCAGATGCCGACGAAGACAATTGCGGCCGTGGCGATGCGGCCCACGATCACCTCGGTTTTGGGGGAGGCAGTCGGATGCCATTCCCGGTAGAAATCCATGGTGAAGAGCGTGGCGGAAGCGTTGAATTTTGAGCCGAGCGAGGCCATGAGGGCGACGATCATGCCGCAAGCCACCATGCCCCGGAGGCCGTGGGGCAGGATTTGCGCCACGAGCGAGGTGTAAGCGGCGTCGCCGCTGGTGCTGAAGCCAACACCGGGCGTCTTGGTCAGCGCAAAGGCAATCATGCCCGGCACCAGGAAGATGAATACCGGGGTCAACTTGAAGAAACCGGCGAGGATGGTGCCGCGCCGAGATTCCTGCTGATTTTTGCCGGCCAGCACGCGCTGAACGATGTACTGGTCGGTGCACCAATACCAAAAACCGATGATGGCCGAGCCGGGCAGAATCGCCAGCCAGGGCCAGTCCGGGTCGTGGATGGAGCGAACGAGGTGGACGCCGTCGCCGTGCCAAGTAGCAGCAGCGACTGTCGCGAGGGTGGCATGCCAGCCGTCAATGAGATTACCATGGCCCAGAACACGGAGGCCCATGAACAGGATGCAGACGGAACCGAAAATGAGCACCGGCGCCTGAAGCACGGCGGTGTACATAATCACGCGCATGCCGCCAAAAACCGTGTAAAGGCCGGTGGTAAAGGCCAAGCCCAGGGCAATCGCCCAGAAGACGTCGATCTGGTGTCCGAAGACGTTGATATGGTCGACGTTCAACAGCGTGCGGATAACGACGTCGCCGGCATAGATGGTGGCGGCAATCTTGGTCAGCACCAGGCTGGCCATGGTGAGCAGGCTCAGGACATTGCGTGAACCGCGGCTGAAGCGGAGCTCGAGAAACTCCGGCATGGTGAAGACCTTCATGCGGTCGTAGAGCGGCACAAAAGCCCAGCCGAGAATGAGAATCCAATACGCATGCATTTCCCAGTGGGCCATGGCCATGCCGGTGACGAAGCCGGCGCCGGCCAGGCCGACGAGGTGTTCGGAGCCGATGTTGGAGGAAAAGATCGAGGAACCGATCTGCAGCCAGTTGGCGTCGCGCCCGGACAGGAAGTAGTCCTTGCCCGACTCGTTCTTCTTCCGCATGGAATACCAGACGGTGATGATCATGCCGACGGCAAAGGCGACGATGACGGCCAGGTCCAGGCCGTTGAACACCGTGCCGTTCATTCCGCCCGCCGCGGACGCCGTGGCGAGGGCGTTCGTCGCCACGTCCATGTTGTTGGTTGCCGCCAACACGCTGTTGGTGATTTCATTCATAAAATCTAAGCGTTTTCGGGCTATTATTGAGCGCTGAATTTATACTCGATGGTGTTACGATAGGTCTCGCCCGGCTTCAACTCGGTCGAGGGAAAGTTGGATTGATTGGGCGAGTCGGGATAATGCTGCGGCTCCATGCAGAACGCGGAACGGCGCTGATAGACCTTGCCGTCCTTGCCATGGATGGTGCCGTCGAGGAAATTGCCGGCGTAAAATTGCAGGCCGGGCTGGTCGCTCCATACTTCCATTACGCGGCCGGTGGTCGGTTCCACCACGCGCGCCATCAGGCCAAACTGGCCGGGCGGCTTGTTGATGATCCAGTTGTGATCGTAGCCGGGGCCGTACTGCAGCACGGTGTCGGGATCGTTGATGCGTGCGCCAATGGCGGTCGGCGTGCGGAAATCGAACGGCGTGCCGGTCACGTCGGCAAACGTGCCGGTCGGGATCAACTTGCTGTCCACGGGCGTTGTCTCGCTGGCATTGATGTAAACCACATGGCTGAGAATGTCGCCGTTGCCCTGCCCGGCCAGATTAAAGTAGGAGTGATGAGTCAGGTTGACCACCGTCGGCTTGTCGGTCGTCGCGGTGAATTCCAGTTTCAACGCGTTGTCGTCGGTCAGCGTGTAGGTCGCGGTAACGTCCAGGTTGCCCGGGAAGCCCTGCTCGCCGTCCTGGCTCAAATAATGCAAAACCAACCACGGACCTTCGGGGCCGACCTCCGCCTTCACCACCGTCCAGGCAACCTTGTCGAATCCTTTCAAGCCGCCGTGCAACGTGTTGCCATGATCGTTCTGCGGCAACGTGCAGGTCTGCCCTTCGAGTGTGAACCGGCCGCCGCCAATGCGGTTGCCATAGCGCCCGACGAGCGCGCCGAAATACGGGCTGTTGGTGAGGTAGCCGTCGAGGTCGTCATACCCCAGGACGACGTCGGCAAAGTTGCCGCTTTTGTCCGGCATGATGAGTTTTTGCAGAATACCACCGTAAGTCATGATCCGGGCCCCGGCGCCCCGGGAATTATGGAGTGTATAGATTTGCACCGGTGTGCCGTCCGGCATCGTGCCGAAGGGAGCTTCCGTGATGGTTGCCAGTGACGCCGAACCCGATTTTGAGACTGACGCGCAACCGGTCAGGCAAACCACGCCCAGTCCGGCAAGCATCATTGCGGTTGATAGCAGGATTTTTTTCATAATAGTTGCCCGATCATTTTTTGTCCGTAATACGCGTTTTTTCCGTGTTTGCGAAAATAGTGTTTGTTCAACAGCGCGGAGGCCATCGGCTTTGTCTTCGGATTGATCCTCAATGTTTCGCCAGCCAGCCGCGCGACAAGTTCCAAAACCGCGGCATTGTGAACCGCATCGTTCACGTCCTTGCCCCAGGTAAACGGTCCATGACTGGCGACCAGCACCGCCGGATGCTCCAGTGGATTTGACTTCCGGAAGGTCTCGACGATGACATGGCCGGTGTTCGCCTCGTAATCGCTTTTGATTTCGCGCGGCGTCAGGGCGCGGGTGCAAGGAACCTCGCCAAACCAGTAATCTGCCTGGGTCGTGCCGTAGGCCGGGATTTTCCGCCGCGCCTGCGCCCAGGCCGTGGCGTAAAGGCTGTGGGTGTGGACGATGCCGCCGATGGTTGGAAACGCGCGGTACAACACCAGATGGGTCGGGGTATCGGAACTGGGTTTGAGTTTGCCCTCCACCACCCGGCCGGTTTTGAGTGAAACCACCACCATCTGTCCCGGCTTCATCCCGTCATACGCCACGCCGGAGGGCTTGATGACGACCAGCCCGCGCGCACGGTCGATGCCGCTGGCGTTGCCCCAGGTTTGCATCACCAAACCATCGGCGACCAGTTCGAGATTCGCCGCGCAGACCTGTCGTTTTAATGCTTCCAGCATCTGGGATTGAGAAAATTATCTCCGGACACGATTACGGATGTCAATGAGTCGTTTCATGACCTTGTACAGGTTGCCGTTCCACGCCTTCGTGCCGAAGGCGTCATGGAGTTCGCGGTATAACGGGTACAGCTCGCGATAAACCGCGTAGGCCTTTGGATCCGGCCGGTAAATTTTCGCCTTCAATCCCGTCATGGCCTTCTGGGCCAGGACGAAATCCTTGTGCACCCCGGCCACGACCGCACCGGCGATGGCCGAACCCAGCGCACACGTCTGCGCCGAACGCGACACCGTCATCGGCCGGCCGGTCACATCGGCGTAGATTTGCATGGTTAGCGGGCTTTTCTCCGCGATACCGCCGCAATTGATGACCCGGTTAATCTTCACGCCGTACTCTTCAAAGCGGTTGATGATCGTCAGCGCGCCGAACGCCGTCGCCTCCACCAGCGTCCGATAGATTTCCACCGGCGTGGTGTAAAGTGTCTGGCCGACCAGCAAACCGGTGAGCCGTTGATCCACCAGGATGGTGCGGTTGCCGTTGTTCCAGTCGAGCGCGAGCAGGCCACTTTCGCCGGGTTTCAATCTGGCAGCCGCGTTGTCCAAATCAGCGTGCGAGAGCGGTTTTTTTCCGCCGGGCTGGATGTAATGAACCCACCAGTTGAAAATATCGCCGACGGCGGACTGGCCGGCTTCCAACCCGTAAAAGCCGGGCAGCACACTGCCGTTGACGATGCCGCACAAACCGGGAATGTCCGCGAGTTTTTCCTTTCCAGGCCAGACCGCGATGTCGCAGGTGCTGGTACCGATGATCTTTACCAACGCGCCCGGAGCAACCCCGGCGCCGATGGCGCCGAGATGCGCATCGAACGCGCCGACCGCGACGGGAATTCCGGCACGCAAACCGGTTTTCCTGGCCCAGGCGGGGGTCAGCCCGCCCACGGCGGAATTCACCGCGCACACCCGGGGGCAAAGGCGTTCACGCAACGCGCCGAGCCGGGGGTCCAATTGTGAAAGGAATTCAGCGTCCGGATAGCCGCCCCAGGTTTCATTAAACATCGCCTTGTGGCCGGCGGCACAGATGCCCACGGTCAATTTCTGCGGCGATTCCGTGCCCGTGAGCGCGGCGGGGACGTAATCGGCCAGCTCCACCCATGAATCCGCCGCGGCAAAAACCTCCGGTACGGTCCGCAGACAATGGAGAATCTTGCTCCAGAACCATTCGCTGGAATAGACCCCGCCACATTTGGCCAGATAGTGCGGCCGGATTTTTCCGGCCAGACCGGTAATGTCCGCGGCTTCCGCCACGCCGGTGTGGTCCTTCCACAGCCACGCCATGGCCGCTGGATTTCCGGCAAATTTCCGGTTGAACGCCAGCGGCTGGCCGTTCGCGTCAACGGGAAGCGGCGTACTGCCGGTCGTGTCCACGCCGATGCCAACGACCTGCTCCGGCTTGAAACCGCGCACGTTTTTCTTCGCATCGGCCAGCGCCTTTTTGATCGTGATCTCCGCGCCCCTGACGTAGTCGGCGGGATGCTGTCGCGCGAGGTTCGGGTCGCGCGATAAAATCACGCCCGCCATGCCGTGCTCATAATTCCAGACGGCGGTGCCGACTTCGCGCCCGTTCGCCGTGTCCACGACCAGCGCACGGACTGAATTCGTCCCGTAGTCAAGGCCGATGGTGTATGGGGCGCTCATGTTCGAATTCAATCGGCATTCAAGGCCATTTCCAATCGCGCCCCGGCCGCGGCTGCGGCCGTGGCAGGATTTGTCTTCCATTCCGCCGGGCTGACCTCGCTCCAATAAACCGAGTAACGTTGGTTGCTCAACTTATAATAGGGAATCAGGGTGACATCTTGCGGACGGCCAAGATTTTTTGTACGGAAGGTCAGCGGCTGGCCGAAAACCGGCTTGATATGTTTCAACAATGAATTCTCATCGGCGACAAAAACCGGCACTTGCGGGTCCGGCACCTTGACAAAATCCAGCTGGTCCTTCGCGTAGGGCTTCGGCATTCCGTCGGTGCCAAGTTCGGCCGCCAGGACAATCGGGCCGTAAAGGAGTGCGACGATGTTTGTTGTTCCCGGCAGCGGTTCGGCGTGCAATTTCATCGGCAACCGGATTTCTACGCGGTCGCCGTTTTGCCATTCGCGGTCAAGGGTGAAATAGGAGCCGGGTGCGCCGGGAATGTTTTGTTTTTCGCCATTCACGCGGACGGCGATCGTGTCCGCCCACGCCGGCCAGCGGATTTTCACGGCCAGCCGGACCGGAGATTCCGTTTTGAAATCCAGCCGGGTGACGTCGCGTTCGGGAAATTTGGTTTCCTGCCGCACCACGAGGCGCTTTTCCGGCCACGACAGTTCGGACGGAATAAACAGATTGACGAACAGGGAATTATCGCCGTGAAAATAAATGGTGTCGCCGTATTTCGCGTGATTTTCCATGCCGGTGCCGACGCAGCACCAGAACGAATCATTCGGCGTGGAGAAAGTTTTGAAATGGCCGGGTTTGAGCGACATGAAATAGGCGAACATTCCCGTGTCCGGGTCCTGCGACGCAAGAATGTGGTTGTAAAGCGCGCGCTCGTAAAAATCCATCGTCGCGGCGTCCGGCGTCCATTCGAAGATGTGCCGCGTCAATTTGAGCATGTTGTAGGTGCAGCAGGTTTCAGCGGTTTGGGCGGAGAGGTTTCCGGCAAAATCATTCGTCGGGAAAAAATGTTCGTAGTCGCCGTTGCCGCCAATGACGAAAGAACGGTTCAACGCAACGTTGTTCCAGAAATAATTCGCGATGTCGGCAAAATGCTCATCGCCGGTCAGCTCATAAATGCGCGCGGCGCCGATGACCTTCGGGATTTGCATGTTGGAATGCAGGCGATTGAGCCTGTCTTCGCCCCGCGCCAAAGGATCCATGACGGCCTCGTGATAAAATTTCCTGGCGAGGACGAGATAATTTGTGTTGCCGGTGATGGCATAAAGATTGGCGAGCGCCTCGTTCATGCCGCCCTGTTCGCAGACCAGCATTTTTTGCCATTGCGCTTCCGTCAGGTTCTTCGTGGTGGCGTCCGCCCAATTGGCGAGGTTCGTGGCCACTTCCAACGCCTGGGAATTGCCGCACCATTGCCCGGCGTCAATCATCCCCGCAAGTTCCTTGTGCAAGTTGTACCAGGGAACCCAGCCGCCGTTGAGTCCAAAATCCTGTGATTCGATTTCGCCGCGCTGGATTTCGGCAAAAATCGCCCTGCCATTGGGGATCGCCGCGACGTAACCATTGCCGTTCGCCTGCTGACAAATGGCCAGTTCACTGACGATGTAATTCACCCGGTCAAGGAACCGCCGGTCGCCGGTGGACGCATACATGAGCGAGCAGGCGGAGAGGTAATGGCCGAGCGTGTGGCCGGCGATGCCTTTGGACTCCCAGCCGCCATAAACTTCGCCTTTCGGTTGCAATCCGGCTTCCTTGCGGAACCAGCTTAACAGCCGGTCCGGCTCCAGGCTCAACAAATATTTTCCGTCGTGCAACATCGCGTCGCGAAACGGGCCGTCGAGCAGCCGCACTTGCGGCAACGGAAACGGCTCAGCTTGTAAAGCGACCACCGGCGTGACGTCGGCGTGCGAAAGGGCCGCCGCCAAAACAGCGGCGGCGAAAAGAATTTTTAATTTCAAACTTTTCATACGCGGACGACTTTTATTGGAAAATGGATCCGGCTGGTCAGGCAATCCAGCCGGACTTCAAGCCGTAGGCGGCGTCGTTCCAAACAAGCTCCTGCTTGAACTGACGGAGCTGCGTGTTGGCGTCAATGACAACGACTTCAATGCCGGCCATCGCCGCAAAATCTTCAAGCATTTCCGTGGTGACGGCCTGGCTGAAGCCGGTATGGTGCGCGCCACCGGCGTAAATCCAGCAGGCGCAGGCGTCCTCGAAATTGGGACGGCATTTCCAGACGGCCTGGGCGACCGGCAGCCTGGGCATCGGCTGGTCGGGTTTGACGACATCCACCTCGTTGACGAGCAAACGGAACCGGTTGCCGAGGTCGATGAGCGACGCATTCAACGCCGGGCCGGCAGGCGTGTTGAAGACCAGCCGCGCCGGGTCGGCCTTGCCGCCGATGCCGAGCGGATGGACTTGCAATGAAGGTTTGCCGTCGGCAATGGACGGGCAGATTTCCAACATGTGCGCGCCGAGGACTTTTTTGCCCCTGGGATCGAGATGATACGTGTAATCCTCCATGAACGAGGTGCCGCCGGGCAGGCCGGCGGCCATGACCTTCATGGCCCGCAGCAGCGCCGCCGTTTTCCAATCGCCTTCGGCACCGAAGCCGTAGCCATCGGCCATGAGCCGCTGGGCGGATACGCCGGGAAGCTGGGCCAACCCGTGCAAATCCTCGAACGTGGTGGTGAAGCCCTTGAAATCGCCGGCCTTCAGGAACATGCGCAGGCCGAGCTCGATACGGGCGGCTTCACGAATGGAATCGTGCCGGGCGCGGCCCTGGCGCAAATCGGCAGCCATCTGGTAGGTGTCGGCATATTCCTGGACCAGCCTGTCAATGGCCTTCGGGGAAACGCTGTTCACCGATTTGACCAGGTCGCCGACACCATAACCGTTGACCGCGTAGCCAAATTTGAACTGGGCGGCCACCTTGTCGCCCTCGGTCACGGCCACCTCACGCATGTTGTCGCCGAAGCGGGCGAACTTTGCCCCCTGCCAATCGTGCCAGGCGGCGGCGGCGCGGCACCAGGCGCCGAGCTTTTGCTGGACGGATTTTTCCTGCCAGAAACCGACGACGACCTTGCGATTGAGACGAAGGCGGCTCCAGATGAAGCCATGTTCCCGGTCGCCGTGGGCGGCCTGGTTCAGGTTCATGAAATCCATGTCAATCGTCGCCCACGGAATGTCACGATGATATTGCGTATGCAGGTGTGCCACCGGTTTGCGAAGCTGCTTGAGCCCGTTGATCCACATCTTGGAGGGCGAGAACGTGTGGCACCAGGTGATGAAGCCGAGGCACTTGGACGCGTTGTTTGCCTCCTGACAGAGTGCGGTGATGTCCTCCGGCGTGGTCATCACCGGTTTGAAGATCACCTTCACCGGGATGGCGGGGGCGGCATTGAATGCCTTCGCGATTTCCTGAGAATGTTTCGCGACGGCCTTGAGCGTTTCGGGGCCGTAAAGATGCTGGCTACCGGTGACAAACCAAACTTCAAGCCGTTTCAAATCGATCATATGGATACCTTGCTCTTTATGCAGCAACCCCGATAAATCACCCACGGCCGCCGGCAAAACAACCCCGCCGATGTTGTTAGAACCCGGGCCTCGACAATTCTGTGCCGGTTTGCGGATGCAATGGTTGAGTGCTGCCCCAAGTTCTATAGCATTGGCATGGCCGTGCAAAACGCCATTTTGCGCAAAAGAATCACCAAAATGCGCACACACCGCCGAAACGGGTCAAAAAATCATTTTCAACCGGCGCGTCTCCCGTACGTTCTGCGGAAGGCCAGCGGACCGGCCTGTTTGGCGGCGCGAAAATAACGGGCAAAGTGCTGGGCATCGGAAAATCCCAGGTTTTCCGCGATTTGACTGATCGGCAGGTTTGTCTCCACCAGCAACTGCACGATTTGATCCGTACGCATGCGGCAGATGTGTTTGCGAATCGAACACCCCATCTCCCGCCGAAATTTTATTTCCAAGGCCCGGCGCGACAGGCCGGCGGCACGGGATACCTCCGCCACCATCACATTTTCCCGGGCATGGTCACGAATGAATTGCAACGCCTTGACCAGATGGGGATTGGAAGCGGCGGTGATATCGGTCGAACGACGCGCCACCACGTGGGTCGCCGGCACGGTGATTTTTGACGGCACCCGGCGATTTCTGCGCAACAGCCGGAACAACACCAACCCCGTTTCATAACCGGCACGTTCAAAGTTGATGGCCACACTGGACATCGGCGGATCCGAGAGCCCGCAAACCACCTCGTCGTTGTCCGCCCCCAGAACGCCAATGGCATCCGGCACCGCCAGATTTGCCAGTTTGCAGACTTCCATCACCTGCTGGCCGCAGTCATCGTTGCAGGCCATCAATCCCACCGGCTTGGGCAGGGATTTCAGCCAGGCGGCCATTTTGTCGTGCTCGGCACGCCAGGCGCGGGACGCTGGCGGCACGGTGGTGTAAGCTTGAACGTCAAATCCCGCCAGGCGAATGTGTCGCTGAAAGGATTCCCGGCGCAAATCGGACCAGGTGAACGCTTCCCGGCCCGCCGTCGAGGATGGCGCAGCGCCATAACCGCAATAGGCAAAATGCTTGAAACCGCATTGCAACAGGTGTTCGGCCCCGATCCGACCGATGGCGGAGGAATCCGTCACCACGTTGACCATGTTGGGAATTTCAGTTTTGCTGTGTCCGATGACCACGGCGGGAATTCCCAGGGCCGGCACCTCCGCCAACTTGTCCACGTCCCGCAAGATGATTCCGTCCACGTCCAATGCCTTGAGCTTGGGCCATGCCTTTTCCAACCCCCCGGGTTCCCAGTAAAACGCCCAGGGACCATGGTGATGCGCACATTTGGCAATCCCGCACAACAAGGCCCGGCCCGAGGCCCGGGAGGACTCGACCAGAAGTGCAATGGTGGGAATTTTTTTCAAGGAACGCCTTGAGCCCTGGCGCGGCGTGGTGGTTTTGGAATTCGCCATCGGGAAATAAATAGGCGGAAATATCGCCAAAAGCAACCGGGCAGGTTCTCCGGCAGTGTCCGAATTTGCCGTGGCGTAAAGCCGGCCGCGTCGCGCCCTTGCGGCGCCCAACCGCTTCGACTACTACATGGAGCGCCCGCTACTCCGCCGCAAGGGTTGCGGGTTACTGGCTGAGAGGGAGGCGAGATAACGGGTATCCTGGTTATACCCACACAGGCGGCGCAGCCGGGCTTCCTTCGATTCAACCAGCAATTCCTGCATCGCTTTCAGAAGCCGGGGCACGTCCAGAGGTTTTTCCATCAAGGCACCCACCCCGGCCGCGATCGCCGTATCGCGTTGATTGGCTGTCCCGGTGATGATGATGATCGGAAGTATGGGGGCCTGGCCGGTAATGCGTTCAAATACGTGCCAGCCGCTCTCGACGGGAAGGCCGATGTCCAGCAACACCAGGTCAATGGGCCGGGTCTCAAACAGTTTGATGGCCTCCGGACCATCCTTTGCCTCCAACACACAGTAGCCTGCGCCACTCAAAACCTTACACAAGGATTTACGCACACTGGCATCATCATCCACTATCAAAACGTTCTTGTTCATGGAATCCCGCGGCCGCCCAAACTTCATCCACAAATGGAAACGGCAGATGCATCCCGCGGAAGGAACGGACAGCACCGTTAATCCAACATTTCCACGAGACGACCGGCTGACCGACACAACTTGAGCGGAGCCTTCGCCTCCCGCTGCTCCCTAGCCAATCAGCACGGCGGCCTGGGAAGCCAGCCAGTCCTTCAATGAAGACGGCAACCCGGAATTCTTATAGCGGGCGGGGACCCAACCCATACGGGCAGATATTGGTCGTAGTTCCGGATTGGGCGCTGGCAGGAAACTCCGGCTGCCGTGGCTGTTACTTTCATTGCTGTTGCATTCATTGGCCCACATTTCCGTTGGGCATGCAGAAAAAGGCGAAGCAAAGTAAGACCCGACTGCCATTTGCGTTTTCATTATTTCGGGATTTCAGGTTATTGTTGGTTTGCCGTAAATTTAACGTTACTTTTGCAGATGGACTAGCGGATGCTATGCCAACAGGGGATTCGGCGGTTTTCAGCCGAAATTCCTGAATTTGAAGGCAATCCGCATTAAAATGAAAGAGTCAGGTGATACAATTCCTGCCATAGGTGGCACGCCGCGTGCCAATCCCACGCCGGCGGCGAAGCTGCGGCTGGCGGGCCTGGTTCTGACCGCGCTGCTGGGTTCCATTCTGGTGATCTGGGTAAGCCGCACCACCTGGGAACGGGTGGATCATTTGCAACGCGAGTTTGACGGGCTGAAAGCCAACGATTTCTATCTGGCCGTTCACATGAAGGGTGAAATCCAACGATTGAACGACAGCCTGCTCCGCTATCGTCTTCGGGGTGAACCCGCCGATTATGATCAGTTCCAGAAAGACTCACAGGCATTGACCCAGTGGTTTCAGGCAAACCAGAACAATGCCGTCACGCCCCTGGAACGCGAATTCTTCAAACGGGTGGGTGGTGCTTACAACGACTATCTGGCGGACAGCACCAATTTGCTTGCGGCCAAACTCGGCTTTCTGGAATCAAAAGCCGTTGCCTTTCCGACCAGCTACGAAAAGGTCCAGCAACAATCCCAGCATTTGCTGGATTTGTGCGACGCGTTCATCCGCGACCAGAGTTCGGCTTTCGACAATTTTCTACAGGAATCGAACCGCACCCTGGCCACCTTCCAGCGTTTGCTCAAACTCTCGGTGGCGCTGTTGCTGCTGTTGATCGCCTGGCTGGCCGTTTTGGTTTACCGTGGCGCCATCGCGCCGCTCCGTCTTCGGTTGACCGAGAG
Source organism: Verrucomicrobiota bacterium (assembly GCA_049516255.1). Classification (GTDB taxonomy): domain Bacteria; phylum Verrucomicrobiota; class Verrucomicrobiia; order Limisphaerales; family UBA11358; genus UBA11358. The sequence goes on from JBEKTH010000024.1 coordinate 48,162, forward strand.
CCAGGCCACCATCGTGCGGCAGGAAAAGCTCGCGTCGCTGGGCGCGCTGGCGGCCGGCGTTGCACACGAAATCCGCAATCCGTTGACGGCAATCAAGTTCCGTCTCTACAGTCTTAAAAAATCGCTGCCGGCCAGCATGGCCGATAATGAAGATGCCGTCGTGATCGGCGACGAAATCAGCCGCTTGGAGCGGATCGTCAAGGATTTCCTTCAATTCGCGCGCCCCTCCGAACCGGAATTCGTGGCCATTCCCACCCAGCGCATCTTGCAGGAAGTGCATGATCTGTTGAAACCGCAGTTGAAAAAGGCTTCGATCGAGTTGAAACTGGAAACATCCGGGTCGGTCTGGGTACGCGCGGACACACAGCAAATCAAGCAGGTCTTGATCAACCTGATTCAGAATTCGGCCGACAGCATCGGCCATGATGGGGTAATCACCCTGCGGGCGCGCAACGGCACGGGCTGTCTCGCGGTCATGGAAGTCATGGATACGGGCCGGGGAATCTCCTCCGAGGTTCAGAAGCGGCTGTTTGACCCGTTCTTCACCACCAAGGAAGGCGGAACGGGGCTCGGCCTGCCCATCGCGGCGCGAATTGTCGAGAAACACGGCGGCGAACTCCGTTACCAAACCCAGCTTAACCACGGCACCACGTTCTCCATCGTGCTGCCGCGGGTCAGTGAACATGAAGCCTAAAATTTTGTTGATCGAAGACAACGTCAGCACCGCCTCCTCCCTGCAAAAGGTGCTGCGCGAGGAGGACTATGAGGTGGATATTTCCGGCCGGGGCGATGCCGGTCTGGAACAGGCCTGCCGGGAGCAATACAGCGTGGTCATCACCGACTTGCGATTGCCCGGCCTGGGGGGGTTGGACCTGGTGGCCCAGCTTCACGCCGCCAAACCGAAGCAGCCCATCATCCTGATGACCGCGCACGGCACGACCGAAACCGCCATCGAAGCCACCAAGCTGGGTGCGTGCGATTATTTGCTCAAGCCATTCGAAGCCGATGAATTGCTGGACCTGGTGGCCTCCGCCGTCGCCAGCAGCCGGCTGATGTCCGAGCCGGTGGCCATGGGCGAAGCCCGCATGAACCGCTCGGCCATCATTGGCCAAAGCCGTGCCATGCAGGCAATCTACAAGGAAATCGGCCGGGTCGCCGCCACGCCCGCCACGGTGCTGATCCGGGGCGCCACCGGCACCGGCAAGGAACTGATCGCGCGCGCCATCTATCAACACAGCAATCGCGTGGACAAACCGTTCATTGCGGTCAATTGCGCCGCCATCCCGGATACACTGCTGGAGAGCGAACTGTTTGGTTATGAACGCGGTGCGTTCACCGGCGCCCAGGGCCGCCGCATCGGCCGGTTCGAGCAGGCCCACGGCGGAACCATCTTCCTCGACGAGATTGGCGACCTGAATCCCAGCACGCAAGGCAAGCTGTTGCGCGTGCTGCAGGAGCACAGCATCCAGCGGCTCGGCAGTGAAACGGATATTCCCGTGGACGTACGGGTGCTAGCCGCGACCCACCGGGACCTGGAGACCGCCATTCGGGAAAAAGAATTCCGTGAAGATCTGTTTTACCGCCTGAGTGTTGTGACCATCAGCCTGCCTCCCCTGAGCCAGCGCACCGAAGACATCTCGGAACTGGTCAAATATTTTATCCATCGCTATGGCAAGGAACTCGGCCTGGATGCGCCTTCCATCCAACCGGAAGCCATTTCGTTCCTGCAAAGCCAGCCATGGCCCGGCAATGTGCGTGAGCTGGAAAACGTCGTCCGCCAGGCATTGCTCCTGGCGCGGCCGTTCGGCATCAGCTTGGATCATGCCCAGCGCGTGCTGGCCAAAACCCGGAAGCCGACGGAATCCAACCGGCAAACCCACGCCGATTACATCGCCGAATTGCTTAATCGCGCCCAAAGCGGAGACCTCCAGGACGCCTATGCCCGCATGATCGCGGATTTGGAACCCGAACTGTTCAAGCAGGCCATCGAGCTGGCACAAGGCAATCAATCCAAAGCCGCCCGCTGGCTGGGAGTCAGCCGGATGAAAATCCGGGAACGGCTCATTCAGTTTGGATTGGATCCCCGGCGCGAGGAGCGAAACAAGTGAACCGGTTGCGCCGGGATTGGCAGAATTCATTCCATCGCTGGTTTCAATCGTTCCAATTACAGGTCCGTTGAAATTCCACTTTGCCTTGAAAACCCTTATTTGACGTCTTTTTCGCGGGAGGCATGGAACTTGCCAATGGTACTACAAGCCGGCCGGTGGGTGGCCCGAGCAATCCGACCGCGTGATAAATCAAACGTGCGAGGTTAACCGCGCAGCAACCGGCAGGCCGGTGTGATTAAAAACCAGAACACTTGCTATGAAACGAAACGGAACAAGGGAAAGGGCGTTGACAGGCGTGGCCACAGTTGTGGATTGACGCGCACCCAACCCGGCCGAACCCGGCGGGTTCCCAATCATAGAAATGTAAGACGCAAACCAGCACCCCACTTTTCAACCAGACGAAAGGATTAAAAAGTCATGAAAAAAATCATTCCACTGATTGCTGTGATATTTCTCGCCGGTTGCGGAAATCATTCCACGGAAAATCAATCAGGTTCCGCCAATCCGCCGGCGAGCGAATCGGCACCGGGTTCCGCCGATACCAACACGCCTGCCATGAGCGGGGCGTCCAACAGCGCCCCCGCCAATGAAACGGCGCCCGGCGGCACCACGACCAACTCGGGCATAATGGACACAAATACCCCGGCGGGCACGAATCAAAATTAGGCTTATGGAGTTGGATGTTGTGAAATCTTCCAGGTCATTACGCCGGCCCATGCAAACGAAATCCCGGCGCGTAACGGAATCACTGGCAATATCGGCATTCCATATCGGTTTCAAACAATTCCCATAATACCAAGGAGGTGGTGTGGGCTCGCCAGCGCCTCTCTTGAGTGGCCTGGAAGGACCGCTCAAAAGGCGCTGGCGAAGGAGAGACGGACGGCACGAGAACCAGATTTTTGACTCATTGTGAAATTTAGATTTAACATGAAATATTTACCGGGCCTTTTCTTCCTGATGACTTTGGCCATGAAAGCCCCGGCGGCGACCTGGTACGTGGACAACACGGCTGCGGGATCGCACAATGGCGCCTCATGGGCGAATGCCTGGACGAGCATCAGCCAAATTTCCGGGGTGAGCGCCGGGGACACGGTATACATCTCCGGCGGGCCTTCTGGCTCAACCCAGACTTATAGCATGTCCGGCACTTGGACTCCCGCCGGGGGCACGGCCTCGGCCCCCATCACTTATCAGATTGGCCAGGATTCAGCCCACAACGGGACGGTGATTTTTTCCGGGAGCGGGAATTGGCTTGGTGGCGTGCTGCAAAACGTCGTGATCAGCGGTGATGCCGGGGACGGTCAAAT
>JBEKTH010000025.1:0-49185 GCA_049516255.1 Verrucomicrobiota bacterium
GCTGGCCGTGGCGAAGACGCTTTGGATTGCATTTTCGTAAAGCGGATAATCCAATACCGAATCAAATTCAAACGGCCCGCCATCTTCCGTCCCGGTATAGGCAGCCACCTGGGTTTCCGAACCGCTGAAAGTCTCCCCAAACATGAAGAAGTTGGTATTGCCATTGGTTGCCGCGTAGGAATGAATAGCCGGACAGAAACTCTGCCAGCATCCTTGGTCCACTTCCAGGGCCGTGTCCACCCGGAACCCGTCAAAACCAATCTGGTTGATCCAATACTCGTAAATCGCCGCCATGTTGGTGCGCACGTACGGCGTTTCCGTCCGGAAATCGTTCAGCCCGGACAGCCAGCCCAATATAACTTGATTGGTGTCGTTGTAATTCCCGATGTTGCCATAGTTGTGGAACAGATTGGTGAGCGATGGATTGGCCGCTGTCAGATTGAACGGTGCCGGATAGGTCTTATTGGCGTTCACATAACTGAGTGGATAACCTGTCGGATAGTTAAAATTGGGATAACCCGACCCGCTGCCGGTGACGAGGTCGCCCGCGTGGTTCAGCACAATGTCATCAATCACCAGCAGGCCGCGGGCGTGCGCCGCCTGCACCAGGTTCTGAAGATTGGTGATGGAACCCCAGTGCGGCGCCACCTCGTAGAAATTCCACGCCGAATAGCCGTGAAATTGCCCCTCGGTGTTCAATACGATCGGCGAAATCCAGATGGCGGTCGCCCCCAGCGCCTTGATATAATCCAGTTTCTGTTCGATGCCCTCAAAATCCCCTCCGTGAACGCCCGTCGGGTTGCTGGGCGCGTAGGTGCCTTCCACGTTGTTGTTGCTGGTGTCGCCGTCGTAAAAACGGTCGGTGATAATCTGGTAGATGTTTTGTTTCTGCCAGAAAAGATTGGTGGTCTGCGCGTGCAGATCGACCCCCCCAAGGCTGACCACGGCAGGGATACAAGCGATCATGCGCCAATGCCGGGCACGGCAAAACCAATCCCTGAGTTTCAAGTGCGGGTGTGAAAGACGCTTACGCGCAAATCCAATCATCCAGTTTACAAAAATAATCATCAGTTAACTTTCAGCCTGAGAGGGAGAAGTATACGGCGGCTTTGGATCGAGCACCACCGCACATACATGCGAGACCCTGCCCCACGGAAGCATTGCCGTTGCGAAACCCCCGATAAAGTCTAAATTTCCACCGTGAACCGACGGCCCCGTAACGGAAAATCCCGGCAGCGAAACGGGCGCAAGGCTCCGGATGCTCCCGCTGCCCACCACGGTCCGGTTCGCGTTCTGTCCCCAGGCCGCAAATGGGTTTTCCGCGTGATGGCCCTGGTATGCATCCCGCTGGTTCTGTTGGGCGGACTGGAAATGATCCTGCGGCTGAGCGGCTATGGTTATCGCACAAATTTCTTCAATACCATCCGCATCGGCCAACAGGAATTCCTGGTGGATAACGAGAGTTTTGCCTTGAGGTTCTTCCCGCCTCAACTGATGCGCTGGCCCGATCCCATTTTCATACCGGCGCACAAACCGCCCAACACCTGTCGCATTTTTATTCTGGGGGAATCGGCCGCCCAGGGAGATCCCGAACCTGCGTATGGCGCCGCTCGTTACCTGGAGGTGTTGTTGCGCGAACGATATCCCGGGGAACATTTCGAGGTCGTCAACGTGGCGGTCACGGCCATCAACTCGAACGTCATCCTGCCCATCGCCCGCGAGTGCGCCCAACATCAGGGCGACCTATGGATCATCTACATGGGCAACAACGAAATGGTTGGGCCTTTCGGTGCGGCAACCGTTTTTGGCGCCAAAGCGCCGCCGTGGTGGCTAATCCGGCTGAGTCTGGCGGCGCAAAAGACACGCGTGAGCCAGTTACTCATGTCCCTGGCGCGCGGACTCCGAGGCAAATCCGCGGACACTTCCTGGGGTGGCATGAGAATGTTTGTGGGCAACCAGCTGGCCCCGGATGATCCGCGCCGGACGACGGTCTACCGAAATTTCCAGCGGAACTTGCACGACATCCTGCAGGCCGGTCTGAATTCAGGCGCCAAAATAATCCTGAACACGGTGGCGGTGAATCTCAAGGATTGTCCGCCGTTTGCTTCGCTGGGGAACACCCATCTTCCACCGGATGAACGCGCTGAATTCGACGCACAGCTTGCCCAGGCGCGCCAGCAACAGACCGAAAGCAATTTCACCGCCGCCGCGGTGCATTACGAATCGGCGGCAAAACTGGATGGCACGTTTGCCGAAGGGCAGTACCGCTGGGGCGAGTGTCTGCTGCTGCAAAACCAACTTGCCGCCGCGCGCGAACACTTCCAACTGGGCTGCGATGATGACGCACTGCCCTTTCGCGCCGATTCGCGAATCAATGACCTGATCCAGCAGGCCGGACAGGAGTTTTTGGGTTCAAACCTCGATTTGTTCAACCCCGCCGGCGCACTGGAAACCAACGTTACCGCGCACGTTCTGGGACAGGAAACGTTTTATGAGCACGTCCATTTCAACTTTGACGGAAACTATCGCCTGGCGCGCGCCTGGGCTGACCAGGTTCAGCGGTTCCTGCCGGAATCGGTCGGAAACCATGCCGCCGGCGGCTGGGCTTCACAGGACACTTGCGAGCGCCGATTGGGGCTGACGGATTGGAACCGCAGTTTGGTAATTCAGGAAACCATCATCCTCCGGATGCAGCAGCCGCCACTAAGCACCCAGTTCAACAACGACCAACGATTGCAAGCGCTGAACCACTGGCTTGCGGAATTGCACCAGCGAATGGACGCGACCAACGCCCAGGCCAACGCCCGCGAGATTTACCGTGACGCCCTGGATCACGCGCCCGACGACTACATGCTGCATGAAAATTATGCCGAGTTCCTCCAATACATTGGCGATGACCGATACGCCGCCTCGGAATGGCAGCAAGTCTGCCGGCTGTCACCGTGCAATGCTTTCGCATTCTGTCAGGCTGGCCGGGTGCTGGCACAACTGGGTCAATTCGCGGAGGCACAGGCCGCCCTGTCAAAGGCCATCTCCCTGCATCCCCGGTACTTTGAAGCCTGGCTGGAATTGGGCAAATTGAGTTTCGCCAAGGGGGAATATGAGCCGGCCTTGCAACATTATGATCACGCCCGGCAACTTCAGGCCGGTGACCCCCGCACCTATTTTGAAATGGGCAGGACGCTTTCACTTTTACAGCGGCCGGCTGAATCCATTGAATCCTTCCACCGCGCCATTCAACTTCAGGCGGGTTATTGGGAGGCGCATTATTACCTCGGTGGCGAGCTGGCCTTGCAGGGTGACATACCCGGCGCGGCGAACGAATTTGCAACCGTTATTCGACTGCAACCCGGCTATGCGCCGGCACACTTGAACCTGGGCGTGGCGTTCATGAAGCAAAACCAACTGGACGCAGCGTCCCGCGAATTTCAGGAAACCCTGCATTTGGATCCCGGCAACCAAACGGCTGCACGGTATCTCATCCAGGCACAATATCTGGAAAAACGTTCCCCTTAAACTCGACCGGCTTGGTTCGCCAAGGTTCCAGCAACAGGAGGTTATTGCGACGGTGTGCGTTGCGCCAACCATGCCAAGTCTGGATTTCCCGTATAGGATAATCCAGGGTTGGGAGGGTACTGTGTGTAGGTGACTGGATGATTGAACGCTCCGGTTAGCCATTGATGAACCTCAGCATGTCCGTCGGCAAAAGAAACTCCGCAGCCACCGCCCAGATAGCTTGACGGTAATTCGATCAGCGTCCCGCTTCCGCTTGCCGCTTTGGGATCAACATATAAAATGCCATCATCAATGCTGTCGGGGTGTTCGTTGATAAACACCCAACTTAGGCTTGGACTCCGCAATGCGCTCAGTTTCGGTGCGAAAAAAAAGGGGTTGAGGCTTGAAAGCGAGCCGGGAGGTTTGTAACCGGACTTGCCGATGTCGGACGGGTGGTTTAGTCCGTCGCCGCCGATTGCTGCATCCATGGCAATGCTCCGGGCGCGATGGTTAAAAAGCGCGCCATAACCCAGCGCCCGCTGGACGGGAGCCAGAAAAGTATCCCCGGGTGATGTATAAAGTTTATATTGGCCGGCACAGTAAGACCCCAATTGATTGGTCGTCAGCAATGCTAGATTCGTATTATAAGGGGATGCGCTCCAATTCATGATGCAGAGCGGGGGAACCCACGACTGAACTCCGTTCACCGCCACAGACTGATCGGCATTCAGCACCAACGTGTCATTGTTGTCCCCGGCATACATAAACCAAGCCACGGTCAACTGCCTTTTATTGCTCATGTCATCGATCACCTGGGCCCTTAGCTTAGCTTTGGCCAGGGCCGGCAACAACATAGCGGCCAGGATCGCAATAATGGCAATCACCACCAACAACTCGATCAACGTAAAGCCTTCGTTCCCGGCTTTGTCCTTATTTTTGTGTTGTGGATGCATATTGTTAAACATCCCACCCAAACCAGACCCTGTGTTCCGGTGTTGGGTGGGTTGAATTCATAGATTGACGCATCAGAACGGATTAATCAACCGGAAGTAGCTCGCGCCGCTGCCAATGGGATAGTTGGTTGCGTTCTGGGCGTCGGTGCCAGGCAGTTCAACCCACGAGCCGACGGTCAGGTTCGTTCTGACCTCCAAATAGACGCCCGGAAGTCCCAGCCAGGTAATCGGAACATTCCCGCCGGATTTTGCTCCGGCGGCCAGATTGCCGAACGCCTGTTCCTGAACCATGCTGCCGAATGTATCCTCCGGCAGGACATAGGTCCCCGCCGTGGATCGGATGTAACGGATATGATTGGTGCCGCCGAGGGCCTCAATGGGGAGGCCGCTGTTATTACCGAAAGTATATTGATAGGAAAGCTGCAACGGGTATCCCGCCGGAATTGTTCCCGACGGAACCGGCACTGTGATCGTGTAAATCTCGCTGCCGATGGGATTGTTTACCATCTGGAAAGCAGCAAGAGCATTAGTATAGCCACTGTTCCCAGTCACTACTAATGAATTGGTCCACGTATCAAACGAGTAGAATCCCACCGAATTGGTGATATCCATGCCGTTAAGATAAACATTGTCCGTGCTGGGATTGAATACTGACGAATCCGTTCCCACCGCATTGGTCATGTTCACAGTGAAGGTCACCATGGTTGGGACTGGCAGCACGGTGTTGGTTGATACGTCACTCCAATAAACGGTGGGCAGACCAAAACTGCTGCTGGTTACATTAGGCATGAAAATTTCCCGGTTTTGTTGGCCGCCCAGAACGGGGGGATTGCCTGGGTAGGTATGGCTGGGATTGTTTTCGTAACCACTGGCCGGAAATCCCGGGACATTAAACTTGAATTGCTCGATCGCACTGTAACCATCGGTGATTTTTACGGTCGTATAGTAAATGTTGGTGTTGCTGGCGTTGGGATTATTCGTCATAGCCTGGCTGGTCCAGTTGTTGAAATTCCCTTGCAAACCAACTCCCTGATTGGAAAACGATCCGTTCCAGGTTGGAACGCTCATGTCCACCGAGAAGACGAAAGTATTTGTGGCAATCGGAGCGTATGGTGCATCACTGAAAAAGACAACTGGCAGCGTCTGTGGATTGGCCGACACGAAAACGAAGCGGTTCTCGTTGTTTTGGGCAATTCCGTTAAGAGGACTGGCGGATTCGTACAGGCCGGCCGTAATTCTATATTTGAATTCGCAAACCGCCCCCGGTGAGCCATTTGCGCCACCATTCGGGTAAGTTCCGACATACACATTTGAAGTGACCAGGTTAAATTGATTGGTTCTCAGGATCGTGGGGTCATTAGTCAAAATTCCGGCGCCGTCGGCCCAACCGTTGACCTGACCAATGACTTCCACCGTCATCGTGTTGGTATTGAAAACCCCCAGTTGAATCTGCTGTGCCATGTCCACCTGGAATGTGGTGTTGCCGGCTACGGCTTCAGCAGTGCCAGCGTCGCTGAACCACTCGACGGGCAACACCAGACTCTGCTGGCCGCTGCCTGCAGGCAGAAGCGTGGCCCGGTTGTCGTTGTTATTCGCCGTCGTTTCATAGCCGTTATTCGGAAAGCCAGGGACATTAAATTTCCATTGGAGTTGGGAGCCGTTGGTACTGATGGTGTCGTCATAGGTGCCCGTATAAAGATTGGTATTGGGAGCGGCGGGATTGTTGGTCAACTGAACCTGAAAGATCTGCGGGTGTCCGGAAGTATAAGGATCAAACGCATTCGCGGAGACCGTGTTTACCCCATTGGTGAAAGTGGCGCCTTGAACTTGATACGTCATGTCGACCTGAAAGGTGATCAGCGTATCGGCCTGGGCCAACCGGGTGGTGCCCAGCACAAGCCCGGCACAAAATAGAGATGAAATAACGGCTGTTTTGGTCTTCATAATTTTTTTTACACAGGGTGTTCCTGCTAAATTAACATTGGCGCAGTTAAATACTACCGCATGTTTGTGCAGGTTGGACCAATGCGAATCCGGTGTTCAGATTGAGCCCAAGGTCATGCCCAAGACGGCGGCGACCATTAAAACGCTCCCCCTGACACCACCGTGAAGATCAACAACCGGAATCGGAACCGCTGTTGGCGATCAGCCATCATCCGGTCGCCGGCGGCGGGGGCATTTTCCCTTGCCGGACTTCGGTCGGTGGGGTGTGCCGGTTGATTCCGGGCTTCAAAAAAGCCGGTCCAACGGGCCGTAAGCTTTGGCGGGTTGCCAATAAGTTGTCGCCTCGCGCGGCGGCCTGAGTTGCAAGGCATCTTTTCCCGCCAGCCGCAAAATCAAGCCGACCGGTGTGAGGATGAAAAAGAAAAAAAACAGGAGCAGGAGCCGGCCGATGAATTGGCTGATGGCCAATCCGAGCCGCGTCAAAAGCCGGTGAAGGCCCCGAAACCAGTGGGGCTGCCACCAGGCACAAATCGCCACGATGCCGGGCAGCACGAGCGCGCCAAGCCAAAGGTCATTGGTCAGAATGTGCCGCCACCGCAGCACGGAACTGAGAATCACGAGGCCCAACGCGGTCTTCAGCCCAGACTTCCGCCATTCCCCCGGCCCGTCTTTCAAGTCCGGTTTCATTTCCACCGGCCGGGGCTGCATCGCGGCGGCACGGAACCCGTTTCGGCCGGCAGTTCGTTCGATGACATAACTGCCCATGATGAGAAAATCCATCTCCGTGTTCGTAAAGCAGCGATAAGCGTCGTCGGGCGTGCAGACAATCGGTTCCCCACGGACGTTGAACGAGGTGTTGACCAGGACGCCGCAGCCGGTCGCACGTTCAAAGCGCAGCAGCAAATCGTACAGCAGCGGGTTGCCGGCGTGCGCCACGGTCTGGACCCGCGCTGAATAATCCACATGCGTAATGGCGGGCACGGTGGAACGCCCGGCTTTGAGCAAATCCATTCCGGTCACGCCGGCCGGCAGCGGTTTTCGCAATTCCGACCTGAGCGGTGCGGTGAACAACATGTAAGGTGAATCGGCGTCCAATTCAAAATAATCGGCCACGCATTCACGGCGGACGACCGGGGCGAACGGCCGAAACGACTCACGGAATTTTACCTTCAAATTGATCACCGACTGCATGTGGGGCAAACGCGCGTCGCCCAGAATCGAGCGGTTGCCGAGCGCGCGCGGGCCGAATTCCGTCCGGCCCTGGAACCAGCCGACGACTTTTCCCGCCTTCAACAAGTCCACGGCACAATCCAGCAGCGCCGATCCTTGCAGTTTTTGAAAAACCACGCCGTGCCGGTGGAGCACGGCCTCAATTTCTGGGTCGGAAAATTCCGGACCCAGCAGCGATGATTGCATGGCGTCGTCGGGGCCGGTCGCCCGCGCTGGCGTGTCCGGGTGCCAATGCCACGCGGCCAGCGCCGCGCCGAGCGCGCCGCCCGCGTCGCCGGCGGCCGGCTGGATCCAGACCCGGTCAAAAATCCTTTCCCGCAGAATCAATCCATTGGCCACGCAGTTCAGGGCCACACCACCGGCCAGACAGAGATTTCTGGAACCGGTGACTTCGCGGGCATGGTGCGCCAGGTGCAGCATGATTTCCTCCGTGACCAACTGGATGGAACGCGCCACATCCATGTGCCGGTGATCTATTTTTCCCTCCGGTTGGCGCGGCGGCCCGCCCAACAGTTGATGGAACCGCCCGTTGGTCATTGTGACGCCGCGCAAAAAATTAAAATAGTCCAGATTCAGCCGGAATGAGCCGTCGGGTTTGACGTCAACCAATTCACGACGGATGGCGTCGGCAAATTTTGGTTCGCCGTAGGGCGCCAGCCCCATGAGTTTGTATTCGCCCGAGTTGATGCGGAAACCGCAATAATCCGTGAACGCGGAATAGAGCAGGCCCAGCGAATGCGGAAAACGCAATTCCTTGAGCGGCTGGATTTGATGGCCCTGTCCGTGGCCGATGGTCGTGGTCGCCCATTCGCCGACGCCGTCAACCGTGAGGATGGCCGCCTCATTAAACGGCGACGGGTAAAATGCGCTGGCGGCGTGCGACTGGTGGTGTTCGGCGAACAGAATTTGACAGTTTGCCCGCAACCCGGGGAGCCGGGCGCGGATCGTCTTGCGCAAATCCAGTTTTTCACCAAGCCAGTTGGACAGCACCGTGGGAAACGTGCGCCAGCCGCCGGGCGCGACGGCAAGGTAGGTTTCCAGCAGCCGGGCGAATTTCATCACCGGTTTGTCATAGAAAACCACGGTGTCAAGTTGTGCTGGGACCAATTTGGCGTATCGCAGACAGAACTGGATCGCGTTCGTGGGAAAATCGGCGTCATTTTTCCTGCGGGTGAATCTCTCCTCCTGCGCCGCACAAACAATTTTTCCGTCCTGCAGCAACGCCGCCGCCGCGTCATGGTAATACGCCGAGATGCCGAGGACGTTGCGCGGCGCGGGCATGGCTCACAGGAAAGGATAGAGTGCCCAGACAATCCCGGAACTGGCGGTGAAAATGAGAATGGCGCCGAGCAACAGCAGTAAAACGACAAGCGGGATGAGCCACCATTTTTTCTCCTGCCGGGAGAATTTCAGGAATTCTTTGAATAGCGACCACATGCGATTTTTGCCGTCTAAAAAATTGTTTCACTTCCGGCGCCGGCAGGGCCGGCCTTGCGGTCGGAAAAATTGGTTCACTTCCCGGACCGGGATCCGGCCCGTTCCACCCGCTGCTCCCGCACAGCTAGCCCCGCAGGTATTTGACGACCGCCTCGGTCCGCGAGTGAACGTGCAGCTTTTCGTAAACAGTTCGCACGTAGCTGCGCACGGTGTCAATGCTGATTTTCATGCGGTCGGCAATTTCCTTGTAGGCGTAACCGTTTGCGAGTTGGTTGAGAAATTCCTTTTCCCCGGGAGTCAGTCCCGCCAGCGAGGAGGAAGCCCCGTCGGCCGGATGGGCAAAAAACTGAACGACCCGCCGGGCCAATTGCGGCGTCATGGGCGAACCGCCAGCGTGGACGTCGCGGATGGCCTCCAACAATCGCGCCGAGGCCGTGCGCTTGAGCAGATAGCCGCTCGCACCCGCCTTGAGGGAGTTGAACAGTGAATCGCTGTCCTCGTAAACCGTCAGCATCAGGAATTGCACGACGGGCATGGCGGCCTTCAGTTGCCGGACGCATTCGACCCCCTTCATCCCCGGCAGATTAATGTCCATCAGCACCACATCCGGCGGGTGGCGCGGAATTTCCTTCAGTGCGGTTTCGGCATTCGCGTAATCACCGGCGAGTTTGAGGTTCGGGGCACGGCGGATGAGCGCCGCAAGGCCGGTGCGGATGCCCTCGTCATCATCCACGATGGCAACTTTAATCTGCATGTCCTGGGCAATACTGGCAACCACACCCTACCCTTACCTCAAGGTCGGTGACCGCTCAACTGCATAAACATGCGGCAAAACAAGTCCACCCTCAAGTTCCTGCGGGGTTGGTTGTCTTCTGCAAATTCACCGAAAATTTCACCGTGGTTCCCTGGTTGGGGGCGCTTTGCCATTCCAGTTTACCGCCAATCGCCTCGGCCCGGCGGCGCATGTTTCCCACCCCGTTGCGCCGGTCTTCGGCCAGCGATGCCGGATCAAATCCCCGGCCGTCATCCTGCACCAGAATTTCCAGTGTGTGCCCGGAGATTTTCACCTGCACCTGAACTTCGCGGGCGTCAGCGTGCTTGAGCGCATTGGTCAGCGCTTCCTTGACGATGAGGAAAATGTTGTGGCGCAGATCCGGCGGCAGGGCCAATGCCGGCAGGTCATGCGGCAGATCGAGCCGGCAGCGGGTGGCATCGCCGTCGAAGAGTTCGTTCGCAAAATGCGTGATGTAGTCCGCCAGGCTCTGCAGGGTATCGCTGCCGGGCCGGACGGCCCAGACGATTTCCTCCAGCGCCCGCACGGTCTGGTCGGCGGCTTGTGACAGTTTACCCGCGTGGATCTCGACCTGTTCGGGTTTGTCCTTGTCCGCCTTCACCAGGCCGCTCAACAGCGACAGCCGGGTCAGCGACGAGCCGAGGTCGTCGTGCAAATCCTGGGCGATGCGCGCGCGTTCCTGTTCCAGCGCGTGCTGCTGCTCCGCGCGTTGCAATTGCAGCTGATACTTTCGCCGTTCGACCATGCGCACGGTGGCGCCAACGGCAGCGAGCACAAACACCCCCAACGAGGTGGAAAACCACCACCTCTGCCAGAAGTGCACAACGACAAAATCGTCGAACGAGGTGGCGATGGCCATGTCGCTGAAGATCCAGCCGTTGCCGCCGTCATTGCGGATGCCGCCGCTGCCGCCGTGGCGCAGGCGGATTGCATCGAACGTTGCCTTCGCCTTGAATTTCGTCGTGATATTGTCCGGCTGATTATCCACCGTCGCGCCGTGCGTCAGATTCGGATCCAGCCAGACCGTCACCAAATCATCGCCGCCCGGGACATATTGCACCTTGAAAACAATGGTCCGGGGATGATTGTGGCTCGGCAATTCATACGGCAACGTCTCCCCCATCGGCGCGGCCTCGGGATGCGCCGAGCGCAGATTGAATTCGCCCGAGTCGTCATAGGTTAACTCGTTTGGCGGCTTGTTCGATGGCCCGGTTTCCGAGGTGTAGGCCCCCGAATAACCCCAGGCCTCCCAGGCATTGCCCACGCCCAATCGCATCTGATTGCTTTCCACCAACTGGAACAGAGCGTAATACGGCTCATCCGCCGGATCGGACAGCGGGTCCACGCGAAATTTGAAATAAAGCGCGTCGCTCGCCTTGTCGTCGCGTTTGACTTTGCCGCCGAGAATATCCGTGCCGTCCGGCGTCGCATGAATCACGCGCGAACCGGGATCGCTCCATAAAATGGTGGCACGCGCCGGTAACACCAGGGCCATCAGCACCAGCAGCGATACCGCAAACCGCCGGGCAACCGGCAGACATCGGGGCATGAAGACATTATGCAACCGCGCTCCACCCGACACAAGCGGCTCGTGTGACTAAAATGATCTCACCCGCCGCACATTTATGCGGTTGCCAGCCAGGCCACACCGTGGCAATCAATGCGAATGATGAACCCTTCCGGCAACCGAGTTTTCCCGGGACTTTCTTGCTTTAAAATCGTCGCGGCCGGGTTGTTGCTTTTGCCGGGGATGAATGTTTTCCTGGACACTGCCAATGCCGCGCCGCCTGACGTTGTCACGGGAAAGGTTCGCGTCCAGTTGCTGTCGGATTCGCTGGTCCGGCTGGAATTAAAAGGCCCCCAGGGATTTGAGGATCGCGTCACTTTTCACGTGGCAAACCGGGGCTGGCCGGGGACCGCATTCACCACCAATCTCAACGCCGATGAAGTGGTGATCCTCACGCCCAACTATTCGGTCCATGTGCCGCAAAACGCCGCGTCCCTGGACGGTGTTCGCGTTGAATCTGCCGACGGGCGGGCGCTCTACACCGGGGATGGCCGGTTGGAGAACAGCCGGTGGTTGCCGGGCCCGGCGGCCGAACCGCAGGTCTGGTGGTTTGCCGACACGCCGCGAATCATTCCCCCACCCTGGGGACTGACACCGCCGCCGCGGACACCAGACGCCGGACACCCCCCCTCAAATGGCGGCTGGGATTTGAACAATGACGCGCCGGACATTTACGTGTTCGTTCCCGGCGGCGATTACCGCCGGCTCCGGGCCGATTTCCTCCATCTCACCGGGCCAACCGAGATGCTGCCGCTGTTCGCACTGGGCGCGTTCGACAGCCGCTGGTACGATTACAGTGAGGCGACGGCGTTGAAGCAGATTGACGATTATCGCGCGCACCGGATTCCGCTGGATGTGCTGGTGGTGGACACCGGCTGGCGCGCGGGCGCCTCGACCGGTTACCAACCGAACACAAATTTATTTCCCGATGTGGCGCGGTTTATTCGCGAGGCGCACACCAAGCGCGTCCGGGTCTTGTTCAACGACCATCCCGAACCACTGAACACGAACGTGACCGGACTGGACGCACAGGAGTTGAATTACCGTTTCAACGGCCTGTCCGGCCTGTTGCACGACGACCTCGACATCTGGTGGTATGACCGCAACTGGTGGGTCGCGCTGGTCCCGCCCGAACCGGGTTTGAAGAAGGAAGTCTGGGGCATGCGTCTGTATCACGACACGACAGTGCGCGTCCGGCGGGAGCAGCGTCCCCTGATCATGGCCAACGTGGACGGCATAGATAACGGCATCCGCAAACGACCGATGGACGTGGCCGCGCACCGGTTTCCGTTCCAGTGGACCGGCGACATCGGGCCGGGCTACGATTTTCTGCGACGCGCCGTGGAGAACGCGGTCTATTCCGGCGTGCAGTCGCTCTTCCCTTATGAGAGTGATGACCTGGGCGGACACGTCGCCAATCCGACGACCGAGCAATACATCCGTTGGATTGAATATGGCGCATTGTCGCCGGTGTATCGTCCGCACTGCACGCACAACCTGGAGCGGATGCCGTGGGTGTTCGGGCCGGAAGCCGAGAACATCGCCCGGCGTTTTGTGAACCTGCGCTACCGGCTGCTCCCGGTCTTTTACACCGCGGCCCATGAAAATTACGAGACCGGCGAACCGCTCCTGCGCCGGCTGGACCTGGACTATCCGCAATTTGCGGAAGCCGGCCGCAACGACCAGTATCTGCTCGGTAAATACATCCTGGTTGCGCCGGTGTTGGAAGGTTCGACGCAGGTGGTCCCGGACAGCTGGTTGAAAACCCCCGACGGTCAGCCGGGTTTGCAGGCGGAGTTTTTTGCGAACGAAAATCTTTCCGGCGCGCCGGCCTTCACGCGGACGGATGCGAACATTGATTTCGACTGGGACCAGAACAGCCCCGCGCCGGGCTTTCCCCGGACGCATTTCTCGGCGCGCTGGACGGGCACAATTGAAGTCCCGGCATCCGGCAGCGACATGAAACTAGCCACGCTGGAAGACGACGGCGCCCGCGTGTGGATTGATGGCAAACTGGTGATTGACGCGTGGGGACCGCATGATTCCACCACCAGCGAGGCGACCGCCATACTCACTGCCGGCGTGCCGCACCAGATCCGCATCGAGTATTTGCAGCTCGATTTTGGGTCGCAGCTCAAGTTGCTTTGCCAGACGGTGCGATCACAAATGGCCAACCGCGCCGCGTGGATCCCTCCAGGCGACTGGATTGACGCCTGGAATGGCGCAATCGTTTCCGGTCCCATCATGGTCACGAACGCGGTGCCGTCCGGTGAGATCCCGATTTGGATCAAATCGGGTGCGCTCCTGCCGCTCGCGCCGGAGATGCAATACACCGGCGAGAAGCCGTGGAACCCCATCACCCTCGATCTATATCCACGCGCCAGTGAAACCAACCACGCAACGTTGTACGAAGATGACACCTTGACGACGGCCTACCAGCGGGGTGAATTCCGCAATACCCCCATCACGGCGGCGGCCGACGACGCGGCCAAAACCGTGAGCGTGGCCATCAGCGCGGCGGCGGGAGATTTCCAAGGCGCGTTGAATGAGCGCTCCTGGATTTTACGGATTCATCCGCCGGTAAACTGGCCGAAAAACCTGGCGCCGGTGGACGTCAGCGTGAACGGCGGGAAAATCAACGCGCCCATTCATCTGCTCAAACACGATGCAGCGGCGATGCCGTTCGGTGACCCGTCGGGCGCACCTGATTCCGACGTGTTTGAGGTGGCATTGCCCGCGGCGCCGGTTACGAGTGGTCAATCGGTGGAGATTTCATTTGCGCCGCCGAACCATTGAATGATTTCATCCGGCCTTGGCGCGTTTTCACACTCCGGTTAAACTGCGAGCCATGAACCGTTTTCCCGTCATGCGAAGTTTCATCTGCCTGTGTACGGCATTCGCCGTGTTGGCGCCGGTCTTTCCGGCAGCACAGGCTTCCGAACCGGAGGGGGTTGTGCCAGCGGATGTGTTTTCCAGTGCGGCCAGCGAGGTTCTTCACTCACAAGAACCCTATCTCGCGGTGAGCAATTTCACCGCGACCGGCTTGCTGGAAGCGCGAATTTATCAGGATTCCAGCCGGATCTCGCTGGTGGGTCCGGACCTGGCGGGAAATCCATTGGCCAACGCGATCACCCTCTCGCCGCCGCTGGTCAAAATCAACGGGTGTTGGTGCACACTTGGCCGGGTTTTGACCTCAACCGCCGTCAACCACGGACTGGAAGTCGTTCAACAGCTTTCCACCACGAGCGTCGTGGCCCGGCTGACGTTTGTGGCGGAAGGCGTCATGCGCTATGAAGTGGTGGACTGGGGTGGCTTGCCGGTCGAGGAAACCGCGGTTGCCGCCGCCTCCAACCCGGGTGAGCATTTCTACGGATTCGGTGAAAAATTCAACCAGTTCGATCAAGCCGGGAAACTGGTTCACATCCTGACTTTCGATAAAGCCGGCGATAAGCAGGATAGCTCCTACAAGGTGGTGCCGTGGTTTATCAGCACCCGTGGCTACGGATTCCATTTGGATTCGTCCGCGGAAAGCTGGTTCGACATGCGCGCGGGAAACAACGACCGGTTTGTCGTCACCAATTTGTTCCCGTCGCTGAAATTCAACGTGGTTTATGGTCCGCAGTTGACCGACGTTTTGTTGCGTTACACGGGCTACACCGGTCGGCCGCCAACGCCGCCGGCCTGGGCCTTCGCGCCGTGGCTGTCATCGGATATCTGGCGAACCGGCGGCGAGGTGCGCTACGTCGTCACCAAATACCGCGCCCTCGGCATCCCTGGTTCGGTGTTCGTCTTCGATTCACCTTGGGAAGTGGGCTACAACGATTTCACCTGGAACATGACGCAGTTTGGTGCAGACGGAACTTATGAAGGGACAAATTACGCCGGCTTCAATTCCCCTGGCGACATGATGACGTTTCTGCGCACGAACGGTTTCAAAGTGGTCTGCTGGCTGACGCCGTTTATCAACACCGATTCGACCGGCCGCGGCGAGGTGGCGGGACAAAACCTCGGTCCATCGTCAAATTATGCAGAAGCCGCAGCGAACAATTACTTCGTACGCGCCTCCGTCGGCGGGCCGCCACTCATCGCACATTGGTGGAAAGGCGCGGGTAGTCCGGTGGACTTCACGAACCCAAACGCACGCCAGTGGCTGGCGGCGCAATTGAGCAATCTCGTGGCGCAAAGCGGCGGGGTCATCGGTGGTTTCAAGACCGATGACGGAGAAAGCGGCAGCAGCGACGGCAACGTTTATATTCCGACGAACGCTTTTTATTTTGACGGGCGCACCGGTGTTGAGATGCGAAACGGTTATGCACCGGTGTACGAACGGACGGTTTGGAGCGTACTGGGAACGAACGGTATTTTGTGGGCACGCGGCGGGTTCACCGGCTCGCAGGCCTATCCCGCCTGCTGGGCGGGTGACAACCAGCCGAACTTCGGCGCCAACGGCCTGGCGGGCGTGGTGGTCGCCGGCCAATCGGCAGCCATGAGCGGTTTTGCGATTTGGGGTAGCGACATCGGCGGATATCAAGACAGCCCGAAAATCTGGAGCTCGACCCCGGCGAATTTGTTTGAGCGCTGGACGCAATTCGGCGCGCTGTCCCCCATCATGCAAATGCACCGGCAGGTCAGGTCGAACCGGCAGTATCCCTGGAGCTTTGGCGATGAAGGCACCGCCAACTATCTTTTCTACGCGCAGCTGCATACCGCGCTGTTTCCGTATCTTTACACGTGCGCGCAACAATGCAGCACCAGCGGCCTGCCAATATTGCGGCCGTTGGTCTTGATGAACCAGACCGATCCCAACACCTGCGGCCTTCAACACACCTACCTGTTGGGCGACGATTTGCTGGTCGCCGTGGTCCTTACCAACCTCGCCACCACCCGCACGGTTTATTTGCCAGCCGGCAACTGGCATGACTTTTTCACGCAACAAAGATTTTCCGGTGGCCGGAACATTGCCTGGTCAAACGCCAACCAAACCCGTCTGCCGCTGTTCGTGCGTGAAGGTGCAATCCTGCCCATGATTTCGACCAACGTGCTTTCGCTTTGCGACGCTGCATATGTTGGCAATCCCGGCATCGCGACCTGGGATGGTTCGCTGCAATTCCTCGTTTATCCGACGACGAACTCCAGTTTCACGGTTTACGATGGCACCGGTTTGCAATGTCAGACCACTGGATCGGCCCTGACGCTGTTGCTGTCGTCCCGGCCGCGGCCGCTATTGCTGAAAGTTTTTGCCGCCCTGCCATCCGGGGTCGGGCATGACGGCGCGTCGCTGACACAATTCATGAAGGCGGACGATTTCGCGCGGACAACCCAGGGCTGGTTCTATGACGGGTCTTTTGTTCAGGTGAAATTTATTCACCCGGGCGGTTCCGGTCGGGTTGTCATTCAGGGCAGCAATTCCACACGATAGAAGCGCTGCGGTGCTCTCGCCGGTGGCGGATCGGTGAAACTCAAAATCATCGCCGGCGGCATGGCGTACTTCGAACCGCCCGCGAGATTGTTCCAGGTTTCACCGGGTTGATTGACGAATTGCACCTGGTCGGCCCGCCCCGGCATCACGGCCCGGTTAAAGACGCAATTGGTGTTTTGCGAATTGACCGATAGTATTTTGAATCCGCGCCCCGGGTCGAGCAGGTCGAATGTGCCGTTGCCCGGCGAATCTCGCAGCGCGGCGACGGGCACGACAAAAAAGCCGTTGGTGCCGATGTCCGGGCCACTGTCAGCAGGGCAGGCCGCGACAAGCGGCCCGCCATTGGTGGTGACGTAAGCGGCGGCACTCAGGTAAAGATTGGTCGGGACCCGGCCGAAAGCCTGCAACAAATTCATCGTGCCGGCCACCGCACAAAAATGTGGTGGCAACGAGCGCAAAGAAGGCCGATATTCTATCCCAACGCCATAACTCAAAAACCACAGCCGGCGCGATGGTAACGCGCCGGAGTGGTGGGTTGTCGTTTGCCCGATGTCCAATACCAACATGTCGTGTCGTGTCACTGGCAAAAAAGCTTGTGAAGGTCCCTCAACTCAACGGCCCAGCCCGGCGGAATCTTCCCGCAGGGCAGTTTCATCGAAGCGATTTCTCCGCCACGCGGCTGGCACCGTATTGCTGGTGAGTTTGTCGGTGCTGGCCGTCAATCAGGTGCGCGGTGAAGGGATGCTGGAGTTGTTCCAGACACCCTGGTCCGAGATCACCCAAAAGATGCCAGAGATCGCCGAGGCGGGTTACGACAGCCTGTGGCTGCCCAACCCGGCCAAGGGCAACAGCGGCGGTTTTTCGGTCGGCTACGACCAGTTTGATCCGTTTGATTTGGGCAGCACCAACCAGCAAGGCACGATTGCCACCATGTATGGAACCGAGGATCAACTGATCACCATGGTGCAGACGGCGCACCGGTTCGGCATCCGGGTCTATTTCGACAACATCATGAATCACCGCTCCAGCACCGTGCCCGGCTACCCCGGCTCAGGGACACCAACAAATTATTATCCGGGTCTTCTGCCGCAGGACTTTCATCTGCAAGTCGTCACGGGCGGGTATGAAAACTGGCCGTCCATCGGTGATCCCTACTGGTGCACGACGTCCGTGGTGGAAGACCAGCCTTTGTTGGGTCTGGCCGATCTGGCACAGGAACCGGGCATCACAAATTTGAATTTTGGCACCAGCGTCGGCAACACGATTACCAAGCCGAACTTTATCCGATTTCCCGGCCGGCCGGATTTGTACATGGACACGAATCTGCCGGCCGTCGGTGGCAACTGGCACCCCTTCGATGGCAGTGGCCAGCCTGCTCCTGAATATGTGCAGGACTATCTGGACCGCGCGGTGATGTGGACTTTGTACATCACCAAATGCGACGGTTTCCGGCTGGACGCGGTGAAGCATGTGCCGGTCAGATTTTTCGGCGCGGAAACCGGTCAGACGGACGACCCGTCCTTTAGCGGTTACCTCGGCGGCATTCAGGCGATGTACGATTACGTCCACGGCTACGGCAGCAACGACGTCAACAACGGCTATATTGAGACAGACGGCAACCGGAACAGTCTGTTTGACACCGAGACACCACGCAACGACGCCATGCTTTTCGGTGAATATGAGCCGTCAGCGCTGGATGCCGGCGAGGACTTTAATGATTATCTCCAGTCGGGCATGCGCTTGTGCAACTTTCCGCTTTTCAGCCAGTTCAACAACGCCATCAACAACTACGGAGGCAGTCCGGGACTTTACGGCATGGATGGCCGCGATTACATCCCGCCCGGAGGCAACTGTGACAGCAACGGGAATTTCAGCACGGCACAGGCCGTCAACATGCCGCAAACGCAGGACAACGGCACCTGCTGCCCGGCGAATGAAACGCTGGAAGACTCTTATTTCTTCATGCACGAAGGTCTGCCGATGGTTTATTCCGATGGTTACAACCATAACTTGGCCAGCCTGACCAATGGCAGCACGCCGATCGTTTCCTACGCCGATTACCTCGGCGAATTTGGCGACAATTCCATGCCGGACACGATGTACACCCACAACCAGCTCTCCCGCGGCGGCACCCGCTCACGCTGGAGCGACCAAAACATCATCGCCTTCGAGCGCTACGATTACCGCGACGTGAACCCGCCTGCGCAATATGGCAACGCCTTTACCAATCCGGCGGCCACGGTGGTGCTCTACGCCATCAATGACCAGGGTGGCAGTTCCGGCGATATCGCCTTTGATGACGGCGTCAGCCGGTCGAGTGATGGCTATTATCTGGTCGCCAACAACACCGCCAGCGGGTCAAACACCGCAGACATTTCCATTCCCAATTCGCGCGGTTATGGACTGATCGTCGGTTTTCCGCCGGGCACGCTTCTGACGCAATTGTCCAGTTCCGGCGACGTCGCAGGTAACAATCGCGCCTTCCACCGGTTGCTGGTGCATGGTGCCACCAACAATCTCAGTGCCGCCCAGGCAACGGCCAACGACCCGAACCCGGTGAACCGCCTGATTTATGTCAACACGACCCCGCCGGCGGGCAGCGGCGCCATCGAACTGGTGATTCCGAGCGACGCCTGGGTGATGTATGGCGAACAATGGCCGGAACCGAGCCGCGCCAACCCCGCCACCAACGCCGTCGTTTTCCGCCAGGGCGGCGTCCAGGTGCCGAACATCACGATCTATCGCACGGATGGCACCAATGGCGATCCGAATTATGGTCCGATGTTCCCCTTTAAAATACGCGGCAGCGTGGATCCCTACACCGGTCAACCGGTCCTCGCTCCCGGCGAAGGCAACGTCTCCAATCTCACCTACGCCATCAATATTCCGGTGGTGACCAACGCACCCTTCGACATCCTTGTCCGCAGCGACGCCTCGACTTCCAACACGCTGGTCAAACTGGACGGCGGCATTGACCTTAACAGCCAGATGGGGCTTGGCCCGACCAATTTCCAGTCGGGCATCGCACCGACCAATTTCCTCGACCTGCGCGACAACAAGCCCGGCTACGCCGACGATCGTCTGCTCGGCTACGAACAAACGGCGTTCCAGTTCCGCAACGGGCCGGAGAAATTCGCCGCGCGGAATATTTTGAGCAACAACATCGTTTCGCTGGGCGCGGAAACGTATTATTACACCATCGGCGGCGCTAACACGGTCGTTCCCGGCGCCGGCTTTGGCGCGGGCATCACCAACCAGACCGCAATCTGGGTTTATCATGATCCAGCCGCACCCGTGACCGTCTTGACCAATGTCAGCATCCCCGTGGATCCGGCCAACCAGATGTCGCCGACCAATCCCGCCGCCGGCCAGTCCGTGGACATCTGGGTAAGGTTCGGCTACTCGCTGCAAATCAACACCTGCTACATCTACTACACCACCGACGGCTCAAATCCCGAAGGCGCGTTCGGCATCGGCAAAGGGACGACCCAGGTGGTGCCGGCGCAACGGGTGAACTCCGACAGCGGACAGGCCAACATTGACTGGTGGAAGGGCACGATTCCCGGCCAGCCTGGCGGCGTTCAGGTGCGTTACAAGGTCGGATTGTTTTGCGGCGGCAGCACGTACGCCGGCCAGAACATCTCAACTATTTCCTATGCCGAACCTTCCAGTTCCAAATTGTTTGGCTTGACGCAGGCGGCCATCACGAATTTCAACCCCGCCACCGCCGTGGTCTGGCTGCACAACGATCTCAATCCGGCGAACACCACCATCGGGTTGCAATCCGGTTTTCATATCCTCCACGCCCGGACTTTTCTGCCGGTGATCAATTATACCAATCAAAACTACGTCTATGCCAACCAGGCGCAGGTCTATAATACCTTTGCGCAGACTTTCTATTATGACGGCGGATTGCCGAGCGGCGTGATCATTAACCCGCCGAACGACGGATATGCCATTTCGAGCTTCAGTTATACTTTTGACCTTCGCGCTGACAGCACGGTCACCAGCGTTCAATACAACATCCAGAACGCCGAAACCAACAATTGGGACATTTACACCCATCAGGCCAACGGCATTGGCAACGATACCAACGGAAATCCGATTTATGTCAGCGCCACGCCGGTCACTCCCAACCAGAGCCTGAACCTCCAGTACCCGAACTATCCGCAGGAGTTCCAGTTCAACTATATCAACGTGGCCTCCAGCGGCACCGCCACCGTCAGCGTGCGCCTGAATGATTACGCCACCAGCATTTATACCAACGAGTTCACGACGCTGACGCGCACGGTCAACACGCTCGCGCCGGCGCAGACGGTTATCATTTCCAGCCCGGCAACCAACAACACCATTGTCCCTTATAGCAGCAATCTGGTTTATCTGATCCAGGCTTGCTTTGGCACCACTCTGGTCTCGGCCGTTTCCAATTTCGACATTACGATCAATGGTGTGCTCAAGCCGCAATCCTCTTACTTCATCCGGCCGGTGGGCACCGTACCTGGTTGTCCCGGCATGAACTCACTGTTCTACAATTGGAACATTACTTCGGGTGGCGTCTATAATATTCAAGCGACCTATAGTAACGGTATTGTCCTGAGTGATGACAAGACCGTGATTGTCACACTGCCGCTCGAAATCACCAGCCTGGCCAACGCCAGTGCCAATCCGTTGATTGTTTGGGGCAGTACCCCGGGCGTCACCTATCAGGTCCTGGCTACCACGAATCTGGCCCAGCCGTTTCAGCCTGTCGGACAGGTCGTTACAACGAATGGGTTCTCCGCCTCCTTCTATGACACGTCGCCAGCCACACCGCAGAAGTTTTACGAGATCGAAATCGTACCCTGAGTCAGATTGGCGCTTCACCGCACAAACATGCGGTAGTATAAATTATCTGGGATGATACAATAATGACGATCAACAATAATTTTAGAGCAATCTAAAAATCAGCGGGACAAATTATTATCGAAACATGAACTCGACCATTAAAACCTTGGCCATTGCGCTTGCGATGGGATTATCCGTTTCCGGCGCCTTTGCCGCTGCCACCGCCTCTGACACGGCTGGGAATTACACCACCAGCTGGAGCGCCTCGAGCACTCCAAACTTAGGTAGTGGCTTCGGCGCATGGAGCGTACCCAACAATAACGCCAATCCACCTTATGCCGGCACCTATCTGGACCTGGCTTCGTACGGCAACCCCGATGCGGTGAATGGCGGTGTTGCCTCTTGGGGCACCTACGCCAACGGCGCTCCTAACGCGTTCGTTGACTTGAGCCGTGCGTTCAACACAGGCGGCAGTGGGTCGGCCAACCTTTATAATCAGACGTTCTCGTTCGCCATCGGCTCTGGCGGTATTGGCGGAACGGGTTCTTCGATCGGCGCGGCCGTCGGCACGGCCTTCAACCTGGGTTACGCTGGAGGAGGTCCCGACAACTTCACTCTGAGTGTGGACGGCGGAGCCGCCGCCGCGATCCCGGTCGTTTTTGCCAACTTAAACACCGGCCTCGAAATTGCCTTGGCTGTGAGCGGCCCATTGAACAGTACCACCGAAGGCTATACGCTTACATTAAGCCCTTTTGCAGGAGGTCCGGCGTATTACAGCGTAAGCGGTACATTTGACAGCTCAGCCTATAACACTTCCAGCTTCACTTTTAGTGACAACAACACCTCAAATGATCAGTTTCTCAACGACCTGAACATTACCGCCGAATCGGTTCCCGAACCGGCCAGCATGGTGTTGTTTGGAGTGTCCGGTTTGACAGCGCTTCTGGCGATTCGCCGCCGGAAGTAAAATTAACCTCGTTTTGAAATCAAGCCCCGCACCAGCGGGGCTTTTTTGTTTCAGACAACGTCAACCGACCCGCGCCGCCGCCATCATCTTCCATTTTCTTCGATGTGCCGCCGGAGTTCCTGATTGAAGGCGTCGGCTGCCAGCAACGTCTCCAGGGACAGGTGCATCCGGTAGCGCCAGTAATAATTGGGAATGGCAGGCACGTTGATGCGCTCGGCGGCAAAATCCTCGCGGCGCAGCTTTTCGTCCATGCCCAATAGGTCCTGCAACTGGAAGATGCTCCAGATGGCCGGGGAGGCGAGATGCTGGTCCACAACGGCCCGGTTGATCCCCGTTTCGCAATGCCGGGGTGCCCCGCCCGGCCGGCCCAATTCCTGATTGTAAAATCTCTGCGTGCGTTGGGCGTCTTCCTCCCACCAACCGCGAATGGTGCTCATGTCGTGCGAAGACGGCGTGACCACGCTGAGGTAGGGCGCGTCCTGGGGACGGGAAAACTCCCGGTGCAGGTCCTTGGGCATGCGCTGCACTTCCAGGCTCAACAAACCCAGTTGCTTCATCACCTCCGGTACGCAGCCGGGTACAAATCCCAGGTCCTCGCCGCACACCAGCATGTTGGTGACACGCTTCAAGGCGGGCAGTTTTTGCATCGCTTCCTGCTGCCAAAAATTGTCCTGGCGACGGAAAAAATAATCCAAATACAGTTCCTTCAACCGTGCCTGGGTCTGCGGTTCCAGGGATTTGAAGGCAGACGTGTTTTCCATGGCGAAGCGGAAATGAAAGCGTTGCCCCCGGGAATTCCCGTCTTCGAACAATATCACGTTGCTGATCAAATCATACAAACCCTCCCGAATGGCTTGATTGCGTTCGTTTTTCTCCAATTGGGCAAAGTGGCGTTCCACCTGGCGTTGCGTTGCAAATTCGGGTTTCAGCGAATAATTGCCGGCGGACGCCGGGACCAGGAACTGGTGTTTCACCGATTCCCAGGCGTTTCCGAAAATGTCCTTGAGCACCACGTCAGTGATATGGGGTTTGGTAAAGCGGTCATAATCAAACCGGATGCCCCGACCGCCAAATTCGGGCACGTCCACCGGAATCGCCGGGACAAAATATCCCAGGATGCCCTCCACCGCGTGCGCGGGAATGCTCCAGATGCGGAAAAAGCCAAGAATATGATCAATCCGAAACGCGTCGAAGTAACCCGCCATCTGCTCAAATCGACGTTTCCACCAGGCAAAGCCATCCGCCTTCATCCGCGGCCAGTTATAGGTGGGAAACCCCCAATTTTGACCCTTCACCGCGAAGGCATCCGGCGGGCAGCCGGCCTGGACCTCCGGATGATAAAGTTCAGGCTGTTGCCACACGTCGCAGCCATGGCGATAAACCCCGATGGGAATGTCGCCTTTGAGAATGATGCCAAGGTTGTGCGCATGTGCCGCGGCTTCCTTCAGTTGGAGATGCAGGTGATATTGGATAAAATAACTCAAAGCGATGTCATCCTGCGCCGGGGAATTTTCCGCCGCCAACCCGGCAATTTCCTCCGGATGGTAGTGGCGAAAGGCCGGCCATTGGTTGAAGTCGGAGGTTCCATATTTGTCGCGCAGATGACAAAAGGCGGCGTACGGCGCCAGCCAGTCGCGGTTTTGCGAGAAAAAGATCTGATAACCTTTGCTCGCAAACGTCCTTGCCTTTTGCGCCGGAAAAATCCGCCGGACGAAATCGAGCTTGGTCTTCAGGACGGCTTCATAAGCCACCGTGTCGAGCGCATTTAAACGCCTTCGTTCCGGCTCCAATGATTTCAACAGACTCTTGTTCCGTCCGGTGGCAACGCGATTTAGATTGAGATAAATCGGGTGCAGCGCAAATGCTGAAATCGCCGCATACGGATAGGAATCCAGCCACGTATGCGTGGCGCTGGTGTCGTTGACCGGAAGAATCTGGATCATTTTCAATCCTGCCCGCCGGCACCAGTCAGCCAGCAACTTGAGATCCTCAAACTCACCAACGCCAAAGCTGGTCTCACTCCGCAGGCTGAACACAGGAATCGCCACCCCTGCCCCCTTCCATGTGTCCACTGGCAGCCGGACAAAGCCGTCGTTGACCAGCGTTTGCCCGTTGGGCACGGCAAAATCGTCCAGGACACGGTTGGCGCCGTCTTCGTAGCGGATCAGGACATTTTTTCCCGTGTCAAATACCCCGTACTTGTAGGCAAATGGGAAAGACTGGCTCCGCAAATCCAGTTTTGCGCTAAAATCATTTTGGTCCGCCAGACGATTCAACAAAACCGGCCTCGCAGTGTTCCAATTTCCCAGCGCCGCGCCGTCGCCGAGCAGACAAAGGGTCTGGCCCTTGCCAAGCAAGGGCGCCTTGACCCGGAATGTATGGGTCGGATTGGCCGGGGCGGGCGGGCGCACCCCGGTGAAATTCCCGGTCAGTAAAATATTTTTGAACGGCTCGGTGTAAAAAACATTTTCAGCCGCGCCGGCGTTGTTCCACGAATCCATGACCAGCAATCCGTTGCGGCCAGATTCGTAAGGGACGAGTGCCCGGTCACGGCCCCAGTCCGTGACAGACGAACCATCGGCGTTCCGCAAAATATAGTCGTAAGTGATTGGACGGCTCGTGGCATCCGGTGGCAAGTCAACCGTGGCCTGCCAGACCTCCTCGTTGAGATAAATCAGCGGGATGGCTTTTTCAATCGCGCCGCCGCCCAGTGCCGGATGATTGCCCACCAGCCAGAGGGATTGTCCGAACTGCGAGCGGTATCGCAATCGAAAGGTTAATTTCATAAAAGCGGCACTTTTGCCAATCAGCCGCAAGCTGTCAGCAAAAACCGCATGCATGTTCATGCGATGGTCTGACTGCCGGGCGGTGGAATTCGGACTTATCTGGGAGGAGTCCGATGATAGATGTACCACTCGTAGCCGCCGAGGTTGAAGTTGGGAAGGAGGGTGCCAATCGGCGCGGTCCGGCCGCTGATTTTCACCGGCTCAAAGCCTTCTGGATCTGACAATCCGACCGACCCGGTCACCCGACTGCTTGAAAGGTTGATCACGACCACAAACTCATCCTTCGCATCCCGTCGCAGGATGCTGACGACCTGTCCCGGGGCCGAGTTCGTCAGCCAGACGACCTCCCCGTTGTAGAACGCGGCGTTTTGCCTGCGAAGCTTGATCAGATCCCGGTAAATGTCGCGCAGCGGCGGGCGCCCGCCGGGATGCCAGAATACCGGCATTTTTTCGAACAAGGCCGGGTCGGAGGACTCGGTGGAATCACCCACTTCCATGCCGTTGTAAAAGAGCGGCACGCCGTCGAGCGTCAACACCAATACCTGTGCCGCGAGCGCGCCATTCACTCCGTAGCGCACAACCGCCCGGGTTTCCTCATGGTTGTCCGTGAAGCGCAGGTGCAACGCCCCCTTGGGGTATTGCTGCTGGGTGTGTTCCCACGATTCCCTGATGAAATCCGCGGACAGTTGGCTGCTCATGACCATGTCCAGAAAGTAGATGAAATTCCATGAGGAATCCACGTCGAAGGCATCGGTCAGCAGCTCCGGATTGGCGCCGGCGTCAGCCAGAATGATGATCTGGGGATTGATCTTCTCAAGGTCGGCCCGGCATGCTTTCCAAAAATCAAGGGGCACATTAGGGGCCACATCGCAACGGAACCCATCCACCCCAAAATCCCTCAACCAGTATTT
Source organism: Verrucomicrobiota bacterium (assembly GCA_049516255.1). Taxonomy (GTDB): domain Bacteria; phylum Verrucomicrobiota; class Verrucomicrobiia; order Limisphaerales; family UBA11358; genus UBA11358. The sequence continues at coordinate 26,327 of JBEKTH010000025.1, forward strand.
CATCATCTCAATCATGTAGCGGCGCACCTCCGGATTCGCGTAATTCAAACCGGCCACATCCGTCCAGGCGGGGTCGGGCGGGATGATCACACCATTCGTATCGTGCAGATAAAACTCCGGATGTTCCATCAGCACGCTGTCCCAGGCAGTCTGGCCGGGCACGATGTCCATGACCACTTTCATGTCGCGCTTGTGAGCCTCCTCGATGAGCCGCTTGAAGTCGTTGGTGGTGCCGTAGTCGGCGTTGATGGCGTAAAAGTCACGCACCGCGAAGGGGCTTCCGATGGAGCCTTTCTTCATCTTTTCGCCGATCGGGTGGATCGGCATGAGCCAGAGAATGTTCACCCCGAGATCCTGCAGTTCATCCAACCGGGCGGTAATGGCATTGAGGTTTCCTTCCTGGGAGAAGTCTCGGGGAAAGACTTCATACACGACCGCACTCCGGAGCCAGTCGGGCGACGGCCGGGTGCTCAAATTGGACGGATCTGCCTTTGCAGCCGGGACGGAATTAATTACCAGCCAGCCAACGAGAGCTGCGGCCAGTGGATATCGCAGTTTTTTTTGGATTTTGTTCATGGCGCTAAGACGTTGAGTTTTTCCTGGAATCATGCCTTCGGGCTATGCTCCCGAGTATACGACTGGCCGCGCACGACGCAATGCACAAGTGACTTTTCCATCAGGGCCCGCAGCCACCGCGGTTTGAAATAATTCATGCTGCGTCTTTTGCAACCCGGTCGGATTACTCCACAAATACAGATCAAGGTGGCGTCTGTACGCGATAGAACCGCTGTGGCTGACCGTCTGCGTCAGGGTCAACAACCTGGATAACTCCGCCCGGCCCGGATACGTTTGTGACGACAAGGGTATCCCAAACATTGCTGATCAAGTCACCAGTCCATTCCATCCGGTAAGAACCGAGTGGAAGACCGGTAAAACTTAATTCGATGTTTTGACCTGTGTCTTGGATGGTTATTGGTCCAGGCGTGGCCAGGGCCTGTTTGACCGCCTGCAACAACGGATCCGGCTGCCCGGTCTGATGATCCTGGGCAAGTTCCCAGATCATCACGCCGCCGAGTCCGTGGTTGCGGGCGTAGCTGACTTTAGACCCGCAGGTGCGTTGATCATCATAGGAAATGAACATGTCATTGGCGGGGTTGTCGTTGCTGATGCTGAGATAAGCGGCTTGGGCATTGGTATCCCAATGGTACAGATTTGATTGGTAATAACCGGACATGATTGTGTTGTAAGCCGACTGGTTCAGTGAAGGCGCCGTGGTCCAGGATTGGCGCGGCTGGGTGACGCCGCCGGTGCTGGTGCCGGCGCCGCCCTGCCAGATGTCGCCGTAAAAGGCGATGCCGATGCCGAGCTTGGCGGGCGACACGCCGTTGGCGATGAAATTGCCAACGGCACCGTCCACCGATGGGACCAGGCCGCCTGAACTGGGAAAGCGGTAACCACCATCGTAAATGGGTGAATTGAACCAGGTCACCCACCCGGAATATGGTCCAGACAAGTCATAGGTCATTATGTTGATCTGGTCGAACTGATTTTGCAGAGAAGCAAACATGGTATATTCCGCCGTCGGCGGGTCACCGTAAGGGGGATACGCACCGGCGGCAACGGTCAGCAGCTCGTGCTGGGGAAACGCATTCAAGGCGGAGCGAAGGCCGTTCACCAAATTTGTAAATTGTCCGGCGTCCGCGGCGGTCAGCGGCTCCCAGTCAAGGTCCACGCCATCGTAACCGCGCGTGGCCATGAAATTCGTCAGGCTGCTGATGAACACAGCCAGGGTGTTGTTGCTGGTGGCCGCTTGAAAATCACTTTCGCTGCCCGCGCCGCCCACGCAAATGAGGACCGGTTTGCCGGCGGAGTGCGCTTGCGCGACGATGTCCGTGGAATTGGCGAGGGTGACACCGTTCGCGCTGCTGTTCAAGGTGCCGTCGGTGTTGGGGATGACCGAGAAATGAATGATGTGGGTCAGCGCGGTGAAATCGAGATTGGAAGCAGGCAGGGTACCCTGCTCCCAACCCGGATAGTAGCCCGTGCTCCAGAGGTCCGCACCAGCGACGAACGAAAAAAGGCACAACCCGCCAATCAAAAGAACAGTCCCCTGCTTTCGATAGATACGTTTGGCATTGAAACACATGCACCAAAGAAGCTCTGGATTCTATTTACCAGTTATTACCTATTTTAGCACGGTGGTCACCCTTTGCAATTTGGAAAAATCCGGGTTTGGCGGGACGTTAACATTTCCCGGGACCGGCCACTTGGAACGCCCATCGATGAAGTAGTAAATCTCAGAATGCCCATCCACAAACGAAAGCCCGTAGCCACGATTATGGCGTGTGGCCGGAAAGTCGGCGAAGGGACGCGTGCTGGTCATATCAACCCAAAAAAAACCATCGTTGATGCTCTTCTCATGCTCATCAATGAGATACCATGTTCGGGATGGCGCCTTGACACTGGTATCCTTTAGAAAATCTTGAAAAAAAGTTGCTCCAGTTACTCCAAAGATGCCGCTATACGCGTGGGTGGTTCCAATCCAACCGTTCATTGAATAACTACGCACTCTGGGAAGGCCACCCGTCGTGCTGGGATCCGCCGGACAATGATATATGCCCAAACTTTTGTTGTAAGGCCAAAACGCCCCCGACTCGTCGCAAATGACATTCGTGGAATCAAGCACTCCTGGTGTGACCTGGCCGTAAACACCCGGATTGTCACTCATATCTCCCTGAATCCAAGAATTCGAAGACGCACCGGAAATCGGATTATTCTCAGCGAATGTCTCGTTATTGTCGCCAGCATACAATATCCCGCACAAGTTCAATTGCCTGAGATTGTTCAGACATTGCATTTGTTTTGCCTTCGATTTCGCCGCGGCCAGCGCCGGAAGCAGCATCGCAGCGAGAATGGCAATGATGGCGATCACGACCAGAAGCTCAATGAGCGTGAAAGCAGCCTCGTTGTGGCGAACGTTTCGGGGGTCCGAAACCTTTCTTGCGAGGTAATTATTCATCATGTTTACGCCTCTGTCCGTCTGCCGGGGCAACCATCGCCCCGGCAGACGTATTTTAAGTTTCGCCATCCGTTACTGCAGCTGGGCCCGATAAAACAATTTCGATGCCACGCTTACAGAATTTGTGTAGGGCGACGTTGGCGTCCCGCTTACGTTGGTATACGGCCCCGAGACGCTGGTGGCTGATTGCAGTGTGCCTGCGCCCCAGGTAATCACCACATTAGTGCCATATTGCACAGCCGTCAGGCGGGTCGTGTTCAGGAAGTGATTCTGAATTTGTTGCGGGCCAAGCACATAATTATACACCGCCACATCCTCAATTCCACCGTCCCAATCAGCATATTGTCCGTCACTGCGGGTGGCGATGGTAGTCGGACCACCGGCAACACTGGGATCCCCATTGATGCCGTTTTGAACAAAGGGCGATCCGCCCACCGCTACTTGCACGCCTACTGTGAACACCAAGCTGTCGTTTACGTACCAATTCATATTGGTGCCATCGTCCGTCAGAACCATGTAATACCAAGTGCCAGGCACGGGATTGCCAGCAAAATCACTGTTAAAGCTGCCACTCGCAGTGCCATTGTATATAACCCAAGTCCAATAGCTTATCGGAACCCCCGGATATTGGTAAATATTCCAACCCGAGAGAAGGTCCGCGTAAAGGCCACCAACGATTGGATTGGCCAGGGACGCAATCGGCGTGTGGAAGTTGCTGGGGTCAAGCGAGGTGGGCTGGATCCAGAATTCGTACGACCATGGCCCTGATACCGGATTGAGTTCCAGCGCGTAAGGAATTGTCACGATTGCCGTATTGGTGACGTGTATCGCGGTATCGGTATCATGCGGAACGCCACTCGGATAGCTGTAAGTCAAATCGCTTCCGACGTACGAATATGTGCCGTCGAAGCTGCCCGCGGTGTCCAAGGCATTGGTGCCATTCTTTTCATCCAATCGCCAAAAGGCCACCGGATTGTCCGCCATGACGACCCTGGAATATGCGTTCGTGGGCGCCTCGCTGTTGCGGGCGATGACTGTCAGGCTTGCTTGAGTGCTGGGGGCAGTGCCATAAGGATTGCTCACTTGGGCATAATATAGGGTTCCACTTGCCGGAGTCTGGACATTCGACAACCACAGGGTGTCGCTGGTGGCACCGGCGATTGTACGATCCACCGCATTGGAGACGCTATGCCACTGATAGGTTATCGGCAGGGCGCCGTTGGCAACCACCCGGAATGCAGCATAGCCGCCCACCCGGCGGGTAATCGAGAATGGATTATAAACTATGTTCAAATTGGTCTGAACGGTGAGTGTTACCGTGTCGCTGTTTGTGCTGCCTGCGGAATTGGAAGCCGTCACATAAAACATCGCTCCGTTATCACCGGGATAAACCGGCGTGATGGTGTAATTATTGTTGGTTGCGTTCAGTATGGAACCGCTTCCGACTCTCGTCCATTGATAGGAAATGGGCGCGGTGCCGATTGCCTGTGAGGAGAATGTCACCGGCACTCCTTCGTATGAATTGGTGGACACCGGTTGTGTATTAAACGACGGCGGCGTCGGCAAAACCCGGATCTCGTTGGTCCCGACTGCATAATGATTGGTGATTTGCGTCGCACTCAATGCGTAGTTGTAGATGGCAATTTCATCCACGTATCCATCATAGGGAATTTGTCCGGTATTCGGGCCTTCACCTACAAGTAAATCTGAAGCTGGACCAATCCCGGGATTATTATAATATGTCGGGTTGGCGTACGTGCCGAACGCAACGCCATTGACGTAAAAGATTGCGTTAGTGCCATCATAGGTGAGCACCAGGTGAGTCCACTGGCCCACCGTGACGGCGACTCCATTTCCGACAAAACCAGGACTGGGTCTTATGCTGAACGACCAGGTGCCGGCGGGTCCGGGCGTCTGATAAAAGTTCCACCCTGCCGAATTGGCATAGGGAGGTGCTCCACCATATTGAATATTATTGTCCAAAGGCACAGCATAACCGCTCGATTGCTTGGTGGCTTGCACCCAAACTTCGGCTGTGAATGGCGCTCCGTTTGTGCCATCGATTGTGGGATTGATGGTCGCATTCCACGGAACATCACTATTGCCCTGTCCAATGCCGGTGGACGTTGCGAAAAGCGCGGAATTAGTGTCAATACCCGGCAGCCCTAACTGTGGGTATACAGTAGAATTGGCTTGGGTAACATAAGTGACATAGCCGGTAAAACCGTTGCCTGACGAATCGGCCACGGTGCTGGACCCACTCGGTTCTTCAAGCCGGTAGTAGGCGACGGGATGATCGTTCAGGATTGTGGTGGGATAATCGGCCGCGCTCGCTGCGCGAACGCCCAGTAATGCGATTGCCGCCGCGAACGGCAGCATTTTGTGCTTCCAAGTGACAGGCTTCATGGTTGAGTTCATATTTTAATTAGGTTGTTCGGTTGAAGGCGCTCTGCATCAGTTCATTCCCCGGATCCACGCCAACATTTGCCCTTTTATCTGCGTCATTCATTCTCCTACTTTGTAATATATTGATGATTGCGTCCATCCCCCCGTTTTGGGGGGGGAGGAAGCGGTTCCGATGGGGTGCGTTTGCGTGCGTGTGATTGCCAGTAAATGGGAGGCGGATGGGATTACTTTTCCAAATACCGGATGACCGCCTCCGTACGGGTGCACACATGAAGCCGTTCGAAAATGTTTTTAATGTAACCATGCACGGTCCAGACACTGATGCCCATGGCCTGCGCGATTTCCTTGTCCACACAGCCTTTACTCAAGAGTTCCATCACTTCCCGTTCACGGCGCGTCAGCGTGGTCAGTGCCGAATTGTCATGACCGGAAGGCAATTGCAGCAGTTCTTGAAAGTAGTATTTTACGCGCAGCAGAAAGTCTTCGGTCTTCAACTCTGACCGGTTGATGGCCTTAAGAATCGGTTCCAGCAACCGGTCGGGTTTGACCCGTTTGACCAGATAACCGGCAGCGCCACCGGGTGTGGAAACAAACATCTGGTCGCCGTCGAGATGAACCGAATAAGTGAGGGCCGGCACTCCGGGTTGGATGGCTGCCACCGTGCCGGCTGACTTAAAACCGATGCGTCCGGCCAGGTTGCGGTTCAGGAGCACCATGCGGGGCTTGTGCAGCGCCAGCGCGCGCGTGAAGGATTCCAGCGAGTCGCAGGGAACACTGACAAATCCAGCTTGCCGGTCAATGCTCCAGCATAAAGCCCGGCGAATGCCTTCATCCAACTCAACCATTAATACGCGCTGCCGACTGGGATGGGCCGGTGGTGGATCGGATTCCAGCCCGTCCCGTTTTCCAACCAAGGTATGAATGGTCGTATAAGTCCATAACACCGGGTTCATGCACCACTCGAAACTCACAATCAGTTCGCGGGAGAAATGCCGACAGGTGGCGTTCCAACCTTGTTTTACCGCCATCAGATAAATCTGGCGCGCTTTGTCGGCGGCAGTCTCCGCATCCGGGGTGCCGAGCGGAAAAAAATAGCCCGTGCCGGCATGGTCAATCAGCACGGCGAAATCCTCCTCCGTTTCACCGGTGGCCGGGAAACGATAGCGCCGGAACAGCAATCGTTGTTGCCAGTAACACGCGTCAGTCTTGGGAAGATCTTTCTCCAGTTGGTCTTTTCGCGAATGTTCCGGCAACGTCGCGGGGGTAACCCCGTCGGTGGATTTGACCCGCCCGAACTTGCGGACAAAACTGCTTCGATGTTGCGTGGACTCGGGTTTCATCGCCAGACGCCCGAATGAGAAAACATTTGGCGCGCGGCGTCAAAGTTTTTCCCTCCGGGAAAATCGTGGCAGCCAACCAGCACTTCGAATTGAATTACGCGCCATCCAGGATCGGGGTAATTTCCTTCTTCCGCCGGACAGATTTGACGTGATGACCGTCCAGACCGGGAGCGTCTATTTCATTGCGGTAAGACTGCCATTGCGGTTCATTCTCAAAGATCCAGCGGTAATAATCCGCTTCCTGGAGCCGGCTGGCCGCTGCTTCGTCCAGCACCACCGCGCAATGTGGATGGAATTGCAGCGCCGTTGCGGAAATCATGCTCGTAACGGGGCCCTCAATTGCGCGCGCCACAATCTCCGCCTTGTCTTCGCCAGTGGCGAGCAGCAGACAACGACGCGCGTCGAGAATCGTACCCACGCCCATCGTGATGGCGCGGCGCGGCATTTCATCGGGCGGCGCAAACAGTGCCTCGTTCTGGGCGCGTGTCACTGGTGAAAGCACCTTGACTCGTGTGCGCGAACGTAACGAGGAAACCGGCTCGTTGAAACCCAGGTGTCCCGCCAGTCCGATGCCGAGCAGTTGCAGGTCAATTCCACCGCATCGCGTGATGACCTTTTCGTAACGCTCGCATTCGGCTTCGATGTCGATGGCGGCGCCATCCGGCAAATGCGTGTTACGCAAGTCCACGTTCACGTTCAGGAACAAATTGTGGTTCATGTAGTGCCGGTAGGAATTGCGATGGCTGCCCGCCAATCCGACATATTCATCCAGGTTGAATGTGTGACAGGCTGTGAAATCAAGGCCTTCCTTACGGTGCATTTGGACCAGCCGGGCATAGACCGATTCCATCGTGCGTCCCGTGGCCAGTCCGATCACCAGGCGCGGATTGTCCCGCAATTCCCGGGCAAGAACCCGCGCCACCAAGTCGGTGGCGGCCTCTGCATTTGGTCGTATGACGACTTCCATAAAGTTGGTTTAGTAAACGTTGCTGCTCGGCATTACAAAAGTTCGCTGTTCAAATCAATGTTACCCAAGGTGTTCATGGCAACAACCCCCCTGAATTGGGGGTTGAACCGGCGGGGCTTCCTGTGAAAAATTAGGTCCCGTTGCATGCGACCCCGATGAACCCTGATCATAAGACGACCCGCGGACTGGAAAAAATCAATTCCAAAACCCGGACGGGTGATTCCAAACACTGGTCCGATGCGGTAAATGTTATGTTCAGCGGTGGAAAACAAATCAGCGCCGCCCAATATCTGGATGCCGTTTTCAATTAACGTGCTGGCAGCAGCAAGCTCCTAAACCACAGATTCAAAAAATGAACGAGAATCACGACGCCGCGAAGAATGGATACAATCGATTTCTCCTGTTCGTCGCCGGACTGGGTGGGTTGCTGTACGGCGTGGATGTCGGCATCATTGCCGGCGCACTGCCATATCTCGAAGCCACGTCCGGTTTGACCCTGAGGCAACTCTCGTTCGTCGCCGCCGCGGTTCTGCTCGGTAGTGTCATTTCCACCCTGTTCGCCGGCCTGTTGTCGGATTGGATGGGACGGAAGAAAATGATGTCGTTGAGTGGCATTCTGTTCGTCATCAGCATCCCGGTGATTGCGTTGGCGCACAACTACGGCACGCTGGTGTTCGGCCGGTTGCTGCAGGGCATCAGTGCAGGATTAATCGGCGTGGTCATTCCGCTTTATCTCGCCGAATGTCTCAATGCGTCCAGCCGCGGCAAGGGTACCGGCATTTTTCAGTGGCTGCTGACGTTCGGCATTTTCGCTGCGGCTCTAATCGGGTTTTATTTCAGTATCCGCGTTGACGAAATTCAAAAACTCGGCGATGCGGAAAAATTATTTGCATTCAAAGACACCGCTTGGCGCGGCATTTTCTGGGTTTCATTTCCGCCGGGAATTTTATTTGTCATCGGCAGTTTCATGGTCGCCGAATCGCCGCGCTGGTTGTTTCGTCGCGGACAAATGGAAGCCGCGCGCGCCGCGCTTTTGCGCTCACGCACGGATGAGCAGGCGGAAATTGAATTGAAGGAAATGGCCGAAACTATCGCCGCCGAAAAAGCCAGGTTGGCCGGCGCGCGAGCAAGGGAATCCCTGCTGCGCCGCAAATATGTCATTCCTTTTTTACTCGCCTGCGTCATCCTCGCCTGCAATCAGCTTACCGGCGTCAATTCTGTTATCGCTTACAATGCAACGATTCTCATTCAGGCCGGCTTGAGCGATTTCTGGGCACATCTCGGCTACGTCCTTTTCACCATCGTCAATTTTTTGTTCACCTATGTCGCCGTTACTCTGGTGGATCGCAAAGGCCGGAAATATTTGCTTTCACTCGGCACCGGCGGGGTGATTGTTTCTATGGTGTGCGTTGCCTTGCTGTTTCAGGAAACTGAAAAATTGCGCGTGGATTGTAAAAGCGCCGTACAGGCAATGGTTGCCACAAATCAAACGCTCACGCTTGAGTATAATGAGAAAACTGCAGCCAATCTGCTTGCGGACACGGCAATTGCTAATCGGCCGACATCGTTGGTTGTTATTTATTCCTATGGTGGTTTCCGTGCAGCCATTCCCCCGGCGCGCTCTGCGGACGCGGCGACCCAACCGATCGAAATTACACGAAACGATTGCGTGCCCGCCAACAAAGTCATCGCCTTTTTCACCAATCCATTCGCCGATCTGGATGCCGCGCGCGTTGCGCCGTTGAAAATTGACGCTGCGTTGGTGACACCAGTGCCGAACCGGGAGAACGGCTGGCTCACGGCCATTTGCCTGTTTGGTTTCATGGCGTTTTTCGCCGTCGGTCCCGGCGTCTGTGTCTGGCTGGCGCTCTCCGAACTGATGCCCACGCGCATCCGCTCCAACGGCATGAGCGTTGCGCTCGTCACCAACCAGGCCGTCTCGACGACCATCGCGGCCATTTTCCTGCCGACCGTCGGCAAATACGGCTACTCGACCATGTTCTTTGCGTTTGCCGGCTGCACCGTCGTATATTTCATCACCGCAACCTTCTTCCTGCCGGAAACCAAGGGGAAAACCCTGGAGGAAATTGAGGAACATTTTGAAGGCGGGAAAAAACTGGAATAACCAGCCACAATGCCAGGGAGTTGAATATGAAAAAAAAATCGTTCATCGGCGGAATTTTGCTCTGCCTGACGGCGGCAACGGTTTCCGCCGCCGACGCCAACCGTCTGGCCATCATTCCGTGGCCGCAAAAGGTGACCCTGGAGGATGGTGCCTTCAAACTGACACCAGAGACACGCGTCCATGTGGATTTTGCTTCACGCGAAACCGGAACATTCCTGACGGCGCGGCTGCGTCCTTCCACCGGTTATCCGCTCGCCTCCCGCACGCAAGTCTTTTCCAGCAAAGCCGTCAAAGGCTGCATCCTGCTGACGACCAGGGATGCCAGCCCGAATTTGGGCGCGGAGGGATATGACCTGATTGTCACCCCCGACTCGGTTGTGATTCGAGCGCCGACGCAGGCTGGCCTGTTTTACGGCGTGCAAACCTTGTTCCAATTATTGCCGCCGGAAATATTCTCTTCCAATGTGGTGCAAAACGTGGACTGGCGCATACCGTGCGTCCAAATCGAGGACTGGCCACGATTCAAATGGCGGGGCTTCATGCTGGATGTCAGCCGCCATTTCTACAACAAAGTTGAGGTTGAAACAATTTTGGATGAAATGGCACTGCTAAAGTTGAATTATTTCCACTGGCATTTGACCGATGACCAGGGCTGGCGGATTCAAATCAACAAATATCCCAGGCTGACGCAAATCGGCGCGTGGCGAACGTCCAGCGTGCTGACGCCGCCGGGCGTCAAGCCGGAAGACCTGGACAAGGACAACGCGCATCTGTCTTGGACGGCGCCGGGCGCCGACAAATTCGCGCCGGATGGCCATTACGGGGGATTTTACACGCCAGGGGACATCCGCGAAGTCGTGGAATACGCAGCGGCGCGGCACATCACGATTGTTCCGGAAATTGAAATGCCCGGACACTGCGTTGCGGCGCTGGCCGCCTATCCGCAATTTGGCTGCGATTTGAGTTACAGCATTGACGTCGATGCCGGCGTCAACAACGGCGTTTTTGATCCCAGCAATCCGGCAACGTTTCGGTTTCTCGACGACGTGCTCGTGGAAGTGTTCCAACTTTTTCCCAGCCAATTCGTTCATGTCGGCGGCGACGAGGTGAGCCCGGAAGTAAAGGCGGAAACCTGGGCGAAAAGCCCGTCCTGCCAGGCGCTGATGAAACGCGAAGGATTGAGAAACACGGATGAACTGCAAGACTGGTTTGAGCGCCGGATGGAAGCTTTTGCGACCGCCCACGGCAAACGGATCATCGGCTGGAGCGAAATCGCCGGCGGCGGCGTCACCACCAACGCCGTCATCATGGACTGGGTCGGCGGCGGATTGGAAGCCGCGCGCACCGGCCATGATGTCGTAATGACACCGCTGGACGATTGTTATTTGGATCACTACCAGTCCAAGGATATTTCCGCCGAGCCGCACGCCATCGGCGGTTATCTTCCACTGGAACAAGTTTATTCCTACGAACCGGTTCCGAAAGATTTACCGCGTCAACTTGATCCGCACATTCTTGGCGGTCAAGCCAATCTTTGGACGGAATACGTCGCTTCACTGGCTTATGCCCAATACATGATGTTCCCGCGCCTGACCGCGCTGGCCGAAGTGGATTGGTCGCCGCAATCGGCGCGCAACTTCGCTGATTTTTCCCGTCGACTGCAGGTTGAATTCCATAGGTTCAATGAGCTTGGCATCAACTACCGTCACAATAATTCAAACGCTCCCGCGGCAAATCCGGCCAAATAAAAATCCGGACGCAAAATTACTTCCGCACTGTCACCGAGCAACGGGACACTGAGAGCGTTTTCAAAAATGTGTAGCCGCCGACGTCAGTCGGCGCAAATCAAATAAAGGACAATGATTTGGCGCGAACTCCAAGAAGCTGTGCCCGGTACCGCATTAGACAAGTTGGCAAAAAGCCTGCTAATTGTTGCTTATTCACTACTCTCAAGCTGGCTTTACCTTTCCAGCAAGCATTTTTACGACTACGGGTTTCACCCCATATACTTTAACTTAATCACTGCTAGTTTAACTCTGTGCCTCCTGTACGGCATAGGGTTCCTGCCGCCGGTTAACCGCTCTGGTTATGCAATCCGGCGGTTTTTTGATTTTGGGAACCGGCAACAACTTGAGCTTCCCCCGAAAGTAAGCTTCCCCCTAAAGGGTGGACTGGAGCGGCAGAATAACAATTAGTATCTATAACGAAAATCCGTGGCGATGAAATACAAACTGCCGACAGTTGTAATTTACCATGATAATTCCTTGAACCAGCCTCCCTATTCACAACCGAAACTCAACTCAGTTCCTGCTTTTCAGTTTCAGCATAAATGAACGCAAGGCGTATAAAATCGGAGAATGCCAATTTATTTCCTCGGAATTGCCCCGTACCTCTTTGAGGCGAATCGGAATAGGAGAATTGCGATATAAAGCCTAATTCACCAACTGCAGGCGGAAAAAGCGTTGTGGTGAACCTCCAAAGTTATTGGTGACCGTTAACGTTCCACCCGTGCCCGTCACTGGACTGCCCAACGGCGTCCAAGTCGGTGCCGTGAGATCATTTTTATATTCCAGTTGGTAGGTTTGACCTGTTGCCGTCGGCCAGGTCACGAACAGGTTCGTTCCTGAAACCTGGATGTTCACCGAAAGGGGCAGTGGCATACCGGCCGAGAAACTTAAATTATCTATGCCCAAGCCTTGAGCTTTGCCGGTTGAGTCCGTCATCTGCCACACCAACCACAGTGCCGCGCCCGGCGGCCAGTTGGTAATGGTCTGATTCAACACGCTCAGGTTGGTCTGGTTGAGCGGCGAGGTGCCGTCTACCGCTGCGCCGCCCACGTCCGCCGGGACCGTGGGAAAGCTCACGTTCAACGCGGGGAGAAACGCCGTCGCGCTGCCGGGGAAAGGAGCGGTGCCGGTTGGATCAATTAAATAATAGAATTGCAGAGTCTTGGGCAGATTGGACTGACGCCAGACTTCGCCGGTGAATTGAAGGGTCATCTGGTTCAATGTCATGGCCGTCCCGTTGATGAGCCGGACGCCAAAAGCGGTGCCGCCCGTGGAACTGGTAGCCAGCAGACCCAGTGCCCGATTGGAACTGCCGGGCAAACCAAAACTTATTTGACCACCCGTGGTTTGGTCGCCATAGGTTGCGCCAAATCTGGAAAGCAATGCGCTGGTGCCATACCAACCGGCCAAGCCGGAGAGGCCCAACCCGCCGCTGCTGCCGCTGGCCATGGCCGGATAGGCGAAGTCATAGGGATTGGCTAAAGAATACGTGACGCCGTTGATGGTCACTGGATTGGCGGTGTTCACAGAAGTCGCTCCCGGATCGGGCAGAGAATCAAAGTTCTGGGTATAAACCAAACCTGCCACCACGTAATCAACAAATGAAGGCGGTGGTGTTGCCGTGCCATTATTGGGCGCGCCGGGCGTAGCCTGGAAAAATTCCTGGCGGTCAAAGCTTTGTCCGTCAGGCAACGATCCATAGGAATCGTTGGGGCTGATATTCTGGTAGTCCACATAGTCGAGCACTTGTTGCTGACCGTTGGTGGCGAGTCGGGTCAACGCCAAAGAACCCGTGCCGCTGGGCAAAACAAAACTGGTATGCATTTCATTGGTCGTTGAAAGGTTGGTCAAGCCGTCGGCGAAAATCACTTCGAACCGGCCGGCATTTATGACGGCGTTACTCGGAAAAGCCCACTGCAAAAGGTTGGTATAATTGTTGGCCAGATAGAGTCCGCTCAGCGGGATTACATTGGTGCTGGGGTTATAAAGTTCCAGCCAGCCGGTGTGTTGACCCGCATGGTTGGTGATGCCGGTCAGGTTGTCGGCCTGCAATTCGTTGATCCAAAGCGACGGGAAGGGCGTCAATGAAGCAGCAGCGCTGTTCAACCTGCTGGGCGAGGCGGGCGCAATGGCAGTCGTCGGCGGGGCCGGGTTGACCGTCGCCACCGTTCCGGAGCCGGACAATCGCACGGTGAGCGGGCCGCCGTTCGTGCTTTGCAGATACCAGAAGCTCAAAGTGTAAGTGGCATTTGTCGTCAACGCCGGCGAAATAATTTGCCAGATGGCGCTGCTTTGCGTGGTGCCGGCACTGGTGGAGATCACATGCAAACTTGCGCTGCCGGAATGCTTCATCGTCGTGCTCAAGACGGAATTGGTCAAATTGGGGGAGACCGTCCAAGGCCCCAGAAAGCCGGATTCAAAACCGCCGTCGGCCAAGGTGTTCGTTCCGGCTCCAGGCACGCTCCCGGCCACCAACTCGATGTCATCAATGTAAACGTCACCCGCCGACTGCAAATAGATATAAATCAAAGAAGAGGATGCCGTGCCGGTGGCAGTGACATAAGTCCATTGCGGCGTCACGGGGGTGTTGGTGGACACCACCGCCCAATTACCGACGCGCCAGTTGTCCTGATGGGGGTCAATGAGTTGCAAGGACGCGCCGGTTCCGTTGGCATTCGTTGGCCACGGCAATTGATTTTCATATTCCACCTCGGCCACCGTCACATTGCTGGAAGTATTCAACGAGAGGATTCCGCTCGCCGGCAGTGTGCCGCTGAACGTGTCAAATACCGGATTGGTTGCTCCATACGCCGACGCAAACGCCGCGCCGTTCGCCGCCAAAACCAAAAAGTTGGTCGGCCCGAGGATCGAACCGTTCGGGAAGGTGTAGGACAATGCTTGCAACTGCCAGCCCGACAAATCAAACGTCACATTGGTGGAGTTATTATACAGTTCCACAAACTGCGCGTTAGCGACCGACGGAGCATACATGATTTCGTTGATAACCAATTGGCCGATAGGCGAGGCATTGGTTCCATTATAGATGACGCTGACACTGCCACTATCACCTGTAATCGGCTGGCCGTTGTTGTCCACCCCAACCACGCCCAAGTTATTTGTTCCGTTGACCAACGGCACGGTGACGATCCAATTGGTCAAGGTGGTCCAAGTCAGTGGATACGCCACGCCATTGATCCAGACGGTGTCCACATTTACCGGGGCCGTACCGGTCACATAGGCCACGTTGTTGTTGATTGTTGCACTGCTGTTGACCGTGAAGTTGGTGGCGTTGACCGCAGCCAGTTGCGAAGCAATGCTACTTTGCGCCTGCGAAAGCCACGGTTCGATGTTCACGGTGGGATTTTCGACACTCAGGCCGTTGGCGGTGAAAGCGTTGTATTTGGCCATGAGCAGCGGTCCGCTGTTGGCGACATTGAGCGGACCGTTGACCAGTTCCTGCAACGCGCGCCAATACATGCGCAGGAAGGTGGGGTTGTTGTAGATGGCGGTCATGTTGGAGTCTTGAGAATTAAGGGTGAACAGATTCTGTCCTGGTCCCCAGGAACCGCTGTTGCCAATGACGATGTTGAAATCCCACATCAACAATGAATATTTCGTGCCCCGGGCGCCAATGTAGCCATAAAGATTTTGGGCGTTCTGCGCCCCAAAGGAATCCCAATTGCCCGCCGCGTGGTTGGCCGCAAACACCCGCATCCAGTTTTCCATGTTGGCAATATTTTCCATGTTCGCCACGTAGTTGGGCGAGCTGGAGGAGTTGGCCGCGTCAATCAGCGAAAAGACATTGGTGAAGTCACTATCGGAATCAGGTGTGCGGCGGATTTCAAAATTATAGCGGTAGCGCGCCGGCTTTTTCACGCCGCCGGTGGTCGTATAAGGCATCAGGTTGCACCAGGCATTATTGTTGAAGGCCATGGTGGCGCCGGAAGGAAAGGGAGCCATCTCAAACCAAGGCTGCATCTTGTAGAGGAAGCCATCGGTGTCATTGGGGAAATGCTCTTTCACGATGTCGCTGTCAGGCACCTGGGTATCTTCCATTAATGTGCCGCGGCGGTTGCCGTTGACATAGACCGCCACGTAGCGTTTGTAGAGCCACGGCACACCCAGCGTGCGCAGGAAGGTGTTGGCCAACTGCTCCCGTTGAATGCTGGCGTCATCGCCCGGACCGTTGCCCGGCTGATGAATCTTGTTGAAATCCGTCGCGCCCAGAAACTTATCGTCGTCGTTAAATTCCCATTTGTAATGGCACAGGTTGCCGGTGGGAGTATTAAACTCCTGATGATACGGACTGCCGGCAAACCGACCTTGCATGTTGTAGATCACGCGGGTGTCATTGACGAAGGTGCAATCGTTGCCTTCGTTGCTCAAATCGGACAGATTGGCCCAGCGGGTTACGTTGGTCTGCGTGAGCCATAAATGATACACGCCGAAACTGCCGCCTGGATTACCGTCGCCAAACATGACCACACATTCGCGCACCGGCTCATTGTCCTGCGGACGCAACGCCGGGAAGCGTGTGGTTGCGCCCAGACCATCCGTGGCGGAAATGTAAAACGCGGCGATTTGATTTGCTGCTTGTCCGGGAATGGTCGCGCTGAAAACGCCATCGCCCGGAACCGCATCGCCACCCGTGCCGTCGTCCTTCATCGGCACGGCGGTGTAATTCGTCGCCGGATCCAGCCGGTAATAAAGCGTGAGATTTTGCACGCCATCAGGGTCACACACATTGGCTGTCACCACCACCGCTTGATTGGCTGCCGGCAACGATGGCGTGTGGGTCACGTTATAAACGGCCGGTCCGGCATTCGTCACATATTGGCTATTGGGTCCGCCTGGTGAGCCGAGATTGGTTGGAACGGGCAGCGTCCCGGTGGCTTCCAACCAGTTGCCATTCAACCGCAACAGCGCTTCCGGCCAGCCATGCAACCAGCGTGCGTCAAAACTAAGAGTTGCGGTTTGACCGGATGCGAGCGAGTTGGCGTTCAAAGCGACCTGGCAGGAATTGTCACCGGTCCAGATATTGTCACTGGACCGGAGGTGCAGGGAATGACTGCTTTGATAACCGCTATTTTCCAGACTGGATCGCACCATGCAGCCTTGCAAGGACCAGTTGGTCAGGCCCAAGCCGCTTTCAAAAGTGGAATTCGCGACGTAATTGACCCCGTTGGTGTCTTCCACCTCAACATTGTCCACCAGACATTCGCCCACGTCTAAAAGACCAATCTGGGCGTGTAGGATTCCCGATTCGTAATTTGCCCCATTGTCGAGCACCCCGGTCCAAGTGACGTTCGTCCACACCGACTTCGCGGTGTCATTGCTGTCCGCCCAGTTGGCCGCCAGGCGGTGATTGGAATGGGGGTCAATCAGTTCCAGACTGCTGCCGCCGCCAGAGGACCATTCTCCCCAGCGTCCGCCCGTGCCGTAAGTTACTTCGTCTTCCTCAACGTAAATCGTGTTGGTTCTATAAAACGTTTCCGGCTGCACCAACGTCAGCAACTCGCCGTTGTGCGACAGCTTGCCGCTGTAATTGCCCACTGTATTGCCCGTGTTCAAATTTGGATATTTGGCGAACAAATTGGTCAGGTTGCGCGCGACAACCAGATAACCATTTGGTGCGATTGAGACATTTGGAAATGTGAAAGTGACGCCGGTCGTAAATTGCCAGCCGGCCAGATTGATCGTGTTGGTTCCCTTGTTGTGGAGTTCAATGTATTGGTCATCGTCGTTGCCGCTGATCGGGTCATACATCAATTCGTTGAGGACGATGTCGCCGATCAAAATTGCGCTGTTGTTTGTGCCCGGCGTGTTGGTGGTGAAGGCATAAAAGTCATTTGCGCCATCCGGCCAGCGGCCATAGGAAACGCCGTCAGCCTGCGCCCCGAATTGCACGGCGTCGAGTACCCGGCTGCTGTCGGGTTTGATAAAATAAAGCGTTTCGCCCGCGCCGTTGAGCGTGAAGCCAAATTGCGATTGCGCGAAGGAAACAAAGCCCGCCGGGCCAATGACCGTGCCCGACGGAATGACAAACTTATTGGTCGTCGGATCATCGGTCAAAATACAACCCGAAACGTCCACGCTATTCGTACTGTGGTTGTAAAGTTCGATGAACTGCGGCACAGCCGGATTTTCCGAGTGTGGCAGAATTTCGTTGATGACGACGTTGCGCAATGGGCTGGGAGTAAATCCGTCCATCTGGCCCGGCGAACCGCCCGTCACGTCGCTAATATCCCACGCGCGCGGGTCGCCTTCGCCGTAGGTCGGGTAGGCCAGCACAATGGAGTGCCCCGTGCCGTCGGCGGCCACCGGCCAGGGGTAAGTATCGGTGTAGGGCACCGTCAGCAATACGTTGCTTTGTTCATCCAGCAGTTGGAGGACCTCGGAATGTTTGAGACTGCCGGTGTACGGCCCAAAGACATTGGTAGTGAGACCATAAACATTGGCGATACCTTGCGGTGAAGCGGCTAAGACAAAAAAGGCGCCGCCGGGGATCAGAGTGTTGGTGGGGAAAGTATAATTCATGTCCGCACACGTCACTTGATAGCCACCGATATCCTGGAAATATGGACAGGAATTGTAAATTTCCAGAAACTCCATATTGTTGCCGTCGATGCGCGGCGCGGGCTTCCACATGATTTCGGAAAAGACAATCCCAGTCTTGCGGCTGGAAGGTCCCAGCGGTTCGTGGGGGTTGACACTCGTGGCCACCACCACATTGGTGGGCAATGTGCCGGTCAGTTGGAAACCATCAAAATCACTTTCGCTAACACCCAAATTGCCAAAGTTTATGGTCAGCGTCCCAGTTCCGTCACTCGTGGTGCTAAACGAAGTATAGTCCACTCCATTGACGAGGGTGGTCGTGGTGCCGTTCCAAAGAGTGGTCTGGGTGACACCATTGACCGTGAACGTACTCGTTCTGCCAGCACCAACATTCCCATCACTCGCGCTATAAACAACCAGTTGGTAAGCCTGATTAAGCCCAAGACCGTTAAGTGTGACATATCCATTACCAGCAGCACTATTGGCGATGATACAATGCGACATCAAGGCTGAGTATGGGGTGTATGGACCGCCAATGTTACCCTGTTCGTTTGCCAAGCTAGCCCATGAAAATGCGCTGTAGTTGCCCCAATTTACGGAATTAGCACCATAGGTACCATTTGGCGCCGACAAGCTCAACGTAACCGTCGTAGGGGCGCCCGTTGAATCAACCAAGGCACCATTGGTGTACGTGCACGCCCCACCAGCACTTGCGTATGTGAATCCGCCAAGACCATTCCAAACGTCACCCGCTGAACCAAGCACCGCAGCGCCGGTCATCACAGTCCCCGGCGGAGTAGGAGTGACATCGCCGCCGCCATCGGCTGCGTTGATGTTACCGTCAGTAAAATTAACATTGATCAATTGGGCCTCAACACTGGCCAATCCAGCGGCACAAATTACGCCAATAGCTATTAATAGGGTTTTTTTTATAAGGTGGGGCCGTGAAATTGACCAGGGTGTTGGACGCGATGGTATTCGGCGTGCTGGCAGGGTCGCGAATATTATTAATGACAATGGCGTAGATGCTCCCATAAACCAGCCCGTGTTAATCTCGGTTTCAAAATTGGTGACAATAGCGTGTAGGCCGCGGCGGGATTGTTGGCGGCGTGGGTCAACGCGGCCAGGCTGGCGCCAAGATTTGAGTTGAGACCCGATGTCGGCACCGCTCCAGCCGGATGGCAGGCTGGCCCATGCCGGTATGTTCCAGACAAAGAGAAGCAAAATCGCACTGGCAAATTTCAACCATGGCCGGCTAAGATTGGATTAATTCAGGAGGGGAATCTTCATAAACTTAACAGTGAGTCTACTGCTTAACCGTCAAAAGCACAATATAATATATTACTTATTCTTGCGCCTAAGCTTTGTCATTTTACATGAACCGGTTGAGCGATTTGCTTTGGCCTTTTTGGGCGGTGGGTGGAAACAAATGCGAGATCGGTGGAGAAAAAAACGCGCAGGTGCGCCTGCGCGTTTGCCCGGAGATAAAGGTTCGTTCAGGCTTTGCGATTGCGCTGGCGCAAAGCAATCAGGCTCGCCAAACCCAGTCCAGCCAAACCCAAAGTCGACGGTTCCGGAACCACTACAGTACCGCTGATGTCGACTCTGTCGAAGCGCCAGTTGCCCGAGGTGTTATTCAAGGGAATTCCTTGGGTGCTGACATTGTCGGCGCCTGTCGACGCGTTCACCATTTCAATGGCGAAGTTCGGGTCATTAACCGCATTCGGGTCGGTGATGGTCGCGGTCAAACCGGTAAACCAATCCTGCCCGGCGAGCGTACTTTGACCAGGGTTCAAAATGTTATCGCTGACATACGACCCGATAACCGTATTGGGGGAGGTGTTGTTGTTCATGACGACGAGGCCAGCGTCGGATCCGGAGAGTGTGAGCGCAACATTGTGCCAGGAGCTGCCATCCGTGGTGTATTCGAGTTGCATGTTCGCCTCACCCTGAGTCGTCACATACCAGTCGAAGCTGATATTAATACTGTTGTACCCCACAGTGCTCGCGGCGAACACGGCTCCCTGCGTGCCAATCGGGGCCAGGCTCGACCAGCCGTTGGCTGCGCCGTTGGCCCCAGCCTGCGCCCGGACGCGCCAAGTCTGAGTGGTATCGGCAACCCCGTTAACGCCTGTGTCTGAACTCTTGCCCTGGAGGACATCGTCGGCAGTTACACCGATATTCGGAGTTGGGTAAAGGTTCATGCCGATGGAGCTAGCGGTGCCAGTACCAGTAGAGGGGGCTGGGCTGTTGTTAACTGCAATCGCGTCGTTTTCAAAGTTCCAAGCCGTAATGACTGGGTCGCTCTGGGCTTGAGCCGCCGACAATGAGGCGGCGAGCAACGCCGCCATGGATATGATTGCCAATACGGACAACCCAAAACAAGAGGACTCGAGCGCTTTCATAACACCATCTATTTAATCAAAACTTCTAAATCCTGTCAATTCACCGATATTGATGGCGTTGTCCTAATTTCGATTTTATGAGGGCAAACACTTTACTTCACCAGATTTGGCATGAAATTGCGGGATGGACGTATAAAAAGGCCGCCTTAATTTTGATTTGTTTGCCTGTTTATGGTCTTTCGACCACTTCAATTAAGACCTTGTTGGAGTCGAAAGTTGAATCTGGAGTGTATAACACAGTCACTCCTGCATTAGTTAATGCCTCTTCAATTTTTCTCCCATACGATGGTTGTTTATCGCTAAAAGTCATTTCAACGCCTTCGAATTTGATGAATTTAGGAGGGACATATAACAAAAAACTCAAATTTGGATTCTCTGCTGGGGATGGCGAAACATCGTATCCCATTCTGAAGAACTCAAAATCCAAAATATACGCGAAAGCGGGGGCATCCCCAACAATCACATGCTCAATAATTACCCTCCCGCGACTGGTTCCCTTTAACGTTTTTTCTATTGATCCCATTTGGTCCGTCGTTAAAGTGCGAGGCTGTTTCAATTTTGCTATTTCCAACCTTGCTGATGCAGCATCATTGCTTAATTTTGAAGATTCCCACAACGAAAACGGAAGGCAGGCCACTTCCCCGGCAATCCCAAAAATCAAAAGCCATTCGCAGAATTTCCTCAGTTTTTTCCGTTTTGATTCCGGCGGTAATAGGTCTCCGACCCTAACCCATTTGAAATCAAAGTGGTGGCTGGGGGCGGAATTGAACCGCCGATTCAATTCCGGCCATTTGAAAGTGACAATACCATTGTAAATAGGCCTCTTTGTATCTTGACAAACTTCCCTGTATGTCTTACTCTGTGTCTTACTTATGGCATACGTTTGGAAACATCCCAAGTCTCCGTTCTGGATGGCCGTCTATCGTAACGAGCAAAACCAGTGGCGGAAGAAAACCACCAAGAAAACCGCCAAGACCGCCGCGCTCGCGCTCGCTATCGAATGGGAACGCGCGGCAGGGATGGGACGCGACAAGATTCTCACGGAAGCGATAAGCCGGGAAGTGATCGGCGGCATCCTGGAGCGCACGACCGGCGAAAAACTCCGGCAAGCCACTGTGCGCGAGTTTTGCGCCGATTGGTTGCGCGGCAAGACCAACTCACGACAGCAAGGCACTTCCACGCGCTACGAATCATCCGTTGCCCGTTTCAATGAATTATTGGGCAGCAAAGCCGACCGGCCAATTTCCGCCGTGACGCCGCACGACTGCCAGAAATTCTACGACCAGCTTGCCGAAAGGAAACTAGCCCCTGCCACAATGCGCGTGGAAATGAAAACCGTTTCCAGCGTGTTCAACTACGCCCGGCGGCTTGGACTCATTGCGACAAATCCAGCGGCGGCGGTGGAACTGCCCGAACGTATCAAACAGGTGAAGCGCAAAGTGTTCACCCACACTCAAGTGCAAATGCTGATTAACGAGGCCACGCCCGAATGGAAAACCTGCATCCTGGTTGGCTATTATGCCGGACTCCGTTTGTCTGATTGCGTCACACTCACATGGCAGGCGGTGGATTTAGCAGGCGGCAAGCTGGTGGTGGAGATACACAAGACAGGCGAGACATTGGAAATCCCGCTGCATCCGACTCTCAAAGCTCACCTGTTCAAACTGGCGGGCGACACAGACGGCGCAATCTGCCCTGCCCTTGCCGCCGTGCCGGTTGGCGGGCGCAGCGGCTTATCCAAGCAATTTCTCGCCATCATGCGGCTGGCAGGCATCGGCAATGACGCCGTGGACACTGGCGGACAGCGGCAACTTTCCCGCCTGTCATTCCACGCGCTCCGTGCCTCGTTTAACTCCGGGTTGCACAACAAGGGAGTGGATCAGGAATTGCGCCGCAAACTCACCGGCCACAAGTCCGACGCCATGAATGACCGTTACACACGGACGGAAATGCAAACCTTGCGCCACGCCGTGAACAAACTGCCAGTGCTCAATATTTCGTAACCGAAAAAGGCTCTGCGTGTCTAAAATTGCGACAAAACAAAAGCGGCGAAATTGGAACTCGAAATCTTTGCAGTTTGAAGATTATGCGTTTGCAGTTTCAACCAACCGCGGACGGTGGGAGAGTCCGTCGCACACTTGGCATCGCCGGTTAGTGCTGGACTGCCTCGCGTGGGAAATCGAACGCGAGTTTGTAAGATGCAAGAAACAACCCTTCGTCATCGCTCGCAAAAATTGGATTGAGGAAATCCAGCA
>JBEKTH010000026.1:0-48459 GCA_049516255.1 Verrucomicrobiota bacterium
TACGCGCTGGTGATTTCCTGCGGCAACGGGCAGCTCCCCAGCGTGATGACGGTCGCGACCACGCCGGCTTCGTATGTTTCCAATCCCACCGGCGACCAGGACATCACTGTTCTCGCTGCCACCAATAGCAATACCCCCTTGCTGAACCAGTTTGTGGGGGCGAGCAGCCCGCTGCTGGGCACCAACACGATTCCGTTCACGGTCACCGCGCCGGAAGCTTTCGGTACGAACTGGCAGGTGACCGTGGGCCAGACCAACCAATGGCATTTCTACGTGGTCACGAACACCTTTGGCGCCAATTTCACCAACGCGGCGTTCATTACGTTCATACCCGACACCCTTTCCATTCCGCGCATGGGTGTCTTTGCCGGTTCGGTGGCCAACGCCACGCGGCCCGAGGCGGACATTGACCTGTACGTCAGCACCGACCCGAGCCTGACGAACCTGAATCCAGCGGCCATATCCAACGCGGTTGTCGGCACGCAGGTGGGAGCGACAACGGCGGGGCCAACATTCATGGGAGCGTCTTTGAGCCGTGGCGGCACGGAGTTTGTCGTGGACACCAATTCCCAGCCCAATCAAGTCTATTACGTCGGCGTCAAATCGGAGGACCAGATGGCGTCGGAATACGGCTTTATCTCCATTTTCAGCGAGACGCCCTTCAGCCAGATGAGTGGTGGCAACCAGGTCGTCAACGGTGTGCCCGTGCCGTTTAACATCCCCGACGGTTCGCCGGCCCACCCGGGCAGCGCCTACATCTTCGGACTGGCGATCTATCCGATGACCGTGGGACTGGTCACCGTCGGCGACACGATTCAGCACCAGAATTTTGGCGATCTGATCGGCACGCTCACCCTGGACGGCAGCCATCCTGACGTGTTGAACAACCACGATTCCTTGCACAACGGCACCGGGGTCTACATCAACAATTATGACGACAGCGGGAGCGGGACCGTTCCAGGTTCGCGCCCGTCCGATGGGCCGGGCAGTCTGAACAATTTCGCGGGCCAGCAAGGCGTAGGTTTGTGGATACTGACGGAAGTGGATGATTCGCTCACCCAGACAGGTGCGGTTCAAAACTTTAACATGACGATTCAGCCGCACCAGGATCTTACCGGAGACGTGCCCTTCTCCATTCAGCCGAACAGTTGGTTTTACGATTTCATTGACGTGCCGCCGGGTGCAACGTATTTGACCGTCACCGTCACCAACTATCCGCCGGCGGCCAACCCGCCGCTGGAATTGTTTGTCAAACTGGGTGCGCTGCCGACGACAAACAGTTTTGATGGATCAGCGCTGATTAACACCCCTGGTCCGGCCGGACCGTGGGGGTCGGTTTCCCTGGGCCCGCCGCTGACCTCGGGTCGTTACTGGGTCGGCATTTTTAACCCCAGTACCACGGTTGCGAACGGGGTTGTCTTCGCCAATATTGGCCTGGGTGTCGCACCCGGGGAGACGATTTACAGTTCGAGCGGGCTGGTGCCGATTCTGGACGACGCGGTCACGACCAACAACATCACCGTGCCGGACAACAACATCATTTCGTCCCTGGAAGTGGCGTTGCGGGTGCAACATCCGCGCGTGTCGGATCTGGTGTTCCATCTCATCGGCCCGGATGGCACGCGTGACTTGCTGGTCGAGAACCGCGGTGGCACGGACCCCAACGGCATGGGCGCGACACTCACCGCTTCCAATGGCGTGGTCCAGCCGCAAAACTTCTCCGGCGGCGCGGAAACGTCCACCAATGTCATCAACACGGGCCAGAACAGCGGCACGCTGAGCATCAGCTACAATTTCTTTACCCTGCCTGATGAACTGGCCGTGTATGACGGGGGCGCGCCGATTTTTCATTCCGGCCTGGTCAGCGGGAGCGGGGTGTTCAACATTCCCTACACCGGCACATCGTCGCAACTGAGCATCGTCATGAACCCGTTTGGCAATCCCGGTGGCCCGGGCGATGCCTGGACTTTTACACTGAATAGTGTTGGACCGGCCTACGCCTATCTGGTGTTGACGGAAGACACCAACAAGACCACCACGCCCATCAAGTTCGCCGTGCCGCCGTTTGGCGGCGCTGGCGCAAACGCTGTTGCCTGGGAAAATGGATTTGAAGAAAGCACCGTGCAGTTTACGCCGACCGCTGGCCAATACTTTAGTGGCGGGTGGCTGGTTGATTATGGAAACATTGATGTTCTATCGTCTCCTTATACACCCTACACTGGAAATTGGTTGATTGACCTGGATGGCAACACGGCCGGGGGCATTTCCACGAACATTCCCACCGTTCCCGGCCAATTCTATACGCTCAGCTTTGCCTACACCCGGAGTCCTGCGAACGTTGGACTAGGATTAAATGTTCCGCAGGCCCAGGTTTTGATTAACGGCACTGTTTTGGGAGTGGTGGCGCCCGGTTACACCAATAGTTCTGCAAATTATAATTGGCAAACGACATCCTTTGTCTATAAGGCTACCACGACACTTACCCATTTGGCGTTTCATTCATTGGATCCGTCTGGTTACGTGGCCGGTGTCTATTTGGATGCAATTACAAACACACCGGGCGGCGACCTTTATTACCTGCCCGAACAATCATTGGCCGATGCGTATGACGGGTTGAACGCGGGCGGCCAGTGGACGCTGGAAATCCAGGATGACCGCGCGGGAGCCACCAATCCCGCGCCGATGCTCCTGAGCTGGCAGTTGCGGTTCAATTATGTGACCACCGGCACCAGTCCCAACGGCACTCCGCCCGGGACGACGGTCACCAACATCATTCCGCCCGGCAGCATCGCCTATTATCCGGTGAACGTGCCGACCAACGCGGACGCCGCCACGAACATCCTCATCTTTGCCAACGGGCCGTTGAACATGTGGTTCAATCCGACCAATGATCCCGTCGGCGCCAATCCGCCGGATTATCTGTTGCTGGGCGGTTCGACCAACGGTTCCTCGACGTTGAGCACCTTCAGCGTGCCCACGAATATTGTGCCCGGCAGCGTTTATTACATCGGCCTGCAAAACACCAACACCTTTCCGGTGACCAACGGGTTTGAAGTGAATTTCCATTTTTACCCGACCCCCATCTCGCTGACCAACGGCGTGCCGGTAACGGGCACCATTTCGGGCACTATTTCGGGAGACGGCATGGCCTATTATTCGGTGACGGTGCCGCCGGACGCCGATTATGCCACGAACCTGCTGCTCTCTTCCACCCAGCCGGTGAACGTGTGGTTCAATCAGAACAAGGTGCCGGTCGGCCTGTCCCCGCCGGACTCGCTCCTGATCAGCAACGCGACCAATGGCGTTTCCATCCTCAGCGCGGGCAGCACGCCGCCGCTGGTGCCCGGCGCGACCTATTATCTGGCCGTCCAAAACACCAACGGCCCCTCCGCGACTTTCGCGTTGGAAGTGAATTTCCACCTCTACACCCCCCTGACCAACGGCGTGCCGGCGACAAATACCGTTTCGTCGAACAGCTTTGCCTATTATACGGTGACGGTGCCGACGAATGCGGATTATGCCACGAACCGGCTGCTCTTTGCCAGCCTGCCCGTGAACGTGTGGTTCAATCAATACGTCCCGCCCACCGGCTTGTATCCGACGGATTTTCTCCTCATCAGCAATGCAACGAATGGGACTTCCATTTTGAGCGCCAGCACCACACCGCCGCTGGTGCCCGGCGCGACCTATTATCTGGGCGTGCAAAACACCAACAGCGTGCCCGTGAATTTCGGGCTGGAGGTGGATTTCCATCTCGTGATCCCGCCCAGCATCAGCGGCCTCACCATCACGCCGACGAACAACGGTGTGACCAACGGCTTCCTGCTCCAGTGGAGCGGGCCGACGAATTATCAATATACGATACAATGGGCGACCAATCTGGCGCCGCCAACGGCCTGGAACACCGTCTTGAATCCGGTCATCAACCTGGTGGTGACGCCCACCAATGGGAATTACTCGTGGTTCGATGACGGCTCGCTTGCCGGCGGGTTCCCGCCGGTTAAATTCTACCGGGTGCTGGGCGGCCTGATTTCCGCGCCGATCACCAACTCGACGCCCGTGACCAACATTGTGGTTGCAGGAACATTTACGCCCTTGATGGTCAACGTGCCCGCCAACGCCATCGCGGCCAGCAACATCCTGGTTTCCGCCACCGGGCCGCTGAACGTCTGGTTCAACCAGACCACCCCGCCCACCACCAGCACGAATGCGGGCAATGTCTTGATGTTGTCCAATGTCACCAGCGGCAGCTTCCTGCTCACGAGCAATTCCGCGCCTCCGCTCGTGCCGGGCGCGAGTTATTACCTCGGCCTGCAAAACACCGGCACGACCAACGTCTCATTCGTCTTTGAGGTGAACTTTGCCTACGCCGCAGTGACGTCCAATGCTCCGACGATTTCCAGCATCACGCTTACCAACATGGGCACAACCAACGGCATTCTGCTCACGTGGTTCGCCCCGACGAATTACCAGTTCCAGGTGCAGTGGACGACCAGTTTGTCGCCGGCTTCGTGGACGACCATTCCGGGTGTCATCCTCACAAATCTGGCGTCCTTTACCCCGACCAACGGCGTGGGGGAATTTCAGTATTTCGACAACGGCTCAATGACCGGTGGCTTTGGTTTGGTGAAATTCTACCGGCTTATTGCCTATGCCCCGGGCGCAACCATCCCGCCGGACCTGATCATCAGCAGCGTGCTGGCGTCGCCCGGCAGCCTCCAATTCCAATGGAACGGCCTGACGAATTATACTTACGACGTGCTCTGGACGACCAATCTGGCGCTGCCGGTGGGCAGTTGGAACATCATCAGCAACCTGGCCAGTCCGACGCTCACGTACAGCAGCGGGATCTTTACCTACACCGATACCAACACGTTGACCGCCGGGTCGGCCGAATTTTTCCGGGTATTGCTGTTGCCATAGCTCCGGCCAGGTAGGGACATCCCGCCGGGATGTCCGGCGGAAGTTCCGCCTCCCAATATCGGACGCCCCGGCGGGGCATCCCTACCTTGAGATTGAAACCGCTACCACAAATGTCTCAGATTTTCGTGGACGGGAATCAACGAAGTTGCTGCTGGGAGCGCCGGCATCCTGCCGGCGTATGCGATACCGGAACCATAAACCCGCCGGCAGGATGCCGGCGCTCCCGGATGTGATCCGCGTCATCCGTGAAATCTGCGGATGACCTGCCGTGACCCTCAACTTTCGACCATTTACGAACTTGTTTTTTGCTTTTGTCGGATTTTTCGGATAAGCTTGCCGGTTAATTGAATTGAAAAATTCGCAGGCATGAGCAAGACATCCATCCGCATCGGCGGCGCGCGTGAGCATAATCTCAAGAACCTTACGCTGGACATCCCGCGCGACCGGCTGGTGGTCATCACCGGCCTGAGCGGCAGCGGCAAGTCGTCACTGGCGTTCGACACCATCTACGCCGAGGGCCAGCGTAAATACGTCGAGAGCCTCTCCGCCTACGCCCGCCAGTTCCTCGACCAGATGCAAAAGCCGGACGTGGATTACATCGAGGGTTTGTCGCCGGCCATCGCCATCGAGCAGCGCAGTTCCGGCAGCAGCCCGCGCTCCATCATCGCCACCACCACGGAGATTTACGACCACCTGCGCCTCCTGTACGCGCACATTGGCCAGGCGCATTGCCCGGACACCGGCGTGCCCATTGTCACCCAGAGCACCAGCGATATCGTGGACAAAATCCTCGCGCTGCCGCCCAAAACCCGCGTGATGCTGCTCGCGCCGGTGGTGCGCCGGCAGAAGGGCGAGTTCCGCGACGTGATCGAACGCCTGGCCCGCGAAGGGTTTGTGCGCGCCCGCGTGGACGGCCAGTTCGTCGAACTGGAGGCCGACACGCGCGTCAAGCTGGACAGGAAGAAATTCCACAACATCGAGGCGGTGGTGGACCGGCTGGTGATTGACGAAAAAATCCGCGTGCGGCTGGGCGATTCCGTGGAAACCGCATTGCGCTGGGGCGACGGCGTGATGTTCGCGCTCCACCAAACACCGGTCGAGAGTCGAGAGTCGAAAGTCGAGAGCGCAAAATCGCGTCCGACCCTCGACCCTCGACCCTCGACCCTCGACGCCACTGTGTGGCACGAGACCTTGCACTCAAACAAAATGTGTTCGCCGGCCACGGGCAGGAGCTTCGATCCGCCCACGCCGAAGCATTTTTCCTTCAACGCCCCCGCCGGCGCGTGCCCGGTCTGCCACGGGCTCGGCCAGAAAATGATTTTTGACGAGAGCCTCGTGGTGCCCGACCCGGAACAGCCGCTCGAAAGCGCGGTCCAGCCGTGGCGGCGCGCGGGCAAACGGATGAACATTTATTACAAGGCCATGCTCCGGTCGGCCGCGGCGCATTTCAATGTCAGCCTGGAAACACCCTGGAAAGACCTGCCGGACGATTTCAAAAAGGTCCTGCTGCACGGGTCCGGCGAAGACAATGTGGATTTTCGCTTCTGGCGCGCGGGCAGCCAGCACACCGTCAGCCGTCCGTTTGAGGGCGTGCTGCCGAACCTGGAACGGCTCTTCACCGAGAGCGAGAGCGAGTTCGTCCGCAACCGCATCAAGCCCTACATGAGCCCGCAGTTTTGTGACACCTGCAAGGGCAAACGGCTGAAACCCGAAATCCTCGCGGTGACGTTGGGGAGCGCGGGTGTCCCGCCCGCTGTTTCCGGTGTCCCGCCGGAAACCTCAAACCTCAAACCTCAAACCTCAAAATTAAAAATTCCCGGCCTGTCCATCATGGACGTGTGCGCGTTGTCGGTGGAATCGGCGGATGATTTTTTTGCCACGCTCAAGCTCACGGAATTCCAGGAGAAAATCGCGCACGAGGTCATCAAGGAAATCCGGGCGCGGCTGGGCTTCCTGAAAAACGTCGGCCTGGGTTACCTGACGCTCGACCGCGAGAGCGGCACGTTGAGCGGTGGCGAGGCGCAGCGCATCCGGCTGGCGACGCAGATCGGCGCGGGCCTGGTCGGCGTGCTGTACATTTTGGACGAGCCGAGCATCGGCCTGCACCAGCGCGACAACGACCGGCTGCTGGCCACGCTCAAGGGCCTGCGCGACCTGGGCAACACGGTGCTGGTGGTCGAGCACGACGCGGACACCATCCGGCAGGCGGATTACATCGTCGACCTGGGGCCGGGCGCGGGCGTGCATGGCGGCGAACTGGTGGCGGCGGGGACACTGCCGGAAATTTTAAAGAACAAAAATTCGCTCACAGCGCAATACCTCACCGGCGAGCTGACGATTCCCATTCCGAAAAAGCGGAACGCGCCGTCGGAGGAGCGCGGCTGGCTAGAGGTGATCGGTGCGCAGGAAAACAACCTGCGGAACCTGGACGCGCGGATTCCGCTGGGGACGTTCACGGCCATCACCGGCGTGAGCGGTTCGGGCAAGAGCACGCTGGTGGACGACATCCTGCGGCGCGCGCTGTTCCGCAAGTTCTACGGCTCCAAGGAAACGCCGGGCGCGCACCGGGCGCTGCGCGGTTTTGAGGCCCTGGACAAGGTGATCGTGATTGACCAGACGCCGATTGGCCGGACGCCCCGGTCCAATCCGGCCACGTACACCGGCATGTTCAACCACATCCGCGACCTGTTCGCCAGGCTGCCGGCGGCGAAGGTGCGCGGCTACGCGCCGGGCCGGTTCAGCTTCAACGTCAAGGGCGGGCGTTGCGAGAAATGCGAGGGCGACGGCGTGCTGAAGATTGAGATGAATTTCCTGCCGCCGGTGTACGTGACCTGTGAGGCGTGCGGCGGCCGGCGTTACAACCGCGAAACCCTGGAGATCACCTACAAGGGCAAGAACATTGCCGACGTGCTGGCGATGACGGTGGACGAGGCGGTGACTTTTTTCCGGGCGGTGCCGCTGATTTACCAGCCGCTGCTGACGCTGGCCGAGGTGGGGCTGGGTTACATCGGGCTGGGGCAGGCGGCGACGACGTTGAGCGGCGGCGAGGCGCAACGGGTGAAGCTGGCGTCCGAATTGAGCCGCAAGGCGACCGGCCGCACGCTCTACATTCTGGACGAACCGACGACCGGCCTGCATTTCCACGACGTGGCCAAATTGCTGGAGGTGCTGTTCAAGCTCCGCAACACCGGCAACACGCTGGTGGTGATTGAGCACAACCTGGACGTGATCAAGACGGCGGACTGGATCATTGACCTCGGCCCGGAAGGCGGCGCGGCAGGCGGAAAAATCGTGGCGGAAGGCCCGCCGGAGAAAATCACCGGCTGCATGGAGAGCCACACCGGCCGGTATTTGAAAAGTGTTTTGGAAGGCGTGACACTTTCATCGCAGTAAAGAAACGGGGAGATCATCCGACTTTTGCATCAACCTCAGTCACCAGCGTGGTTCCTGCGTCTGTGCAGTGTCCTAAATTACGGTAGGGCGCGTCACTCCGTGCGCGCCGCATTCCGTATTTGCGGCGGGCAGAGGACTGCCCGCCCTACCTAAATTTTTAAATCAGGCCACTCCCTGTGTCTGCTGGGGAATGGACAAAAACATAACCAAAGGTTAAAATGAGAAACCGATTCCGAGAACCCGGATGGTGGTATGGAAAAGCAAAAAATCGGCCGGCGATCAATGATGTTTAAGCTTTAGCAGGAAAACGACTTGTCTTCGAAAGTGGATTACCCGAGGCGCAGCAATGTGATCTTTCCGGCCGCGGGCAACCAACCAAGGGATGAAAATTAAACGACATCTGGTTCAAATCTATCTGCTGGGAACATTGTTGTCGGTGGCTTCCCCTGGTCGGGGACATGCCCAGGTTTTGTTGGGCGGCCAGGGCCTGGGTGTGAACAGCAACGGATTTGGTTTCAGCGTTTCCGGGGCGACCAACCTTTCCGTGGTGGTGGAAGCCACCACGAATCTGACCACGCCCCTGTTGACTTTCTGGACGCCCCTGGCCACCAACACCTTGTCGAATGGTTTTTTTTACTTTAGCGATCCCCAATGGACCAATTATTCCAGACGTTTCTACCGCCTGACCGGCACCAACGCGTTTGCCATCTTCACGGCCAGCCCTGTCGGCGGCCCGGTTCCTTTGACCGTGCAGTTCAACACCCCCAATTTTGACAGCTTCGGCAACGCGATCACCAGTTGGAACTGGAATTTCGGCGACGGCGCCACCAGCACCGTGCAAAATCCGTCGCATATTTACACCAACCTCGGCGCCTTCAATCCGGGTTTTGTTGCCACCAACAATCTCGGGGTCGCGATGATCGGCTCCGGGCCGCAAATTTCAACGCTCGCATTTGCCGTATTCACCGCCAATTTCACCAACGGTGCCACACCTTTTGCCGTCCAATTTAATTCCCCCAATGTTGACAGTTTGGGCAACCCGATGACCGGTTGGAACTGGAATTTCGGCGACGGCACCACCAGCACCGCGCAAAATCCGTCGCATATTTACACCAATCTCGGCGCCTTCAATCCGGGTTTTGTCGCCACGAACAGTCTTGGGATCGAGGTCATCGGCTCCGGGCCGCAAATCGTGGCGTTTTCGTTTCTCACCGCCACCAACGACGGCGCGACAACCATCACCGGTTTTGCCGGCAAACCGGCCGGCGTCCTGACGATCCCCGCCGCGATCAATGGATTGCCGGTGACCAGCATCGGCGAGTCGGCATTCTCCGGCTGTGCCGGCGTGACCAGCGTGACTATTCCCAATACCGTCACCGGCATCGGCCTGCGGGCGTTTTATGACTGCTCCCACTTGACGAACGTCATCATCCCCGACAGTGTCACCGATATCGGAGATTATGCGTTCAGTTCCTGCGGGAACCTGAGCAACGTCGTCATCGGCAACAGTGTCACCAACATCGGACATTTTGCCTTCGCTTTCTGCCCCAGCCTGGCCGGCATCACCATTCCCAACGGCGTCACCAGCATCGGGGCCGATGCGTTCGGGTATTGCACCGGCCTGACGAGCGTCACGATCCCCGATAGTGTGACCTGCCTTGGAGATTTTGCCTTCGGCTCCTGTGCGAACCTGAGCAATGTTGTGATGGGCAATGGCATTACCAACCTCGGAAATTTTGCCTTTGCTTTCTGCGGCAATCTGGCCGGCGTCGCGATTCCCGGAAATGTCGCCAGCATGGGGAACTCCGCGTTCGTTTCGTGCAGTAATCTTGCGAGTGCAACGATTGACAGCGGCAACGTTGGAGACTTCGCCTTCAGTTCCTGCGGGAGCCTGGGCAGCGTGGGGTTCGGCAATGACGTCACCAATATCGGAAATTTTGCGTTTGCTTATTGTCCCAGCCTGACCGGCATCACCATTCCCGCCCAGGTCGGCAGCATTGGGGTGGAGGCGTTCGTTTCCTGTGTCAATCTCGCCAGTGCGACGATTAACAGCGGCAATATTGGAGACTACGCGTTCAGTTCCTGCGGGAGCCTGAGCAACGTGGTGTTTGGCAATGGCGTCACCAATATCGGGGTTGGCGCGTTTGCCGGTTGCAGCAACCTGACCAATGTGACGATACCCGGCACCGTTTCCGACATCGGAGGCGGCGCGTTCAGCAGTTGCGCAAACTTGACGCAGGTAATGATCGGTGGCGGGGTCAACAACCTCGGCTACGCCGCGTTTTCCGGCAACTCCAACCTGCAGGCGGTTTATTTTCAGGGCAACGCGCCCACATTTTTGGACGCCGGCGGGCCTTTCAGCGGCGCGAATGCCGCCGCGGCAAAAATCTATTGCCTGCCTGGAACCGCCGGCTGGAACCCGCAGGTGCAGACCGGCGATGGAAATTTTGGGGTGAAGACAAATCAGTTTGGATTCGAGGTCAGTTGCAACAACAGCCTGTCAGTCATCGTGGAAGCCTGCACGAACCTGATCCGGCCCGTTTGGTTGCCGGTGGCGACCAATCTGGGGTCGTTCTATTTCGCGGATGCACAATGGATGAATTTTCCCGTCCGTTTCTACCGCCTCCTGGCCTCCGGTTTCGCCGGTTTGCCGGTGGTGTTGTGGAATCCGGTGATCCAAACCGGAGACGGGCGCTTTGGCGTGAGATCGAATCAATTCGGCTTTACCATTACCGGCACGGCCAATATCCCGGTGGTCGTTGAGGCTTGCACAAATCTGGCGAACGCCATGTGGGTTCCGTTGTTCTCCGGCTTGCTGACCAACGGTTCCTTTTATTTCAGCGACCCCGCCTGGATGAATTATCCGGGACGCTTTTACCGCATCAGCTCCCAGTAGGCCGGCAGTGTCCTGATTTCGGTAGGGCGTCCCGCATTGCGGGATGCGCGCCGTTTTCGGCTTTCGCGGCGGGCAGAGGATCACCGCAGGGCGGGACAGGCTGCCCGCCCCACCGAAATGCTCTCCAGCTTCAATCGTTTGCTTTTACAGAAGGGAACAAAGGTTGAAACCGCTTCCGCAGATGTCGCTAAAATTCGCGCGGACGGGAATTGACGAAGCTGTTGCTGGGAGCGCCGGCATCCTGCCGGCAGGTTTATGATTCCGGTTAGTCGATACGCCGGCAAGATGCCGGCGCTCCTGGCTGTTATCAGCGTAATCTGTGAAATCTGCGGATAACTTTCGTGACTTCGTTTTCTCCGTTGGCTTCTGTGAAGAACACCCCTCGCCCCGTCCCTCGCCCCGCCCAGCGGGGAGAGGGTGGCGCAGCCGGGTGAGGGGTTCGTTTTGTATGCATCTGTGTTTCATCCGTGAGAATCTGTGGCTAAAAAAGGTTTTCCATCGTAGGAGTCGAGGTGACGAGACTCGCGAGACTCCTTACGTCGTCTCCTACTATCCGCGCCGCTGGTAGGCCGGCAGCGGTGTCGGGGATATCCGGTTGAAACTCCTGGTTTCCCTCGGCTGTGGAGCGGGCTGGCTGGCGCGGGTGCGCCGGGCCACACCGCCATTGAAGCTCACGTTGAGGCCCAACAATCCGCAAAGTATCATCATGTCGGTGCTCAAATCGCCGCCCACAAGGAAAAACATGATGACCCGGGCGGCAAGGGCCGCCAGCAGGAACGAATTGATGGTTTTCAGGGTCGGATCACCATGGCGGTAGTTGCGGTAAGCCACCCAGATGCCGGCGGCGATAAACCACAGAAAAGCGATGGCGCCCCAGATGCCGAAGGGAATGAGGACGGATATGGGGCCATTATGGAAGTCCTCCGCCAGGGCCAGCGGGTCGTTTTCCGCGGTGGATTGAATCGAGGCTTCCGGTCCCATCACGAACTCATAGTCCAGCGGATTGATGTTGTAACCCTTGCCGAGGAGAAGATATCCAGGAATCTGCGGCAGCAACGCGTTCCACATATCAAGCCGCCATTGCAAGGTCGCTTGGGCGTCCAGTTTCGCCTCCGTGCTGACCTTGTAAGGCAGAAAAGACAAGGTCCGTTGGATGCCAACCGGCAAATGCTCGGCCAAAGGAATGAGCGCCAGTGCCCCGATAATGCCCCCGGACAGGATGATCGCCATCAATTTTGTCCGGTGCAAACCTTCCAGGAAAAGCTGTATCGTAAAAAACACCGCAAAAATTATGAGCAAGCTGCGGTAGCCACCGAGCAACCCATAAACCACCGCCAGGAACAGGATCACCCACCGCCAAGGTTTGCGGGAAAAAAAGATTCCCCGGATGCCATACCGGGCCAGCATAAATGAAAAGATCCCCAAAGAGGCGTACAGGGCGCCGTTTAAGCGCGTGACTTGTTCGCCGACACCTGCTGCATGCAACTCATCCATGTTGAAGGGCTGGAAAAACCAGTAGATGAAGTAACCCGAACGGGGCAAGAAGCCGACCAGATCTCCGAAGGCTGCCGAGAGACTTCCCAGAAAGAACAATGCCAGGTACAGGTTTCTGCGCCCGGGGGGGATCCGTTTGGCGGACAGGGCAAAATAGCCGAGAATGCCGCCGATCAAATAGATATATTTATGTCCACCGTAAACCCCGCCGCCGAAAGCGCGTATTCCAAACCCGGTCATTTTGGCGGTAACCATGACGACCGCCAGCATAAGAAGCAAAGCCACGGTGATTTGCGGCACCCGGATGAACTGGCTCTCCCGGTTGATCGTCCGCTGGAGCACCGAAATGCCCAGGCTCAACAGGATCATGGTCAGGCCCACGGAAGGCCGGCCGGGCACGAAAGGCGCCACCGCAGCAAAGTTCCAGCACAACAACATCAGCGGATAATGCCAGCGGAGCAGCAGCGGGGAAACCAGGATGGACCCAAGCAGGCCGTAGACGGCCATTGACGAATAGGTCATCGGCCCAGCCACGAGGAATCCAAGCCAGATGGCCAGCACGACGCACACCCCAAAAATGATGAGGGACCGAAAGAAAGCGCTATTCATTTAACACAACCATGACAACATCAAGGAGCGCTTCGGGCGCTGATCGTCTAATGACACATTGTAATCCACTGCAGGGGATACTGGCAACAATTTCTTGCGGGCAGCAACGGTGCGCGATGTCCCCGTCCCGTTGTCATACCGGTCGCTTCGAAATGAAAAGATCCCTCTGATTGGCAGACGAGATCGTTAGAGCGGTTCAAGTAAAACTGTGGCCGTGTTATACCCAATCCTTGGTAGGGCGGCGCTGCTGCGCCGCCGGCGTTGCGGCAGCAACGCCCTACCCTTGAAATGGCTGCAGTTTTTCCTAAACCGCTCTATCCCCGCCGGGAACGGTTCCCGGTTGTGCCCCGGAGTTGACACACCAGTCCGGTTTGGGATCAATGACGCTCCAGCAGGTTGTATTTCAGGATGCACCACAGGGCATGAAACCCGTCCTTCCAGCCAATCTTCTTGCCCTCGGCGTAAGTACGTCCGTAATAGGAAATAGCAACTTCGTAGATGCGTGCCTGGAGGCGGGCCACCTTGGCCGTGATTTCCGGTTCGAAGCCAAACCGGTCCTCCTGAATGACAATCCGCTGGAGCAGCTCCCGCCGGAAGGCCTTGTAACAGGTTTCCATATCGGTCAGATTCAAATTGGTGGCCATGTTCGAAAGGGTGGTGAGCAGCCAGTTCCCCACCGAGTGCCAATAATAGAGTACGCGATGGCCCTGGCTGCCGCCGAGAAAGCGCGACCCGAAAACCACATCCGCCCGCCCGGCCAAAATCGGGGCCAACACCAGGTAATACTCGCCAGGGTCATATTCCAAATCCGCGTCCTGCACGATTACCAGCGGAGCGGTGGCGAGGCCGAAGCCGGTGCGCAAGGCGGCGCCCTTGCCTTGATTATGAGCATGTCGCGCCAGTTGGATCATCGGTTTTCCTCCGGCCAGCGCCTGAAGTTTCTCCCAGGTGCCGTCGGTGGACGCATCGTCCACAATCACCAGTTGTTGGACGGGCCGCTGCGCGAGCACCAGATTGACGACTTCGGCAATGGTGTCGGCCTCGTTGTACACGGGCATGACCACCGCAAGGCATGGCTCAATGTCGGCATTGGATTTGGCGGGTGTCATGATGTTTTGACGAATCAGGTTTGAACCATTCCAAAATGTCCAAGTGAACATGGCCCGGAAACCAAACACTTGAACTTACGTTTTCGTCGTTGGGCATGTCAATTCTATTGGCCGCGCGGCAGCGTCCTAAATTACCTGTAGCGTCGAGCCTGCGGCTCGAAATCGGCACGCAGCGCCGACACTACAACGCCAAATAAGGACACAACCGTCTGGTGTGGGTGTTGAATTATGCCCCTCAGTCCGGTATAAAAAAGCTTGTGTTCCTTTGACGGGGCGGGAGAAAATCATGGAAAATGCCCACTTGGCCGCTGCGCGACGATGTCCTGAATTCTGATTTATGGCGAGTCTGACACTCGTTTATTTATTGTGTTTAATCTCCGGCGCCCGCATTGAATCGCGGCTCTCCCTGAACCATCTGCTGGAACGAATCGTGGTCGTTTTCACCCTGGCGGCCGGGCAATCGCTGATCGCCGTCCAGGGCCTTTCCCTCATCGTGCGGTTGGATGGGGCGTGGCTGATTTCTGCCAACGTCCTGCTCACTGTCCTGTGTGTCGGGGTTGCTTCGTTCTGGCCGCCGGCACCCGGCCGGATTTCCTGGCGAACTCTTTTGGGCCGGAATGGGCGGGAAATTGCGGCGCAAAAAAAGGAACCGCTGGTTCTGTTGCTGCTGGCGTTCACGCTGGTCGCCGCCGTGTTCCATTGTTCGCTTGGCGCCGTGATGATTCCGCTGGGGGACAGCTATCACTACGAAATGCCGCTGTTCTGGGTCCAGCACCACACGATCGGCCATTTTCCCGTCAACAACCCCCGTATCAACTGCATTTCGTTTCTCGCCGAAGCCCTGACCTTGCCCGGTTTCATGTATTTGCACAGCAGTGTGATGTTTGTTGCGATCAGCTTTTGGGCCGGCGTTTTGTGCCTGGGCGTTGTCTTTGCGCTCGCCCGAAAGATGGGGTGCGGTCCGGGCGCCTCGGCCTGTGCCGCC
This sequence comes from Verrucomicrobiota bacterium, assembly GCA_049516255.1. Taxonomy (GTDB): domain Bacteria; phylum Verrucomicrobiota; class Verrucomicrobiia; order Limisphaerales; family UBA11358; genus UBA11358. The sequence goes on from JBEKTH010000026.1 coordinate 15,410, forward strand.
GCCCTGACCCTGGCCTTCACCGATTTCGCGTTGAACTATCTGGTTCTGGAAGCAGGACATTATTTGTTGGCGATGTGGACCGGCGCCAGCCTGCTGTTCCTGATCGGCAGCCGCCCCGCCGGAAGCATGGCCCGGCCCCAACTGACCCAACTGGGCTGTTCGGTCCTCTGCTTTTTGATGGCGTGCGGAACAAAAAACACCGTGGCCCTTTTGGCGCCATTGTATCTCGTGGCCGTGATGATGACTCTCGGACGGTTGGTGATCACAAGGCAGGTTATCCTGGTGGCGGTGCTCTGTGCCGGATTTGCCTCCCTCTCTTCCGGAGTGTTGTGGAATTATGTCAGCAACAAACTCTGGTATGGCAATATCCAGGGGCCCGCATTCATGCAGGATCATCTTTCGCATGAGTTTGGGGTTCGAGCGATCTGGACGCGCGAATGCCGTGGCGCGGTCCTCATCGCCTTCGACACGATATGGATTCCGCAGTCCGCGCGGGCGGCCTACGCCGATGTGTGCGGGAAAGCGGTCGAGCTTTTGGGCGGGCAAGGGACACTGGCCGAGGACCAAGGGTTCAACACCTTTAATGCCGAAGACCGCCGGCCCTTGAAAGGCTGCGGTTGGGCGGGTCCTCTGTTCCTTTTGCCCGGGGTAATCATTGCCGCCGGGCGATGTCTGCGAATTCGCCGGTTCCTGCCGGGCGTGACGGAATCAACCCGTCTCAACACCTGTCTGGTGCTGCTGTTTGCCGTGGGATGTTTCGTGGTTCCCCATGCGGTGCTCCGCTGGCAGCGGATTGGGTTGTTGCGGCTCATGCCGGCTTTTTCGATATTTGCCGCGCCCCTGTGCGCGCTGGTGCTGGAAAAAAGGTGGTTGAGGGTGATGGCGTTGGCCGTGCTGCTGTTGAGCACGATGATGTTCGTGACCTACGATTTGAGCATGGTCGGACGGCGATTTGACACGTCGATCCAGGACGGCCTGTTCCGGAAAATTTTGCGGCTCGGAACCGAACATGGCATGACGGTTGAATATCAATGGGGCGATCAGCCACCCCAAACTTTCTTCACGCGCGAGGATTATACCAGTCGAAGCATTTGCCAGAAGTTTCTGGAACCTGTTCCCTCCCCGGCCGTGATCGGTTTTGTCGGGGACGTCAATGGGGAGATCGTGTGGCTTTTTGGCCCCGGTTACCGCAACCAGGTCATCCCTCTCGTGGACGACCGGAAACCGGATGAACTCCTGGAGCCTCCGGCCGACGTGGACTATCTGGTATTTGCCGAACGCCAACGCCGTCCCGAAGCCGACGCCTGGGCTTCCCAACGCGGCTTCCGACAGGTTTTTCGGGCCGTCTCGGACAACGGAACGACCAACGGATATTGGTTTGTTGCCTTCGAAAAGAAAGTGGTTGAACACGGACCATGATCCCGTTGGGTCAATCCTGACCGCCAGGGGGCAGTGTCCTTATTTCGGTAGGACGTCCCGCATTGCGGGATGCGCGCCGTTTTCGGTATTCGCGGCGGGCAGAGGATCACCGCAGGGCGGGACAGGCTGCCCGCCCTACCCAAATTTTGAGATTAGGACACTCCCCGCCAGACTGGAAACCTCTCCGGCACCCGATCATCTCCTCCAGGCTGACAGCACCTCGTCATAAACCTGCAGATGCTGGCGCAGATATACTTCAGGATGATAACGCTGCCGCATGATGGCGGCCGCGCCCGCCGCAAAGGGATGCCCCTCCTTGATCCATCGCGCAAGGGCGTCGGTCAATCCCGCCCAATCATCCGGTTCGAATAGTTCCGCCTCCGGCGCGCCGTCGGCGATTTCCGCGATGCGCCTGTCCGGGCGCCGAATAATTTCAGGTCCCGGGCAAAACCTTCCGCCACCACGCCGCCAAACGCCTCCTCGGTCGGGAAATGAATCATCCCCGAGGCGGCATTCGAAGTCAGGGATCAGTTTCGTCAATCCTGCATCGTATATCGTAAATGAAGTCAATCACTGTTGGTTCACAGTTTGGCCCCCGATGACATTGGTCAAACCGGGATAGCCATTACCCGTGGCAAAATTGGTTCCATTAAGCGGCGCGTTGCCGCTGGCATAAAGATTTGAAATGCTGCCGCCAAAGACAACCGGCATCCTCGCATCTATTTGATTGTTAATGATTGAGATGTCTTCATTCAACTGATTTGCACCACCATAAACATACATCCCGCCCTGGACGCCGTCGCCAATCACACCGTTCACATTGGTAACCGACCAAGGCTGGTTGTTGTAGAATCGAATGGTGTTTCCATCAACCGTGATATCTTGATTGGTTTCACCGGGCTGCGTGGTTCCAATTAAAACCATGAACATCTGGTCGTTATGGCTCGTGTAATTTGTCTGCATCAACATCAGGTTATGGGAGACGATGATGGAACTGTACGGCGCCTGGTCGCCAGTCAAACTGACACCTTCACAGACATTCTCAAAGATATTGTTGGCGATGGTGAGGTTCGTGTCGCCACCCGTATCGTTGTGAAATCCATCACCACCGCCAAAAACATGATTGCCAACGACGATGCTGCCCTTGGAAGAGGCAGCCACATTGATTCCAAACAAAGGATACCAAGGCACACCGGCCGGTTGTTGCGGGAAATAGACCTGGTTGCCTTCGACCACGCAATCTCCCGTTGGCGCAATACCGTCACCATAAGTGCCAAGAAAGTTTGACACGGTGCAGCCCAAGACTCTGTTGTCGCTTTGCCCATAATATCCGACAATCAGTTGGAATCCCTCCGGCGCAAACTGAAATCCCAGCCCGTTGACATCCGTGACGTGCTCGATGGTCTCTCCGCTTCCCGTCAGCGCAATCCCCATGATGGCATTGCTCCAGTTTTTACCATAGAAATCAAAGGCATTGCAATCAATGGTCAAATTGCAAACGGTTACATTTGAATTGTCCGAGCGCAGGACCGTCAGGTTTTGTTGAATGTATCCGGTGAAATTGGTGGCCCGGCGGATGGTGGTGATCGCTTCACCCTCGCCTTGCACTGTCACCCCGGCTGGAATTTGAAACACGTTGGCGTTTGTCGCATTCCATCCCTTGGTCCAAAAGATGCCGCTGCCCAAATGAACCGTTGAATTGGCTGGAACGAAATCGCCCATGATGTAGTCGAAGTCGCCGTAATACGGATTCTGAATGGTGCCGGCGCCGAAATTGGTTTGAGTGTTGAGGTAGGCAAGGCTGTTCGTGGAGGACAGCCAGGTTTCGCCGGCGGCAACGCTCCCGCCGGCGGACGCCAGGATCGCGGCCAACAGCAACATTCGATAAAATCTGTAGCAGCCGACGTGAGTCGGCTCCATTTCCCCTCTGGCTTTCGATGAAATCAGAGCCGACTCACGTCGGCTGCTACGGGCATGGAGGTTTTGCGGCGGTCTCATGCTGTTTTCGGCTTCATGGTATCTTGCCGGCGTTGAAATGGGAAGCGAATCTGGCAACCCAGGCCAACTCGGGCGCCGCGTGGCCGTTCCGCGTAGGACAGGCGTCGCGCCTGTCTCCATCTTTCCATCAGTCCCTCCGCCGGACGGTTGGCGGGCCGGCAAGCTGCCTGCCGTTCAAGCGGAGGTTTTTTTCAAGTTTGAGACAGACGCGACGCCTGTCCTACGGCATGGCTCCGGCTCAAGGCGGAACTCCGAGCGGCATGGGCCCTGCCAGGCGTTCTGGAGGCTGGACAAATTGGAGACATTCCATAGCATCATCCGGTTCCGACTGAGATTTCGTGGCAATGTGGAATGGAAAATCCGCCCCAGTGTGTAACAAATTGTGAGCACCGTCCGTGAATCGGGCTTGAAAGCAACCCTCCAAAGGCTGTGGTATTTGCAACGCAAAAAAGGTTTGCGGGAGCGAATCCGTCGCCAGTATGGAGTAAGCGCTGATTCGGAAGTCCGCGAAGTGCTGGCATTCCTGACAGCGCATCCGTCGGAGGAATTGCCGCTGGGCATGAAGCCGCCCTATGACTGGGTGCAACAATACCGGCCTGAAGATGTGCCAGTCGAGCGGGATGCCGATACAGATATGTTGATTGCCCAAGTAAACGGCCATCGGATTTTTTTCCCAAGAAATGCAACTCCGGCAAGCGTCCAGCAGTCGGTGGCCATAGCCCGCATGGAGCAGGATTCCAGATCACCCCATTGTTATTTGTCCGGGCAACAGATGGTTGATTCCGGAGACGTGGCCGTGTTTGTGGGTGCTTCCGATGGAATTTTTTGTCTGAGCCTGATTGAACGCCTTTCCAAAGCCTATCTTTTCGAACCGGACCCGGGTTGGGCTGAACCGTTGCGAAAGACGATCGAACCATGGGGCGATAAGGTAGAGGTGGTGCCTCTGGCCCTTGGCTCCCGGGATGCGAATGGAGTCATCCAACTGGATAGTTTTTTGGCCAATCGGCCCCGGCCAAACTTCGTCCAAATGGACGTGGAAGGAGCAGAACTGGATGTTCTCAATGGCGCTGAAAATCTCCTGCGGGAATCCACCAAGTTACGCCTGTCAATTTGTGCTTATCACAAAAGGCTGGATTTCGATACATTCGCCGGGCATCTGACCAAGCTCGGTTATGACATCGGCCATTCTCCCGGATTTTATGTAATCGGAGTACGCATGCCTTATTTGAGGCGAGGCGTTCTTTACGCTTCACGCGGAACGTCGCAAACCCTCCCGCCGCCGCGGCCGGCAAACCAATGAAAATCGGTGTTGCCAGTCCATTCATGCCGCATCAGGTGGCCGACCACTTGGACGCGGCGTCCAAGGCGAGACTGACGGCCATTCGCGGTGTTCCGGCTCCACAGGTGACCGCGCTGGTGCGTGGCTGGTTGCGGCAGGGGCATCAAGTGTCTGTGTTTTGTCTGGATCCATCCGTCGCCACGATCCAAGAACTGCGTGGCGACCAACTGTCCATCCATGTTCTGCCCAAACGCCGTGCCCGCCACTATCTGCCGGACTTTTACCGCACCGAGCGTCGTCTGATTCGGGAAGCCATCCGCCGGGAGCGGCCGGACGTCATCAGCGCCCAGTGGACTTATGAACACGCCTTGGGCGCGTTGGAATGCGGCATTCCCACCGCGGTCACCTGCCAGGACACGCCCTTGCGCTACGCATGGATTTCCAAGCATTGGTTCACGACTTATCACCTCCTGGTGGCGTGGCGCGTGATCCGCCGCGCGAACCGGCTGGTCTGTATCTCCCCCTACACCGCGGAACACATTCAGAAATATTTCCGGCCCCGGTGCCCCGTGGACGTTGTGCCGAACGGAATCATGCCGGAAGTTTTCGACCGCGGCGGACGGCGCATGCAACAGGCTGGCGCCCGGCCGGGGTCGTTCAGTCTTTGCAGCGTCGGCGGCTGGGGCAAAATAAAGAACAACGCCACGCTGCTGAAGGCCTTTTCGACCGTCCGCCGGCGTCATCCCTCCGCCCGCCTGGCGCTTTTTGGCCGCGAAGTGGGGCCGGATCAGGCGGCGGAGCGATGGGCGCGTCGGCGCAACCTCCAGCACGGCGTCGAGTTCAAAGGCAGCGTGGCTTATAACCAGGTTCTGGATTTTCTTGAGACCGAAGCGGACCTGATGGTCCATCCCTCGCTGGTTGAAACGCAGGGCTTGGTGCTGGTCGAAGCCATGGCGTGCGGCGTGCCGGTCATTGGCGGGCTGGATAGCGGCGCGGTGGCGTGGACGTTGGAAGGGGGCCGGAGCGGGTACCTTTGTGATGTCGGAGACGAACGTGCCTTGGGCCAGACGATCATTGAGGCGCTGGAACAACCGGATCGCAACCGCGACCTGGTGAAACGGGCGTGGGATTCGGCCAAACGGCGTTTCAACCAGGAGCAGGTCGTCAACGCGAACGTGGCCATCCTGCAGCAACTGTTGACCGCTTCGTCCGGGACCCCAAAATAAGAGCGTGTTTGAAAATTCCATTTTGAGCAGGAGTCGAGGTAACGAGGCTGGGTTTTCTTCAAATATCCGCCACGCGCTTGGGAAAAAGGATTTCCTCTCCTCCTGTCATTTTTCAGACACGCTCTAAAAGTTTTATGATCATTCTCGTCAGTCCCGAGGCGCATTATCCAGCCCATAACTGGCCGAATACGGTGGCCCTGATGCGGGCCTTGCGGCAAAAAGGCTGCAACGTCCGGACCGTCACCTTCGGCACCACCACTGAACCGGTTCCATCGGACTTGAATGATAGCGTCCAGCCGGTGTTTTCCAGCCTGCCGCCGGGATGGCGACGCGTAGCCGCAGGCCAATGGCAGGAACGCCGTTTCGGGGCGCTGAGGAATTGCTGCGAAACGCTGGCGTGCCTGTTCAAGGCGCTGCGACTGGCGCGGAAGCATTCCAATTCGGATGCCCGTCGGCACGAAAATGAGGTAGGGACATCGCGCCGCGATGTCCCCGCCCGCGTTGAGCGGGCGGAAGGAATGTCCCCGAAGGCCGGCGAGATCCGCGCCGCTGGACGCGGCGCGGACGGCACAGCGCGCCGTCCCTACCAACAAATACGTCACGTCGCGCCCTCCGCTCCCGTCCTCCATTTCATTGGCGGCTCCTACTGGGTTGTGGTGCTGGCCACGTTGTGGTTCAAACGGGTCCGTTTTGTTTATTCGCTCTACGGTGGCATCCTGTCGGGTCGGGCCACCGGGCTGAAAGCGCGGTTACGGCTGCATCTGAAGAACCTGTTGCAGCGGGCCGCCGCCACCGGGCGCATTGATTTCACCTGTGAGAACGAGTTTCTACACGACGAGATCAAACCCCTGCTCGGTGCGCACATTCAGGTTGTTCCGTACGCCGTTGATGATTCCGAAGTGCTGCCTTCCCGGGAGGAAGCCCGCCGGCGACTGGATTTGCCCCTGGCGGAAAAAATTCTTCTCTTTTTCGGAACGCACCGTCGGGAGAAGGATTACCACACCGCCTTGAAGGGCTGCCTAGCACTGCCCCAGCCGCCGCTGGCCCTCTTTGTCGGCAAGGTGATTTCTACCAATGACCCCCGGCAGGTCGTCGCGGATTGCGGATATCCCCATGCCCGCATCGTGAACGACTTCGTCCCGGAAGAAATGACGAAATACTATTTCGCCGCGGCGGATGCAGTTGTCCTGCCGTATGAAGCCAATTTCTCGCGCGGCTCCGGCGTTCTGATTGAATGCTGCCGGCACCTAAGGCCAATGATTGCCTCCGCCACACCGTATTTTTCCGCGTTCTTGACTCGTTACACTTGCGGTGTCACTTACACGCCGGGCGACAGTGCCTCGTTTGTCGACGCAGCCGGCCGTTTGCTGGCCGGCAGCGAACATCATCTGGCCGCCCTCGAACAGGCGCGGCGCGACCATTCCTGGTCTGCGGCAGCGAATCAATACATTGCGCTATATGAAAGCTCGCGGGCGGACGGGAAAGCTCCGGCAATAAGTTGACGTCAGGTCGCGGGCACTTCCACGCTGCGCGACGACCCGGGGTGATACCAAACCGCAGGACGGACTTGTATATTATTTGAGTGGTTCGCGGTCGTGGGTAGTTGGAATGGCAATCGTACAGCCGTTGTTAGTAGAACGGTTCGTCAACCTCAAGTTCAAGCAGGTAATCATGTATCCGCGAAACCTTGCGGTTGCAGGAGCGTTCTCGTAACATGGCGGAGCAATCGAATTTTGGCCCGATGCATTATGAGTTCTCCCCAATCGTTGCAGACTTACACCTACCCTGACACGGTCCCGAAGGGGTTGCTGCGGAGAATGGCATTGCGGGGCATAAACGGGCTGCTTCTTTTGCGGGGTTTAAAACTTCCGCCTTATTTCAGCCTCCGAAACAGACTGACCCACCTGACAAAAGGGACTGAACCAGACATTCAACATCTGTGCGCACAACTGTTAAGGCCGAGGATGACGGTGATGGACGTCGGTGCAAACGTGGGACTGCTCACGCGCCAGTTCTGCCAGCGGGTCGGCAAAGGTGGACGGGTGTATGCCTTTGAGCCGGACCCGCTGACCTTCCGGTTTCTGGAGTTCAACACGCAGCCCTTCAAGAACAAGGAACTGACCCAGTTCGCCGTCTCGGACAACCAAGGCCCGGCGTTGCTGCATCTCAATTTCACCAGCGGCACCGGCAACAGCCTGCTAACCCAGGGCCACTCCACGGAATCTGTTCCGGTCAACTGCATCAGCCTGGACGAATTCCTGAAACAACGGGGCAACCCATCGGTGGATGTCATCAAGATTGACGTGGAAGGGGCGGAGTTGAGCGTGTTGCGTGGTATGAGGCAGACGATGGCGCGGCTGCCCGGATTGAAGGTCATCATTGAATACTGTCCGGCGAATCTGAGTGGAGCGGGAGTTACGCCGCGCGAGGTCTTCGATGAGCTTCGGTCGCAAAAATTCAACCTGCAAGCTATCCGTCCGGATGGCAGCGCGAAAACGATTGGCCAGTTTGACGAATTGGAGGGCTATTTGAACCCGTTCGGTTACGTCAATCTCCTTTGTGCCCGGTAACGGCCATGGAACCCGTGTTCCGCAAAATCCGGACTCTGAACTGATGTTCAAACGCCTCCACAATTCCGCCGTGGTCTGGTCATGGATTTTTAACGGAATCCGGCTGATTTCCGGGCTCGTGCTGTTGCCGCTGATCGTTCACGCCTTGTCCACCGCCGATTTGGGGATGTATTATGTGTTGTTGAGCCTGGTGGCGCTGGCGCCCATCATTGACTTTGGATTTGGACCCACCATGGGCCGGTTTGTGAGTTATGCCGTGGGTGGCGCGGAAACATTGCACGCCCATGGCCCGCCCACTCCGGGAAAATCGGAAACTCCCAATTACGAATTGCTCTGGCAATTGCTCCACACGACCCGCACGCTTTACCGTTATGTCGCGCTAGGCACCCTGGTCGTCATGGGAATCTGGGGAACCTATCTGGTCGAGCTGCGCATCGGTGAAACCTCGTCGGTGTTGATTACCCACCTGGCCTGGGCCGTCACGCTGGCGTCCACGGTGTTCGACATCTACTGGAACTGGTGGACGACCTATCTAACCGGCCTGAACGAGGTGCGGGCCGCAGCCCGGATCAGCGTGCTGGCCATGTCGGTCAAGCTGGTTCTGGCAGCCGCGCTGTTGCTGAGCGGGGCCGGTCTATTGAGTATTCCGATCGCCACGCTGTTCAGCAGCGCGCTCCAGCGCGGGCTGGCGCGCCGGCTGTGCCTGGCGCGGTTGCAGGGGCATCCGCCACCGGCCGCGGTTGAGGTCAGTAAGTATTTTCGCATTCTGTGGCCCAACGCCTGGCGGCTGGGAGTGCAGTTTGTGAGCGGTTACCTGACCGTCAACGCCAATACTGCCATTTGCCTGGCCGCCTTCGGATTGGTCGCCAATGCCCGGTACGGTCTTTCGGTCCAGCTCATGGCCATCGCCACCGGCATGGCGAACGTATGGTTCAGCACCAAGCTGCCGATGATCGGTCAATGCCAGGCGCGCCATGATTATGCCGAGCTTCGGCGGATCCTTTGGCCACGGGTTTGGCTGCAAACCATTACTTTCCTGTTGCTCGCCAGCATGGTAGTGCTCCTCGGGCCTGCCCTTTTGAAAGGGTTCGGGAGCCACAAACAAATGTTGTCCAGGTCCTGGCTGGTGGTTTTGATGTTGTACACCTTCCTGGAAATGCAGTTCTCCATCTGGGGTACGCTGATGGCCACGGGGAACCGGCTCACCTATCTCTGGCCGACCGTGGCCACGAATATTTTCAGCCTGATATTGTCACTGGCACTGGTGCATTTCACGCCCCTGGGTCTCGGCGCACTGGTGCTGGGACCGCTGCTGGCCGGTGCCGTCTTCAACTATTGGTATTGGCCACCATTTGCCGCCCGGGGAATTGGGACAACGTTGTTCCGTTTTCTTTTCCTTGGACCGTCCCCGCACCGGCCATCTGCTGCCGCAGCCTCGAAACCATGATCGCCGATTGTCAAAGCCACCAGGCAATCGGTCTTGAGGCGGTTGGAAATTCCTGGCAGTGTCCTGATTTCGGTAGGGCGAGTCACTCCGTGCGCGCCGTCGGTGTTCGTGCGGCGGGCAGAGGACTGCCCGCCCTACCCGCATTTTGAAATTGGAACACCGCCAACTGTTTTGATGACGGGGAGAACGCTTAACGAGACCTCTGCCAAACCGGAGCGCCGGTCTCCGACCCGGCGGAACGATGTTGCTTTCCCCGAACGCGCCGGGTCGGAGACCGGCGTTCCATCCTTCAACGGATCGGTTTTGCAGAGGTATCTTAATGCTTTAAATTTGCGAATCGGCCGGTTTGACGGTTTACTGCGTCGAGATGAAATCAGCCCGGCAACTGGGATTCGCCATGGTGGTCATTTTTTTGAGCGCGCCATTCTCCGGTCCCGCACAGTCCACTCCGACCAATTCCTGGACCCTCCTGCTGCCGCATTTCTATGTCACGTCGTCCCCGGCCATTGCCCCCGACGGCATGATTTATCAGGCGAATTACACCGGCGAGCTGCTGGCCGTCACGCTGGCCGGTAATGTCCAATGGACTTTCAAAACGGGCAGTGAAATTGTGTCGTCGCCGGCCATTGGCGATGACGGGACGATTTATTTCGGTTCGCGCGACCGGAATTTTTACGCCGTCACGCCCCAGGGCAAGCTCAAATGGACCTTTGGCACCGGCGCCTGGGTGGATTCATCCCCGGCCATTGGCGTTGACGGAACGATTTATTTCGGCTCATGGGACACCAACTTCTACGCGCTGCATCCCGATGGCTCGTTGAAATGGATTTTTCCGACGGGCGGCATCGTGGATTCGTCGCCCGCCATTGGCGCCGATGGCACGATTTATTTCGGTTCACACGACAAAAGGTTCTACGCATTGAAGCCGGACGGCACGCGGCGCTGGGAGTTTGCCACCGGCGGCCAGATTATTTCCTCTCCGGCCATTGCCGGCGATGGCACGATTTATTTCACCTCGACGGACGGCAATCTTTACGCATTGCAACCGGACGGCCGGGAACGCTGGCGCCTGCATACCGGCGGCGCGACGGGGTCCTCGCCCGTGCTGGATACCAACGGCAACCTTTATCTGGCGGTGAATCAGGAGAAAGCATCCGTCGACAGCAACGGAAAGGAACGCTGGCATTTGGGCACGCCGGTCTTGATTGACGCAACCCCGGCCGTGGCGGCCAATGGGCTGGTCTATTTTTCACAACCATGGGGTGCCATTATAGCCCTGCGGCCGGACGGTTCCCAGCAATGGATGTTGGAACTGGAGGCGGTCGTCATCGCGTCGCCAAACATCGGCAGCAACGGCACGCTCTTTGTTGCCGAGGGACAGACCTTGCACGCCATCAATTCAACCAACCGGCTGGCGCCACTGATGAACAGTTCCTGGCCGATGTTCCGCGCCAATCCGCGTCACACGGGGCGCGTGCCAGGCGGGAATTAGAGTGTTTCCAATTATAATGTAGCGCAGGCTTTCCAGCCTGCGGGTTTTGGCGACTTTCCAGTCGCCACGTTTGCGAATAAACGCGGGACAGGAAAGTCCCGCAGACCCGCAGACAAGAATGTTGCTTTGTAGAAAACATCGAAACCGGTGAGGACGTCCCATTTGAACTCCCTCTCCGCCAACGCAGTTGGGGGAGAGGGCCGGGGCGAGGTGGCGTTGAAATCCCCTCTCCGGTCGCTGCGCGACATCCTCTCCCCGCGCTTCGCTGCGGAGCGAGGGAAACGACCGTTGCAGTGTCGTACGATGGTTTCTACAAACCAACAAGAATGTCCGCACTACATTAAAGATAAAACCGCTCTAAAAATCCACTGCCAACCTGCCCGCTGGTTGGCTCAAGGCGATTTCTGCGCGGCGATCCAGTGCGGCTTTGCCCAAAAGTGAAAGGGAGTGCTCATATACTTCACCCTGGCGAAACCCACCTTGGTCAAATGCCTGGTCAAGGCCCGGCGGCTAAAGCCGATTTCGTGCGTGTTTGACAATTTGGCAACGCGATAAGAGACGAAGGTGTGCAGCAGGTTGGGTTCATTGCAAATCAGCAGCCAGCCGCCGGGTCGAAGGCACTCAAAACTCGACTGAAGGGTTTTCCGCCAATCGAATGCGTGATGCAGGGCCTCAAAGACAAAAACCGCGTCGTAGTGATTCACCGGGCCAACCTGTTCCGCCACGGACTCCATCGGCGCAATTTCAAACCGTAATTGAACCGTCAACCCCTTGGTTTGAATGCTGCGTAATCGTGCCTGGGCGTCATTGATATCCGACGGATTAATGTCCGTTGCCGTCACGTCAAATCCGGCAATGGCCAGCCATTCACTCATCCAGCCTGTGCCGCAACCGAGTTCCAACAAACGTGCCGGCGGGGCAAGCTTCGTTCGATCCAGCATTTTTATCAATCGAATGAAACAACTGAGATATCTTTCCGCGGCGGCCGGAAACCAAAACGGCTTTTTCAATTCGTTCTGACGGGCGGTTTCCAGGCTCAAACCGGGTATGTGGCTGCGATAATCAATCTCCGCCGCATACGCTTTTGCCTGATCCTCAAATTTGGGCGGGAAGAGGCCGAGGGAATAGTCCTGCAGAATGAGGTAAACACCCGCCTGGAACTTGTCAAACCTGGAGGTTAGAAGACCCCAATCTTTGGAGTTTTTCCCAAAAAGCCGCCGCCCTCGAGCAAGTAATGGACTCTGTGCCAACAGTCTCGCAAGGGTTTTCGTCATGCAACAACCCCGTCAGTTTACAAGCAATGACTCCGGGAGTCAAATTCTTGAACGAGTGGGTAGCGTCCTAAATTACCTGTAGCGTCGAGCCTGCGGCTCGAAATCGGCACGCAGCGCCGACACTACAGCGCCAAATCAGGACACTGCCAACTGGTTGGCAGTGCCCTGATTACGGTGGGGCCTGTCACTCCGTGCGCGCCGTTTTCCGGCTTGGCGCTTTTCCATCGGGCCCGAACGGTGAAAACGAAATCAAGAGCTCAACCGGGTGCACCGCCAACTCCCCATGAACCTGCCGGCGCCACTGTCTGCCGGGAGCACCGGCATCTTGCCGGCCACTCGCAACGTTCGGATCAAAAATCCGCCGGCAGGATGCCGGCGCTCCCGGAAAATTCGCCGTCAAGCGCTTCAGTTTTTTCAAATCACGAAATCGCTCAGATGGGCCTGGACCAGCTCCAGGATGGAATGGGAACAGCCTTCCACATTTTGCGCGACGGTATCAATGAAGTTTTCCCGTTCCTGCGGGCGGGGCACGTCAAAGGGAAAATCCAGCAGGCGGTCGAGTTTCCCGGTCTGGGCGCGGTGGTAGAGGCCCTTGGGGTCGCGTTGGATGCAGACGTCCAGCGGCGCATGCACATAAATCCAGACCAGCCGCTGCCCCAGCACCTGCGCGGCGATGTCCCGGTGGCTGTGCTGGGGTGCCATGGTGGAAACCACCACGTTGAATCCCTGGTCCGCCGCCAGTTTGGATATCTCGGCGATGCGGCGATGATTTTCCAGGCGGGCTTCGCTGGAAAAGCCCAAATCAGAAGACACGCCGGAACGTAAATCGTCACCGTCCAATATGAACACCGGGATTTTCCGGTCCAGCAGGGCCTGGTGAAGCTGCCGGGCCAGGGTGGTCTTGCCGGCGCCGGAACGTCCATAAAGCCAGAATATTTTTGTCATAGGTGCCGAAACCATCTGATGGCCGGTGCGGCGGCGTGATGCGACATCGTCCGGCGGCGAAATCACATTAGGGAAAAGTTTTCGCCGGGTCAAGGTGGAGGTGAAAGCGGCAGGCCGGGATTTCATTTTTTACAGAAGGGAACGAAAGGAACCTGGAGCGTGACGGGCGACGAGTGACACGTGACAGGACTCGTTTTTGAACATGGATGACTTCGTTTGTCAGGCACTGGGAGCGCCGGCATCCTGCCGGCGTATGGGCAAACCGGAATCATGAAACTCGCCGGCAAGATGCCGGCGCTCCCAGTAAAGGCGGTGGGCGGAAAGTGCGCCGGGTCTCGATTTTAATTTTACAGAAGGGGACCAAGGGAACCAAGTGGGCACAGCCCACACGGCTTCTTTCGCCCGGATGTTATCAGTGAAATCTGCGAAATCTGCGGGTAACTTTCGGGACTTCGTTTTCTTCGTTGGCTTCTGTGGGTCTCCCGTCCGGCCTTCAAACCTCCAACACCTGTTGGTATTCCGGGACGAGCACTTCGGCCCGGGGCTTCATTTGACGGAGCGTTTCGGCGTGGGCTAGGCATTGCGATTCCTCGCCGTGGATGCAACAAATTTTTTTCAGGTCGCCGGTGATTTTTTCAACGTACCGCTTCAATTCATTCCGGTCGGCGTGACCGGAGTAGGTGTCGAGGGACGCGATTTGGGCGCGGACCGCATAGGGTTCGCCGAAAATGTTGACCGGGCTCTGGCCGGCCAGGATCTGCGCGCCAAGGGTGTGTTCGGCGCAGTAACCGATGAACAGAACCAGGTTTTTCACGTCGCCGAGGTTGTTTTTCAGATGGTGGCGGATGCGGCCGGCTTCACACATGCCCGAAGCGCTGATGATGATGACGGGTTCCTGGAGGTCGTTCAATTTTTTGGAGGCGTCGGCCTCGCGGATGTACGTGAGGTTTTCCATGCCGAAGGGATTGGCGTTTTCGCGCAGGAACCGGGCGATGCTGTCGTTGAAGCATTCCGTGTGTTTCCGGTAGATCTCGGTGGCATTGACGCTCAACGGGCTGTCCACAAAAATCGGCACGCGCGGCAGGCAGCTGCTCAAGGTGAGCTGGTGCAGCACGTAGACGATTTGCTGGGTGCGCCCGACGGAAAACGAGGGGATGATGACCTTGCCTTTTTTTTGCAAGGCCTCGGACACCAGCCGGCAGACGACGGCGTCGGCGTCCTGGCGGACGGCGTGTTCGCGCCCGCCGTACGTGGACTCAATCTGGAGATAATCCACGTTTTCCACCGGCTCGGGGTCGCGCAAAATCTCGTCGCCGCCACGTCCGATGTCACCGCTGAACAGCCAGCGGAATTTTCGATTTCCCTCCCGGATGTCCAGCACGACTTGCGCGGCGCCGAGGATATGGCCCGCGTCGCGGAACGTGACGGTGACGCCGGGCACGGGTTCAAAAGGCTGGCCGTAATCGGCGGCAACAAACAGCCGCACGGCTTTTTCGGCGTCGGCGATGGAATAAAGCGGTTCGACCGGCGGCAGCTTTTGGCGGGCGCGTTTTTTGGAAACGAACGCGGCGTCGTCGGTCTGGATGTGTGCCGAATCCACGAGCATGATGCCGCACAGGTCGCGAGTGGCGGGGGTGCAGTGGATGGGGCCGGCGTAACCCTGTTTGACGAGGTTCGGCAGGTTGCCCGCGTGATCGATGTGCGCGTGGCTCAGGACGACGGCGTCGAGCTGCCGGGGGTCAAAGGGAAAACAGCAATTGCGCTGGATGGATTCGTCGCGGTGGCCCTGGAACAAGCCGCATTCCAGCAACAGCCGCCGGCCGTTCACCTCCAGCAGATACATGGAGCCGGTGGTGGTGCGCGTGGCGCCGAGAAAATGGAATTTCATGATGATTTACGATTTGCGATTTACGATGGACGAGCCAGGTGTGATTTCGAATGAATCGGTTAATCATAAATCATACATCATCAATCGTAAATGGATTAGATGTGCCGGTAGGTGATGCGGGCCTTGTTCAGGTCGTACGGGGACATTTCGACGTTGACCTTGTCGCCGACGCTGATGCGGATGAAATTCTTGCGCATTTTGCCGGAGATATGGGCCAGTACTTCATGGCCATTGGGCAGCGCGACCCGGAACATGGTGCCGGGCAGCACCTGTGTGACGTTGCCGGTCAATTCAATGGGCTCTTCTTTGGGCACAAATGAATGCGAAAAATTAGTGCCAGCCCACCGGCCTGAAATCAACCCCTTTTCAGGGCCAAAAACGCAGTGGACATTTGCCGCCGATCCGCTACATTCGCCACATCCGTTATGAAATGTGAAACAACGAACACGGTTTTAACCCTGATACTGGCCGTGCTGGTGCTGGGCGGCGTGCTGTTCGCGCTGCAAACCATTTTCCGCACGCGCGAATTGCGGTCGATCAGCCTCCAGGCCAACATGGCCAACAGCACGCTGATGCAGGAACAGGGCCTGTTCAATGATTGTCTGGAATACAGCAAGACGCATCCGGCCATCACTCCCATCCTGGAAAGCGTTCAACCCCGGGCCGCCAGGCATTAATCGCCATGAATGAACCCGAAACCAATCCCCCGGTACCGGACGAATTGACGAATCAAATCGCGTCGTTGCGTTGTCAAGTCACCTCGCTGCTGCTGGCGCTGATTGTGGTCAGCGGCACGCTCACGGTTTTTTTGTGGTATCAATCCCGGGTTACGGAAAAGAGCATTGAAGCGGTCAAGCCGGAAGCCATCCGGGTCACCCGGATCTTTGAGCAAAACCGCCCCGCCCTGGACAAGCTGGTCCGGCAGCTCGTGGTTTATGGCCAGTCGCATCCGGACTTCCTGCCGATTTTGAAGAAATACGGAATTCCGCTGACGCTGGCCGCCAGCACAAATTCCGCGCCTACCCAGTAGCCGTCGCCAGCCGCGCGCCGCAATTCGGACAGAAATTGGACTGGGGCGGACAGCTTTTCCCGCAGGCAGGACAATCCGTGTGCGCTTGCTTGTGCCGCCGATGAATCACCAGGTTCCGGATGTAGGGAATCCACGTGAAGGCATAGGCAAAAATGAAGACGGAATCCTGCTGGTGGATGGAGTAACAAAGAAAAGTCAGCGAACCGATGAGGCTCAGCCACCAGAACGCCTGCGGCACCACGACCCGCTTCCGTTTTTCCGTGACATACCATTGGACCAGAAACCGTGAAGAAAAAATCGCATTCCCCAGCCAGCCGATCACCTTCCAGAAACTCCAGTCAATGCCGAGCAGTTTCCCGTTGTGCCAGAGGAGATCCTGCCAGAGGAAATGGGTCAGCCAATCCATAATGCGCGCAGCTTAAACCGCCGCCAGCTGGATTTGGAGACAGAATTTACAGAATTATTGGGAATTCGTTCCCCCCCGATTCCATTTGGGAGGGACGGCGTGCCGCCGTCCCAAACTTGAGTTGGGGACGCCGACACGGCGTCCCTCCCCATCAGCCGCCGGCGACGATTTTGACAATCTCCAGGCGGTCGCCCGCATGGAGGGTGCGGCGGGAAAATTCCGACGGCGCCACCGCCTCGCCGTTGTGCTCCACGACGACACTGCGCGGCAGCAGCTGTTGTGCGGCCAGAAACACCTCCAGCGAGCACGGCAACTTCACCTCGATGGGCCTTCCGTTGGCGATGACAGTGGTCATTTTCTTCAACGTCGAACATCCAATCCCGCAATGCGGGACCGAACATCGAATTCCGCCCGGCGGGGCGCTCAACCTCCAAGGTTCGGCGTTTGCAGTTCAGTGTTCGATGTTTCCATTTTATGTCATTAAGGCCGCGTCCCAATCCTTCCACACCGGCTCGTAGCCGAGGCGGCGGATCAAATCCGCCACCTCCTGCGGCGAGCGTTCGTCGGCGATATCAAATTGTCCGGTGGCATTCGTCAGTTGGTGGGGCGAGGCTACTGACGAGCCGCCATTGGGGGATTCGGCTCGCGAGGACGCTCGCCCCACCGTTGCCCATTCGCTGGCGCCGGACGCCAGTTCCACGATGCGTCCGCGCACGGTCTGGTGCAGTTTTTCCCGGCCCGCCCCGGTATAACCGCCCGGTTCGGTATGGCTGCCGGCGCTCATCATCGTGATGCCCAGTGGAACCAGGCCGTCGCGCAACCGGGCCGGTTCGCGCGTCGACAGCACCAGGCCGGCGTCGGGGAACATGATGCGGAAGGCACAGACCAGTTGCGCCAAATCGCGGTCACTCATGTGCGTGAGCGGCTGGAATTCGCCGGCGCACGGGCGCAGTCGCGGCAGGGAAATGGTCACCTGTGCCTTCCAGCAATTCCGGAACAGGTAATCGGCATGCGCCGCCACGCTGATGGCTTCAGACCGCCAGTCGGCCAGGCCGTACAGTGGGCTGATGCCGAGCCGCCGGAAGCCCGCTGCGTAGGCACGTTCCGGGGTCTCGAGGCGCCAGTCAAAATTCCGCTTCGGCCCGGCCGTGTGCATTTGCGAATAAACGGCGCGGTCATAGGTTTCCTGGTAAACCACCAGCCCGTCCGCGCCGGCCGCAACGAGTGGGCGGTAATCCGCTGTTTCCAGCGGCCCGACTTCCAGGGACACGCTGGGAATTTCCTCGTGCAACGCGCGGACGCAATCTTCGAGATAGGCCGGCGAGACGAATTTGGGATGCTCGCCGGCGACGAGCAGGACGTTGCGGAAGCCCTGTTCCTGAAGTGCCTTCGCCTCCCGCTTCACCTCCGCCAACGACAAGGTTACGCGCAGAATCGCGTTGTCGCGGGAGAAACCACAGTACTGGCAATTGTTGATGCATTCGTTGGATAGATACAATGGCGCGAACAGGCGGATCACCTTGCCGAAACGCTGCTGGGTCAACCGGTGCGAACGTTGCGACAGGGTTTCGAGGAGTTCCGAGGCCGCCGGGGAAATCAGATGCGCAAAGTCCGTCAGCGTCAGGCGGGGTTTGGACAAGCTCCCGCGCACCGGTGCCACGCCGGTCGTCAATGATTCCCGCACCAGTGACGATACCGGCAGCGCATTGAACTCAGCGACAAAACTCACGGTGCAAACGTAACAAACCGGCGGGCAAAGTCGAGTGAACGAAGTGCGGGAAGAATGACTCTATTAACGGAAGGATCGGGCAGTCGGCTAGTTGTTCAAGGGCTGTTTTGGGGGTGGGGTGGTGTCCAGAAACGTTACAAATGCCCAATGCCGACAAGCCACATTGTAAAATGCATTTATTGTTGTGGATGAATAGGATATGATTTATTTGAAGATGCGTGGGAAGTATTTTTGAATTGCCGCAGCGGTGTATTTTGACTCAATTCCCACCGGATCCCTGAAAAATCGATGCTGCCCTTTGGGGTAGTCACTTGGCATCGGGACTGCTAATTTAAGCTATAACGCGGTTGCAGCAGGCAATAAGTGAACAAACGCGAACTCATAGTAACCCGCCTGCCGCGTCGTTCACACCGTACCAAGCAGAAAGAAAGTAGTATGAAAAACAAGATCGCCCGCAAAGCGGGTTTCACCTTGGTGGAAATCATGATTGTCGTGGCCATTATTGGTCTCTTGGCTGCCATCGCGATTCCCAACTTCCTGAAGGCGCGTTCGACATCGCAACAGAACGCCTGCATCAACAACCTGCGGCAGATTGATGCCGCCGACCAGCAATGGGCGCTGGAAACCGGACAAGCACCGACAGCTGCTGTGGTTGCCGCCAACATCACGCCGTACCTCGGTCGTGGCGCCGGGGGCAGCTTGAATAGCGTGGTTTGTCCGCTGGATCCGGCCAAGGCCTTTGCCAGCAGCTATACCATAACGACGGTGGGCGTAACGCCGACATGTGCCATCAACGGCACCGGCCAGGTTGATGCCAACCATGTGCATTTGCTTCCACAGTAATCCAATTTAAGGTTAAAGGATTGAATTACACCAGGCCTGAAGTTTTTGCTTCAGGCCTCTTTGCTTCCTGCAGGAGCAATCCGTTTGTTCATAAAGAGCGCATGCCGATTCAGGGCTTATTTGGGGAAGTTTGGCGGTGTCCAGAAATGTTACAAAGTGCCTATCGCTGGCAAGGCATCCAGAATTTTCAAAAAAATCCGTTTTATGTTGATGGGCAACAGGATGCAGCAGGCCATCGTAGACTTTCCAGAAGCACAGTCGATTCCGGCCAAATCCGGCTTAATTATCCAACAATGTGTGAAACCAAGCGGCCTAACCGCTGTTTTAATGGTTGGCATTGGGGCTGCTTGGTTTGAAGACAATGCGGTAACGGCAGGCAATCAAGTGAACCAAACTGAAATCATAGTAAGTAACCCGCCTGTTGTGTCGTTCACACCGCGCAAAACAGAAAGAAACGAGTAGTATGAAAAACAAAATCGCCCGCAAAGCGGGTTTCACCCTGGTGGAAATCATGATTGTCGTGGCCATTATCGGTCTGTTGGCTGCCATCGCGATTCCCAACTTCCTGAAGGCGCGTTCGACATCGCAACAGAACGCCTGCATCAACAACCTGCGGCAGATCGATGCCGCCACCCAGCAATGGGCGTTGGAAACCGGACAAGCACCGACAGCCGCTGTGGTTGCCGCCAACATTACGCCGTATCTCGGTCGTGGCGCCGGGGGCAGCTTGAATAGCGTGGTTTGTCCGCTGGATCCGGCCAAGGCCTTTGCCAGCAGCTATACCATAACGACGGTGGCCGTAACGCCGACATGTACCATCAACGGCACCGGTCAGAAGGACGCTGCCCATGTGCATGTGCTTCCGCAGTAATCCGATTTAGGGTTAAAGGATTGAATTACGAGGCCTGAAGCTTTTGCTTCAGGCCTTTTTGCTTCCCACAGCAGGGATTTGTCTTATTTCAATGAGGTCAGGGGCACGGTGGTTTCAGGATGCAGGCGCGTTCCGGAAAAACCATGGGGTGCTTAGAGGTGGCAGGTGATTCGGACAATGCCATTGTGATCATGAGGCCGGCCAGATATTAGGGCATATTTTAAGATTAGTAACATAAATTCGACTTAACAACCACGGGCATCAGGAAATTAACGTTAATATTTGAGCTTAATTAGTGGCATTGAGACTGCTTGATTTGAAGACAGTGCGGTTGCAGCAGGCAATACTGTGAACAAAGCTGAAATTATAATACCCTGCCTGTTGTGTCGTTCACACCGCACAAAACAGAAAGCAGAGTAGTATGAAAAATAAAACCACCCGCAAAGTGGGTTTCACCCTGGTGGAAATCATGATTGTCGTGGCCATTATCGGTCTGTTGGCTGCCATCGCGATTCCCAACTTCCTGAAGGCGCGTGTGACGTCGCAACAGAATACCTGTATCAACAATCTGCGGCAGATTTCCACCGCGATACAGGAGTGGGCAATGGAAACCGGACAGGCGGCAACGGCTACGCCGACCGGCACCGCCATCACGCCGTACCTTGGCCGTGGTGCCAACGGCAGCTTGCAGAGCGTGATTTGTCCGCTGGATCCGAACAAGGCCTTTGCCTCCAGCTATACCATGACGACCGTGGATGCAGCGCCACAGTGTGCCATTAACGGCACCGGCCAGGTTGATCCCAACCACCAGCACGTCCTTCCAAATTAACTTGGTTTGGAGGGTTTCACCCGCCGGGTTAATGACTGGATCACAAGGCCTGAAGCGTCCGCTTCAGGCCTGCTTTTTTTGGCTCCAGCGGCCCGGTGATTCCACCCGGGGTTGGATGATTAATTTTCTGGTTTGTTGGAGTAATTTTGGTATTGGAGAACACACATGGACGCCATTTTGCGGACCGAAAATCTTTGCGTGGAATACCGCGCCCGCGGTTTGAGGCGGGAAATCAAACCCGCGTTAAAGGAGTTGAACCTCGCCATTCATGCCGGCGAAGTTTTTGGCTTTCTCGGTCCCAACGGCGCCGGCAAAACAACGACCATCAACGTGTTGCTCGGTTTTATTCCCCCCACGCGCGGTACGGCCTATCTGTTTGGCATTGATGTACGCCAGCCCATCGCGCGCCAGCGCATCGGGTACCTGCCGGAAATGACGTATTACTACAAGTTTCTCACCGCCGAGGAACTGCTGCGTTTTTACGCGCGCGTTTTTGGCCTGCCCCGTTTGGAAGCGGACAAGCGCATTGATGAGTTGTTGAAGCTGGTCGAATTGGAATCGTCGCGAAAACGTCTTATCAAAACCTATTCCAAAGGCATGCAACAACGTGTTGGCATTGCGCAGGCGCTCATCAATAATCCCGATTTGTTGGTCCTGGACGAGCCCACCAGCGGGCTGGATCCCCTGGGCCGCATGAAAGTCCGCGAGATCATCCAACGCCTGAAAAACGAGGGCAAAACCGTCTTCTTCTCCTCGCACGAACTGGGTGAGGTGGAAACTATTTGCGACCGTGTGGCCATCATCAATCACGGCGAACTCAGGGCCTTGGGCGCGGTGGATGAGGTCATCGGACCCAATCATAAGAATTTGGAAAAGGCGTTTTTGGACATTATCGGTTATCAGCCGCAATCCGCATCATGAACACCATCTGGGCATTGACCGGCGTCGTCATCAAGGAGCTGTATCGCCGCAAGGATTTTTACGTTTTGTTCGTGCTTACGGCGCTGATCACCATCGCGGCGGGCAGTGTGCGGTTCTTTCAAGATCCCAACATCGTGCGTTACGTGAAGGATCTCTGCATGCTGCTCATTTGGGTTTCCGCCCTGCTCATCACCATTGCGACGGCCGCGCGGCAAATTCCCGCGGAGCGCGAAAGTCGCACAATTTTTCCGTTGCTGGCCAAGCCGGTCACGCGGGGACAGGTCATTCTCGGGAAGTTTTTTGGCTGCTGGCTGGCGAGCGGCCTGGTGCTGGTGGTGTTCTATGCTTTTTTTGCGATTGTCACCGGTTCGCGGGAGCAATACTGGCCGGTGGCGGATTATTTTCAGGCACTGGTGCTGCAATGGATCATGCTCGGCATTGTGACGGCAATGACGTTGCTCGGCTCGATCATTTTTGCCGCGCCATCGTCCACGGTCACGATTCTGTTTATCGTGGTCGCCGGCATTTTATTCCTGGGACGCCACTTGAACACGGTCGCCCTGCACAATGCCGAACCCCTGCGCAGCATCATTTACACGATTTATTTCATCATTCCGCATCTGGAATTGTTTGACGTGCGCGAACGGGTGGTCAACAACTGGGGTTTGGTGAACTGGCTGGATTGCGGGCTGGCGGCGCTGTATGCGGCGGCCTATACCAGCTTGTTTTTGTTGCTGACCTGGCTGGCCTTTCGCCGAAAGAGTCTGACCTGATGAAAAAGCCCTCGCCTTACTGGCTGCTGGCCCTGTTGCTGACGCTGTGTGTCACCCTGGCGACGGTGTTTGTGCCACGCGATGCGTGGTGGAATGAGGTGCCGCGCGCCGCCGACTGGAACAAGGGGTGGTCAGGGGCGGACAATGTGTTCAAACTGCTGCTGGGCGAAGGCCGGCGATTGTTTGGAAACGAAATGTTCGTCATGGCCGACGTGTATTTTCACAGCGGCTATTACCCGTCCATTTTTGACCGGCAGGACACGGACCGCGACGTGGCGGATCCCGCTCACGGGAAGACTGAGGACTCGAATTCGACGAGCGACGATTTTTTGGGTCCGCCGCCGGATTGGATTGCGACTTTGGACCGACAGTTTGTTCCCAACCGGCACACCCACCTCAGTTCGGGCGGCCCGACAGGGCATGTTGGGGAAGTGGAAACGCAGGAAGTTCTGCCGTGGTTGAAGCTTGCCACGGACATGAACCCGCAATATATCGAAGCCTACCGCGTGGGGGATTACTGGTTGCAACGCCTCCACATGCCTGTGCAAGCCCGGGACTTTCTATTTGATGGATTGCACAATAATCCGGGCAACAGTGAACTCCTGTTCGACTTGGGCTGGCTTTACAACAAGAACTTTCACGATGCCAACCGCGCGCGTAACGTCTGGCTGGCGGCCTTGCGAAGCTGGCAGGCACAGGATATCAATACCAGAACCAGCGTGGATAGCGAGGATGGAAGACGGCTTTATGATGACATTACCGTAAATCTGGCGCAATTGGAGGAACATGCCGGGAATTGGTCCCAAGCCGTCCAATATCTGGAAATGGCCAAGCAGGTTTCCCCCTATACCAACGACATCCAAAAGCAGATTGACGAAGCCACGGCGAAAATGACCGGCCAGCCCGGCACGCCCAAACCGTAATGCATTCGGTTTGTTTTCCGTTGCCTAATCTGGTTCAATGGCCGCCATGAGAGCTCGGCGGGCCAGAATTGCGCGGAAGACCAATGAAACCAACATTGGCGTCAGCCTTAACCTTGACGGCAAGGGCAAAGCTTCGGTCAAAACCGGCATCCCCTTTTTCGACCACATGCTCGTGCTGTTTGCGAAACACGCAACGATGGATCTGAAACTCCGATGTGCCGGTGATCTGGCAGTGGACGCGCACCACACCGTCGAAGATTGCGGCATCGCCCTGGGGCAGGCCTTCGCCACCGCGCTCGGCGACAAACGCGGCCTTCGCCGCTATGGGTGGTTTGCACCACGGCCATCGGGAAAAAACATCGCCGCATCACCGGGCGCCGAGGCTTACGTGCCGATGGACGAATGCCTCGCGCGTTGTGTCGTTGATTTTGGCGGCCGGCCGCATCTGGTCTGGCGCGGCCTGGACAAGTTTTCGCAAAAGAAGATTTCCTGCGCGGAGAAACAGCAGGACATGTCGAGCGCCTTCCGTTTTGGGCTGGCCCGGGAATTCTTTCAGGCTTTCGCCAACGAGGCGCGATGCAATCTGCACCTGGAACTGCTGTACGGAGACGAGCCGCATCACATCGTCGAGGCACTGTTCAAGGCATTCGCGCGGGCCGTGGATGCCGCCTGCCGGCGCGACCCGCGCATTGCCGGCCGGCTGCCCAGCACGAAAGGGAAGTTGTGAAACAAGGTAGGCCGCGGACAACGCTGCCTACTTACTGTTAAGTGAGAGACCATATGAAGATGCTCACAATCATTTTAGGCACAGTTTTGTTAAACGCCTGCTTCACAGCCCCCGCAGCACCGCTTATCCGCCTTGATAAGGATAGTATTGAGCGAATTGCGATTGATGCGGTTACGGCTAAACACCCAAATCTAAAGCCGGCAGATTTTGTGTTGGCATCCATCAACTATTCGACGGATTCGGATGTAGAATCCGGTACCATCAACGACACCTTGTCGCTGCCAGCCACTGCCAAGACGACTTTGACGACAGAGGGCACAACGAAAACCGCGCATACTCACATTGATGGTTTCAATGTTTTACTTACTAACGACGGCATGGTTTTGAAAGTTTCCCAAGCTGAGATAGTTGAGGATAAGGCGACATAGAATGGCTCCAGCTTAAACGAATATAAACTGCAACTTTCCTTCGCCGGCTTCGCTTCCTTCGCGCGAAACAAAAACGCCCTGCAGTTTCCCGCGGGGCGCTTTGTATTTTCAGAAATTTTCACGCCACTTCCAAAACCGCTTGCGGGTGTCGCGCGGCCACTTTCAGCAAAACTTTCGCCGGCCCGGCGGGCTTGCGGCGTCCCTGTTCCCAATTTTGCAGCGTGTTCTCGCTGATGCCCAGCAAGCGGGCAAATTTATTCTGCGACAAGCCCAGCCGGTTGCGCACACGCGCCACATCGTTGCCGGTCTTTACCTTAAAGGTACGGGACGGCTTCGCGTTGCCGCGTTCGATGGCGGCGGCTTCCTTAACGCTTTGCAGCAGTTCGTCAAAAAGCTCTTTTTTCATTTTTCAAAGCTCCAACGCCCGCCGGAGCAGTTTCAATTGTTCCGCGCTCAAATCATCCATTTCATTTTTCGGATAAATGAACAGCATCGAAATGCGATCCTTGCCAATCCACCAATAATAAATCACCCGCACGCCGCCGCGCTTGCCGTGTCCTTTGGCCGCCCAGCGAATTTTCCGCAGCCCGCCACCGCCGCGAATGACATCGCCAGCGTCAGGATGCTTCGCCAAGTGCGTTTGCAGAGTGCTGTAACTTTCATCATCCACCAAACGCAACACACGTTTGGTGAACGTGGGTGTCTCGACAAAGATCACCACAACAAACTACGCCATTGGCGTATGAAACGCAAGTGGGCGTTTTCGGTTGTCGCGTCGAGTCTGCGGCTCGACAACATCGGCGTATAGCGCCGACGCTACATACTCAGGCACCGACGCTGGCCAGTTCCTCGTTGTTTTCCACGTTCACAATCTTGAACTGTTCGGCGTGCATGCCGGTGTCGGCGCGGAACGACAACTTGCCGAAGTAACGTTTCTCCATCTCGATGAGATGTTTCTCGTCCTCGGTGCGGAGACGCTCCAGCACCGTTGGATTCACGACAATGCGCAGTTGAAAGTCCGATTCGTCGCGCGTGCGTTTCTTCAGGATTTCCTGGAGCTTGCGCTGGATTTCGACGCTCATGGTCACGACGCTCTTGACCTTGCCGCGGCCCTTGCAGTACGGGCAGTCGTCATAGACGGCGGAGCGCACGCTTTCAGTGTGGCGCTGGCGCGTCATTTCCATGAGGCCGAGTTGCGAGATGGGCAGGATATGCGTCTTGGCCTTGTCGCGGCGCAACCCTTCCTTCATGCGCTGATAAACCTGCTGCTGGTCGCGGCGGCCCTTCATGTCGATGAAATCGAGCACGATGAGCCCGCCCATGTTGCGCAGGCGCAACTGGCGGCAGATTTCCTCGGCGGCTTCAAGATTCACCCGCAGGATCGTGGATTCCTGGTCGCGACTGCCCTTGTGCCGGCCCGTGTTCACGTCAATCGCCACCAGCGCCTCGGTTTCGTCAATGACGATATAACCGCCGCTCTTCAAGTGGACCTGGCGTGAGAACGTGTTCTCGAGCTGCTTGGTGATGTTGAACCGGTCAAACACCGGCTGCGCGTCCGCGTATAATTTCACCTTGTTGGCGGCGCGGGCGGAGATTTTTGAAATCATCTCGCGCATCTGGTCGTAGGCCTTTTGCTGGTCCACGACGATGCGCTCCACGTCCTCGGTCAGAAAATCGCGCACGGTGCGTTCGATCAAATCCGGCTCCTGGAACACGCAGGTGGCCATCGGTTGCGATTTGATGCGCTCCTGCACGCCGTGCCATTCTTCGAGCAACAGGGCGAGGTCGCGCACGAAATAACGTTTCTGCTGGTCTTCGCCGGCGGTGCGCATGATGACGCCCATGCCGTCGGGGATGGACAGTTCCCTCAGGATTTTCTTGAGCCGCCGGCGTTCCTCCTGGTTTTCAATCTTGCGCGAGATGCCGCTCTGGTCCGAATTTGGCAGCAGCACCAGGTAGCGTCCCGGCAACACGAGGTTGGTGGTGACGCGCGGGCCCTTGGTGCCAATCGGCCCCTTGGTGACTTGGACGATGATTTCACTGCCGGGCGGATAGAGCCGCGGGATGTCCTTTTGCGTGATCTTCGGCCGGGCCGGCCGGCGGTCCCGCCCGGCGGGACGCTCGACAATTTCCACGCCGCTGTCGAACTGGTTCGGCACAATGTCCCAATAGTGCAGAAACGCATTTTTCTCGAAGCCGATGTCCACAAACGCGGCCTTGAGGCCGTCCTCGAGATTGCGGACCTTGCCCTTGAAAATGCTGCCGACCAGCCGTTCCTCGGTGGTGCGTTCGATGTTGAATTCCTCGAGTTTGCCGCCTTCGAGCACGGCCACCCGGGTTTCGAGGGTTTCGGCGTTGATGACCACCTCCTTGTGGATCTTGTGTTCCGGGCGGATGAACCGCTGGACCTTTTTCACGAGGTTGGTGGCGGCCTGTTTGATGGCGTCCAGCACGCCCCGGGATTGTTGCGGCAGGGCCACCGGTTCGAAGGGTTTTTCCTCCTCCACCTGTTCGGGAGTGTCGAGCCGCGGGGCGCGAAAATCCTTTTTGTCGGGGCCGGCGGGCGGTTCCACGCGTTCCGGGGTCCCTTGCGGGGGCAGCCCGGCGGCCACGTTTTCGGCGCGTTCGATTTCATGCGCATGCCGTTTTTCGAACACGCGCTCGGCGCCGCCCTGTTCGCTCACCACTTCGGCTCGCGCCTGAATGGCTTCGTGGTCGGTTTTTTGAGGGGTCTGGCCCATGCCGCCCTTGGGGCGGAACCGCAGGCCGCGGCGCCGCCGTGAAAAATTATTATTGCTCATAGAATGTCAGTATCCTTTCCGATGAATGTGTACGTTTTGCATCAAGCCCACGGCGATCAACGAGCCCAGCACTGAAGACCCGCCGTAAGAAAGCAGCGGCAGCGGTACGCCCGTCACGGGCATGATGCGTATGTTCATGCCGATATTGATAAAAACGTGGCTGAAGATGAGCGTGACCACGCCCACCGCCACCAGCCGGCCCAGACGATCGCGCGCCTGTCCGGCGATTCTCAACCCGGAGAAGAGAACCAATGCATACAAGCCGAGCACGATCAGGCTTCCGATAAATCCTTCCTCCTCGGCAATCACGGAGAAAATGAAATCGTTGTGCGCCACGGCCCGCGGCAAATAACCCAGGGCGTTCTGCGTGCCCTGTCGCCAGCCTTTGCCCGTCAGCCCGCCGGAACCGACGGAAATCAACGCCTGGCGGACGTTGTATTGGTCGTCCAATTCCTGTTGCCGGAGGCGTTGCAGTTCCGCCGGGGTGGCGTTTGGTGAAGCAAAGGCGGTGTAATCCCGCCCAAAATAAACCAGCAACCGGTCGCGCTGGTACGGCTCCATGGAAATCTGCCACCAACCCGGTGGCACAAAGAGCACGTCCACCAGAAACAACGCGGCGAGTAAACCCACCGCCCCCATCAGATTCAGCAAATAGCTTTTGGGGGTGCCGGCGACGAACATCATCACCAGTCCGGTCGGCAGCAGCACCAGCGCCGAGCCCAGGTCCGGTTCCTTCAAGGTCAACGCGAACGGCAGCAGCAACAGCCCGATGCCCTTCCAGAAGGTCAGCGGCACCCGCAATTCATCCGCCGGCCGGCTGAGAAAATGGGCCGAGGCGAGGATGAACGCGAGTTTGGCGAATTCGGACGGTTGAAATTGGAACGGGCCGAGATCAATCCAGCGCCGCGCGCCGAAGCGCATCGAACCGATGTGCGGCACCAGCACGACGATTAAAAAGAAAATCGTCACCCAATAGGCCACAAAGGACCAGCGGGCGAGCGTGTGGTAATCCAGCACGCAGAGCGCCGCGCCGGCGCCGAGGCCGAGCGCGTACCAGACCAGTTGCCGGAGCCAGGCCTGGTCGTACCACGGCACCGCCGCCATCACCGGGTTGGCCATGGTGGCGCTGTACACGAACAGCGTGCCGACGATCATCAACCCCGCCAGCGCGGCCAGTTGCAACCGGTCGAACCGTTCGTGGTGTTCCTGATTGAGCGGAGTCGTGGTCATCAGTTGTTTGCCTCGGCCAGGTTTTTTGGGGTGTCCACGTTTTCGCGTTTCTGAATTTCCTCGTAAATATCGTGTGCAATCGGCGCGCAGGTGAGGCCGCCCGAACCGCCGGCCTCCGTCTCAACCATCACCACGACGGCGTAGCGGGGATTTTCATACGGGGCGAACGACGCGAACCAGTAGTTATGGCCGGTGATCCGGTTGTGCTCATCCATGACCTGCGCGGTTCCGGTCTTGCCGCAAATGCGCAGGCCGGGCACTTTCGCCGGATACCCGGTGCCCTCCGGGTCCTCGGTTTCCGCCAGCATGGCGTCCCGGAGGATTTTCAAGCTGCGCGGATGCACGCCAAGTTCATCCCGCACCACTCCTGTCGGGAAAACTGCCGGCGCTTCGCTGGAGGTCGGATCCTGGGGTTCCACCCGCTCGACGAGCCGTGGCCGGAGCACCTTGCCGCCGTTGGCAATGGCCGAGACCATCACGGCCATTTGGATGGGCGTGACGGCGATGTCGCCCTGGCCGATGCACAGGTTGGCCGTGTCACCGTCGTGCCAGCTGGAACTGTTGATATCCGCCAGGCTGGGAAAGATGCCGGCGGTTTCCTGGCGCGTGGGCAGGCTCGTGCGTTCGCCCAGATGAAATTGTTCGCCGAGGCGGACGATGTTTTCCACCCCGGCGTGCAGGCCGTTGGTGATGAAATAAGCGTTGCTGGAGTGCATGATGGCCCGTTTAAAATTGTACGGGCCCGGCGCCACGGTATCGTCAATCTTGCGCCGGCCGATGTAAATGCATCCCCGGCCGGGCCGGGTCGGGTCCTCCTGAACGTAATACGTTTGCTCCGGATTCAGCCCTGCTTCCAGGCACGCCAGCCCGACGATGGTTTTGAAAATGGAACCGGGCGCGTAATTTTCCTGGGTGGCCCGGTTGATTTGCGGGCGCAATTGAGGATCGGCCAGATACTTGGGATCGTTGGTGGCATAATCCGGGTTGATGGCCGGCGACGACACCATCGCCAGCACGTCGCCCGTACGCACGTCCATGACCACGACGGCGGCCCGGGCGTCGGCACCCTGCCGGCGTTCGAGGGATTCCGCGGCCGCCTGTTCGAGGTCCATATCCAACGTCAGCACGACGTTGTGTCCCGGTTCGGACGGACTCAGAATGTTGACCGACTGGCGATAGCCGAGATTGTTGACCAGCACGGCTTCCGCCCCCGCCCGTCCCCGCAATTCCGCGTCGCAGCCACCCTCGATGCCCACCACGCCGCGGTAATCGGGCAGGCGATAGGAAAAGGAGGCGTCCTCACCCTGCTCCGAGCTGTCGTCCCGCTGCAAATACCCAAGCAGATGTCCTGCGATTTCGCCGAAGGGATAAACGCGGACCGGCTGCAAATCCAGGTCCACCCCCAGGGCGCCGGAGTATTGCTCCTCAAACCGCGCGATCTGGACGGTGTCGAGATTGGTCAGCAACACATAAGGCAGGGCGCGCCGCGCTTCGTAGTGGCGGTCGAAAACCGTCGCGTCCAGCTGGAGCGGCTGGCCGAGCCGTTCGCTCACTTGCATGACCACGTCGCTGGCCACGCGGAAGCGCGCCTGTTCCCGGAGCTGCTCACGCTGGTCCGGCGTGAGGGCGAATTGTCTGCGTTCGGCCTTGGTCAAGGAGCGGCCCAACTTCCTTTCCTGCGCCGCCATGAGTTGTTCCTGCACGACGCGTGCGTGCGTCAACGACTGGCCGTACGCGTCGTCGAAGGGTTTTCGCAGGTCATCGAGATAAAGGCTGAGGTTGTACTGCGGGCCGTTTTCCGCCAGCACCCGGCCATTGCGGTCGAGGATTTTTCCGCGCACGGCCGGCAGGCGCACCGTGCGATAGGACTGGGTCTCCAGATGGCTTTCATATTCACGCGCGGAGACGATTTGTACCCACCACAAACCCGCCAGCAACAGGCACAAGCCGCCCGCCAGCACCGCCGCCACGAGACGGAGCTGCGGGTCGTTCTTTTTCAGTTCGTCAAAAATTAACATGTGACTACATGCGACTGCGCCTGATTTCGCGATCGGGCCGGAAACTGGTTTCCGTTCTGGGCTGGTAACCCAGCGCCCGCTGGCACCAGTTGAAAAACTCAAAGACAATCGGCGTGGCCAGTGCGCCCCCGGCCGACATGACCAGCCATTGCCAGAGGGAACCCCAGCCCAGCAACGGGTCCTGGCCGCCGGTGAGCAGCAGCAGGACGGCCAGGGCTGGCGCCGCGGCGCTGGCCATGGCGCCCAGGACGAACTGCGCGAACGGCAGCTCGCGCAAAATCAATTCCCGCTGCAGATAGATCACAAATCCGATGGCAAGCAATGGCGGGATGCTGATGCCAAAGGGGTTCGCCGAGAGTGCGTCAAACCAGAGTCCGCCGAGTACGGCCAGCGACGAGACGGTTACGATATCCGTGTTCAATGCCGCATACACCATGAGCACCGGCAGCAAGTCCACCTGCGCGCCGAGCCAATGGTGTAGCAAGGGGAATGCCGCTTCGCCAAACACCGCCAGAAACGCGGCGGCCAGAATCAGGAGGGTTTGCAGGGGGTTCATGGATTGAGTTGCGGATTGAGCATGACCCAGACCTGCTCCAGCCCCCCCAGGTCCACCGCCAGCTTCACGCGCGCCTCGGTGTAAAGACCGAATTCGACCGTTCGTGAATCCACGATCTCGCCGATGGGAATGCCCTTGGGAAAAATTTCGCCCTGACCGCTGGTGAGGACATCTTCGCCGGGCTTCAAATCGGCGTTGCCGGAAAGATAGGTCAGCTCGACCAGCGTATAATCCAGCGGCCCGCTGGCGCTGATGACGCCGATGTCATGCGCCGGGTTGGCGACCAGTCCCGAGACGCGGCAATTGGGGTCGCCCAGCAAAACCACCTGGGAACGGGTGAGCCCGACGGCGGAAATACGCCCCACCAGGCCGTCCGGTGTGAGGACGGGCAGGTTTTCGCGGACCCCGTCGCGGCTGCCGAGATCAATCTGCAGCGTGCGCCACCAATTGGCCGGATCGCGCATGACCACATTGGCGAGTTTGAGCTGCCAGGGGACCTGTCGCTGCCAGCCGAGCAGCGCCCGCAGTTGGTCGTTTTCGCGCGCGGTGGCGGCGGCCTGCATCATCTGAAAGCGCAGTTGCTGGTTTTCATTCCGGAGATCATCAGCTTCCTTGAGCAGCGCGCGGCGCGGCATGACCGCGTCGGCGGCGTTGCCGGGCAGTTGTTGCACGGTGTTCAACAAGCCGAACAGCGGCAGAAACAGGCTGCCGGCGGCGAGTTTAAGGCGGCTGGTCGCGCGCTGGGGCAGGCTGAAAATCAGCAAGACCACCAGCGCCACGGCGCCGAGTGCGAGATAATGTTTTTTCTTGAGCATCCTGCTCCGGCGGCTGGGTTCAACTCAGCCGCAAGCAGGTGAACGGGGGCGGGAAATCAATCAATACTTGGCATTGGTGGCGACGCGCTTGAGGAATTCGATTTCCTGCAAGACGCGACCCGTGCCTTCGGCAACGGCGCTCATGGGATCGTCCGCGAGGTGCACCGGCAAGCCGGTTTCCTCGGCCACGAGACGGTCTATGCCGCGCAACAGCGAACCGCCGCCCGCCATGACCAGGCCGCGATCCACAAGGTCGGCGGCGAGTTCGGGCGGACAACGTTCCAATGTGAGGCGGATGGACTCCAAAATGCTCGAAAGCGGCTCCTGCAACGCTTCGCGAATTTCCTCGGAACGGATGGTCAGGGTCTTGGGCAGACCGGAACTCAGGTCGCGGCCTTTGACATCCATGGTCAATTCCTGTTCCAGGGGAAAGGCGGAGCCGATGCGGATCTTGATTTCTTCCGCGGTGCGTTCACCTATCATCATATTGTAGGCACGTTTCATGTGGGCCGTGATCGTTTCGTCAAATTCGTCCCCGCCCACCCTCAGGCTGCGGCTGAAGACGATGCCGGCGAGGGAGATGATTGCGATTTCGCAAGTCCCGCCGCCGAT
>JBEKTH010000027.1:0-48297 GCA_049516255.1 Verrucomicrobiota bacterium
TAAAGCTCCTCCGGCTTGGACATCAAGGCCGAGACGCGCTGGAGCAATCTTCCGGCCGCGCCGCCGTCGATGACCCGGTGATCAAAGCTTAACGTCAGGTTTGCTTCCATGATCGGCACAAACTGGTTCTTTACGGAATCCCAACTCGGTGCGTGCCGTGCGGCGCCCATGCCCAAGACCAGACTCTGTTCCGGCAGGGGGATGGGCGTCGCCCATTCCAGGCCAAAGGTGCCGAAATTGGTGACGGTGGCGATGGAACCGCCGGTGGCACCGGGTGGTAATTTGCGTTCGCGCGCCAGTTCCACCAGCTCGTTGTAAGGCGCCACCAGGTCTTTCAGCGACCGCCGGTCCGCGTTGCGAATGACGGGCACCAACACTCCATCCTCGGCTTCGACCGCAAAACCGATGTCGATGGCCGATGGATGAACGATTTTGTTGCCGACCAGCCGGCCGGCCGGCGCGCTGTTTTCCGCCAGCGCCACCGCCAGCGCGCGCAACGCACAAAGCGCCGGGCCGGGTTTGGGCCGTGCCACCTTGCGGTAGGCGAACAATGGATCGAGGCAAACCGGCATGCCCACGTGGGCGAGCGGCCGGGTCCAACTGCGCCGCATCGCATCGGCCACCGCCACGCGCATTGTCGAGGCCTGGCTCGTTTTTTGTTTTTCGAGGTGCGCGATGAATTTTTCAAAGTCCTCAACCGTCACGCGTCCCGCCGCGCCGCTGCCCGCCACGCCCGCCAGATCGGCGGCGCTCAGACCCAGTTCCGTCATGCGCGCCTTGAGCCGGGGCGAGAGAAAACTGGCGCCGGCGGCGTTGGCCGGCACGGGCAGGCCACGCACGGTCGGCCTCACACGGTTCCGGCTGCCGTTGGCGTCCGACTTCGAAACCCGGTCGGTGTCACCCGGTTTGGGGGAAGCCGAAGTCTCCAGCCCCAGCCGCACGGCTTCTTCCTTCGTGGTTTCAATGCGGCCGAGTGTGGCCCCGACGGGGTAGCTTTCGTTCAATTGCGCCGTGAAATTTTCGATGCGCCCGCCACAGGGCGCCGTGACCGTCATGGTCGCCTTGTTGGTCTCGACTTCAATCAAATCCTGGCCGGCCTCAATGCTGTCACCGGCCTTGACCAGGAAGCTGATAATGTTGGCTTCGGCGATGGATTCGCCCAGTTGCGGCATGATGATGGGGATCTGCGGCATAAGGGTTCAGAGCCTGAGGAGTTTGCGGGCGGCGGCGGCGATGGCGCGCGCGGTTGGACGATGAGCCGCCCACAAATTTGGGTGATACGGCACGGGCGTGTCCTTGGCGTTGAGCCGTTGGGGTGGGGCGTCGAGCAGGCCATAACCTTCCGTGACCACGCGCGCGATGATTTCCGCCGTCGCTCCGCCCCAGGACCAGGCTTCACCGACGCACAGCAACCGTCCCGTGCGCGCCACGCTGGCCATCACCGTGTCGGTGTCAATCGGCTTCACGGAACGCAGGTCCACCACTTCGACCTCCCAGCCTTCGGGCGCAAGTTCCTTGGCCGCTTCCAACGCCTCGTGCACCATGGCGCTGTAGGCCACTATGGTCATGTCGCGGCCTTCGCGCGCAATGCGGGCCTTGCCGACCGGCAGGGCTTCGCTCGGCAATTTTTCGGCCTTGAGATGATAATAAAGAAACTTGTGCTCGCAGAAAATCACGGGGTCGTCAATTGCCACCGCTTCGAGCAACATGCTGTAGGCATCCTCAACCGTGGCAGGCGTCAACACGATCAATCCCGGATAATGCGCGTACACGGTTTCCATGCACTGGCTGTGAAACGGTCCGCTGCCCGAAGTGCCGCCAAACGGAAGACGCACCGTGATGGGGCAGGGCACATTGGTGCGCCAGAACAGGGTCGCGGCCTGGTTGACGATCTGGTTGAAGCCGACGGTGGAAAAATCCGCAAACTGCATTTCCACAATCGGTCGCATGCCTTCGATGGCCGCGCCGACCGCCAGACCCATGATGGCGTCCTCGCTGATGGGCGAATCCAGCACCCGGCCGGGAAACTCGCTGGCCAGGTTTTTCGTGGCCTTGAACGCGCCACCAAACGCGCCGACGTCCTGACCGTAGATGAACACGCGCGGATCATCGCGCAACGCGTGCGCCTGCGCCTCGCGGATGGCTTCGAGGTAGGTGACGCTCATGCCGAATTCCCCTCGTTCTCGTCGTGGGTTTCGCTCAGGTGCCGGGAGGAAATTGCCCGCCATTCCTCGGCAAACGGATCCGGCGCGGGCTCGCGCTGTACCTGGGCGATGGCTTCCTCGATTTCATGAATGACTTCGCTGCGCCAGGTTGCGAGGGCCGCTGCGTCCGCCCACTTCTGGCGGACCAGATGTTCCTCGGCCACTTTCAGGCAGTCACGTCCGGCCGGGGACGCTTTTAACTTGGGATCAATATAGCCGGCGTCGTCGTGTTCGCCGTGGCCGCACAGCCGGAGCAACGTGGCGACCACCAGTCGCGGTCCCCGGCCGGCGCGCGCGTGAGCCACCGCCTGCCCGATGGTTTTCAAGCACGCATCCAAATCGGTGCCGTCCAGCGGATCCACCTCCACGCCATAGCCGGCCGCCTTGTCCGCCAGATCGCGGCAGGCAAACTGGCGCGCCGTGGGGGTTGAATAAGCGTACTGATTGTCGGCCACCACCAGAACGAGCGGCAATTTTTCCACCGCCGCCTGATTGAGCGCCTCGTGAAACGCACCGGTGGAGGTCGCGCCGTCGCCGATGCTGGCCGCGCCGACGGTGCCGGAAATTGTTTTGAACCGGCGCGCCAGCAAAATGCCGTTCACGACGGAAATCATCGCCCCGAGATGGCTGATCATGGGCAGATAACCTTCCCTGGGTTTGCCGCGGTGCACGTTGCCGTCGCGGCCGCGCATCGGTCCCAGCGCCGAACCGAGATAGGTGCGGGCGGCGTCCCGGACGGTCTCGCCGAAGGCCAGCCGCCCCGCCGCATCGCGAATCAACGGCGCGAACACATCGCCCTTTTGCAACGAGATGCCGGTCGCCGCGCTCAAGGCTTCCTGGCCGCGTCCGAGGAAGACGCCGCCGTGGATTCTGCCGGAACGCCAAAGCGCCGCGAATTTGTCATCCAACAACCGCGCCAGCAACATGAAGCGGTAGGCGGCCAGATACGTTTCACGGAACAAAGCCGCGTTTTCCGCCGTGCCAGGCTCGAGCACCGTTTGCAGCATGGGCCGATTTTATCGCCAAAACTCCGCGCCAGCAACGTTTCTTTCGGCATTGGAATTGCGGTAACCAAAAAAAACGGGTTGGCCAAAATGGCCAATCTGATGTTGAATGAACGTCCTGAGCACAAGCGTCCTTAAAATAGACATCAGAATCACGTTGGAATCGCCGTCATGAGACACGCCGCAGCCCAAATTTTTCTGGTTGGCAACGACCCGGAATTGCTGGCGGCGTTGTCCGAATTGCTGCGGGCGGATGACATTGCCATCCGGCGGGCGCCGTCCGGCGACGGAATTTTCGAATTGCTGCGCAACCACCCGGCCGATCTGGTTCTAATGGGGGCCGCCGAGATGGAATTGCTGCAGGAACTCAAGGAGGTCCCGGCCACCGAGACCATCCCCGTCATCGTGTTTACCGCCGCGGATGCGCCGGCGGAAAAATGGCGCGCGTTTGAACTGGGCGCGCACGACTGTGTAACCCGGCCGTTTGATGCCGCGGAATTGCGGGCGCGCCTGCACGCCGCGCTGAAAATCAAGCGGCAGTTTGCCGAAATGCTCCGCCACCAGCGCGAGTTGATGGCCGCCCGGATCGCCGCCGAATCCGCCGCGCGTGCCAAGTCGGATTTTCTGGCGGCGATGAGCCATGAAATCCGCACCCCCATGAACGGTGTTGTGGCCATGGTCGGCCTCCTGCTGGAAACGCCGCTGACCGCCGAACAGCGCGGTTATCTGGAAACCATCCACGCCAGCAGCGAGGCTTTGCTCACCATTATCAATGACATTCTCGATTTTTCCAAAATCGAGGCGGGCAAACTCGAGCTGGATTCGCGGCCTTTCAATTTGCGCGGGTGTGTGGAGGAGACGCTGGATTTGATGGCGGCGCGGGCATTCGAGAAAAATCTCGAACTGGTTTATGAGATGGACGACCGGATTTCCGCGCTGGTGGAAGGCGACGCGTTGCGCTTGCGCCAGGTTCTGGTGAATCTTTTGAGCAACGCCATCAAGTTCACCAAGAGCGGCGAAATCCAGGTGCAAATCAAATTGCTCTCGGCCAGGGAGGAGGAAAATCGAAAACGTTCCCTGTTTCACGTTCATTTTTCCGTGCGGGACACGGGGATTGGCATTCCGCCGGACCGCCTGGCGCGCCTGTTCAAACCGTTCATGCAGGCCGATCCATCCACGGCGCACCGCTACGGCGGCACGGGGTTGGGCCTCGCCATCAGCAAACAACTGGTCGAATTGATGGGCGGCAAAATGTGGGCTGAGAGCGTGCCGGGCGAAGGCTCCGCGTTCCATTTTACCATCAATGTGCTGGTCCAATCGCAAGCCGCGCCGTTTGCGCTGGCTGGCCGGCAGAACCAGCTGGACGGCAAGCGCGTTCTGATTGTGGAGCACAACGCGACCAGCCGTCGGCTGCTCAACGAGCAGGTGACCAATTGGGGCATGATTCCTCACGAGGCCGCGGACGCGCCGCAGGCCATGAATTTCCTTCGCGACGGCAAACCCGTTGACCTGGCCATTCTTGACGTGCAACTCCCGGGCACGGACGGTTTCACCCTGGCCGCCGAAATCCATAAGATGCCCTCGCAATCCGCCCTGCCGCTGGTGTTGCTCACGCCGATCGGCCTGCGCCACGAAGCTTCCTTGACGGCCGGCATTCCACGGGTGGTCTTCACCAATAAACCGGTCAAACCCGCGCAGTTTTTTGAAGTTCTGACCCGCGCCTTTTCCAACACCAAACCCGCGCCCGAGCCGGCACCGCCACCCGCTCAGGCCGCAGAAACCCTGGCCAGCCGCCAGCCCCTGCGCGTGTTGTTGTGTGACGACAATACCATCAACCAGAAGGTTGCCTTGCGCATTTTACAGCAATTGGGTTACGAGCCGGACCTGGCTGCCAATGGCAAGGAAGCGCTCGAAGCGCTTGACCGGAAACCCTACGATCTTATTTTCATGGATGTGATGATGCCGGAAATGGACGGGCTGGAAGCGACGCGCATGGTCCGCAAACTTGAGGCGAGCGGTGGCAGCGTCAATTTCAACTCCCACATCATCATCATTGCCATGACCGCCCAGGCGATGCAGGGCGATCGTGAGAAATGTCTCGAAGCGGGCATGGACGATTATCTATCCAAGCCCATCCGTCCCAAAGACGTGCGCGTTGTCATCGAACGCTGGAGTGCGCAGATGGGTCCGTCGTCGTCGGCCCGGCCCGAGGACCCGCCCGTTCCTTCCGCCCCCGCCGCTCCGCCGGAAGGGGAGAAATCACTGGTGGAGATGGACCGGTTGCTGGATTTGAGCGGCGGCAGTCCGGAAAGTCTGCGCGAATTGTTGGACCTTTACTTCAAGCAGACCACGGAACAGCTTGCGCAATTGGAGTCGGCGATTCGCACGAATCAAACCGAGGTCGTCCGTCAGGTGGCGCATAGTTGCGCCGGCGCCAGTGCCACCCTCGGCCTGACCCGGCTGGTGCCGCTGTTGCGGGAATTGGAACGACAGGGCAAGTCCAGCCAGTTGGACGGCGCGGAAAAATTGTGCGCCGAGCTCACGCACGAATACAAACGCGCCCGGGATTTTCTGACGAAGCATCCCTCCCTGACCGGAACGGTCGCAACCCCGGTTCATTCATGAAAAAAGTCCTCATCATCGAAGACGACCAGGTTATTGCGAATATTTATCGGAATAAATTCACGGTCGAGGGTTATCAGGCCGAGGTGGCGTACGATGGTGAAAGCGGCTTGAAAACCCTGCGGACGTTCAAGCCTGACATCATGCTGCTGGATCTCGTCCTGCCCAGGATGTCGGGTGTGGATTTCATCATCAAGGTCCGCAGTGAGGCGGATTTTGCCAAGTTGCCCATCATCGTTTTTTCCAACACTTACCTGACCAACATGATCCAGGAAGCCTGGAAGGCCGGCGCCAACAAATGCCTTTCCAAGACCAATTGCACACCCAAGGACGTTTTGGACATTGTGCGGCAGACCATCGGCGGCGAAGTTGTGCCCCAGCCCGCCCCCAAGCCGGACAAACCGGGCAAACCGGGCAAACCGGCCGCTCCCGCCAGGCCCGATTTCAGCGACATCGAGGGGGACACCAAATTCCTGTCGGAACTGCGGCAGGCCTTCATTGACAGCCAGCCCGCGAACCTGGCCGCGCTGCGCGCCGGTTTGCAAAACCTCATCAAGGCAAACAGCGAAACCGTCCAGCTGAAGGACATCCATGAGCTCTATCGCCGCACTCATGCGCTCGCCGGCAACGCCGGCCTGGCCGGTTTCACGCACGTGGCGCACATGTCCGCCGCCCTGGAGGCCTTGCTCAAGGAGCTTTACGAAAAGCCGAAAAGCATCAACACCTCCACCCTCCGCACCGTCGCTGCGGCCGTGGACTTTCTCGGCTTTCTCTTTGAGCGTGGCAAGCGGCCGGACAATCCGGACCCGCCGCCCGTCAACATCCTCGTGGTGGACGACGAACCGATCTCGCAGCGCGCCGTGGTTTATGCCCTGGAAAAGGCGCAGTTGCCCTCCACCAGCACCGCCGACCCCAACGCCGCGCTGAAGCTGCTGACCGGAACCCCCTACGACCTCGTGTTCCTCGACGTGGACATGCCGGGCATGACCGGCTTTGAACTTTGCACCAAGCTGCGCGCCATGCCGCAATATAAAAAGACCCCCGTTGTTTTCGTCACTGCGCTCAGCGATTTTGACAGCCGCACCAGTTCCATGATGGCCGGTGGCAACGATTTCATCGCCAAGCCGTTTCTCTTCATCGAGCTCACCGTCAAGGCCCTCATTCACGTCCTGCGCGCCAAACTGCAGCCGGCGAAGTGATTTCAGCTTTTCCGTTCTGTTCACCTTCGACGCCGTCGGTGTCATAGGTCAGCTTTCGGGTTCGTCGGCGCTTGACTTCGGGTGGTTTGTGTCCCGCACTGTGGGCTGGTTTGCCAGACGTGGAATTTGATCATGAACAAATGCTCATATTGTGGTGCGGAATATTCCGACGATGTGCTGGAGTGTCCGATTGACCACACGCCGCTCGTTGAAGCCGGACGTGGCCTCGCCGCCCGGTTCTCCGCCGCCTTCCGGCCCGGCCCGGCCCGATTATGAGTTCCCGCCGCTATCGTCGGCTGAACGGCAGAAGGATTTGGTCACGCTGGTCACGTGTGGAACCCTGGTGGCGGCGGATCTGGTCGTCAGCCGGCTACAGGCGGCCGGGATTCAAGCGTTGATTCCGGACGAATGTTTGATGCAGACGATCGGGTTTAACCTGAACACCTTTGGTTATGTCCGGGTTCAGGTTGCGACCCAGGACTATGACGCGGCCAGGGATTTGCTCTCCGGGAATTAACCACGGCGGCAGACATCCCGTTGGGGCTGAATCCCATAAACGGAACCGATTACCTCCGCCGGCCGGCTTCCTCCGCCGGCGATGGACGCGCTGAACATTTCCTTCGCAATCACGCCGTCGGCCACCTTGGTCACCGCGCCGGTCATACGAATCGCATAATCGTCGCCGATTTCGATCTCAATGATGCCGCCGGGCATGTGCACAGAGATGTCGCGATCGCACAGGCCGAGCTTGTGCGCGACCGCCGCCGCCGCGCTGCTGCTGCTGCCGCTCGCCAGCGTGTAACCCGCGCCGCGTTCCCAGATTTCAATCTGGATGTTGTTGCGGTCGAGCACCTTCATGAATTGCACGTTGGTGCGGTTCGGAAAACGCAGGTGCGTCTCCAACAACGGGCCGATTTGCTTCGCCAGTTCGGCGCTGATTTTTGGCATCGGCAGCACGCAGTGCGGATTGCCCACCGTGGCCGCGCAAAAGTTGAATCGTTCCCCGCGCAGATGGATGGGCTCGTTGATGACTTCGCGGCGCGGGCCGGCCACGGGAATTTCGTCGCTCCAAAAACTGACCCTGCCCATCTCGACGCGCACGATCTTGCCGCGCTCCGTCACCGTGGCTTTCACCAGGCCGCCGGCAGTTTCGACGGCGAACTCGTCCTTGCCCACCAGTTTCTTGTCCCACAGGTAACGGGAAAAAATCCGCAGGCCGTTGCCGCTCTTTTCCGCCTCGCTGCCGTCGGGATTGAAAATGCGGACCGCGAACTTCGCCTTTTTGGACGGGAGAGGCCCGAGCAGGATGCCGTCCGAACCGATGCCGTAATTGCGATGGCAGATCGTCTTGATTTGCGCGGCCGTCAGCGGCGCCGGCAGGTTCTTTGGGTCAATGACGAGGTAGTCGTTGCCCAGCCCGTGATACTTGGTAAATGCCCACAACATGAATCCAGCATACCTTGCCGCGCGCGAAGCGCAAAACAGAATCAGGGCTTGTCGGGCAATTTTGCAGCGTGCTTTGCCTCCTCCTCATGAAACCGGTGCAGGAACCGGTGAAACACCGGGGCAAAGATGATGCCGAGGATGGCGATGAACGCCAGTCCGCTGAACAGCGCGTAGCACCCGGCAAAAATTTTCCCGCCGGTGGTTTGCAGCGACGACACCGGGCCCATGCCGGACAAAATCATCGCCGCATTGACGAAGGC
This sequence comes from Verrucomicrobiota bacterium, assembly GCA_049516255.1. Lineage (GTDB taxonomy): Bacteria > Verrucomicrobiota > Verrucomicrobiia > Limisphaerales > UBA11358 > UBA11358. The sequence continues at coordinate 8,736 of JBEKTH010000027.1, forward strand.
ATCCACCCAGGACATTCCCTCGCAGGTCCGGTAACCCACCATCCCCAGGCCGAGCGCGAACGCGATGACCATCAGGCCAATCCCCACGCCTCGGGCGACGCGCACGTAAAACTGCCGCCGCGGCAACAATGGTTTTGAGCGATGCTCGAACATGAAATCAAGTGTTGGTAGGGCGCGGCACTCCGTGCGCGCCGCGACCACGGTGCGTATAAGCGGCGGGCGGGAGACTGCCCGCCCTGCCTTTGGGTTGTTCCGTTTCTAATTTCATTTTGCAACCTGCACGGTGCCGATCATTTCTTTCACGTCCTTCAGGCGGTGCTTCTCCAGGAACTCGCGAATACCGGCAATCACCTGCAACGGGGTCTGTGGTTCGTAAAAATTGGCCGTGCCCACTGCCACCGCCGCCGCGCCGGCCACCATGAATTCAATCGCGTCCGCCGCGTTTTGAATGCCGCCCATGCCGATGATGGGAATCTTCACGGCCTGCGCCGCTTCCCAGACCAGCTTGATGGCAATCGGTTTGATGCACGGTCCGGTCAGGCCGCCGGTGACATTCGCCAGCTTCGGACGGCGCGTTTCGATGTCGATCGCCATGGCCGGGTAACTGTTCATGATGGACAACGCGTCACTGCCCGCATCCGCCGCCGCCCGGGCGAACGGTGCGATACACACCACGTTGGGGCTCATTTTCGTAATCAGCGGCAGCTGGGTCACTTTACGGCACGCGGCCACGACCTGGGCAATCAATCTCAAGTCCGTGCCGAACTGCGCGCCGCCTTCCTTGATGTTCGGGCAGGAGACATTGAGTTCCAGCGCGCCCACGCCACCGAGGCTGTCGAACCGCCGCGCCACGTCGGCGTATTCCTCGACCGTGGTGCCCCAGATATTGATGATGGTCGGGACCTTCAGGGTCTTGAGAAACGGCCAGTATTTTTTGATGAACCCGTCCACGCCCGGTCCCTGTAACCCGATGGCGTTGATGAGTCCGCTGGTGACCTCGACCGTTCGCGGCGTGCGATTGCCCCGCACCGGATGGAGCCGGATGCCTTTCACCACCACTGCGCCGAGCTGGTTCAGGTCGAGCAGTTGCGCGTATTCGACGCCGTAACCGAATGTGCCCGACGCGACCATCACCGGGTTTGGCAGCGTCAGCGTGCCAATCTGGACAGACAGATTCACGCCCGCATCCGTCTTCGGGGCTTTGGACTTTGAACTTTGAACTTTACCCTTCATTTCGCCGCCTCCCACTCGACCTGGCGCGAATCGAACACCGGTCCTTCGGTGCAGGTGCGTTGATATTCCCAGTCCCGCAGTGCGGGACCGGTCTTGACCGGAATCACGCACGTCAGGCAGACGCCGACGCCGCAACACATGTGTTCATCCATCGAAAGCTCCGCCGGCACGTCGAATTCCCCGGCGATTTTGCCAACCGCCTTCAACATTCCCGTCGGGCCGCACGCAAACACCTTTCGGTGGGGCACTTTTCGTTTTAATTCCTTAAGCAAAGGCCGGGTAACCAATCCCTTTTCGCCGTGGCTGCCGTCTTCGGTGGTCACGCGCACGTCCCAGCCGAGCGCCTGAAATTCCTTTTCGCACAGGATGTCAATCCGCTTGCGCCCGCCAACAAAGACGATGCCCTTTTGCGGCGACCGTTGCGCGAGCAGATACATGGCCGCCATGCCGTAACCGCCCGCGACGAGCAGGGGAGTCTCGCCGCCGCGTTTGGGCACAGTAAACCCGTGACCGAGCGGTGCAATCACGCTGAGTTCCCCGCCGCGGCCCATCCGGGCAAGGGCGTCGGTGCCCTTGCCGACGGTTTTATAGAGTATGGAAAACGCGTCCCCGGTGACCTGAAAGATGCTGAAGGGCCGGCGGAGCAGGGCGTCCTTCAAGGTGGAGACGCGGACATGGGCGAACTGACCGGGTTGGATGAGCGGTGCGATTTGCGGCGCGCGCAGAACCAGACGGAAATAAGAATCGGTGTCGCGCTCGTTGGAAACAATCTGGACGGTTTGCTCAAGCATCGGCACTGCCAGCATGGTAGGCAATGCCGAACCTGTCAACTTTGGGTTGTAGCGGCACTCCCGGGGCGCCGCATTCTTTTTTTAAAGTCGTGGTGGCGGCGGTCGTGGACCGCCGCTGCTCAAATGACCTGCGCGGCTTTATGCCGAACGGCCAGGGCCAGGGCCACCCCGAGCAGTAGGCCAGCCGTGTCCGTTATCAGGTCGGTGATGGAAGACGTCCGGTCGGGCAACCAGGCCTGAGAGACTTCAATTGTCAGGCTGATTGCCATCCCGGCGATAACCACGAGCAAGACGTTGGTCACCAGTCGGCGCGGATTGTGTGCGTGGCGATAAAGGAAAAAACAGAATCCAAACGGCAGGAAACCCAGAACGTTAATGGCAATATCCGAAAAATCCGGCCGGTTGTAGGACAAATCCTTCCAGGGCGGGATCAAAAAGTCCCGGTGGATCGGCTGAAAGATGCCGGGAATGATCACGCGGTGGCCGTTGCCGGAGTAGTCGTTCGCTTGCGGCCCGCGGCCTTCGTCAAAAAGATAGAGTGCGGTCAGGCCGGGCACCCTCATCAGTTGCCGGGCGCGGCCCCGCGTCCAGAGCGCGTGGTGCCAGGCGATTTCCGTCGGATTGAGCGCCCGGTTATACAGCGCCAATCCAAACAGCCACCCGGTCCACGGAGCTTTTCCGGATGCGTTGTTCCCCAGAATGAGCTGCCCGTCCAAGGCCCTCGCATTCAAGGTGAATTGGGGAAAGTGCCCGGCTACCGCTCCGTCCATATAAAAATCCGTTCCGGCGCCATCACTTCTGACAGTGATGAAGCGTGCTTTTTGATTCGGCAACGCATCATACACGCCCACCTCGCGGATGGTATCCGCCGGCTGCGGATGCGTGGTTGTCCCCCGCAACAAAAAATCCTGTTTCCATTGGCCCAGGACAAAATCAAGCGGCAACCGGGGGTCATGGATGGTCACGATGCCAAACACGTTGTTGGCGGGTTCACGGCGCGTCGCGACCCACAACTCCGCGGTAAAGTTGGCGGACATTCCGGGGACGGCTCCCAATTCCGGCGGTGCCGGCAGCGGCGCGGGATCGTAGGCGATGCCATAAGGCTCAAAATGCAGGCCCGGGTAATTCCCCAGCCAGTGGACCCGGTTGTGAGGCTGGAAGTCGAACGGCCACAGGCCCACCACAAGGTAACCCGCCACAATTGCCAGACTCAGCCAGCCGAGCCATCTGTCATGGGGAATTTTCACTGGACGCTTCGGATTTGCTCAAACATGGCCGGAGACCAGCATGGTCGGCGGTGGCAATCCTGTCAACGTTGCGTGCGAAGGGGTCGTGTCTGATTTTGGTAGGGCGTCCCGCATTGCGGGATGCGCGCCGTTTTCAGTATCCGCGGCGGGCCAAGGATCACCGCAGGGCGGGACAGGCTGCCCGCCCTGCCAGGTTTTTTTAGAATCAGGACACTCCTTGCGAACGGCGCAGAGTCGCCAGCAGCGAACGAAGATTACGACAGGATTTGCAAGATGGGCAGGATTCGCGAAAAACCATCCTCTGAATCCTGTCATCCTGTCTGAAATTCTTTTGCACCTCCACTACGTGCTCAACGGGTCAGGACAAATTCTTTGAATGAGTTGTCAGGCAAAACGCGCGAAGGAATTATTTAGGATTGCTGGCGTTTTCCTTGGCAAGCTGAACCATTTTATAGAATTCATTCGTCCCGCCAAAGAAGCTGTAATTTATTGGCCCAAGTTTAGGAATGATTTTGTTGAGCGTATCCCATTGCCCAGCTTGATAAGCATACAAACCGTAGGCGTAGGTGTATTGTTGTTCAGCGCGTAGAGAGGCGTAAAATTTTCGGATAGGTGGATACGAACTGCTATTCATCGCATTCGCCGTTGCGATGAAGGCTTCGGTGAACGCCTCCTTACTGTTGGTCTGGTCCATTGCAAACTTGATATAAAGGTAAGTCAGCATCGGATCTTTGCAGCCCGCTTGCGCGGCGGCGGCGGCATTCGTCGAAATAATTTCAGCCCACGGTTCGTTTGTTCCCAGAACTACGGCTCGGGAACAGGCAAATTCAGCGAGCGCGCGTTCGGCAGGGGCATTCCATTTGTGACTGGTGAAGCTAGACTTTTGATAGGCGTCAACGGTGGTTTTATAGTTCCAATCCAGACGTGTTTGTTTGACCGGGTCGGAAGAAGTTCTTTTGACAAAATATGTCTTATTGCAGCCAGAGAGAACCAGGCACGTAAACAGACATAGCCCAAGCGAGAAAAAATTGCTTGAACCTTGGAATTTCATTCATTCAATAAATAAAGACCTGCAATTTTTACAAGGTCAATTTTTTAGGCGTTCAACTTTTCTGTGCTTCCTTCGCCCAGGCATCCTTCAGCGTTATTGTCCGATTCAGCACGAGTTTGCCGGGTGTGCTGTCCTTATCCAACGCAAAGTAGGCGAGGCGCTCGAACTGGTAGCGCAACTCCAGCTTCGCATCCCTCAGGCTTGGCTCGCATTTCGCGGTCACGACTTCGAGTGAATGCGGGTTGAGCACGGATTTGAAATCACGCTTTGTCGCGCCGGAGCTTTCAGCGGAGGCGGAGCCGTCCTTCTCCGGCTCGGCTTCGGTGAACAACCGGTCGTAAAGGCGGCATTCGGCGTGAATCGCGTGCGCGGCGCTTACCCAATGAATGGTTCCTTTGACTTTGCGCGCCGCCGTGGCTCCGCCAGTTTTGCTGTCGAGGTCGGCGGTGCAACGCAGTTCCACAATCTTGCCGCCCGCGTCTTTCACCACCTCGTCGCATTTGATGATGTAGGCGTATTTCAACCGGACTTCGCCGCCGGGTTTGAGCCGGAAAAATTTGGGAGGCGGCACCTCCTTGAAATCATCCTGTTCAATATACAGTTCGCGGCTGAACGGAATTTTGCGCGTCCCGGCGTTCGGGTCTTCGGGATTGTTGATGGCGTCCAGTTCCTCGGTCTTGCCTTCGGGATAATTCGTCAGGACAACCTTGATGGGTCGCAACACGGCCAGCCGGCGCAAGGCGCGCTTGTTCAAGTCTTCGCGGATGGCGTGTTCGAGCACGGCCACGTCGGTGATGCCATTGTATTTCGTGATGCCGATGTTGTAGGCAAAGGCCCTGAGGGCCTCCGGGGTCACCCCACGACGCCGAATCCCGCTGATGGTTGGCATGCGCGGGTCGTCCCAGCCGGACACGAGCTTTTCGTTCACGAGCTGCATGAGTTTGCGTTTGCTCATGACGGTGTAACCGAGGCTGAGCCGGGCGAATTCGTACTGATGCGGCAGCGGGCGCGGCAGGTCGAGGCTTTCCAGAATCCAATCGTACAACGGCCGGTGCACCTCGAATTCCAGCGTGCAGATGCTGTGCGTGATGCCTTCGATGTAGTCGCTCAGGCAATGGGCGAAGTCGTACATCGGATAGATGCACCATTTGCCGCCGGTATGATGATGTTCGGCGTGGCGGATGCGGTAGAGCAGGGGATCGCGCATCCAGACGTTCGGCGAGTTCGCCTGAATCTTCGCGCGGAGCGAACGTTTGCCGTCGGGAAACTCGCCTTTCTTCATGCGCTGGAAAAGGTCCAGGTTTTCGGCGACGGGCCGGTTGCGGTACGGGCTTTCCTTGGCATTGCGGCGGTACTCGTCGGTTTCTTCCGGCGTCAGGTCACAAACGTAGGCCTTGCCCTTTTCAATCAACTGCTCGGCGTAATCGTAAAGCTGATCGAAGTAATCCGAAGCGTAGAACGGTTCCAAGGTAGGGCGCGTCACTCCGTGCGCGCCGGCGGCGGGCAAGGGACTGCCCGCCCTACCAACCTCTGCTTCGAGATAAAAGTCCCGCTTGCCTTCTTCGGCGATGGTTTCGGGCGTTTTGCCTTTGGGTTTCAGTCCAAGATTCCGGTCGGCCCAGCCGGCGATGAGCCAGTTCACGTCCTCGGTGATGGAGTCCACGTATTCGACGTCTTCCTTGGTCGGATTGGTGTCGTCCATGCGGAGGTTGCAGATGCCGCCGAATTCGTGGGCGATGCCGAAATTCAGGCAGATGCTCTTGGCGTGGCCGATGTGGAGGTAGCCGTTCGGTTCCGGCGGAAAGCGGGTGTGAATCTGCGGATATTTCTTTTCGGCAACGTGTTTGGCCACGATGTCGCGGATGAAATCGGAGGGCGCGGGCGCAGCGGATGCTTTGTTTTCCAGACTCATAAAAATCGTCGGGCAGCGTAACAAAGGGCTTGGCGGATGTCCATGGACTAGCCGACAATAAGCCGACAATACGGCGCGCACGTAGGCATCCGGCGTTGCTGCCGATTCTCTCCCAACTCCGTTGGCGGAGAGGGTGAAATTAGCGGCAGGCGTCAGGTTGCGCGGCAGGGAAAGGATTAAGCGCACGCGAAGCGCGCCGCCCTTTTCCGTCACGGCTGAAACTGCTTCTTATAACTGACTAGCTATCTCTGCCACAGGGACAGGTCGGGGCTCACGATGAAATGACCGCCACTGGTGCCGGCCGATAGCATCCACGCGGACAGTCCGCCGGCGCTGACCAGGCAGGCCACCACGACCAGCAGGATGTTACGCATCACACGTTTGCGTTCGTCGCGGGCCAGGGACGGAAACAACAGTTTGCTTGTGCGTTTTACAAAATATTCAGTCATAGCTTCAGGGTGTTAGGGTTTACCGGCCGTTTTCGGCCGGATCGGTTCCAATTCACGCGTTTAGCAGACTTTATGCCAGAGGAGCGGAACGTGTTCGTGATAAGGGCAATCTATCGAGGAAACCGCGGGCAGGATGGAATGGAGTGTCTTCGCCGAAGACACCGGATTTTGACACCAATCCGCGAATGAGTCAGGCGGCGAGCGTTTTGTTTTTCGCGCGGGATTCCTCGGCCAGCTTCTGTTTGAAACCGGCCAGGGCCTTTTGCAGGCGCGCGTCGCCGACAGCGAGGATTTGCACCGCGAGCAGCCCGGCGTTCTTCGCTGCGCCGATGCCCACCGTTGCCACCGGCACCCCGGGCGGCATTTGCACGATGGACAGCAGCGAGTCGAGACCTCTCAACGATTTGCTTTCAATCGGCACGCCGATGACGGGCAGGATGGTGAACGCCGCCGTGACGCCCGGCAGATGCGCCGCGCCGCCCGCGCCCGCAATGATGACGCGCAGGCCGCGTTCGCCGGCGCTCCCGGCGTATTGTTCCAAATCCTTCGGCGTGCGATGCGCGGAGATGACCCTGGCCTCGCTGGCCACACCAAATTCGGCCAGCACCTCGGCGGCGGCCTTCATGGTCGGCCAGTCGGAATCGCTGCCCATCAGGATGCCCACCAGTGGCCGGGAAGATTTTGTCGTGCTCATGCAGACAAAATTGAGCAAAGAAATCGCACGTTTGGCAAGAAACAAAATTTTAACGTCAAGCAGCAAGGCCGCGAAGATTTAAAATAAACCCGCCTTTGCGCCTTTGCATCCGCGCGCCGTTGCGCTAAACCTTTTCCGCCCATGACGACGGCCAACAAAGTCACGATCCTGCGCATCCTGCTGATCCCGTTTTTTGTTGTCGAAACCCTTTACTACGTCGAGACCGGCAACGAGATTCACCGGCTGGTGGCCCTGCTGGCGTTCGCCGTCACGGCGATTCTGGACGGTGTGGACGGCTACATCGCGCGCCGCTACAACCAGCGCAGCGAACTCGGCGCCATCCTCGATCCCCTAGCGGACAAGCTGCTGCTCGTGTCCGGCGTGGTGTTGCTGAGCTTCAATCACACGCCGCGCCTGGGACAGATTCCGCTCTGGCTCACCGGCACCATCCTTGGCCGCGACCTGCTGCTGCTCATCGGCATTTTTGTCATCCGGCTCATCGTCGGCAAGGTGGTCGTGCGCCCGCGCATCGCCGGCAAAATCGCCACGGTCTTTCAAATGGTCGTCGTGATCTGGATTCTGTTGGAATGGGACCGCGATGTGAACGTGCGCTGGTTCAAGGTGTGGGTCATTGGGGCGGCGGCGTTCACCGGAATTTCCGGCCTGCTGTACGTCTGGGACGCCGTGAAACAACTCGGCGCGCATCCGGCCAGTTCGCCGACCCCGTCTGAATGAAGCCACAGATGGGCACAGATGAAACACTGATAAAAAATAAAACCAGCACCGTCCTTTTTGGCTTCCATCTGTGTGAATCCGTGTTTATCTGTGGCTGACGAATCATGGCAAAGGAACTGAAACTGACGCTCAAGACAGGCGATGTGGCGCCGGAGTTTTCGGCGGCCACCAACGGCGGCGGGAAAGTCTCGCTGGCCGACTTCAAGGGCAAACCCGTCATCCTCTACTTTTATCCCCGGGACGACACGCCGGGCTGCACGAAGGAGGCGTGCGCGTTCCGTGACCGGTTCGCCGAATTTAAAAAACGCGGTGCGGTGGTGCTGGGCATCAGCACCGACCCGGTAAAGTCGCATGATAAATTTGTGGAGAAATTCAAGCTGCCCTTCACGCTGCTGGCGGACGAGGACAAGCGGATTGTCACGGCCTACGGCGTGTGGGGCGAGAAAAGCTTCATGGGCCGGAAATATCTGGGCACGCATCGGGTGACGTTTCTCATCGGCCCGGACGGCCGCATCAAAAAAATCTGGCCGCAGGTGAAGCCGGACGAACACGCGGCGGAAGTGCTCGCGGCGTTGTAGGTCATTGGCTATGGCCCAACTTCGGTAGGGCGCGTCACTCCGTGCGCGCCGTTTTCTGAATTTGCGGCGGGCAGAGGACTGCCCGCCCCACCTGATTTTTTAAATTTGGGCACTACCAAGTCATCTATCGTTGTCTTGAGAGGGTTAACAGCTTATTTTTCACAATTATTGTTCATTACCAGCCAATAAACGGTTGGTCAGAAAATCACGGTGGGTTGAAGGTCATTGCATGATGACTGGCAGCCAGATCCTGCGAAACCGGGTTTCAACCGGCGCCACGGCGCGGTTGGACCGCGGGTTTGCGGAGCCCGACCTGGACCAGTTCGCGGAGCAGGACCTGGGCAACTGGCTGCATCAGGTGGCCGGAAAAATCGGCCTGGCCATCAGCTGGAGAATTCCGGTCGGTTTTGAAGATGAAACGGGGTTTCACCTGGGCGTGCAGCCGGGCCGCGAAGACGGCCGCAGGGAGTGGGAGCCGGCCGGCATTTTTACGGACGGCAAACATTTTTGATACGGGCACACGGCCGTTTTTTCAGTGGACATCTCCTGTCCCACCTCCTTGGCGGCTGTGGCCCGGGTCGCTTTCGCAAAATCCCCGTTTGACACGCGCGCGGCAAATTCCCAAACTGTCCACCACAAGAGAAAGTTAAACTCAAAACCAAAAACGATTATGGCAATTTCCGTTGGCACCAAGGCCCCCGATTTCACCCTGAAATCCAAACAGGCGTCCGGTCTCGTGGACGTGAAACTCAGCGATAACTTTGGCAAGAAGAACACCGTGCTGCTCTTTTTTCCGCTCGCTTTCACGAGCGTCTGCACCAAGGAGCTGTGCGACCTCACCGCCGGTCTGGGTGGCTATGCCGGTCTCGATGCCGACATCATCGGCGTCAGCGTGGACAGCCCGTTTGCGCAGGAGGCGTGGGCCAAGCAGGAAAAAATCGGCATCACGCTCGCCAGTGATTTGAACAAGACGACCATCAAGTCGTACAACGCGGTGTTTCCGATGCTGGCTGGCGTGGGCGACACGGCGGCGCGCGCGGCGTTCGTGATTGATAAGCACGGCGTGGTGCAATACAGCGAGCAGACGCCGACGCCGAAGGATTTGCCGAACTTCGAGGCCATCAAGGCCGCGCTGGCAAAGTTGGTGTGAAAAAAGGGTTGTCGCTGTTTTGGTTTCATGCCACAACGGCTTTAACCTATGAAAACACCTGTTCGGTTATTCGTTGCGTCTTTGGGAATTCTGGTATTTGTCAATGCGGGCGCGCAACAACTGCACATCAAGGCCAGGTTTTTGGAAGTACCGAAAGGAACTTGGGATGGGCTCACCAAAACAATTGGCATCACTAATCCATCGGATCAACCCGTTGGCATCCTGACCGGCGAAAACACGAACGTGGCGATGACAACACTGGAATCACGTGCCGGGGTCGAAGAACTGGCCGAGCCGGAAGTGACGACTTCGAGCGGGCGGCAGACAGAAATGCGGGCAACACAAATCATAACGGTCATTACGAACTTTGTTCTTGCGGAAAACCCGTACACCCAGTCCAGTTCGATGACTCCGCAGAGTACCAAAGTTGAAACCGGCCCGATTCTGGATATAATCCCGACCGTCTTGCCCGACGGATACACGATTGATTTGAAAACCGCGGCTTCGCTGACGGAATTTTTGGGGTATGACCAGCCGCCAACCAACGCTGTCGAACATATCAACGATTTAGGGGAGTATGTACCGGTCGCGGGTGTTTCGCCCAGCTTTGGCATTCGTAAAGCCAGCGCACATGTGAAATTATTGGATGGACAAACCGTTGTGTTGGGCGGATTGAAAGAACGCTTTTATGACGGAGGAAAGGAAGTCGGCGCCGAACCGGACTATTTCACGAAAACCAAGCTAGCCCGGGGCCAACCGGACGAGCAAGACAAGGATTTATTGGTTTTCATTACGGTGACCCTGGTTGACGCAGCTGGAAATCGTATTCATTCCGATGACGAAATGCCTTTCGCCAATGGCGCGATCCCGCCGTAGGATGACCCGGCGTCAAGGCCCCAATAAGACCCGATAGAAGAGAGAAGGATACGACAACGAGTTGGTATCGGCCCAAAAGAAGGGCAATGATGGTGAACTGCTCGTCATTACCGGCGTCCATGAAGTCAGGTTTGTCGAAACCTCGATGGTGTAATCCGGCCCGGTATCGCCGTTAATCCAAAATCCAAGCTGGCCGTTGGTGATGGATGCGGCGCTTAGCGTGGGGGAAGCGGGCTGATTCACCGTTACGTTAAAGCTTTGAGTGGCGGTGAGCGGCGGCAATTCGTTGTCGGAAACCACCACCGAGACAGTTTGGGTCGAGGGCGATTGGGCAATGGCCGGCCGCCAACTGAAGACACCACTGGTTGCGTTGATGGAAGAGCCGGCTGGCGGATTGGACAGACTGAACGTCAGCGGCAGCGGCGGAACATTCGGATCGCTGGCCAGGTTGGTGACGAGGAGTGTCTGGCCGGCAAGGATGGTTCGATCGGGAACCGCCGCCAGCACGGGTGGCTGATTGGTCGGCACCGCAGTTCCATAGACTTGAAACTCCCAAAGTGAGTAGCCATAGGACGTCCCGCGCGCCGACCCGTACATCCGCACATAACGGCCGGTTCCGGATAGTCCCGTTAAATCCTGAATGCCGCCGGCCCCTGTGGTCGTGCTGTAAATTGAGGTCCAGTTCACCGCATTTGAGGAAACCTGAATTTGAAAACTCGTCGCGTAGGCTGCTTCCCAGTCGAGCCAGACCTCGTTGACATTGTAGGTTGCCCCCAAATCCACATAAATCCATTGCGGATCACTCCAGGCGGAGGCCCAACGGGTGGAAAGGTTGCCGTCCACCGCATAGATTGCGGGACAATAGGGACTACTAGCTTGATACGAACTCGCCGTGACCGGTTGGTTCAACGCCAAATTGACATGTGACAACAACGGCGTGGCGCTGACTTCGAGGGAATTTGAACTCACATTAACTCCATCGGTCGCCGACACGACATAGTAATAAGTCGTGTCATTGACCAGGCTGGTGTTCGTATAGCTGGTCGTGGTTGGTGTTGCGATGGTGGTGTAAGGGCCGCCTTCGGTTGTGGAGCTTTGGACATTATAGGTGGATGCGCCGGCGGCAGGAGACCAGTTCAAAACCGCCTGGGCATTGCCTGCCGTTGCACTAACGCCGGTGGGAACCGCGACTGGGCCATTGACGGTCTGAAATTGCATCCAGTTCAGGTGTTGACCGTTGGCGGAAAGCACAACTTCAAGCGTTTGCGTGCCGGCGGGGAGGGTGACAGTTGTCGAAACCGTTGACCAACTGGATTGGGTGACATTCGCCGTGCCCAGCAATGTGGCGCCTTCATAGACGCTGATCTGGCCGGGCGCACCGCCAACGCGAAAGTCCAGGGGATAACTCCCGGCCGTATCAACCTGTAGATTATAATTCAGGCTGCCACCCGCCGCCGCGGATATCATATCGGCCAATCCATTGGTATCCGTTGTCGGCGCGATGTTCATCTGGTTCATGGTGACATAACGGTCCGCCTGAAGCTGGCCGGGAATGCGATAAAACAGATTCGTCTCATGCACGGGCATTTGCACGTAAGCCTGGCCTGCCGCAGTCAAAACGCCCGAGGTGCTCGTCAACAGACTGTTATGGGTATCTCCGGTAATCCGGGACATGAACCAGGCGTAACCTTCTATCCAAGGCGTGCGCTCGCAATAATCCACCGCCGGAATCAGCGTGGCGAGCACCTGCGCATCGCTGGTGGCGCCGTTCGCATCGAACTCGGTCACCCAGACGGTTTGAGTGGGGAAATCAGTATGCATGAGGCCTGTCCAGTAGGTAAGGTCACCGTAGCCGCCATAGCTGTGGTCTGACATGCCCGGCGGCGGTGACGAGCCGCAGTAATACATGAACGCCTGCAGGTACGGTGTCTCGGTAGTATAGGTGACGTTTGATCCTTGAATCGGGTCATACGCGGTAATGCTTTGGTTCGCGGCGGTGCCTTCGGCCATGTGGGGACAAATCACGGGAATGTTGTAGGGTGCGCAAATCGCCTGAACTTGTAAAAAGGCGGTTGCCGTGGCGGCTGGCGTCATGAATGCCTGCCCTTGAAGATTTGGCTCATTGATGGCAAATACCCTCCACGGCCGGTTTCCGGCCGCGAGATAACTACTAATGGCGCTTTGATAACCTGAATAATCGCTCCAGACCATGGGGATGTAGCTCATCGCCACACCAGACGGCACGGTCCAGTTGTTTATACCCCAATCGTAAAACCACGATACGCCGGGGGCCAAGGCTTGGAAGTCGGCAGCCGACATGTTGGAATTGACAGCGATGCCTCGCTTGCGGCTCTGAACCGGCGCATCACAATTCACGATTTGAACCTGACCCAAAGCATCGCCCGCGAAAAACAACCCTATCAACAGAAGCATGATTTGCGATGTCAAACAGCTGTTCCTTGGGCAGGTCTTCCCAACCCGATTAACATGGCGTACGCGGAAAGGCAGGTTGAACTTTTTGGTGAAAAGTCTTTTGAGCATAACAGCTAGAATTAAACCCGGGCTTAAATTGCAGTAAATTGTACTACAAAGATGCTGACTTGTAAAATATGTATTCACAAAATCTCCAAACAACGTTATTTCCAGGGCTCACCGCTGTTTGGATTAGCGACCTAAGATCATCTCCTGCCATGGAACGGTTCATCCGGTTCCTCAAACAGCCCGAGACCCGAACCGGGGAAGGCCCGGCATAACCTTCCGGCAATCAAGCCATCCTTCCTTCGTCGCTGCGGATGCTTATTGCAGATGCAGGAACTGGACACATCGCGTTGTTGGAGCAGGTGAGCCAGGCGGTGGGTTCCGGCAGTCGGGGGCGGCTTTGGGCAAAGGTATAACCATCCCATTGGATTGCGCCCTTCGCGCAGCCATTTTTAAATTTGCGGCGGAACGTTTGTTGGAGTCATCCACTCGCTGAACGGCCGCATCGTACCGCATTCGGGACAGGACGTGGCGGTATATTGGGTGTCGCAATGGGGGCAGACGCCCCGGGTGGCAAAGGTGTCGAACGGTTTCCGGCATTTGCCGCACACCCACAACGCGCCCTGCGGCGGCACGGCTTTGCAGTAGGGACAGGCAAAACCTTCGCGGCGGGGCAATTTGGCCACGCGGGCCAGGGCGCGCGCCTGCATCAGACCGCTCCAGCAGTTCAACAAGGCAAACCCGGCGAGGAGGTAATACCATAGATGATTGGTCCAGATGACAATGGGAATGAAAGCGGCAATGCCGATAAAGCCGATGATGGTCGCGATCATCAAACTGCGCGCCCGACCAAATACAAACCAGAGCAATGAACGCAGGATTTGGCCGCCGTCGAGCGGATAAATCGGCAGCAGGTTGAACGCAAGTAAAACGGCGTTGATATACCAGAGCGTCAGGACAAAATAATAGGCCTCCGGCATCGTGTCTCCCCAACCGGCGGACCGCGCCAGGAACACCGCCACGCTGAAGATCGGAAACAAAGCCACGTTGACCAGCGGCCCGGCGGCGATGCTCCACAATTGGGCGCCGGGACGTTGCGGCGGCGACACGTAAGCCACGCCGCCGAGCGGCCAGAGGATGATGTCGTGGGTTTGACCGCCCACCTGCCGGCAGGCCAGTTGATGGCCGAATTCATGCATCAACACAATCAGGAACAGCGCCAGACATTCCACTACGCTCCAGGTGGTGGAAGTATAACCTCTGGCGCCGCTGACGAAATACCAGACTGCCAGGAACCAGGCCCAGTGCAAATACACGTCAATTCCGAAAAGCCGGAACAGATGAATGGAACCTTGTTTGGTTGGCATCGCCACGCAGGGCTACCAAAACGGCCACGGCGGAACAAGTCTTTTGGCCGGATTTCCGTTTCCATTTCGTGACACAGCTTTAACCGCACCGCCATTGTTACTGGCACGGCGCTGGCTTAGATTGACAGCATGGTGCCTCGCATTTTGATCGTGGATGACGAGCGGGATTTCGTTGAGCTGATGCAATTCCGCCTCGCCGGGCTGGGCTACGAATTCATCGTGGCCAACGACGGCGTGCAGGCCCTCAGCCAGGCGCGGCAGTTCAAACCGAATCTTATCCTGCTCGACATCCTGCTGCCGGATCTGGACGGCCTGTCCGTCTGCGAAATCCTGCGCCGCCAGCCGTCCACCAAGAAAATCCCCATCATTTTCATGAGCGCGCTTTCCGGTGATGTGACCAAGCGCAGCGTGGCCATGCACGCCGAGGATTTTTTCACCAAGCCGCTCGATCTCCCGCGCCTGAAACGCCGGATTACCGATTTGCTGGACCCGGAACCTTCGTCCGTGAATGGCGCCGGGCCCGCGCGGGGATAGCTTCTGCTTCTGAACTTCAAACATCCTGCCTGGGAGCGCCGCCGTCCCGGCGGCGCATAAAAACCCTGGCCGAAAACACGCCGGCGGGACGCCGGCGCTCCCGGGGCGCTTTGCGGCGCGCTTCACTTGACACGCCCGCGCCCAACCCTCATTTTTAATCTTAATTGAAGGTATTACATGAGCACGCCGCATTCATTGTCAGACACCCTGCAAACGTTTGAATTGGGCAACGGCCGGTTGGGGAAATTTTATTCCCTGCCCGCGCTCGAAAAAGCCGGCGCCGGCCCGATTTCCAAACTGCCCGTTTGCATCCGGCTGGTGCTCGAATCGGTCCTGCGCAATTGCGACGGCAAAAAAGTCACCGAACACAACATCCGGGCGCTGGCCAACTGGCAGCCGAACGCCGGGCGCACGGAGGAAATTCCCTTCATCGTCGCGCGCATCGTGTTGCAGGATTTCACCGGCGTGCCGCTGCTGGTGGATCTGGCGGCCATGCGCTCCGCCGTCGCGCGCCTGGGCAAGAACCCCAAAATCATTGAACCGCTGGTGCCCGTGGATCTGGTGGTGGACCACTCGGTGCAGGTGGATGTGAACGGTTCACCGGACGCCTTCCAGCGGAACCTGGAAATCGAATTCCAGCGCAACCGCGAGCGTTACCAGTTTTTGAAATGGGGCATGCAGGCGTTTGACACCTTCAAGGTGGTGCCGCCCGGCATCGGCATCGTCCATCAGGTCAATCTGGAATATCTGGCCAAAGGCGTGCTCTCGACCCAGGATCCCAAATCCCAGACGCCAGACCCCATCTTCTATCCCGATACGCTCGTCGGCACCGATTCGCACACGACCATGATCAATGGCATTGGCATCGTCGGCTGGGGCGTCGGCGGCATCGAAGCCGAGGCCGGCATGCTCGGCCAGCCGGTTTATTTCCTGACCCCGGACGTGGTCGGCGTGTGCCTGACCGGCGCGTTGCGCGAAGGCGTCACCGCGACCGACCTGGCGCTGACTGTCACGCAACTGCTGCGCAAGGCGAAGGTCGTCGGCAAGTTTGTGGAATTTTTCGGGCCCGGCGCGGCGGCACTGCCGGTGGTGGACCGCGCGACGATTGGCAACATGGCGCCCGAGTACGGCGCGACGATGGGTTTCTTCCCGATTGACAGGGAATGTGTCAATTACCTGCGCGCGACCGGCCGCAGCGAGGAACATTGCCGTGCCTACGAAAATTATTACAAGGCGCAGGGGCTTTGGGGCATTCCGAAGCAGGGCGACATTGTGTATTCGCAGGAACTGCAACTGGATTTGGGCACGGTACAGCCGAGCGTGGCCGGTCCCAAACGCCCGCAAGACCGCATTGAATTGCCGAACCTTAAGGAAAGCTTCATTGCCACCTTCAGCAAGCCAGTCACGGAAAGTGGTTTCGGCATGAAGCCGGAGGAGTTGGGAAAAACATTCATGGTCTCCGGCGACGGGCAATTTGCCGACGGCGGCGGCAGCCAGGAGCCGGTTTCCGCTCAAAAGGCCCGGTCGCAAAATACCAATCCGCAGACGGAAGGCGAAATGGCGAACAATCACCCGACGCCCGATCACGTCATGGGGCGGGGACGGACGGTGAAAAGTGAAATTCGCAACGGCTCGGTCCTGATCGCCGCCATCACGAGCTGCACGAACACGTCGAATCCCAGCGTCATGCTGGCCGCCGGGCTGCTGGCCAAGAAGGCGGTGGAACGCGGCCTGACAGTGAACCCGGTGGTCAAGGCCTCGCTCGCGCCCGGCTCGCGGGTCGTCAGCGATTATTTGAGCCGGACCGGTTTGCAGCCCTATCTGGACCAGCTCGGCTTCAACCTCGTTGGTTACGGTTGCACGACGTGCATCGGCAATTCCGGTCCGCTGGCGGCGCCGGTCGAGGAGGCCATTGTCAAAAACAACGTGGTGGCCGCGGCGGTATTGTCGGGCAACCGCAACTTCGAGGCGCGCATTCACCAGAACATCAAGGCGAACTTTCTCATGTCCCCGCCGCTGGTGGTCGCGTTCGCGCTCGCCGGGCGCGTGGATATTGACCTCACGCACGACCCGCTCGGCACCGGCAAGGACGGCCGGCCGGTTTTGCTGAAGGACATCTGGCCGTCCTTGCGCGAAATCCGCGATCTGATGCAGACCGCGCTGCAACCGGACGTGTTCCGCAAGTTGTACAAGGATTTCGCCGCGCAAAATCCCAAATGGAATGAAATCCCGTCCAGCACCGGCAACGTGTACGAATGGGACCGGAAATCCACCTACATCCAGGAACCGCCGTTTTTCGTCAATTTCTCAATGCAGCCCGGCGAAATCCGTGAAATCAAGGGCGCCCGGCCGCTGGCCCTCTTTGGCGACAGCGTTACGACCGACCACATTTCTCCCGCCGGTTCCATCAAGAAAACGTCGCCGGCCGGAAAATATCTCATCGAAAACGGCGTCGAACCGGCCGATTTCAACAGCTACGGCTCGCGTCGCGGCAATGACCGCGTGATGACGCGCGGCACGTTTGCCAATGTCCGAATCAAGAATCTGATCCTTGCCGGACAGGAGGGCGGGGACACGATTTTGCAACCGGATGGGACAAAACTTTCGATTTACGACGCGTCGATGGAATACCAGAAACGCGGCACGCCGCTGGTGGTCATTGCCGGACAGGAGTACGGCACCGGCAGTTCGCGCGACTGGGCGGCGAAGGGCACCAATTTGCTCGGCGTGAAGGCTGTCGTGGCGCAAAGTTTCGAACGGATCCACCGCAGCAACCTGGTCGGCATGGGCGTGCTGCCGTTGCAATTCAAGGAGGGCATCCCGCAGTGCGGGACGCAAAGTCTGAAGCTCGACGGCACGGAGACCTACGACGTCGTCGGGCTCGACGCGAACCTGAAGCCGCAGCAGGACCTGACATTGCGGATCACCCGCAAGGACGGCCGGGTGGAGAACGTGCCGGTGCGCTGCCGCATCGATACGCCCATCGAGATCGATTACTATCAGCACGGCGGCATTTTGCCTTACGTCTTGCGGCAGTTGGTGGCGAAGGTGTAATTTCCAGCCAATTCCAATTATGAAATGCCCCAGATGCAATGCCATTCTCAACCGTATTGAATATGACGGCCAGATTGTTGAAGTTTGCCCGGACTGCAAGGGTGAATGGCTGCACGCGGGCGAACTGCAGAAACTGGTCGAACATCACGACGAAGTGTTTACCCCTGAAGAGATCGCCTCGCTGGATGCGATCAACAAGGAGGTTTTCACGGCAGAAGCGAGTGATCATGATGAGTTGAATTGCCCGCTTTGTGAGAACGTGCGGATGGAACATTTCAATTACGGGGACACGAGCGGAATTGTTTTGCACAAATGCGCCGAATGTGACGGTATCTGGATGGACAAAGACCAGTTGGAAAAGGTGGAAGAATTGGTCGACGGCTGGAAGGCGGATCTTAATCAAGACGAGGCGAAATACGGCCCGATCGTTCAGAAAATCGAAGTTGAGGAACAAAGGAACTCGACAAGGCCGTTTCCATTTCCCGGTTTGGGCTCGTGAACGCCGTCTTGCGGAGGTTCTGCGAGTAACGGCACTCTCGCTTTCTAAGCCTCTCCCCCCATCAGACCCATCATTCCGTATTCGCATGTTTTGGGGGCTGGGTTTAATCATCTTCCATCCTGAACGTCGCGACGATGGGCCGATGATCCGAGGCCACGCCCCAGTTCGGCATCGTCAGCACGTAGGTGTCGTTCCGGACCCACGCCCGCGCCAGGCTGGAACTGAGCAGGATGTAATCAACGCGGCTGTAGGTGTCTTCCTTGCCGTAATAATGTGTCCAGGTGATGTTGCGCGGCTCGAACCAGGAGTTTTCAGCCGGCGCATTGTCCCCGTTACGCTCAGCCGGGCGCGTGTCCACCAGTTTGAACCGTCCGCGTCCGATGATTTCCCGAGTTGAATTGGAATTCTTCACGTCGTTGAAATCACCCAACACGATCAGCCGGGCGTTTGGCCGGGCGGCCAAATCCCGGTCCACAATGCCGCGCAGGATTTTTGCCTCGGCGAGACGCTGTTCGGCTTCGTTGGCTTCGGGCACCGCCCGGCGCGATTTCAAATGCGCGGCGATGAGCGTGAAGGTGAAATCGGGCGCGGCCCGAATGTCCAGTTCGGCGAAACCGCGGCTGACGCGAAAGCGGCGGCCATCCAGCAGGAAGACCTCGTTTGTGTGCGGCCGGCGCGCGACGATGGGCAGTTTGCTCAACACGGCCACGTGGATGTTGGTGTCCTCGCCGCTCACCCATTCCCAATAGGGAAAATCCAAGCCCTCGGTCTTAAGGGAGGCGCGCAATTCCATGAGCGCGCTCAGGCCGCCCATTTCTTCGAGCGCGAGCACGTCCGGATTCAGCGTCCGGATACCTTCGCGGACCTTCGCCCGGGCGGCGGCGGATTTGGGTTGCGGACGCGATTCCGTCGGCTGGTCAAGATAGTTTTCCACGTTGTACGTGGCGACACGGAAGGTGTCGGCGGCCAGGGCAGGGGCAAACAACGGCACTGCCAGCAGCAGGATAAACCGGAAAGAAACGCGTTCGCGCATGGATTAGTTTTCAGCATAATGCGCCGCCGCCCGATAGACCAGACCTTCTTCATTGAAAAAGAAGACTTCGGCGGCCGGTTTGCCGAAATTTCTGCGGTAATGCAGCACAATACTAGAGGCACCGGTGAAGACCGCCAGCAATTCGAAATGCAATCCGGGATGCCTTTTTAGAGCCGCCTGCCAATAGGCGCGCACTTGTTCTTTTCCCTGCAAACGACCGGAAGGTTCACCGGTGATTTCGACAATGAACGGTGAACTCATTTCAAAATCGTCCGTGTAATGGGAGAGCACGCGCGGCAGGTCGCGGGCGTTCCAGGCGGCAATCCATTCAGCCGCGAACGATTCCGCCCGTTCCGGAGTGATGGCCATGAAAGAAAATCAAATTTTCGCCGCAGCGTGTCCAGCGTTTTGAGAGGAGCGACGTGCGGGCGTCCGTGATTTTGGGTCATTGACCCGGCAATCCTCCCTGTGGATTCCCTTTTACCAAATGCCACAAAGCTGCTAGTTTCCTCTCATGCTTCGTATCAGCCAAAACGGCGGCGCGGTGCGGGCGCCGCGGGGAAAGCGTCCGGCGCCCGAACTGGACGACAAGCAAAGCGAGCGCGACCACCGCGAATTGCGGATCGACAAGGTGGGCGTGCGCAATCTGCGTTTTCCCATCCAGGTGCGCGACAAGGCGCACAGCGTCCAGAACACGGTGGCCACCATCGGGATGTTTGTGGACCTGCCGAAGGAATTCAAAGGCACGCACATGAGCCGGTTCATTGAGGTGCTCAACGCGCACGGCAGCGTGATTCACGTGGAAAACATCAATGAGATCCTCCGCGCCCTGCAGAAAAAACTCCACGCCGCCACGTCCCACCTGGAAATCGAGTTTCCCTATTTCATGGTCAAAAAGGCGCCGGTCTCCGGCGGCGAGGGCGTGATGGATTATATCGCGCGGTTCGACGCGACGGCGTGCGGGCCAGACATTGATTTCGTGCTGACCGTCAAGGCGAACGTGACGACGTTATGCCCTTGTTCCAAGGCGATTGCCAAATACGGGGCTCACAACCAGCGCGGGCTGGTGACGGTGGCGATGCGCATGAAGAAATCCGTCTGGATTGAGGATTTGATTGCGATGATTGAAAGTTCGGCCAGTTCGGAGCTGTACGCGCTGCTCAAGCGGCAGGACGAAAAAGCCGTGACCGAGCGCGCGTATGAGAACCCGGTGTTCGTGGAGGACCTGGTGCGCAACGTGGCCCTCCAGCTCAACGCGCATCCCCAGGTCAGGTGGTACCGGGTGGAGGCGGAAAATTTCGAAAGCATCCACCATCACAACGCCTACGCCTGCATTGAGAAGGGCTGATTCCCGCCAGTACCAAAAATTCTTGAAGATTTTTATGGCGTATTTATTTTCCTCTGTTAGATTCCCGCGCCTTTGATGGACCGGAAGTTGCTTTGAGACCCGGAACATCAATTTTAACTGTGACAGCAAAGAAGAAAGAAACGAACATGGTAACACCGCGCGGCAAATCGCCCATCAGCGCCACGGCAGCGGCCATCCTCGGCCAGACCGTGTCGAAATCCAGGACGGTGGTCGCGCCGAAGCGGATCAAGACCGAGTGGCAGAAGTTTTACAACCGGCTGCTGGAACTGCGCGAGCAGTTGCTCCACCAGATGAACGGCTTGGCCAAGGAATCCGCGCAGGAAATGGCCGGTTACAGCCTGCATATGGCGGATTCCGGCACGGACAATTTTGACCGCGATTTTGCGTTGAGCCTGTTATCCTCCGATCAGGACGCCGTTTATGAAATTGAAGAGGCGCTCAAGCGCATCGAGAAGAAGACCTACGGCACCTGTGAATTGACCGGCAAGGCGATTCCCAAGGCGCGCCTGGAGGCGATTCCGTGGACGCGCTTCACCGTCGAGGCGCAGGCGCAATTGGAGCGCGACGGCGCGCTGCGTCAACGCCGTCTCGGCCAGCTCGGCACCATTGACAACGCCGGGGCCACGGAAGTGGAAAGTGACGAGGATGAGCCGGAGGAGAAGGTCAAGGAAAAGGAATAATTTATGCCGCGCGAAATCATCACCATTGAATGCACCGAGGCGCGCAAGGAAGGCAAGTCGCCGTCCCGCTACACCACCACCCGCAACAAGAAGTTGAAGACGGAAAAGCTGGAAATCAGCAAGTACAATCCCGCCTTGCGCCGCCACACCCTTCACCGCGAAATCAAATAGCCATGCCCCGCCGAACCAATACCGATAAATCGGATCACCGTGGTTCGCGCCGCACGATGGAAAGTCGCGCGGCCCGGCCCAAACCCAAGATTGATTTCACCGCCGACGCGCTGGATTTCAAGAACACAAATCTGCTCCGCCAATTTGTGACCGATCAGGGCCGCATCCTGCCCCGCAAATACACCGGCCTGCCCGCCCATTACCAGCGCCGCCTGACCCGCGCCATCAAGCGCGCGCGCCAGATGTTGCTGATGAAGTAGTGCGGGCAACGTGATGCGTGAGTTTGATCGGTGGCTGTTTTTACGTTTCACGCGTCACCCGGCGCCCGTCCGCTTGCTTTTCCCCGCCATCCGTGGGATTTTTTGAACGGCCATGAAAGCGTCCGCCCATTCCCATTCGCGCCCACGGCAGGCCTTGTCGACCCTGACCGGCCGCCTGCGCGGACAATCGAGGAAAATCACCGGCCCGCGCCAGGCCATCCTGGAAATTTTACGGCGGCATCCGCATCCCATGACCAACCGGGAAATCTTCGCGGCCATGCCCCGGGGCCGCTGCGACCTGGCCACGATCTACCGCGCCATGCATCTGCTCGAGGAAATGGGGATGGTCCAGCGGTTTGATTTTGGCGACGGGACCGCGCGCTTTGAACTGGTCGGGGAAGGCGATGACGGCCATCACCATCATCTGGTCTGCACCCGCTGCGCGGGGGTGGTGGAGATTGACGAATGTTTTCTCCGCGAAATTGAATCACGCATCGCCGCCCAGAACGGCTTCAAGGCCGTGACCCACAAGCTTGAATTTTTTGGGATTTGTCCGGATTGCCAGCGGTGAATTTTCTTCTTTCATCAACTCCCGGCGGAGTTGACTGCTGCTTTCTGCGCAGGCTGTCCAAAACCGTCCTCAGGCCATTTCTTCAGCCAGCCAATCACCCAGGTGCAGATATTCCCTGATTTTTCGGCGCTCGTAACGGTGTTTGCGCGCTTTTTTGGGCTGATGTTCCGTTTTGCGGAAGGGATATTTGGGGTTGCGAACTGCTTCACCGATTATTTCCACAGTCTTCATCATAACCTTTTCCTTTCTCGCGCCACGTTACAGCGTAAATAATGCCAACTACTCCTGGCGCTGCAAAAATCTTTGTTGCAACTCCATTTCATCAGACCCGGCCTGCGATTTGGTCGTTCAAACAATCTTGGCGTTCGAAGCGGAACGAGCCCGACCGCCACTCCTTTTCCTTCCGGCTGGATGCCAGTTTCAATCCCAGGGCTTCATAGGCCCTTTGAACTTCCGCGAATTCCGGCTCCAAAATTCCCGCCAGCACGAGGGTTCCTGCCGGGGCCAACTGCGCCGCAATCCGGCGCCGTTCGGAGATCAGCAGGGGGGAAATCAGGTTTGCGCAGACCAGATTGTATTGCTGTCCTCGCTGTCCCGGACGGATTGGCAGCTTGGTCACGTCTTCGCGCCGGATTTTCAGCTTTTGGTGGATGCAGTTGGCGCGGGCATTGGCACGGGCGACCCGGACCGCCTCCGGATCGAAATCCACCGCTTTTACAGGTGAATAACCCAGTTTGGCCGCGGCGATCGCCAGAATTCCCGAGCCGGTGCCCAGGTCAAGAAGCGATTTGACTGTGGCGGCGCTCTGTGAGTGACGTTTTCGGCGGTCGCGGACCGCCGCTGCAATTTGATGCAGACAAAATCCGGTGGTGGGGTGATGACCGGTGCCGAAGCTCAACCCAGGGTCCAGCACCACCACCGCCTGGCCTTGCCGCGCCCTGCGCTTGCTCCAGCTCGGTTTTATCAGCAGCGCGTCGCCGATTTCAATCGGCCGGAAATGTCGTTTCCAGGATTCGGCCCAGTCTTCCCACCGTACCCTGGCCATCACGATTTTGCCGGGGCCGATGTTCAGTCCACAACTGCTGATTCGCTTCAGTCCGGCTAAAATCCGCCCACGGACCTGGTGTGGCGAATCCAATTTCTGCTGAAGATAAACGGTGACTGTGCTGGAGCCGGTTTCATGGTCACGGTAGGACGAGGCGGGCAGTCCGAGGATTTCACTCAACAGTTCGGCGACGGCCTCTTCCGCCTCAGGCGTCGTGCGGACGGAAATGCGCCCGAGAAATTTGCGTTTCATCTCACCCAATCACGCCACGGCGTGAAGTTGAGCAGTTCGACTTCATTCAAGTGCGGATGCAGGGCGACCTGGGTAAGGCTGGTGTATTCGATCTCGAACGAATTGGTTTTCGGCAGCGGCAGGTCGAGCAGGATGGCGAGCATCATGCGGATGACCCCGCCATGACTGAAGACGGCGGTGGTTTCGCCCGGGTGACGCCGGATGATTTTAAAAAGACAGGCTTCGACGCGGGTGCGGAATTGGACGCCGTTCTCACCGTTGGGCACGGCCCCCAGTTCAATTTCATCGAGCCAATCGTACGGGTGAACGCCGAATTTTTCACGCACCTCGTTCCAGTTGTATCCCGACCAGTCGCCGAAATCCACTTCGCTCAGACCGGGCAGGATGGTCTGGGTGGGCGCGCCGTTTTTAAGGAACGGCGCCAGGGTCTGCTGCACGCGCTTCATCGGACTGGCGTAAACTGCGGCGAATTTTTTGCCGTGCAGGAAATCGGCCAGCGTTCGGGCCTGGGCGCGGCCGCGGGCCGACAGATTCATGTCAATCCGCCCGCCAAACGCGCGCTGGTAACGCGGTTCAATTTCCGCGTGACGAACCAACAGCAGCCGCGTGGGCGGCGGCGGTTTGCTCTTTCGCCGGAAAATATTCTTGGAGGATTTGCCCACGGGAAATCAGGCCGCCGCCAGTGCCGCCTCCTGCGCGGCCAGCAATTCGCGGATGCCCGCCCTGCCGAGGGCGAGCAAATCCGCCAGTTGCGGCTCGGTGAACGTGGCTTCCTCGCCCGTGCCCTGGAGTTCGATGAATTCGCCGGCGGAATTCATCACCAGGTTCATGTCCACCGCCGCCGCCACATCCTCGGTGTAACACAAATCCAGCAATGGCCGGCCGTGGACGATGCCCACGCTGACGGCGGCCACGGCGTGAAGAATGGGATTTTCCGCCAGCCGGCCGCCAGCGATCAACCGCCGGATGGCAATGCACAACGCCACGTACGCGCCGGTGATGGCCGCCGTGCGCGTGCCGCCGTCCGCCTGGAGCACGTCGCAATCCACCCAGACGGTGTGCTCCCCGAGCTTTTCGAGATCGAGCGCGGCGCGCATGGCGCGGCCAATGAGCCGCTGGATTTCCTGTGAACGCCCGTCAATTTTTCCGCGGCTGCTGTCACGCGGCTTCCGTTCCAGGGTGGAATAGGGGAGCATGGTATACTCGGCGGTGATCCAGCCGCCCTTCATGTTCCGTTCCTTCATCCAGCGCGGCACGGATTCCTCGACCGTCACGCCGCAGATGACGCGCGTATTGCCCCATTCGACGAGCGTGGAGCCGGTGGCGTTCGGCGCGATATGATTTTGGAACCGCAGCGGGCGGAGTTGATTGGCGGCGCGTCCGTCGGTGCGGGGCGCGCCGGATTTTTCAATTTGCACCCGGCCAGCGTAGCTTTTCCAGCAACCCGGGTCAAAACGGTTTTGGCTCAAATAACATGGACGGTGCGCGCCGGATGGAATAAATCTCCCGCTCGTCGCTCCCATCTATGGACGAATGGTCATTCGAGAACGTGGTGAACGCGCATTACGAGTCGTTGTATCGTTTTGCCTTGAGCCTCGCGCGCAGCAAGGCCGATGCGGGCGACCTCGTGCAGCAGACGTTCTGCCGATGGGCGGCGAAAGGCTCGCAGTTGCGTGACCCATCCAAGGCCAAATCGTGGCTGTTTACCACGTTGCACCGCGAATTTCTCGGCCAACGCCGGCGCGAGGACAGGTTTCCGAAGGTGGAGCTTTCCAGCATGGCGGAGGACGGACCGGAACTGGCGGCGGATTTGCCGTTGCCGCAAAACCAGCTCGACGGCGCGAGTGTCATGGCGGCGCTGCGACGGTTGGACGAAACCTATCGCGCGCCGTTGACGCTGTTTTACCTGGAAGAACATTCGTATCGCGACATCGCGGAGATTCTCGACGTGCCGGCGGGCACCGTGATGTCGCGGATTTCGCGCGGCAAGGCCCTGCTGCGGAAGATTATTTTGGAAAAAGAAACATCATGACTCGCGATGAGGCCAGATTGATCCTGCAATCCTGCCGCCCCGGCGGCCAGGACGCGGCCGACCCGCAGTTCGCCGAGGCGCTGGCCCTGGTGAAGCAGGACCCGGAACTGGCGGCCTGGTTCGCACAACAGCAGAAATTCGACGCGCTCGTTGGCGGCAGCCTGCGGCAGGTGCGCGCGCCGGCACGGCTCAAGGCGGAAATCCTCGCGCTGGGAAAATCGGTTGAAGCGCCGGCCGAATCGCCAATTTCCGTTTGGTGGCAGAAACTGTTTGCATGGAATTCACCGGTTTCCTGGGCTCTAGCGGCGTGCGTAGTGGTTCCATTCATTGTGGTTATTTTGGGCCTTGTCATTTATTTGAAAAAACCGGAAAACCCCGGGCGGTTTGCGGATTTTTCCGCGCAAATGGTCCAGGCGGCCTTGCATGATCCGCACCACGTGGATGCGGGGGCCAGCGACCTGAAACAGGCGGTGGCCTGGCTGGGGGCGCATCACGGCGAAAGCAACCTGGTCCTGCCCGCGGCCTTGAACGGCAACGGCTTGATGGGTTGCCGCGTTTTGGACTGGCATGGCCAAAAAGTTTCGATGCTTTGTTACCAGTTGCCCGGTTCGACGCACGTGGACCTGTTTGTGGCCGAGGCCGGAATGTTTCCCGATGCGCCGCCCCAGGACAAACCGCAGTTTGCCAGCAGCGCCGGGGCGCCGACCGCGAGTTGGAGTCACGACGGCAAGGCCTATTTGCTGGTCGGCCACGGCGACGCGGCCACATTGCAAAGACTTTTATCGCCGGCGGCTACGGCGGAAATTACGCTGCCATCAAGGATTTGCATGGTGTTCGCCCGATTTCCGGCGGTTCGGAAATATTTTCTGGAATAAATCTTTGCCTGACGACTCTCATTTTCGTAACACCGTCGCGGCGGATGAGAATCTGTCGTGAAAACTGAAACCAAAGGACAAAAATTATGAACAGAACGCAACGAACACTCCTCATCGCCGCGGCCATCACCGGGTTGCTGTCCGGCGTCGTCGCCAGGGCGCAGGACACCAGCACCAACTCCCCCGGTACCAACGCGCCCAGCGGCGACACGGGCAAACATGACTGCAAAGGCCAGAACAGTTGCAAAGGCAAGGGCGGCTGCCAGGCCGGCGACAATGGCTGCTCGGGCAAAAATTCCTGCAAAGGCAAGGGCGGTTGCAAAACCATGCTCCTGTAAACTGCGATTCACTCCGGAGGGCGGGAGAAAAACTTCCGCTCTCCGATTTTCCCCGTTTTCATGCCCGCCAACCCGTTCAACCATTTCACCGATTACGGCATCGGTATCGGCCTGCGCGTGCCGCATTACGACCACATCCTTTCCGAGAAACCCGCGGTGGACTGGTTTGAAATCATCTCCGAAAATTTCATGTGCGACGGCGGGCGTCCGCTGAAGATCCTCGATCAAATCCTGGAACAATACCGCGTCGTGCAGCATGGCGTCTCGATGTATTTCGGTTCGCCGGAAAAACCGGACCGCGAACATCTCCGGAAACTCAAGCGGCTCGTCCGGCGCACGCGGACGCCGTGGTTGTCCGACCATCTGTGCTGGGGCAGCGTGGACGGCCGGTACACGCACGACCTGCTGCCGATGCCCTACACCTTCGCCGCCGCCAAGGTGACGGCGCAAAAGATCCGCGAGGTGCGCGATTTTCTCGAAGTGCCGGTTTGCGTCGAGAACGTCAGCAGCTACGCGGAGTTTCATGTTTCGGAAATGACCGAATGGGAATTTCTCAACGAGGTCGTCGAGCGCGCGGATTGCGGCATTCTGCTGGACGTGAACAATATTTACGTCTCGTCGCGCAACCACAGTTTCAACCCGTTCGATTACGTCAACGGCGTTCCCGCGCAACGCGTCGCGCAAATCCACATTGCCGGCCACAGCAAATTCCGAAAATACATCCTGGACACGCACGATCATCCGGTGATTGACCCGGTCTGGAAGCTTTACGAACGCGCCATCCAGCGCGTCGGCCGGACGGCGACCCTGCTCGAATGGGACGACCGCATTCCGTCCTTCGAGGAAGTCCATGGCGAGGCGCTCAAGGCCGACCAATTTCTACAACGTTTGGAAAATGAAACGCTCAAAGCCTGAACGCCAGACGCGGCGCGCCCTGCATCAACTGCAACGGCTCATGGCCCGCGCCGTCATGCGCCCGCTCACGCGCCGTGACCGGATGCAGGTGAAATGGATTGACGGCCGGCCGACGGAAATTGTCGTGAACCAATTCATCAAACCGAACGACCGGTTGCCGTCGTTCGAGCGGCTGGAGATCTACAACCGCCAATACTGGTTCCGCTTGCGCGATTGTTTTTACGATGATTACCCCGGTCTGCGCGCAGTGCTCGGCGACAAACCATTCGAACGGCTAGCGGATGAATATCTCGAGAAGAACCCGTCGCAATCTTACACGTTGCGAAATTTGGGTTCGCGGCTCGTGAAATTCCTGGCGGCAAACCCGAATTTAACCGCGCCGCATTCGGAACTCGCATTGGACCTGGCGCGGCTCGAATGGGCGCACATCGAGGCGTTCGACAACGCGGCCGAACGGCCGCTGAAAGTCGGGGATTTGTCCGGCTTGGACGCCGCAAAAATCCGCCTGCGATTGCAACCGCATTTGACCCTTTTGAAACTGGAGCATGACGTGGCGGATTTTTTGATTGGAATAAAAAAGCAGGCCGGTTTGCGGAACGAAGCGAGCAACGCAATGGAACAGAACCGTCACCGCAGCCGGGTCCGGGCCGTCCGCGGTCTGAAACGCCGGGTCAATTATCTGGCCGTGCACCGTTATCAGGATGGCGTGTATTACAAACCGCTCGAACCCGGCCAGTTTGTCCTTTTATCCGCGCTGCAAAAGGGCGCGACGCTGGACGCGGCATGCGCAAAGCTTGCCCGCTTAAAACTGGCCGGCGACCCGGGCGCGACCATCCGGCAATGGTTTGCCAACTGGGCGTCGCTCGGCTGGTTCTGCGGTTTGAAACCTTCAAAATAAAAAATGACCACCAACAAAATCGGAGTCGCAAATAATATTTACGGCCTGTTGGTCAGGGTGGCGAGTTGGCTGCAATCGCCGTTCCTGCTGGCCATCCGGCTTTACTGGGGCTGGCAATTCTTCCAGACCGGCATGGGCAAACTCGAGAACATCGGGCACGTGACGCAGTTTTTTCAGAGCCTGAACATTCCGTTACCCGGGGCCAATGCGTGGCTGGTCGCCATCATGGAATGTTTCGGCGGGCTGTTGCTGATGATTGGGGCCGGGTCGCGGCTCATCGCCTTCGCGCTCGCGTTCGACATGATCATCGCCTATCTCACCGCCGATTCGGACGCGGTGAAATCCATTTTCAGCGACTCGGACAAATTTGTTCAGGCCGCGCCGTTCCCGTTTTTGTTCATGACGCTCGTAGTGCTGGCGTTTGGCGCGGGCGTGTTCTCCGTTGACTGGGTGCTTCGGAAAATTTTCTTCCGTAAACCGGCGACCGCTTGAAGGTTGGCGCGAGCTGGCTCAGCCATAAACGGGTCTATTTTTGACGCCGACTGCTTCTAGGAAAAGAAAGACAGACACGAATTTCACGAATTAACACGAATTCAAAAAAGGCCACCTGTGAAAATCCGTGCAATTGGCAACCAGGAAAAATTGCAGCCCGTCTTCTAACTAGGCATCTCGGTCTGGTGCTCCCATAATATCCACTCGTCGCTTGCCATAAATCGGATGCAAGACAAACGGCAAAAGTAATATCATTACGATTATAGTCGGAATCCAATGATATGTCCCACCCAGATTGTAAACAGCATGACAAAGAAGACAACCCCACAGGCTGCCTGTCCTCTCCCGGACAATGCACAATAATATCCAAAGCGACGCCAAGCAGCCGAACGTGAACAGTGACCGTGACACGCTACTCCAATGGAAATAAGCCGAAAAGCAAACAATAATAACCGTCGTGACCAAGAAACTGTAGCGTCCTCGAAATGCACGGTATAAAAACCCCCGTGTAACTATTTCTTCGCAGAAGGGAGCAATCAGAACCGACTCCAAGGTGAAGAAGCACCATGCCACGCCAAATGCATCATGGCCGCCAGAATGAGACTGTCTTGACACAGCAGTCCATCCTTTGGATGCCCCGTAGCCATCAATAAACGTTATAGCGATTGCCAACCAGGCTGCACCCCAACCATACACACTGACTCCTCGCCGCATTCCAGCAGGCTCTAAAAATCTCGGACGGCCTCAACACGTGAAAACCAAAGAGCAACAAATCACCACAAAACATCCTGAATAATATAAATAACTCCTGAACCGAAAGCTGTCGCCCACCAGTGTGAAAATGCGGGGCTGCCGCGAGCACCGAGACGCAGCCAAAACAGGAGGATGAACTGGGAAACAATGAGTACCAGCACACAGAACCACGCGTCGCGGCTCTTCCACGTCCCCTGCTTATCGGCGAGTGTATCCATTCGGCGATGCGACGAGATGTCTAACAGACAATGGACGCCTTATTTTGCAGTCCATCCAGCTTCATGATGTGACGCTATTCCGGAGGCTAGTTTCTGTCTAGTCCAATCCTGTCTTTGACTAGGTTACCGGAAGGGTGATTCCGCTGCGGGTAACAGCGCCAGTTCAACGGTCAGCGGTGTCCGATGCCAGCCGTCCCGATCGGCCGGAACGGCGTGGCCGGTGGCCGCTTCTTCCACCTTCCATTTGCTTTCATCAATGGTGAAGGGGATCGTTGACGTCGTGAAATTACCGCCGGGGTCTGAAAAACTAAAAATGACCCGGTGGCTTTGCTCAATCGGCAACCCGTCCATCGTTTTCATTTTCAGCAAGGGGAAGACCGTTTTGATGGCCTCGACTTTGAACAGACTATTACCGCTGTCGAAGTCGAAAATTTCCCGGACATGACCTTCAATGGTCCGGTCATGGTCCGGGTTGGAACCGAGCACCCGTTCGTTCTGATAATTGCCGAGCAGGAAATCGAGTGCGACGGCGGACGACCAGGAAAAGGCCCGATTATTCTGTCCCAACCCCGTGCGCGAGTCATACCACTCGGCGGGACTGAAGGCAAATTGCGGATACGGGCCGACGGAAGCGGACTGGGTGGACATCATTTTAAGCAATCGCCCGACGATGCTTCTGGCATCATCCTCGTAGCCGTACTTGAACAAATCTTTGGCCACGATCCAGGTTTCCGGCATCCAGATATTGCCACGCCAAAGCCCGCCGGCCTCGTTTTCGAACGGCGGTTTTTGGTGGTAATAACGGGGATCATCATAGGCGACCGTCGGAATGGGAAACGAGCCGTCAAATTCCTTGGGGTTGAGGATGTGATCTTCGATTACCCGTTTGATCTTGGCGGGATCGCGGCACAGATCGCAAAAGATTGGATAGATAATCGAGCTGGTCAGGACGTCATCCCGAAGCGTTCCCCGGTAAGTGACGATCCAGTATCCCTTCTGCTCGTCCCACAGGGAGTCAACCGCCTGCCGGTGTCGCTGGATCTGGCGTTCCCAACCGGCGGCCTCCGCCGGTTTGCCCAGGACCTGGGCCAGCCGTTTCAGGACCACGGCGCCATAGCCCAATTGGGAGCTGGGCGCGGGGTCGTCGAGCTTGTTCTCGCGGCAGCAGCGGGTCAAATCGTTCCACCAACTGTTCCAACCGGGAACGTATTTGACCTCCTTGAAGATCAGATCGTAACGCGGATTATCGTCCCAATTGTCTGGCGTTGCGGTCAGCAGATCACCGTCGAGGTCAACGTGGTTCGTCCAATCCCAATAGGCGTTCGTCAACAACGGATAAATTTTCGCGGCGAAGTCGTGGCGGGCCTGGCGGTTCGGGATGCGGGAATACAATTCCCACATGGACCAGAAGAAGTGCGGGTCCATGATTTCGCAAGGCGGGTCCAGAATCGGCACGGCATGGCCTTCCGCCCACGGCGGTTTCATGTCCAGATAACCGAGGAGGTTCCAGCACGAGTCACTTTGGAAAAAGTAGTTAAACCCGCCTCGCGCCGGATACGAGGCGCTGTACAGTTGCCCACCGCATTTCAGCAGATACCGGTTTTTGCGAAGCGCGGTCGCCGCCGAGTAATACAGCCGGGTGTAGGCGTCACTCGGATTATCGAGTGCCGGCAGGCCTTGGAAAAAACCGTTCCAGTCGTTTTCCACCCGGGTCAGTGCTGAACCGGGCGATGCCGTGAAAACTTTCGTGGCACTTCCACATTGCGCGCCGGCCGCCTTGCTTTCCGCCGCCGCCGCGACAATAAAGACGCACTCCAGTGATTCTCCCGGTTTAAGCGTTGAGCTTTTGGCCGTGAGCACGGCGGTTCCGGCAGGCGCATCGAGCGATGAGGCGAGGTTTCCAGCCAGCGCCGATTTCAATTCTTCGGGTGCGGCACGAGTCAGGTCCCGGGGCGCAAACGCCGCGTGGAGAGATTCCAAAGTTGAGCCGATGGCCAGGGTGTCGGTGTAGAGGCCGGGCGTGGTTTTGGAACCGACGCGGGCGTTTTGAAACCAGAGTTGATGTCCATGGTTTGCCAGGAAACCGGTGATCCGTCCGTCCGTGCGTCCGTCATAGCCGGACCGGGCCGTAACGATTAATCCGGGGGCGATGGCGGCGGGCGAGTTTCCCGTATTGGTGACTTTGGCATGGACCGCCACCGTATTGAAGGCGGTGAAGAACGTCGCCGATTCGATTTCAAAGCTCCCATGCCGGTTGACGGTCCGCCAGCCGTACGGATACCAGGTGACCGCCGCTGCCTGATCGCCATCGATTGTCTCGCCCGTTGCGGTTTGAAAGAACAGCGATAGCACTCCCACGTCGCGCGCCGTGTTGAAAAACTCGTTGTTCGGGCCGACTCCCTGCCGCACCGAACCCAGCATAAATCGGTCGATACCCCCGGCATAAGCAATGTCGTACCAGGACCCGAAATCGGATAATTCGCATCCCATCGCCGGTTTCTGCGGCTGGTCGCCCTGGAGCTGGGGAGCCAGATAAGCGACCTGATTTTTCATCAAATCAAGAGGCGGCTCGCCGAACAGGGCGCTGGCGGTGAAGCCGGCGCATCCCAGGATAAGATAATTCAAAATCCGCGGAAGGCGGCCGCCAGCGCCTCCGCCGATGAATCGCTTCACCACGGCTGCGCCAACCGGTACGTGCGGGACGGTGATCTCCGTCGCATTCATGCCGCGTAATCTTGTAATTGCGCCCGCGTCAGCCTTTTTTGCCGGCTTCGATGCTGGCGAATATGTTTTCCAGACTGTTGAGC
Organism: Verrucomicrobiota bacterium; assembly: GCA_049516255.1. GTDB lineage: Bacteria > Verrucomicrobiota > Verrucomicrobiia > Limisphaerales > UBA11358 > UBA11358. The sequence goes on from JBEKTH010000027.1 coordinate 42,093, forward strand.
GGTGTGTCCCGTTTTGGATTCAGCACCTGTTTCAGGTATTCCACGGCATCGGGAATGTAGCGAATGGACTTGGGCAGGATGGCGCCGGCGGCGTTGGCGTGGCCGCCGCCCTGGAATTTTTCCGCCACCTTGAGTGCCTCGCCGTTGCGGCTGCGGAAACTGGCGAACACCATGTTCCCGCGCCGGAAGAGCGTCACCAGCACCGGATATTTCACCGCCTGCTCCTCCAGCAACTGGTGAACGACCAGGTTGTTGTTGCCCACCACGGTGTCCACGTAACCGACCGTTGGATTGATTTCGGTGACGTTGTTTTTGCTCCACTCGAAGCCGAGCGGATTTTCAATCCGCCGCTTGACGGCCATGACTTCGAGCAGCGGATGGTCGAGGAGCTTCTCAATCCCGCCGCCGATGAGCGCTTGCAGGTTCCAGAATTGGTAAATCTTGACGAGGTTGGCATAGTCACAGGCCAGCGCGAAGTCGGGGTCGTCCTCCAGAAACAAATCGGCGACATTGTTCAAATGCACGAGCCGGTCGAGCGCGGGTGAGCCGAGGCCGTGATCCTTGCACAGTTCGTAACACAGCAACGCGGCGGACTTGTTCACGTCATGAATCAGCAGCGCATTTTTGGGCGCGGACTCCGTGACGTGATGGTCAACGATCATCCACTCCGATTTGTCGAGGCGCGGTTCGAAGGTGAAGTCCGCGACCCACGCGGCCCGTTCGCGTAACTCGCGCTGTTTCCACTGGTTGTAATGATAGGCTTCGAGCGGCACGTCGATGTCGTACAACTTTTTAGCGAGCCGTTGCAGCAGGGCGCCGGAAAGAAAACCGTCCAGGTCGCTTTCATGCGTGATGATGACATCGGGTTTGGTCGGCTCCATCATGGCAACCCAAGAGTAGCCGAATCCGGCGGGCGTGGCGAGCGGGGAATTGATAAGATGAGCCCCAGCAAAACTGGAGCGCCGGTTTCCAACCCGGCGTGAAGTCGTTGATTATCCGAACGCGCCGGGTCTGAGACCGGTGTTCCGTTCCAGGACCGTCATTTGCCAACTTTTCCTAGGGCAGCGCGTGCCCCGGGACGCTGCAGGTGGGTCGTTCACCGACGGCGTTGATGGTGTAGGTGCCGCCGGCCGGACACTGCGGAATTTTGTAGAGGTAGGGTTTGATATCATCCCACGTGGGAATGTCGGTGGCCTGTTTGCCCTTTTCCAGGGCCCATTGTTGTTTGGCGGCGTCAATCTGGCGGAGGTTGTTGATGCAGGCATTGCGTTGCGAGGTTTCCCGGGCCTTCACAAAATTGGGAATGGCGATGGCGGAAAGCGCGCCCACCACGGCGACGCTGGGCAACAGCACGGCGCTGGCGTAACTCTGGCTGCCGTTGCCGACGGTCAGGCAGCCTTCCGGTGTGTTGATGCCGACGGAATAGGCAAAGGCGGGCCGGCTCTGCATAAAGGATTGCATCCAATTCGCCATTTGCGGTTGGTTTCGGGCGCTGTTGGCCATGGCCTGTTGCTGCACCTTCATCAAGGTCTCGGCAAACCGCTGGCTCATGTAACAGAACTGGTTGCCCTGGTCGGGCACGCCCTGCGACACATGTTTGAATTCGGCGGTGCCTTTGAGGCCGGGTTGCTGTCCGCTTCTCACGGCGAGCGCCTCATTAATCAGCGCGTCGCTGGAGGCAATGAACAGGTAACCACCGCTGCTGGCCGTGCTGGGCCGGAGTTCGCCGATGAACGGAATGGGCAAGGCCAGCGTCCGCATTTTGAGGCCGGGCTGGTCCACGCTGATGACCTGCGGGTTGGATTTCAGTTGCTCATCAATGCGGTTGAAGATGGTGTCGTCGTTGACCTTCACGGCGAGCAACAGGCCCGGCGAAGGGATCTCCAATGCGCCGCCCGGCATCGGCACGGGGATGTTGTTGGACGGGTTGAGCGTGAGCACGAAACCGAACTCGCCGCCCAGCGAATTCAGGAAGGTGTCCCATTTGACCTTGGTTTTCTGTTCAAACTGGTCGGGGAATTTGTCCATCCAGGCCTGGGCCTGGGGCAGGTTGGCCTGGGCAACTTCCTTTTGCGCAACGGTCCAGAGCAGGGGCAGGTCCGCGTCCGAGAAAACGGCCAGCGCGGTATCGGTGGGCAGCAGGTCGAGGCCGGTGAGCGGGTGCGGCCCTTTGCCGGCGAGTTGCCAGAGGAAGCCGCCGCCTTGGCCGGGATAATGGTGCAACAGTGCCTTGTTGCGGAACATGCCCTTCTCGATTTCCACCGAACTCATGCCCACGCCGCTGACATCTTCAATGCCGCTGTCCTTGATCAAGCCGGTGACGAGGTCGAACGCCTTGTTGACGTTGGCGGTGTCCTCCGGTTTAAGGTTGGGCATGGCGATAAACGTCTGCCGCCACGCGCCGACTTTGGCGGAAAGGCCGTCGAGCCATTGCGCGGTGCTGAGGTACAAATAGAAATTGCCGCCGGGATCGAGTTGCGACGTGACTTCGGCAAAGCTGGTCTTTTCCACCGGGACGACGGCGGGAGCGCCGGGTCCGCCGCCCGGGTTTGATTCAGCGCCCGGCGCCGGCTTTTTGCCGCAGCCGTAATTGAGGATGGCGATCAGACCGAGCAGGACCAGCACGGGAACGCAGATGAAAGGATGGTTTTTTTTCATGGTGGATAAGTGGGTTGCCGTTGGGGTGAACCTTTTTCCAGACCAAGCCAAACAGGTTTCGGGAAAAGGTAAAGCAGAAAAATTCTTAAAATGACAACGGTGCATCAGTTCCACTGAATAATGGCTTGTCAACTTCGGGATAAGGAACATATTTGCGGCATGAATTCCACCGCCGGTCCCCGTTCGAAACCGGGTTTTACCCTGGTCGCCTTGCTGGTCATCATTGCCGTCCTGGCCATTCTGGCGGCTCTGCTGTTGCCGGCGCTGGCGGCGGCCAAGAAAAAGGCGCAGCGCATCAACTGTGTCAACAACCTGAAACAATCCGGCCTCGCCTTTCGCATCTGGGCAGGAGACAACAGCGATCTGTACCCGATGGCCGTTTCCACAAATAAGGGCGGCACGATGGAATTCGACACCGGCGCGGATACGTTCCGCCATTTTCAAGTCATGTCCAACGAGTTGAACACGTCCAAAATTCTGGTTTGCCCGGCGGACACGCGTGTTGCCGCCGCCGACTTCGCCCGCTTGAACAATCAAAACGTCAGTTATTTCGTCGGCCTGGACGCAAATGACATGTCTCCGCAGCGATTGCTCGATGGCGATCGGAACATCACAGGCGAGAGCGACCCGGAAAATGGAATCCTCAAACTCGTTCCCGGCCAACACGTCAGTTGGACGCAGGACATCCACGTCAATCAGGGGAATGTCGGTCTGGCTGACGGCAGTGTGCAGCAATATTCCAATGGCGGTCTGCGCGAGGCATTGCAGAATTCTGGCGACCCGACCAATACCTGGCGGATTTCGTTGCCGGAATGAGACCAGCCGCTAGTGGGTCAGTTTGGTGGGGCGAGGCTGCTGACGAGCCGGCTCGCGAGGATCACCGCAGAGCGGGACAGGCTGCTCGCCCCACCGAAAGTTGCAAAATGTCCCGCCACCCGCCTTACTTTTACTTTGAATTCTTCGGCGTTTCCCGCCAGAATCCGCCCTCGCTTTAATGGGAGGGACGGCGTGCCGCCGTCCCTGAAATGTGGGTCGGCGACACGCCAACCCTCCCGAAGAATTTGAAATGAAACGCACGCATCATTGCAATGAACTGCGCCCGGCGCACATCGGGCAGATGGTCACCCTGACCGGCTGGGTCCATTCCCGTCGCGACCTCGGCGGACTGATTTTTATTGATGTCCGCGACCGCGAAGGCCGCACGCAGACGGTCTTCGACCCGTCAGACTTGCCGAAGGAATTGTTCGAGCGCGCGGCGGCGTTGCGCAGTGAGTGCGTCATCCGCGCCACGGGCAAGGTCCGTCAGCGGCCGGAAGGCACGAACAATCCCAAAATTCCCACCGGCGAAGTCGAGGTGATGGTGAAGGAACTCGAAGTGCTGAACGTGGCCGATGTGCTGCCGTTTCCGGTGGATGACCCCGAAGTGGCCGGCAAGGTGAACGAGGAATTGCGCCTGAAATACCGCTACCTGGATTTGCGCCGGCCGGAAATGGCGCGGAACCTCCACCTGCGCAGCAAGGTCGCCATCGCCACCAGGCAATACATGGATGAGCAGGGCTTTCTCGAAATCGAGACGCCCACGCTGTTCAAGTCCACGCCCGAAGGCGCGCGCGAATTTTTGGTGCCGAGCCGCGTGAATCCCGGGCAGTTCTACGCGTTGCCGCAATCGCCGCAGCAGTTCAAACAGATTTTGATGGTCGGCGGCGTGGAAAAGTATTTCCAGCTCGCCCGCTGCTATCGCGACGAGGATTTGCGCGCCGACCGCCAGCCGGAATTCACGCAGGTGGACATCGAAATGTCGTTCATCGAGCGCGAGGACATTTACGCGCTCATCGAAGGCCTGTTGAAGCGTGTCTGGAAAACCGCGTTGAACCTGGACGTACCGACGCCATTCAAACGGATCACCTATCAGGAAGCTTTGAATCGCTGGGGTATCGACAAGCCGGACACGCGCTACGGGATGGAGCTTGAGGATTTTACGGAGGAATTCCGCGCCAGCAAATTCAAGGTGTTCAGCGGCGCCGTCGTCGCCGGCGGCGTGGTGAAGGCGCTCAATGCCAAGGGCATGGCCGGCGCGACGCAGGGCCAGATCGAGACCATGACCGAATACGCCAAGAGCTTCGGCGCCAAAGGCCTGGCCTACATCAAGGTCGAGAAAGGGGCAGACGGTGCTACCGTCGAATGGAAATCGCCCATCGTGAAATTTTTCAGCGACGCCGAAAAGGCCGCGCTCGCGCAGAGATTGAAAATTGAGGAAGGCGATTTGGTTCTGTTCGCCGCCGACCAATGGCTGAGTGCGTGTGAAATCCTCGGCAAGATCCGGTTGTATTGTGCCGACGTTTTGAAAGGGCAGGGGAAGCTGGCGATTCCCGCCGACCGGTTTGATTTTCTGTGGGTGGTGGATTTCCCGCTGCTCAGTTTCGACAAGGAACAGAACCGCTGGTATTCGAGCCATCATCCGTTCACCGCGCCGGTCGCGGAGGACATTGCCCTGCTCAAGACCGATCCGAAAAAAGTCCGCGGCCAGCATTACGACGTGGTCGTGAACGGTGTGGAACTCGGCGGCGGCTCGATTCGTATTCACCAACCGGACGTCCAAAAAACGGTGTTCGAGGAAGTGCTCCAAATCCCGCCGGAAGAAACGAAGTTGCGGTTCGGTTACATGCTGGAAGCGTTCCGCTATGGCGCACCGCCGCACGGCGGCATCGCGCTCGGTTTCGACCGCCTTTGCGCGATTCTCTGCGGCACCCCGAGCATCCGCGACGTGATTGCCTTCCCCAAGACGGCCAAGGGCACGGACTTGATGACCGATTCGCCCGCCGCCGTTTCGCCCCGCCAGTTGCGCGACCTGCACATTGAGGTCAAAGTGGCGAAGAAGGAGTAACTGAGACACGGGCAGGAAAGGCTGAAGGCTAAATGCTAAAGTGATTTTCTGGCCGGCGCTGACTTTAGCCTTTAGCCTTCAAAAATCAGCCTTACTTCCGTGCTGCCGCCCCAGACTGCGAATGGGTTTCCAGGCCCCAAACGAGGCTTACTACCAGCTCATTTGTCGCACTACAAATGTGAAACTAAACGTCATCATCGAGTCAATCCAGCTAATCTCTGCTGCCGAAAACTCCGAACGTCTCTCGACCGCGAAACGCTCACAAAAATAAATCCAACTATCGAAATCACCAAACCAATAAATCCGAAAGTCTGTGCAGAAAAAGCCGCGCTGGAGAACGCGACTACTACGCCGAAACAGCCAACGACAACGGAAATGATGCTGAATCTGGACAATCTCACATTCCGAAGACCGGTGACGCGAAAAGGCCAAACTCGCGGACGCGAACGCGGCAACAAGCCAAATGCCGCCTGAAACATGAGCACGGCGAACAGAATCGCAAACACCAGATAAAATATGTCAGCGACGGTATGCTCAATGACGGCTAGACAGTATGGCTGGCGATGAAAGTGAAACAGGTGTCTGCTCTCCGAGAGCGTGGGTTGCGACCCGTAGGACGGGTTGCCGAGCCACCAGTTGTGGGACTCGCGCCCCAGACAACGA
>JBEKTH010000028.1:0-48241 GCA_049516255.1 Verrucomicrobiota bacterium
CGCAGCCCGTTATCCCAGGTTGTGCCTTGGACCGTGCTGAAGTTGCCCCAATGGTCGGCGCCAGTTTCGACGTAAGTCCAAGTATGGTCAATTTCCAGCCCCGGGGATTGAATCGGCCAAGTATCAAAGGCCGTCGCGATTTGACCCAAATTGACATACGAAATCCTGACTCCACTGGAATAGGTTGAAGCCCCCGGATTGTTCCAAGCCTCGCTATAGTAAGAAGTATTGTTGGCAGGGTTGGCGATGCTGAAGTGCATTTGACCGTCCCCGGCATCGCCGCTGATCACGACGTTTTGCAGCGCACCACCAAGCCAACTCCCGCTCCCGGAAAAAATCACCGTCCCGTTGTGGGCTGAATCCTGGCCAATCTGATAGGTGATGGAGGCTGAGGCCGTGCCCCCGGCGGGAGTCCAAGTGCCGGACATGCTATAAGTCTGGGTCGAGCCAGAAGGGCCGCCGGAGAAGTAAACCGTGTCGCCGGCACTCACCCCGGAAATCTGGCTGATGCTCGTCCAGGCGTTGGCCCAGGAACTGCCGTTTTGCGAACCCGCGGCCGTGTTGTCCACATACCAGGTGGCGCTGAGAGCTTGGACAGGGTTGCAGAGCACGGCGAGGAACAAGATTCCTCCGAGAACTCTTGTGACTCCCATGGTTTGCGAAGACCAACCCAAAGCCACGCTGGCGCAGCCCACCTTTTGTTTAGAGATAGTTCGCATAAGTATCGTTACGTCCTATCGAGTGTGACCGCGACTAGGGTGTTCCTTGCCGCCACTGGGAAAACCCTTGGTTTCATTTGGGAAGTGTGAGCCTGGGAGCGATAACGGGTTGGTCATGGAATCATGAATGCGCCAACCGATGAAAGGCCGACCAAAGCATGCGAAGCGGATGAATTTGCAGTCCGTGTTCGCTTTGTTTCCACCTGTGGCCTCTAAACCGAAGGCAACGGGAAGACCGAAGGTTTCTCCCGGTCTTTGTTTGGGGGACGAGTTCCACGACCCGATGATGCCGTTGTCGTGAGACATGCCTGGTCCGTCCGCTCGTGCGTTTCGACGCAATTTCTTACATACCACGGCCATGCGCAAATATCGGCAGCTCAAGACGGAACCATTTATCTTTTTTTGTTAAGTGTTTGATCATTTTTGTCCGTTACTCGTGTGAAATCCAACTTCCCTGCTGCGCCAGTTCAAAAATCGAGGCATCGTTCTGCAAAATTAACGATGCCGGAGCGTTGGCTGCACGGGCTGCCGATCTCAATGCAAGGGGTGGGAAGGATGAAACCAAAAAAGCTTGGCGCGAACAGAACTCCAAAGATTTTTACGGCAGGTGGGCCGCCCGGTGAAGTTGCCGCGATGGAATTTACTTCGTAGCGCCCTTTGGTAGGGTAATACCCCATAGCCCCGGCAAGGTTGCCCAGTACATTGTAGTGATGTGCAACGGAGCATTTTCCAAAGATCGAAGGCCGGCCATCCCGTTGAATCACCAAATATGAAACACCATCACGCTCACAACAATGTCAGCAGCCCCGGATTGCCACTGCAACCCGTTCGCTTTGAATTCACTCATCCGACCGCCACCACCGTTTGCGTCGCGGGAACCTTCAACCAATGGCAACCCGAAGCCAAGACGCTGCATTCCTCCGGCGCCGGTCACTGGTGGAAGGAAACATCCCTGGCGCCCGGCACCTACGAATACTGCTTCATCGTGGACGGCCAATGGATGCCCGATCCGCTGGCCCGGGAATCCGTGCCCAACCCGTTTGGCGGGAGAAACTCGGTGCTGAAGGTGGCCAGCTCGCCGGAAGCTGCCCATCGTGCCGACGCGGAATGTTCACCACTGAAAAACACAAACCAATAGAAAAGAGAAAGAACAGAACCATATGGACAAACAAACACAAGCAACCAGCAGTGACATGGGTACGCTCGCCGAAGACGCGCGCGCCCTGATGGCGGCCACGGCGGACGTGGCCGGAGAAAAAGTCAGTGAAGCCCGCAAACGTCTCGCCGCCGCGCTGGAAAGCGGCAAGAAGATTTTTGGCCGGGTCAAGGACAAGGCGGTCGAGGGCGCCAAAGCCACCGATGAAGCCGTGCGTGAACATCCTTATCAAGCCCTGGCGGTCGCCTTTGGTATCGGCGCCATCGCCGGTTATCTCATCTCCCGCCGGTGCTCCCGCAACGGCGATTGATTCGGTTATGGAACCAGCCGCCATCGGTGCCGGAAAACTGGTCGAGACGTCGAAGCGTTTTGCGCGACGACTGTTGATCATAGGGGAAAACCGGCTCGAATTGTTGATGGTGGAAGTGCAGGAGGAACGCGAGCGTGTCCGGTACGCATTCCTTTTGGCCCTCGGCGCGGCGGTGTTCGGTCTGCTGGCGGGCCTTACGCTCACGGCGGCCATCGTGGTTGGGTTGTGGGCTTACTCGCCGGTGGCTGTCCTCCTGGCTATGACCGGCCTCTACACCGCTGCCGGCATTTTTCTTTACCGACGACTCGCCGGATTGCTGCGTGACTGGCAGACGCTTTCCGCCTCGCTCGACCAACTCCGAAAGGACCGCGCATGTCTGGAAAAAACCATCGCTTGAATCCGTTGGCATCGCGAAAGCAATTGTTGATCGCCGAAAGCGAACTCAATCGCGCCCAACTGGTTCAGGACTGGCAGGCGGTGGCGGACGGAGTTCACTCTGTTGCCAACCGGGCCAGAACCCTCGGTTCCGTCCTTTCAGCCACCGCATCGTTGGCTGCCGGCCTAGCGTCTTTCCGGCGCAAAAAATCCGCGCCCGCTGCCGAAAAACCCTCCTGGTGGCAAACCATTCTTAAAGGCGCAGAACTGATCTCCACCGTCTGGCAGGTGTTCCGCCCGCAGGGCCGCGGTCGGGACGGAACTTAATTCATAAAAACCCGCGGGTAGGGTAACACCCCATGGCGCCGGCACGCTATAGGACTATTCTCATTCCATGAACAGCAAAAAAACTTTCTTCACGGTTGACCAGGCCGGATGCGTGTTGGGCACTGTGCTCCTGCTGACGCTGACCGGATGCGTGGGTTACGTTGAAGGGCCGCGCGCCGGGGTGTATGTGGAACCGGCCGTGCAGGTGGACGCCGGGTTTGTTGGGCAGGATGATTACGTATATTACCCCGGCTATCAGATGTACTACGGCAGCCGTTCGCACCAATGGTATGAGCGGGAAGGTTCTTCGTGGGTGGCGCACCCGGAACCACGGGAGGTATCAGCGGACGTGCTGCGTTCCGCGGCGTCAGTGAAGATGGATTTTCACGACTCCCCGGCAAATCACCACGCGGCGGTGGTTCAGAAGTACCCGAAAAATTGGGCGCCGTCCGGCTCGCATCAGGGTCAGAAACCGAATCAGAAGGACGACCAGCACGGGGAAAATAACGGAAGATAAAAGCGCGAAACCCATTCGCACATTGAAAGGAACAATATGTTTGGAACCATTTTATTGATTGTACTCATCCTGATGTTGCTCGGCGCACTCCCCACGTGGCCACACAGCCGGAGCTGGGGTTATTACCCGAGCAGCGGACTGGGTTTGCTTTTGGCCATTGTGGTGATCCTGCTTTTACTGGGCAGAATTTGAACATCACGGGCTATGCTCCAATCGGCTCCAGGATGACAGTTGTAGACTCGAACACCGGGCAAGTCAGCTTTTGAGGCGGTAGCCCACGCAAATTACACGAAAGGCAGATTTATGTTACAAGGCATTAAACAGTTGTACGGAAACAAACTCGGTGCGTCAGACGGCGACATCGGCCATGTGAAGGACTTCCTTTTTGATGATCGGAACTGGGCGATTCGATATGTGGTCGCGGACACGGGTTCCTGGTTGCCGGGACGCCAGGTGCTCATCTCTCCCCATGCCTTTGACGGTCTCCATCAATCCGGAAAAGTCCTGCGCGTGAACCTGACCCGGAAACAGATCGAAAACAGCCCTCCGATTGAGTCGCACAAACCGGTATCGCGACAATACGAAGAAGAATATTGCCGATATTACGGCTGGCCCTACTACTGGCAGGGTAACGGGTTGTGGGGCATGAGCGGTTTTCCGATTTTGGAACTGCCACCCAAACCTTTTCCAAGCGAACCCGCCGCCGTGAGCAGCCCGCAACCCGACCGTGCCGATGCTCATCTGCGGAGCACGCAAGCCGTGACTGGCTACCACCTCCAGGCGAGCGATGGGATGATCGGCCACGTCTGCGATTTTATGATGGACACCCGGAGCTGGGCGATTCGCGAGTTGGTCATCAAAACCGGACACCGGTTTTCCGGAAAGGAAGTGCAGATACCAACCAGTGCGGTTGACCGGATCAGTTGGGATGAATCCAAGGTATTCGCCAATCTGGCCAGGGAAGCCGTCGAGCAGAGCCCCCAGCACCATTTGGCTCCGGTCGGCGCGGTGGATTGATGCCGCCAGACATAATTCATTCACCCGCAATCAACAGAAGCAGAATCAGTTGATGAAAATCTCCCGTCGGCAACCTCCGGCAAAGCTGGAGGCTGGCGGGGTTGGAGGCAGTTCAAGATCACCGGGCTTCACCGCAATCATATTCGGCTCGCTGTTGCTGATGGGCTGTTCCACTCCGGCCCCGCGGCTGGCGGACGCGCCATTGCCTTCACTCACGGACAAACGCGAAGCCAACCCGGTGTCTGAATCGGCCGGGCCGATCCTCCACCTGAACCCTGATCCCGGCAAATCACCGGGCAATCCAGTGTCTGAATTCATGTATTTCGTGCCGCTGATCTCGCTGGAGCCGGTTTCCGTCGTCAAGAGCCCCGGCAACACGCAACGGGCGCGAATGGTGTCCGCCGTGCGGTCCTTCAAGGCCAGGTCATTCCTGGTGACCTGTGAATTTGAGTTCACCGGCGAAGGCACCCAACGAAACGTTTTTGACCATACGGAGAAAATCCGCCGTCACGAACGCGAGCTAAAGGCAGGCGGCCTGCTCGACCATCAACTTGGTTCCATCAATGTCGAAGGGTCAGGCAGTTTCAGCATCGAGGTGGAGGGGACGATGACCGGCCGCGTTCCGACCGTCACCGAAGTTCGGTTGCGATTCAATGGCGGCGGGCGGCCGAGCCTGGTCACCATCGATCTGCACGACATCGGATATTTCGACGGTGCCATCCGGTTTCGCAATGAAAAAGTTGCCCGCGTCAACACACTGATTTTTCGAAGACAGCCGGGACCGACCAAAATGGAGATTACGGTGGCGTCGGTGAAACGGAAGGACGCCGACGACAATCTTTGGCAGGACCTCGTGGGCAGCTTGAAGGCGACAACGGTAAACCTGTTTCTTAAACCGATCGCGGTGGAACCCTCCGGAAATGAAGCGATGCTCAATTTCGGTCTCGCTCTCGCGTCGGGGTCTCCGACGTTCACCTTCCCGCGCGCCAGAAATCTGAAGGCCGGCGGCATTGGATCCGAGCACGAAGCGATTGCCTCAAACTGATTAAGGTAACATGTGAAACCAATCCACCGAGGGCGGGAGACTCGACCGGCATTCCGACAGCACTGGGATGGCGACCCGGGAGATGGGTGAAACACCTTATAGTAATCGCGCGGTTTCCCGCCCTATTCTCACACCGTGACGGTTAATCTAAAAAAAACCACTGTTGTTCGGTCAAGCTCTTCGCGAGCGTTTCCGACGCCGGCGACGGCAAAGGGCCGCAACGATGATGCGGCCTGCCGTCAATGCGCACCCGGTTGAAGTTCGAGGACATAACCGCTCTGTGACTCTCGATCCAGATCTCAATAAATTTTTCCCATCCGTATGAATAAACCTCCTGAAGCTCCTTGCGACCAGGCCGCCGAGCCGGTTCAAAACCAGGCAACCCTGCCCCATCGCATTCTCGTGGTGGAGGACGATCGCGAACTCCGCCAGATCAACACCAAGATGCTGAGTCACTCCGGCTATGTGGCGGACGAGGCCGAGGATGGCGCCGCCGCCTGGGAGGCGCTTCAGGCCCATCGCTATGATCTTCTGATCACCGACAACAACATGCCCAAACTGACAGGCATGGGGCTGATCAAGAAATTACGTTCCGCCCGTATGGAATTGCCGGTCATCATGGCCACCGGAACCGTGCCCACGCAGGAGCTGGCCCAAAATTTGTGGCTTCAACCCGTCGCCACGCTGGCAAAACCCTATGCCGCCGACCAGTTGCTGGATACGGTCCAGAACGTCCTGCGGACGGGGTTCTCAAAAAGGGACCATCCCCTCCTGGCTCCAAAACCCAACGACATTGGAACATTCTCGGTTGAACGATACTCCCCCAACCGCAAGCCGGAGTGGGACACATTTGTATCCTCAGCCAAGAACGCGACCTTCCTTTTCTCCCGCGACTACATGGACTATCACCGCGACCGGTACGCCGACCATTCGCTGATGATTTTCAACGATCGGGCATTGGTTGCCGTGTTGCCGGCGAACCTCAACGCCGAAGGCGCACTGATCAGCCATGAAGGGTTGACCTATGGCGGACTCGTGGTCTCCCGCGACGCGACACTGGGTGATGTGCTGGCATGCTTCCATGCGGCGTTGCAACACCTGAGCCAAAGGCATGTTTCCAAACTGATTTACAAGCGGATTCCGGGTTTTTACAACACGCTCCCGGACGACGAAGTGGCCTATGCCCTGTTCCTCCTCGATGCCCGGCTTTATCGCCGCGATTGCGCGACGGCGGTGGCGCAGGCGGACCGGCTTCCCCTCCGCCGGGACCGCAAGAGTCTGATCAAGAAAGCAATCAATTTTGGGGTCCGGATCGTCCCGGAAACATCGTTTCAGCCGTTTTGGGAACAGGTGTTGGTGCCCCAACTGGCTGCCCGGTACGGGGCCAAACCTGTGCACACCCTCGAGGAAATCACCTTGCTTGCCTCACGCTTTCCCGAACAGATCAAACAATTCTCGGCCTATTGCGGCGATGAAATTGTCGCCGGTACGACGATTTACGAGACGCCGACCGTGGCGCACGCGCAGTACGCTTCGGTCACGGAAAAGGGACGCAAGCTGGGCGCGCAGGCTTACCTGTTCAATTCGCTGATCGAACAATACAAGGGCAAGCGTTTCTTTGATTTTGGCATCTCCAACGAGAAGGAAGGCCGTGCCCTGAATCATGGCTTGCTGGAGTGGAAGGAAGGTTTTGGCGCACGCTGCTACGCGCATGATTTTTATGAGATTGCGACCGGGAATTACCCTAAGCTGGAACCCGTGTTACAGGTCCGGCCCAATATGATTTTGGCGCCGCCAGGGATGAGGCAGGCATCGCCTTCCGCCTCTGGCGATCGGCCCGTTCGGGCATATTTCGCGCATCCCAAGGCGCTGATTGATGAAGGGGTCTCGATTGGCCAGGGGACGCGGGTCTGGGCCTTTGCCCATGTTGTGGGCGGGGCGATGGTTGGAGAAGACTGTAATATTTGCGATCACACGTTCATTGAGGGAGGAGTTAAAATCGGCAATCGCGTGACGATCAAGTGCGGCGTCTTTCTCTGGGACGGTCTGGCGATTGAGGACGACGTTTTCATCGGGCCTAATGCAGTTTTCACGAATGATTCCCGTCCGCGCAGCAAAAAATATTTGAAAGAGCCTCTCCTCACCGTGCTGAAAGAGGGCTGTGCGCTGGGGGCGGGCAGCACAACCCTTCCGGGCATCACCATTGGGCGTTGGGCCATGGTAGGCGCCGGTTCCATTGTCACTCATAATGTCCCGGATTACGCCCTGGTGGTGGGCAGCCCGGCCCGGTGGCGGGCCTGGATTTGCCGCTGCGGAGAAAAACTTTTTTCCACTTCCGGCCGGCTTCTGGGTTGTACCTGCGGGCGATTTTACGAGCAGATCGCTGAAAATGAAGTGAAAGAGTTTAGCGTGAATGGCAGTCGCCAAAATTTGCCGGGGAACCGGGTTACGACGGAGATCAGTGAAGCCATCATCAGAAGCAACGGACACCCAGCGGCCAATGGCCGGTGAAGCCGGGTCGTGCTCCGGGGTGGTCCGGCGGCAAGTGTTGTGCTCCCTTTCGGAAACCCGGACTCAAACAGCGACTGCGAAATTCATCGGATTCCTGGTAGGGTAACACCCCATAGCATTCAGAGGTTGTCCGACTTATTCTCCTGCCATTGGAGAAAGAGGACTCGTCCCAAATCGAACGAAGTCATCTCAGATAAACAACAACAAATTAACAGAACACCGATGAACGCGCTTAAAAATTCATTCCTTGAAGACCGGGCGGGCCGATCAGATGCGAAACGGCTCTGGCCGGACAATGACATCATCGGTTACGGCCCAAAAGTTTATTAACCGTGGAAACCAAGAACATGGATTTCCCAATCGAATTGGATGCACTGGAGTGTTCTCCTTCATCCGAGGCAATTCACGACTTATACTGGAAGCGCACGCTGGATGTTCTTCTCATATTGCTGAGTCTGCCCTTCCTGATTCCGCTGGCACTGCTGGTGGCCCTGTTGATCCGCAGCGGTTCCCGCGGGCCGGTTCTGTTCCGTCAGGAGCGTGTTGGTTGTCGGGGGAGGCGCTTCACGTGCTTCAAGTTTCGAACCATGTTTGTGAATGCCAGCACGAGCTCGCATCGGGGGCACCTGCATCAACTGATGAATTCGAATACGCCCATGATGAAAATGGACTCACATGGGGATCCCCGCATCATCCCGTTTGGCTTGTTCCTTCGGGCGTCCGGCCTGGACGAGCTGCCCCAATTGATCAATGTGCTGCGGGGTGAAATGAGCCTGGTCGGGCCGCGCCCGTGCTTGCCTTACGAATACGACAACCATCTGGCATGGCAGAAGGAACGGTTTGGAACCCTGCCGGGTTTGACCGGGCTCTGGCAGGTGAGCGGAAAAAACAAGACCACCTTCGTGGAAATGATTCATTTGGACATCAAATATGCGAAGAACCAGACCCTCTGGTGGGATTTGAAAATCATTCTAATGACAATTCCTGCCTTGATCATTCAGATGTGGGAGACGCATCACTCCAGGAAATCGTCCTTTTCTCCAGTTCGCCTGAAGACCGACCATTCCAAGGGTGCCGCCCGGTCGCCTTTCCTTACAAAAGCCGTTCTGGTGGGGACGGTGCAGGCGAGAGATGGCGAATATGGTTGGACAAGCAAAGAATCAAAATTGAATTTATAACATGGCAAAACAAATCAAAGTGGGGGTTGTCGGATGCGGTTATTGGGGCCCCAATCTGGTTCGCAATTTCAGGTCGCTTCCCGATTGCAGCATGAAGATGATGTGTGACGTCAATGAAAGCCGTTTGGGTCATCTTAAATCGCTGTACCCGGAGGTCGAAGGCGAGCTGAATTATCATCACATGCTTAATGGCGTCGGCCTCGACGCGGTCATCATTGCCACGTCGGTCAAATCGCATTTCCCGATGGCCAAGGCGAGCCTCCAGTCTGGCAAGCACACCTTCATCGAAAAGCCGATGGCGGCCTCATCCGCAGAGTGCGAGGAGTTGATCGATATCGCCCAGGAAAAGGGATTGGTGCTGATGGTGGGGCATACGTTCCTGTATTCACCGGCGGTCAGGAAAATCAGGGAAATCGTACAGCGCGGCGACATTGGAGACATTCGTTACATTTGCGCCCGGCGGTTGAACCTGGGACTATTCCAGAAAGACATCAACGTCGCCTGGGACCTGGCACCCCATGATATTGCCATTATTTTGCACATCATGGAAACGGAAGTGGTCACCATCAACTGTACGGGGAGTGCGCACATCACGCCCGGAGTGGAGGATGTAACGGCCATGTGGCTCAATTTCCCGGGAAATCGCTCGGCCATCATTCACAGCAGCTGGCTTGACCCGAGAAAAGTCAGGGAAATGACCATTGTCGGCAGCAAACAAATGATTTTCTATGATGATGTTTCCCAGCTTGAGAAAATCCGGGTCCTGGATCTGCGGGTCGAGAGGCCGCCGCACTACGACACCTTTGCTGAATTTAACTACGCTTATCATTACGGGGACGTCCACGTTCCTCATATCAAGCACGAGGAGCCGCTAAAAACCGAATGTCAGCATTTTCTGGATTGCATCAACCAGGGGACAATCCCACTGACCGATGGCCAACAAGGACTTGAACTGGTCCGCATTTTGGAGGCGTCTTCCCAATCGCTGAAACAAGGCGGCGCCTCGGTCAATCTTGCCGCCCGAGAAATGGCAACCGTTAAGCGATCTGATTCCGGAACCGGCCATACCCAGGTTAGCGGTTGGAATCACAAAGCAAGAGACTTTGCGCCAAACCGGCAGGAAGCGACGATTGGAATTTCCAGCGCGGGCCGGACAAACCCGTCAGATTCGACCGTGTGAGTTTTCGTGGTGGCCGGGGCAAAATCTGAAATGGGGTGAAGACCCCATAGCTGCCACATCGTTGCCCGGCCTATACTCACAGTATGAAACATAAAAAATTCCCTCCGGACCAAAGCCAAAACCCGGCCAGCGCCTCACGGTCGGCGCCAGGTGCGAACTTCAACCAAAACGAAATGGATTCTGCGTCATCACCGGACGAAGCGGCCAGAAAGTCCTACTTCAGCTCTGCAAACCAAGGTTCACGGCATGGGCATGAGGTTCAGCATTGGTTGGAGGCCGAGGCGCAAATGCTCACGGAACGCAAACTCACCCGGACACACGGGTTTCACAACCCGACGTAAAACCAAACCGGCCGACAAACCAAAAAACGAAAGAATTGCAATTTTATGAAAGCCTTGAACAGAACACCCGCGGAAGCGCCCAAAATGTATGAAACCGAAAACGAAATCTCGCCCCAGCGCCGGTCGGAACTGAACGCGCTCATGAACCAGCGGCTGGCGTCTGCCGTGGACCTGCAGACCCAGATGAAGCAGGCGCATTGGAACGTGAAAGGCCCGAGCTTCATCGGCCTGCACGAGCTTTTCGACAAGGTGGACGAAGCCGTGGAGTCGTACGTGGACATGATCGCCGAACGCATTGTGCAACTGGGCGGCATCGCCGAGGGCACGGCGCGCGTGGCCGCATCGCGTTCGCAACTCGAAGAGTATCCGCTCACGATCGCAGATGGCATGGCCCACGTCGAAGCTGTCGCCCGTGCGCTTTCCACCTTTGGGCAGGAAGCCCGCAACACGATCAACGAAGCGGACGAACTGGACGATGCCGACACGGCGGATCTGTTCACCGAAATCTCGCGCGGAATAGACAAGTGGTTATGGTTTGTTGAAGCCCATTCCCAAGCCACAAAGTAAAACCACCTTTCCCCATACCCAAACCAAACCAAGAAATAAACGAAACACATGAAAACCAAATTCATCCTGCTCGCCATTGGCAGTTCACTGCTGCTGGCCGCGCCCGCATTGCGGGCACAAAACACCTTCACCTCTAACACGCAAACCCGGCAATACCAAAGACCGTTTGTGGGCGAACAATTGGTCCTTCCGGCTGGTCTCAAGGAGAAGTTGAATCTCACCGATCAGCAAGAAGCCGAACTGAAGCCCATCGAGATCGACTTTGCCAACACCAGCGCGCAATACCAGGCAGCCAATCAACCCCGGATTGATGCAGCTCTGGAAGCGAATCGTCAGGCGCGCGCATCGGGGGACACTGCACAAATTCAGACAGCGCGGCAACAGTTGCAGGCCGTCTGGGCCGGTCTCCAGCCATACCGGGTGGCCGCCGTCAATCAAATCAAGCCGCTGCTGACGCCGGATCAACTCACCATTTTGGAGGACCCCAAGAACCAATGGCGCGAGAATCATGTGCATGAAGCAAACGACCCGTCGGCGAATTGAATCATAACTGCAACCGATCCACCCTGATCCCACGGATGCCACCGAAACAGCCGGCAATTAAAAAGATCATGCCAGCCTTAACCACCAAACAAATCAACGTTCACTTGAAATCCATTCCGGATTGGTCGAAACGCGCGCGAACCATTTGCCGCACCTTCAAGTTTGAGGGATTCCTGATGAGTATCGCTTTTGTGCGCCGAATCGCCAAACGTGCTCAAAAAATCAACCACCATCCGGATATTGATATTCGTTTTGACCAGGTGAATTTGACGCTCACCACGCATGATGAAGGAGGAATCACCGAAAAGGATTTCTCCCTGGCCCGGCAATGCGATGTGGTTTTCTCCAGGTTTTGGAGTCGTGATCAACCCGGATTCCAGGCCAAAACCAAACCCAGCAGGTAAAAAAACATGAACACTCCCATCATTACCCGAGACCTGACCAAACAAGCCCCGCACAGCCCGCGCGATCGGATCGGCGGATTCGCCATCGCGAGCCGCGCCGTTGACAAATGCCGCGCCAGCCTGGCGGGAACGCCGGGCGAATATCATTACGATTGTCCGCTGGACAACCTGCTCTTTGGTTTCAAGGGCATCACGGGCGAACAATTCAAAGCCGCCGTTCAGGCATCCAAAGATTATGAAGATGTCGGCGCCTGGCTCCAGGCCAATGGCACGGTGAAAACATCCGTTGAAATCAAAGCCTGGTCCGATGAAGTGGAAGCTGGCAGCCTGATGAAGAATCCGGAAAAGCGCGCCTATTTCATCGAGGACTGCTCCCGGCTGGGACTGAACCCGCAGATGAATACCACGTTTGACTGGCTCGAGGCGGACGACCGCGCGAGCTTCAGCCGCAAGCCTGTGTAAAATCCTTTGCTTTCCGCCACAACCCAAAGTCATTTCGCGTAATGAGAATCGAATCCCGCCGGAGCATTCACACTTTGGCTCTGGCGGCCCTGTCGTTGCACCTCTCGCCGTTCGCTCGCGGACAGGGCACAACCGTGGGCCTCACAAACCTGCCGGCAACAGACTTGTCGCACCAAAGTCAAACGGCGGCGGAAACGGTGGTGCTTCCCCCATCCGTCCCTGACCCCATTGAACCGTTGAACCGGGTGATGTGGGATTTCAACAAGGCGCTGATGACCGGGGTCATCAAACCGACCAGCCGGGTTTATCGGTTTGTCGTCGTAAAACCGGTTCGGACCGGAATCGGAAATTTTGGCCGGAACCTCACTTACCCGGGACGATTGATCAACAATCTGCTCCAGGGCAAATGGAGCGGCGCGCGCGCTGAATCCTATCGGTTCGTTTGCAATACCACCGTCGGCGTGGTCGGATTTTGGGACGTGGCGAGCAAATGGAAGATCCCGAAATCGGACGCGGATTTTGGCCAGACGTTCGGCAAGTGGGGCTGGCAGCCGGAATGTTTTTTGATGCTGCCGATTTATGGCCCGAGTAACGAACGGGACACCGTTGGCCTGGCCGCCGACACGGCGGCCAATCCGTTGATCTACATCGCTCCCTACCAATTCGTCGCTGCGAATCCGCTGACCTATCTCGGCCCGTACAGTTATTGCGCCTATGCCGTGATGTATAACGATCTCGCTGACTCCGTGGACGAATATGTGCGCTTCAGCAAGACCGAAATGGACCCGTATTCCGAGGTTCAATACGCCTGGACGTTCGAGCGGGAGAACCGGGTGGCGGATTTTCAGGTGAAAGGAAAACCGGACGCCGCCTCGCTGGAAACCCTCGAATCCGTCTTCTTTACCTTCAAAGACCCTGAATTCCCGGACCGGGGCAAGACCCGGTCGGTTTTGATTCCTTCGACGGGCCGGAGATTAAAATTCACGTTCTGGTTGCAACCGGGCAAGGCGAACGTGGTTTATATCGTTCCGGGGCTAGGTTCGCATCGATTGGCCGAAACTTCCCTGGCGTTGGCCGAGCTGGTTTACAAAAACGGCTTCTCCGCCGTGGTCGTCAGCAGCCCGTTCAACTACGAGTTCATGGAACACGCTTCGACTGCGGCCATGCCGGCCTATCTGCCGGTGGATGGTCAGGACTTGCACGTCGCGTTGACGAAAATTGATCACCGCTTGCACACGTTGTATCTGAACCGGTTGGGCAACCGGGCGCTGATGGGTTATTCCATGGGCGCATTTGAATCCGTGTACATTGCGGCCACCGGACCAACGAATCAGTATTACGCCGTGACGCCGGGGCGGGTTCTGCGCTTTCTTGACGGGAAACGGGGCGTGAAGGAAGTGAGCGTCACCCCCGTCACGAATCAGTTGCCGCTGATTAAATTTGACCGGATCGTCGCCATCAACACCCCCATTCGCATGGCGTTTGGGATTTCCAAACTGGACGAATTTTATCGCGCGCCCCTGTCCTGGCCGGTGGCGGAACGGACCGACAACATCGAAAATACTTTTCTCAAGGTGGCCGCTTTAAGCAAACTCTCCCTCACGCCACGATCCACCCTGCCGTTCGACGCCATCGAGTCCAAGTTTCTCATCGGCCTGACGTTTCGATTCATCCTGCGGGATGTTATTTACAGCAGTCAGCGGCGAAATAATCAGGAAATCCTGCATCACCCGCTTTGGAAATTCAGGCGCGAACCGGTGTATCAGGAAATTCTTCAGTATTCCTACCAGGACTATTTTGAGAAGTTTGTGATTCCGTATTATCAGGCCCAAGGCATGGCTTCGCCGGTGGCGGCCGCACTGGAAAAAGCCGATGATTTGCGGACGTATGACGCCGGTCTGCGCGCCAACCCCAACATCCGCGTCATCGTCAATCAAAACGATTTTCTCCTGACGGACGAAGACCTGGCCTGGCTTCACGCCACGTTTGGCCCGGAACAGTTGACCGTCTTCCCGCAAGGCGGTCACCTCGGAAATCTTTCCAATCCGACGGTGCAAAAGGCCATTCTGGCAGCGCTGACGCCCATGAGGCCACCCGATCCCAAACCTGAAAAGCCGCTCGCACCCAAATCTGAATGAGTCACGAAACGGATTTGCCCATGAAATCTGGAACCCACGCGATCAACGCCTCCGCTGCGTGACTCGAGCCGCTTGCGCGCTGATTGAATCGGCCGACGTTCTTCGATTTACACTTCGGTGCGGCAAAGGTTAGCTTGGCAGCTGATGACCGCCACCGCATCGCGCAAGCAACTCTCGCCAGCGTGGATTCTGGTCATCCTCACCGGCCTCAACCTGTTCAATTACCTTGACCGCTTCGTGCTCTCGGCGGTGTTGACGCCGTTGCAAAAGGATCTCGCCATCAACGACGAGCAGGCCGGGCGGCTCGTGACGGCGTTCATGATCGGCTACTTCCTCACGTCGCCCGTCTTCGGCTGGCTGGGCGACCGCTGGTCGCGCAAATGGCTCATCGCCGCCGGCATTTTAGTGTGGAGCCTGGGCACCGTACTGACGGGATTCGCGGCGACATTTGCAATGATGCTTGCGTTTCGTGTACTCGTCGGCCTGGGCGAGGCGAGTTATGCAACCATCAGTCCGAGTCTGATTTCCGACAGCTACGCCCCCGTGAAACGGAACAATGCGCTGACGATTTTCTACGTCGCGATTCCCGTCGGCGCGGCGTTGGGCACGATCCTGGGCGGATTCATCGCCGCGCACTGGGGCTGGCGACATGCCTTCATCTGGGCGGGTGCGCCGGGGTTGCTCCTCGCGCTGGTGCTGCTGCCGTTTGCCGAACTGAAACGCGGCCAAACCGAGGGCGAGATGGCTGAAGCGGCAAAAAGACCTTCCGTCCGCGACGTCGTGAATCTTATTCGCATCCCGGACTACGTACTCGTGGTGCTGGGTTACACGGCCTACACGTTCGCGCTGGGCGCGTTCGGGCATTGGGGGCCGACGTTCCTGCATCGCGCCCACGGCGTGGCCGTGGACAAGGCAGCCGAATTTTTCGGCGCAGTGCTCGTGGTGGCCGGACTCGTGGGCACATTGATCGGGGGCTTCGCCGCGACCGCGTGGCAGAAACGCAACCGTGCGGGCTACGCGTGGACGCTGGGGATCTCGGTGCTGGTGGCCGTGCCGCTGTCGTTTGGCGCTTTTCTCGCCGTCTCAACGTTCTGGTCCATGACATTTCTGGCGGCAGCGATGTTCTTCCTGTTCCTGTCCACCGGCCCGGTCAACACCCTTATTCTGGAAACCGCGCCCGTGAATCTTCACGCCAGCGCCATGGCTGTTTCCATTTTCACCATCCATCTTTTCGGCGACATGTGGTCGCCGGAGATCGTCGGGCGCCTCGCGGATTCCTTCGGCGGAAATTTACAGAAGGCGGTCTTGATGTTACCGGTGGCATTGATCGTGGCGGCCGCGCTTTGGCTGACGCTCGCGTTGAAAACGAAACGGGGCAAAGGCGGAACCGGTGCGTGACTTGCACGCTGAACCTTATCCTAAAGGGATTGTAACCCAAGGTAGCTCGGTCCGAGCCGGACGGGCCACCTCGCAACCCTGGGCTGATTGATTTCATCCCGTTGGGATGATTAAACTTGATTTATTTGCCCGGTGGAGCGGGCGGAGCGGGTGGATTTGTCGGCTTTTCCATCTGCGCCTGAAGTTCGCGGTGATTCACCTTGCCGGTACCCAGCTTCGGAATGTCCTTCACCACTTTTATCTCGCGCGGCACGCTCAGATTCGTCAACCCCTTCGCCTTGATGGCGTCGCGGATTTCGTCCAGTGTCAACTTCGGTTCGTTGGTCACGGCGATGAGCATTTCGCCTTTGTTTTCTTCGGGGCGCGTGATGACGGCGATCTGGCAGTGCAGGCCGTAATGCGGAAACGCCCCCGCCAGCGCGTCCTCCACCGCCGTGAGGCTCACCATCTCGCCACTCACCTTGGCAAAACGTTTCATCCGCCCAAGGATGTGCAGGTAGCCTTCGGCATCCACGCTCACGATGTCGCCGGTATCGTACCAGCCGCCGAGGGCCTGGAATTTCGCGTTCGCCTCCGCGTTCAAGTAGCCTTTCATCACGTTCGGTCCGCGCACGAAGAGCCGCTGGCCGTCGGCCACACCTTCGACCGGCTCCAGCTTGGATTCCATGCCGGGCAGCAGGCGGCCCACGGAGCCGTAACGCGGCTCCAGCGGCGTGTTGACACTCAAACACGGAGCGCACTCGGTCGCGCCATAACCTTCGAGGATGCGCACGCCGTATTTCTGCGACCAGGCGAGTGCGGTGGCTTCCTGTAGCTTCTCCGCGGCGGCAAACAGATACCGGATGCTGCGAAAGTCGTAGGGATGTGCCTTGCGCGCGTAGCCGTTCAGGAAGGTGTTGGTGCTGATAAAAACCGTGCAGTCATGTTCGTAGAGCGCGGCCGGCACGTTGCGGTAATGCAAGGGCGAAGGATAGAGGAAAACATAGATTCCGCGCACCAGTGGCAGGAACGCCCCCACCGTGAGACCGAAGCTGTGGAAGATCGGCAGGCAGTTGAAAAGACGGTCGCCGTCGGTGATATCGGTGACCGCCAGCATCTGGCGGATGTTGGCGAGGAGGTTGCCCTGCGTCAGCTCGACACCCTTGGGCACGCCTTCGGAGCCGCTCGTGAAAACAATCACGGCAGCGGAACCAGCCGATGGCGGATTGCGAATGGCGGATTGCGGAATAAAGATGTGCCGGAGCAGCGTGAAAAATTTTCGGGAGCCGCTGATACCGGCGCGCACGTCCTCAAGGTAAATCAGGCTGACACCCGCTTTCACAAAATCGTCCTCTTTGAATTTGGCACGTTCAAAAAAGGCGCGCGAGGTGACGATCTGTTTCAGTGCGGCCAGTTCCGCGCATGCCAGCATGGTGGGTGTGCCCGAGGAGAAGTTCAACACGGCGGGCACTTTGCCCAAGCTCCACAACGCGAGGATGACCACCGGTGTGGCGTCGACATTGGGCATCAACAGGCCAACCCGCTCTCCACCCATAACTGCGCCACGCAAGGCATGCGCCAGCAGGTCCGTCCCCACCATGAGCTTCCGATAGGTCAGCTTTTGCTGTGTTGTGTCTTCGAGGATGATATGGCCGGGATGTTTGCGGGCGCTCTCCGCCACCGCTGAGAGGACATTCTGCGCGCCGAACGCCATCTCGACCGCGAACTGCTGTCGCACCATCTGATCGCGCAGCCAGCTGGTCAGCAGTGCCCGCGCGCGGCCGGTGCTGATGTCCCCCAACCCGGGTGAAGCGAGCGTGGCGTTGAAATGCACGGTCACTTTTGGGAAATATTTTTTCCGGCCCGGATTGGGGGAAAACGGCAGGCATCCGGCGCCGCGCAGGTAAGCGGTGATGACTTTCGCCCCGGTTTTGAAAATTAGAAAGCCGGTGCCATCGAAGAGCTTCATCAAGGTGCCCGTGCGCGACAGGCGGCCTTCGGCAAAAAGCACGAGCCGCCCACCGCCTTTGAGAAACTCCGCCATGTGCTTCACCGCGTAAGGCGAACCGGTATCAATGGGCAAAGTGTAGTGATTGATCATCAATTTTCGATGCAGCCAGCTCGTCTGCGCCGAGATGCTCGAAGTGACGAATTTCCAATCCTCCTCCAGGCAGACCCAGAGAAACAGCCAGTCGATCCAGGAAAGGTGATTCGGAATCAAAAGCACCGGGCCGGGCGTTTTCAACGCGTCCACGTCGTAAGCACGGAAGCGGAACAAAACCTGGAGCAAAAAACGGAAGAAACTCTTCATGGCGATGGGAAGTGCATCATTTGGAAGCGCGCACATCAAACAAAATGTGAGTCTGTGCATGGCGAATTGTCCTTTGCCCCATCACGGCAATTCAGTCTGCGTTCATCAGCGGTTACCCACCCGGCTCTGCACCGTGGACACCACATATAGGATATAGGGTTACACCCCATAGAGAAGTCCCCACCCATCGCATAACATCATTCCCGAAAGCGATATGAACCAAATTATGAAAAAATCCTGTTTTTAACTGGCATCATCTCCCTGCTCTCCAACACCGGATGTATCTTTCCGGAAGGCGGACGTGGCGGGCACGCGCGATACGAACATCATGACGCCGTCGTGGTGGGCCCCCCGGCAGTTGTCGTGCGCCCGCCGGAAGTCATTGTGCGGTTAATTTGTGTGCGTGGTTAGTGCGGCGGTCCGGTTAAAACAGGTTCATTCTGGGCCAGCCCGGAATTTATTGGACACACTGTTCCTGCAACATAGTGTGTGCTTCGTTTCAAGCAAATGAATCCATTCGTACACCATCAGGTAATCAATCGCCAAGGTCAGGGCTTTCACGATGCGGCGTGCGGTTTGAACAGGCATCAACACAAAATTCCTTTGGCCGCCAAAATTGCCGGCACCTGCTTCCTCGTCGTTCTGGTTCCGGTTTATTTGTACACCTATGGGCCCACGAACTTTCTATGGTTCTGTGACGCCGCCCTCCTTCTTACGGTAACGGGCATGTGGCTGGAAAGCTCCCTGCTCATCAGCATGTGTGCCGTCGGTATTCTGCTTCCGCAATGTCTCTGGCTCGTGGACTTCGGCAGCAATCTGTTTGGGTTTCATTTTCTGAATCTGACCAGCTACATGTTTGACCACCAGCTGCCACTGTTCACGCGCGGACTTTCGCTGTTTCATGGCTGGCTGCCCTTGTTGCTCGTCTGGCTCCTGGTCCGCCTGGGCTACGACAAACGGGCTTTGCCTGCTTGGATGGTTTTGGCCGCAGGGTTGGTGCTTGTCTGCTACTTTTTTGCCCCGCCCGCCGGCGCCCATCTGGCGGACCCCAACATCCCCGTCAATATCAATTATGTTTACGGATTCAACAACCAGCGGCCGCAAGCCTGGGCAAACCAAAACCTCTATGTCCTGCTGTGGTTTGGGGTACTGTGTCTCGTCGCCTTTCTCCCAACCCACCTGGCCTTGCGCAGAATCTTCGCCGCGACGCGCCGGTCGGCCTGAAACTTCCCGCTCGATTTCCTTGATCATTCCCGCCAGCCCGACTGGGCCGAATTTACAAATGTCGGGTAGGGTTACACCCCATGGCGCCCGCATTTTTGCGGGGTGATACTCTGGGCCTTGAAAACTAAAACGTCCATTACCAAACTCGCGAAAATATCTCAAACTCCCGTTTTCCCGAAAATGCTTCACCGGTTGCGGCCGAATCCCAGGGCAGCCAACCCTGGTCCTAAATCTCAAAAGCGGGACAACGTCTTTTCCAAATCCCGTGACATACACGAGGATCGGGGCACGCGCCAAATGAAGACGGCGCATGATTCACAAGCGCTTTTCCGTATTTGCGGTCATTTAAACCCATGAAAACAAATCCATTGAAGGAAGGTGCCATGACGGAAAACTCCGCCGGCCTCGGCACGGTGACGCGCAAGATGGTGCGGGAGCGTGCGGTCGAACTGGCAGTCATCAACGGCCGTTCCGCGCAGGAAGCATCAAAATCCGACTGGGAACAGGCCAAACGGGAATTGACGGGTGAGCCGGACACGGACCCAAAAGAAGCCGTCCTTGAATCCGCGCCCGAATCCGAACGCTGGGACCCGTTGCCCGGTTCAACCGGACACAAAGTGCCCGCGGCTCCCAGTGCCGATGAGGATGACGAAGGGCGAAGCGACAACGAGAGACTGGTTGAAGAAGGCATCGCCGGAGCGGAGTATGATCAAGCGCGCCAGGCTGCCAGGGCAGCGGCAAAAGAGTCCTTATGACGACTCCAGCGACGCGGCTGTACCCGGTCAGTTCACGGAAGCACACGGCGGCGCTTGATGGAATGGACCGGCATGAGCGACTTTCAAAAAACAGATGACATGCGTGCGCTGTTCTACCTGCTCTTTCTTGCTTGTCTGGTTCCCCTCCTCTGTTGCCGGGATTTGGTCCGCCTGCCAACCTCCAGGTTTCAGCCTGTACTGCTCTCCGTCCACCGGGGATTTCTCGTCGCAGTCGGGAATGGAAGGGAAAACCCCAATGAAGGATGAATGATGGCCTCGTGACGAAAGGCTTAAGATTGGCGGAATTATTATTATGTCAAAAATTTCGAGCCGGGAAAATCGACTGGCTTCCCGCCCCAACGGGTTTCCGACCGCAGCCAACTTTATCCTGGCGCAGACTGAATTGGAGCCACTACCAGACCGGCAGGTGTTGGTGCACAATCTTTTCATGTCGGTGGATCCCTACATGCGCGGTCGCATGAATGAGGGAAAATCGTATGTTCCGCCGTTCGAGTTGGGCAAACCGCTCGAGGGCGGCGCCGTCGGCGAAGTGGTCGAGTCGCGCACCAGGGAATTTAAGCCGGGTGATGCCGTCACTTCCAACTTTGGCTGGCGGGATTACTTCATCGCTTCGCCCCAACAATTACATATGGTCAGTCGCGAAATTCAACCGCTCTCGGTTTATCTCGGTGCGCTCGGCATGACGGGCATGACGGCTTGGGCCGGGTTGAATCTGGTGGAGGTCAAAGCCGGAGATGTCATTTATATTTCCGGCGCCGCCGGTGCGGTCGGCAATGTGGCTGGGCAACTGGCAAAATTGCGCGGATGCGAAGTCATCGGGTCCGCCGGTTCCATGAAGAAGGTCGAATTTCTGCGGGAGGAATGTGGATTTGATATCGCCTTCGATTACAAGACCGGCCCGATGGTTGAACAATTGAAGGTTGAGGCACCGGATGGGATTGATGTGTATTTCGATAATGTCGGCGGCGAAGCGCTGGAAGCGGCACTCTCGACCCTGCGCGTCCATGGCCGGATCATCGCCTGTGGCGGCATCTCCGGTTACAACGAGAAAAGGCCACGTCCCGGTCCATCCAATCTTTTTAACATCACGACCAAACGGTTGACGATGCGTGGCATGATCGTCAGTGATTCGCTGGATCGTCGTGGTGAATTTGAAAAGGAAGTCGGCGCTTATTTGCAATCTGGCAAACTGAAGAACAAAGAGACGGTCGTCGAAGGCCTTGATCAAGCCGGGGCCGCATTCATTGGCCTGTTCAAAGGGGAAAATACTGGCAAGATGGTGGTTAACTGGCTTGAGCTGGGAACCTCGTCGCGAACCATGCAGCGTGTTCCACAAGCTGACCACCCCTCGTCATCGAGTGTAATGGACGCTAAGTAAGCTTTCGGGGCGACGATAATGAAGCAAGGTAGGGTTATACCCCATGGCGACGGGAAAGCCTGCATGCGTATTTTAACCCTAATGAAGATTAAACAGAAAACCACATTCCTTAATTTCTTCTGCGAGAGGAAGATTCGTTTGAACAAGAAGCACGGTTCGGTTGACCGGTTCAAGATTGATCTGGGGATTGTGCTGGGGATTGCACTTTTGGTGCCCTTGACGGGATGCATCGGGTTCGTGGGCGGAGACGGAGGATACGCCGGCGGAGTTGTGGTGGCGGAGCCTGATCTGTTTCTTTTCGGCGGTGGCTATGATCGGGGGGGCGATGTGCATGGTTATAGTCATCGCGGAGCTGCAAGTCGTGCGGTGGCACATCCCAGCGGCGGCGGGCATGGAGGGGGCGGTGGTGGTCATACGGGTGGCGGCGGGAAAAAGTGATGAACCGCAACCACATGGAACACAAGCCGATTGATAAAATTATGAAATTTTCAAACCTATTGACACGTCTTCCCACCCTTTTGAGCATTGCACTGTTGGCGGGTGCCTGCGGCGTTTTGCCGGCGGAACTTCAGGCAGCGGAGCCGGAGGCAACACCACAGAAATCCGTGGTCGCGGAACGGCTGTTCGCTTCGCCGGAGGAAGCCATAAAAGCCTTGCACGCGGCTACCGCAGCCAGGGATCAATCGGTCCTGGTTGAAATTTTCGGCCCGGAGTATCAGGAACTTTCAACCGGCGACAAGGTGCAGGACGCGAACAATGCGCAGCGCTTCGCTGCCGCCATGGCGCAGAACTGTAATCCGGTGAAAGAGGGCGACGACAAAATCACCCTTGAAGTTGGCACGAACAACTGGCCGCTGCCGATCCCATTGATCAAAACGAACGGGCAATGGTATTTCGATACGGTGTCAGGCAAGGAGGAGATTATCAACCGGCACATCGGCAAGGACGAACTCTGCGCCATCGGCGTTTGCCGGGCTTATGTGACCGCGCAACGACAGTATGCCAGCGCGAACCCGGTCGCGGGCGGAGGAGTGAATTACGCGCAGAAATTCAAGAGCGCGCCGGGAATGAAGGATGGCCTCTACTGGCCGGCGGTGGAGAACGAACCGGCCAGCCCATTCGGGCCTTTGGTGGCGGAAGCTCATGCCGAAGGTTATGTCAGTCACAAGGACGCGGGGCCGCATCCGTTTCACGGTTATTATTTCAGGATTCTGACGCGGCAGGGCGAGGCTGCGCCCGGCGGAAAAATGAATTACCTGAGCCACGGCGACTTGACGGGGGGATTCGCGCTGGTGGCTTATCCAGAAAACTGGAACCAGTCAGGCATCATGACCTTTATTGTGAATCAGGACGGTAAAGTGTTTCAGCGCAATTTCGGTGAGAAGACTTTCCGGATCGCTGCGGCGATGAAGGAATACAATCCGGACAGCGAATGGACGCTGGTGCAGGACGAGGGAGTATTGAACGCGGTGTCCGAGAAATGATGTCGGCTGCCTATGAGCTCCGACAGCGTAAAACCAATAGAGAATCAGGCAATCATTGCAACCGATCTAACCAAATGGTTTGGTGAAGGTGAAAACAAGACGACGGCCGTGAATGATGTCGGGTTTGTTGCGCACTTTGGTGAGATGCTGTTCATCGTCGGCCCTTCCGGCAGCGGCAAGACCACGCTGTTAAGCATGATTTCCGGCATCCTGCGTCCCAATGCCGGCAAAGTGGTGGTCAAAGGGGCTGATATCTGGACGCTGAATAATGACCAGTTGGCTGATTTTCGTCTGAATACCATCGGCTTCGTCTTTCAGGATTACCATCTGTTCCCGCGGCTGACCACGGCTGAAAATGTGGCCATCCCAATGATTCTGAAACAGCACGATTGGAACGAATCCATCGCCGAGGCAAAAAAATACCTTGAAATCGTCGGACTGAAAGACCGGGGTGAGATGCTGCCGATAAAGCTTTCAGGCGGCGAGCAGCAACGCGTGGCAATTGCGCGCGCGATCAGCAGCCAGCCGGAAATTCTGATTCTCGACGAACCGACCGCCTCGCTGGATGGCGACACCGGTAAGATGATCATCGCCTTTGTGAAGGAGAAAATTCTCAACAAAAGCCGCTGCATCCTGATCGTCACCCATGATGCGCGCATCAACGAATATGCGGATCGAATCCTTCATATGGAAGATGGCCATCTCACCGCCAATGACAAGGGAACCGAATGAATTCAGACGAACCCAAACCGGAAGTTAAAGCGGCCGAGTCAAAGCCGGAAACCGTCGCGCCCATACCCGATCCCAAGGCACTCGAACTTACCCACGACAGAAAAGCGACCGAGTCCAAGCCCGAAGTTAAAGCCGAACCTAAAACCGAAGTTAAACCCGAACTCAAGCCTGAATCCAAAACGGAGGCTAAAGCTGAAACCAAACCATCCAAGCCCAAGAGGGAATTCAGAAACAAAATCATCTTTGTCCTCTCGATCCTGGGCATCTTGGCCGGACTGGTCGCCGCCTATCTCTTCGGCATTGAAAGGAAAGCGCAGCCACCGGTGTTTAAACCGGTCAGCAGCCCTTACGACTCGGCCATTTACGCCAACGGCATTATCGAGAGCGATCAGACGAATGGTGCCAACATCAATATCTTTCCTGAAGTTTCCGGCCCGATCACCCAGGTGCTGGTGCATGAAGGTCAGCAGGTGTCAGCCGGCACATTGCTTTTCACCATTGACGATTCCGTGCCCAGGGCAAACATGGAGCTGGCCGAAGCCAACTTGAAAGCGGCCCGCGACCAATACGACAAGCGTCGTGACGCCTACGACATTGACCCGAAATCAATCAGCAAGGATGTGCTGGATACAGCGGAAGATGCCGTCAATCAGGCGGCAGCCACACTGAAGGTGGCCAACGTGCTGCTCCAAAAATATTCGGTCAAAGCATCGGTGGATGGTGTCGTACTGTCCGTCAACGCAGCGGTCGGTGGCTATGTGTCGTCGCAGGGCAACTACGACACCTACACGGAATTATTCGACCCGCTCATCGTGATGAGCGGGCCGCAAGATTACATGGATGTGCGTTGTTATGTTGACGAGATACTGGTCTCACGGTTGCCGTCTCACTGGCATATTCAAGCGCAGATGCAGATTACCGGGACGGACATCAAGGTGCCGCTGGAGTTCGTCCGGGTGCAACCTTATGTCTCGCCCAAGATCGAACTGTCCAATGAACGCCAGGAGCAGGTGGATTTGCGGGTGCTGCCGGTGATTTTCCGGTTCGAAAAGAAGGACGCTCCGGTCTATCCGGGCCAGTTGGTGGATGTTTACATCGGGCAGAAATAGTTGAGCAACCGCGATGAACAACTTTCGATCATCAGTTCAACCAGGCGCAGGTCTCGGCGCAATCATTGTAATGGTTGGCTGTTGCGCGGGCTGGTGGAAAGGCGAGTCACCATGAAATACGGTGGCATCCTGCGGATCGGATTCAAGTTGCTGGTGAACGACAAATCCAAGTTCTCCGCGTTATTGATCGGGATCACCTTCGCGGTGTTCCTGATGATGCAAATGACCGCGATGTTCGCCGGCATTCTCAACCGCGCCTTTTCGACCGTCACCAATGTTGGTGCGGCGATGTGGATCATGGATCCGGCGGTCAATACAGCCAGCAGCGCCATCCCGATGCCCGATTACGTGCTGGATTCGGTGCGCAGCATGGACGGGGTCAGCTATGCAGTGCCGCTCTTTATGGGCGGGGCGCTGGTCAAACTCACCAACGGAACCTACCAGTCGGTCAATGTCATCGGTCTGGACGACAGCAGTCTGTTTGGCCGGCCCGAACTCGAACAGGGCAACATTCAGGACATCTACGCCGACAATTCGTTCCTGATGGTCAACGACGCAGAATTCTCGAAGCTGGGGAATCCGAAGATCGGCACCACATTCGAACTCAATGACCACCGTGGTGTCATCGTGGGCATCGCCCGGGTCGCCGCGAACGGACTGAACGGCGTGCCGACACTTTATACCACCTTCAATCGCGCCAAAGAATATCTCCCGACAACGCGGTTTACCATTTCCTATATCCTGGTGCAGCCGAAGAGCGATGCTGCCGTGGCCGGCATCAAGCAGCAAGTTGCCAAGCTCGGCTATATCGCCTTTACCAAGGCTGAATTCAACAAACGCATTTCCGATTATTATACCTACCAGACCGGCATTGGCACCAACATCCTGTTGATGACCGTGATTGCCTTTATTGTTGGGCTGTCCATCTCGGGCCAGACCTTTTACACCTTCATTCTCGAAAATCTGGAGAAATTTGGCGCTTTGAAAGCGATTGGAGCCAAGGGGCGTGAGCTGGTCTATATGATCCTGTTCATGGCGACGTTTACGGCGCTGACCGGTTATGGTCTCGGTATTGGTCTGGTGACGCTGATGATTTCGATTGCCCGCTACCGGCTACCCAACTACGCCGCCATGATCACTTTCTGGAACCTAGGGCTGGCCTTCGGCATGGTCCTTTTGATCGCCGCAATCTCAAGCTATGTCGGGATACGCAAGGTCCTCAAGATTGAGCCATTCGACATCTTCAGGGGGTAGCCATGAGCATTCAATGAAAGCCATAAAAATCGTAGTTTCGCTGGCGTGTCTGGCTCTGTCCGCAGGTTGCAGCTTCGCGCCAAAATATGCGGAGCCGTCCGTCCAAACGCCGGCCGCTTTCAAAGAAATGACACCGGTGCAAACCCAGGAAACTGACGGCTGGAAAACCGCCGGGCCAATGGGCGACGCTCTTCGTGGCAACTGGTGGGAAATGTTCAATGAGCCGGAGTTGAATGCTTTCGAAAGCCAGGTGGTTGTCTCCAATCAAAGTGTTGCCGCCGCACTCGCCAATTTCCTCGCCGCGCGGGCTGTGGTGAAACAAGCCCGGTCGCAGTACTTTCCAACCGTGACCGCCAGTCCTTCAGTCACGGCGTCCCGGCAGTCATCTCCATCAGGTTCGCCGTCGGGCGCTTCCACCAGCACCGAATATTCATTGCCATTTGACGCTTCCTGGGAGCCGGATTTCTGGGGCCGCATCCGCAACACCGTGAAGGCAAACTCGCTGGAAGCGCAAGCCACGCTGGCCGATCTCGAAAACGTGCGGCTGACCATTCAGGCGGAAGTGGCGGTGGATTATTTTGAGCTGCGCGTGCTGGATGCGCAGAAGCAGCTTTTGGATGCGACGGTGCTCGCTTATCAGGAATCGCTCAAGTTGACCCAGGTCCAGTTTGATGCAGGCATGGCGTCCGGTCAGGATGTCGCGCAAGCGGAAACGCAGCTCAACAACACGCTCGCGCAGGCCACCGATCTCGGCATCCAGCGCGCCCAACTCGAACACGCCATCGCGATGCTCCTCGGCCAACCGGCTTCATCATTTTCAATCGTAATCAATCCATTGGTCGCAAAACCTGTCGCCATTCCCTTTGGCATCCCGTCGGAACTCCTCGAACGTCGTCCGGACGTAGCCGCCGCTGAACGCCGCGTTGCGGAGGCCAACGCGCAAATTGGCGTGGCGCGCGCGGCTTACTTTCCGACCATTACCTTGAGCGGTGCGGCGGGCTACCAGAGCACATCAATACAAAATCTTTTTTCCGCGCCGGGCCTGGTCTGGTCCGTCGGCGCGACACTGGCGCAAACACTTTTTGACGGCGGATTGCGCAAGGCGGTCACTGAGCAGTCCCAGGCGATCTACCAGGGCACCATCGCAAATTACCGTCAGACCGTGCTCACTGCCTTTCAGGAAGTCGAAGACAATCTGTCAACGCTGAGAATCCTGTCACAGGAACTTCAACAGCAGGATGCCGCCGTCACCTCGTCGCAGCGCTACCTGACGCTCGCCAACACCCGTTACCAATCCGGCCTGGACATTTACCTCGATGTGATTGCCGCGCAAACCGCTTTGTTGAACAATCAGCGGACGGCGCTGGACCTCCAGATGCAACAACTGACGGCAAGCGTCCAGTTGATCAAGGCTTTGGGTGGCGGCTGGGATGTTTCACATGGAAAGTCAGCGGCCATTCCTTGAGCGTCACGCCCGGCCGGAAAAGCCGCGCGCGTGGCTGGTAATCAAGCACGAGCGATGAACATGCTCCACTGGCTGCATTCGTTACTGCCCCATATTCCGCATTACGGATATGTGCTCGTCTTCATCGTCGCATTTTTGAACAACCTCGGTTTTCCCCTGCCGGGGGAAACGATTCTTTTGGGGGCCGGATTTGTTTTGGGGAAAACTGCGGATTCACTGTGGCAGCCCGTGGTGGCCGGAACGATGGCATGTTTTCTGGGCGGCATTTGTGCCTTTTGGCTTGGACGGCGGCTGGGCCGGGGCAGTCTGGAAAAAATCCACTGGCTCCATCTCACCCCCGAACGGATGAAGTGGCCCGAACAGTTTTTCAAATGTCATGGCGCCAAGACGGTGTTTATCGCACGGTTCATCTTCTTGTTTCCGCCGGTCGCGGTCAACCTGCTGGCCGGCATGGCGAAAATCCAATGGCGCACTTTTCTCTTTTACAACCTCACAGGGTCGGCAGCCTATACCACCGGTTACATCCTGATCGGATATTTTTTCGGGAAACAGTGGAAACAGCTCGAAGCCTGGTTGGGGCCCACGGCGCTTTACCTGATGCTCGCGGGGATGGCCATTGTGGCTTTCGCCGTGATTTTCAGACATTCCTTATCCGGGTCCTGGGCTCGCCTTTTTTCCAAAAAACAGCAACCGTAATAGGATGCCATCGGCGTAAAATACGACGCCTTGGCCGGTTCATTGAATCTTATGGGGTATTCACCCCATTCGTTTCCTGTGTCCAGGAGATATACTTTCCAAAGGGATCATGAGCGACGTTGTTCTCGAAATCAAAAACCTTACCCGCCGCTTCGGCGCGTTTACGGCGGTGGATGCGCTGACTCTTTCGGTCAATACCGGCGAGGTCTTCGGCCTGCTTGGCTCCAACGGGGCGGGCAAGACCACCACCATCAAGATGCTCACCACGCTGCTGCCGCCCACGTCGGGCGAGGCGTGTGTGGCCGGTTTCTCCATCACCAGCCAGGCGGTCGGCGTCCGCCGCGCCATCGGTTATGTGCCGCAGGCGGTCTCGGTGGATGGCTCGCTCACCGGCTACGAAAACCTGCTCATCTTTGCCAAACTTTACGATCTGCCACGCCACGAGCGGCCGGCGCGCATTGCGGAGGCATTGGAATTCATGAACCTGACGGCGGACGGCGGACGCATGGTGGGCGAATACTCCGGCGGCATGGTTCGGCGACTGGAAATTGCCCAAGCCACATTGCATCGTCCCAAGGTGCTTTTCCTCGATGAGCCGACGGTCGGGCTGGACCCGATTGCGCGCGACGCGGTTTGGAAACATCTTGTGGACCTGCGGGCCAATTATGGCACCACCCTATTTTTCACCACCCATTATCTGGAAGAAGCGGAAGGCCATTGTGACCGCATGGCGATCATGCACAAAGGCAAAGTAGCGGCACTCGGCACCTGCAAAGAACTTGAAGCTTCGCTTGGTAGCGGCCACACGCTGAATGATGTCTTTGTCCATTATGCCGGCAGCGCGCTGGATTCTGGCAACAACTTCCGCGCCGTTTCTGCCGAACGCGCCACGGCTGAGCGCCTGGGCTGATCTATGAACGCTACTTCCATTCGCCCATTGACCGGCTTCATCGAGAAGACCTTTGTCATCACCGAATTTGAGTTGCGCAAGCTGCGCCACGATTTCACGGAACTCGTCACCCGCGCGCTCCAGCCCGCGTTGTGGCTGCTCATCTTCGGACAGGTCTTCTCACGCAGCGGGATGATGCATACGGGCAACATTCCCTATCTGGATTTCATTGCTCCCGGTATCCTGGCGCAAAGTGTTCTGTTCGTGGCCATTTTTTTCGGCATCAACGTCATCTGGGAGCGCGACCTCGGCATTGTGCAGAAATTCCTCGCCAGCCCGACTCCGCGCGCGGCGCTGGTGCTCGGCAAGGGCTTCTCCGCCGGCATCCGCACTCTTTCGCAGGGGGTCATTGTCTACATCCTTTCGCTGTTGCTCGGAGTGAAGCTGAATTGGAGTCCGCTCGCGCTGTTCAATGTGCTGGTCATCGTGGTCCTGGCCGCGACACTGTTCTCGACGTTTTCGCTCATCATTGCGTGCATCGTGAAGACGCGTGAACGTTTCATGGGCGTCGGCCAGGTGCTCACCATGCCGTTGTTCTTTGCCAGCAACGCGATTTATCCCACCGACATCATGCCCGGCTGGCTGAAGATTATTTCGCATCTCAATCCTCTGACCTATGTCGTGGACGCCCTGCGCACTTGCATGTTGTCGGGCAGCACGAGCGTCTTCAGTCTGGGTCTCGACTATGTGGTCATCCTGTTCACCACGACCATTCTGGTTTTTCTGGGCGCGCGATTGTATCCTCGGCTCGCGACTTAAACCTTACCTGAAAATGCTTGTGAATGCTCAAACCGTAACCGTCCTGCCAGGGCCGCCGAACCGCGTCGGCATCGCTGCCGACCACGGAGGTTACGAATTGAAAGAATATCTGGCCAGGAAGTTGCGCGAAGCCGGCCATGAAGTGGTTGACTTTGGCGACGGCCGGCCAAAAGAAGACGACGACTATCCGGATTTCATCGTGCCGCTGGCCCGCGCGGTTGCCGCCGGGACGGTGAAACGCGGCATTGGAATCTGCGGAAGCGGTGTCGGGGCGGCGGTCTGCGCAAACAAAGTGGCAGGGGTCCGGGCCTGCTTGATTCATGAAAACTTTTCGGCGCATCAAGGTGTCGAGGATGACGATTTGAACCTGATCTGTTTTGGCGGCCTCGTGGTTGGCCACGCCCTCGCCTGGGAATTAACGCAGACCTTTCTCGCCGCACAATTCATCGGCGCGGAGCGTTTTCGTCGCCGGCTGGCGAAAATGGCGGATTTGGAAAACAAACTTTGAGCGCAAAAAACATTATGACTACAGACAAACAAACACCGGGCAACAAGCCGGCCTACGGTCAATTAACTGCGGATGTCGAAGGCTTCGATTCACTGGCGGAGCTGGCGCTGGACCTGCGCTGGTCATGGAATCATTGCACCGACGAAGTGTGGCGGCAGCTTGATCCCGCGCTGTGGGAACTCACGCAAAACCCCTGGGTGGTCCTGCAAACTGTCTCCAAGGACAAACTCAAGAGCGTGCTGGCTGATCCGACCTTTCGCAAGAAAGTGGATGACCAGTTGCGAGCCAAGCGCCAGGCGGCAGAGACGCCCGCGTGGTTTCAAAAAAATCATCCGCAGTCGCCCATGAAGTGTGTCGCGTATTTCAGCATGGAATATATGTTGAGCGAAGCACTGCCCATTTATTCCGGCGGATTGGGCAATGTGGCCGGCGATCAGCTCAAGGCTGCCAGCGACCTGGGCGTGCCGGTGGTCGGCGTGGGGCTGCTCTACCAACAAGGCTATTTTCGTCAGGTGATTGACAAGGACGGGGCGCAACAAGCTTTACACCCGTATAACGACCCCGGCCAGTTGCCAATCACGCCGTTGCGCCAGCCGAATGGCGAATGGTTGCGGCTGGAGATTGCCTTGCCTGGTTACTCGGTCTGGCTGCGGGCGTGGCAGGTGCAGGTTGGTCGGGTGAAGCTTTACCTGCTGGACAGCAATGACGCTGCCAATTTTCCGGCTCATCGCGGGATTACCAGCGAGTTGTATGGCGGTGGACCGGAGTTGCGCCTCAAGCAGGAGCTGTTGCTTGGGATTGGAGGTTGGCGATTGCTTGCGGCACTCGGCATCAAGCCGGATGTCTGTCACCTGAATGAAGGTCATGCGGCGTTTGCCGTGTTGGAACGCGCCCGCAGTTTCACGCAGGAGAACGCGCAGCCTTTTGATGTGGCGCTGGCTGCCACGCGGGCGGGAAATGTATTCACCACTCATACGGCAGTGGCCGCCGGGTTTGACCGTTTTAATCCGGCTCTCATCGAACAATACCTCGGTCATTATGCCACTGAAAAGCTCGGCATCAGCCTCCATGATTTGCTGGCCTTGGGCCGCCAAAATCCGAACGATGCTTCGGAAAGTTTCAACATGGCTTATCTGGCCATTCGCGGCAGCGGGTCGGTGAATGGTGTGAGCCGTTTGCACGGAAAAGTCAGCCGGCATTTATTTGAACCGCTATTTCCGCACTGGCCGGAGAATGAAATTCCCATCGGCCATGTAACGAACGGAGTTCACATGCCGACCTGGGATTCGGCGGCTGCCGACGAACTCTGGACGAAGGCCTGTGGCAAAGACCGTTGGCTGGGGGCGTCGGAAACTTTGGAACAGGATATTCGCCGCGTCTCCGACGAAAATCTTTGGCAATTTCGCATCGCTGCCAGCAAGTCGCTGGTGGAATACGCCCGTGAACGGCTGGCCCGACATTATGCCGCCGCCGGAGCATCGTCCGAGACGGTTGAAGAGGCGAAGCATCTGTTTGACCCCAACGCGCTGACACTGGGTTTTGCGCGGCGCTTTGCGACCTACAAACGACCCAATCTTCTGCTGCATGATCCGGAGCGCCTGCTTCGTTTGTTATCCAATCCACAGCGTCCGGTGCAGCTCATCATCGCGGGCAAGGCTCATCCGGCGGACTTTGCGGGACAAGCCTTGATCCAAAAATGGATTCAGTTCATTCGCCGACCCGATGTCCGGCCTCACGCAATTTTTCTCAGCGACTACGATATGCAATTGACCGAGCGACTGGTGCAGGGCGTGGATGTCTGGATCAATACGCCACAGCGGCCGTGGGAAGCGTGTGGCACGAGCGGCATGAAGGTGCTGGTCAATGGCGGCATCAATCTTTCGGAATTGGACGGCTGGTGGGCCGAAGCGTATGTCACGGATTTGGGCTGGGCGCTGGGCGACGGTCAGGAGCACGGCAGCGACCCGGCCTGGGATGCAGCCGAAGCCGAGGCCCTCTACGGACGACTCGAACGCGAGGTGATTCCCGAATTTTATACCCGCAACGAGAAAGGCATTCCCACCGCTTGGGTCGCGCGGATGCGCGAAAGCATGGCGCGGTTGACCCCGCGCTTCTCCGCCGATCGCACCGTGCGCGAATACACCGAACAACATTATCTTCCGGCGGCAATATCCTGCCAATCGCGCGTGGCCAACAAAGGCACTATCGGCAGGCAAATGGTGGACTGGCGGCACAGTCTGGAACAGAAATGGGCCACAGCGCACTTCGGTCAAGTAAAGGTGGAGGCCAAAGGCGAGCAACTCATATTTGAGGTTCAAACCGGTCTCCATGGCCTCGATCCAAAGGCGGTGAGAGTGGAACTATATGCCGACGGAATCAAAGGCGGTCCTCCCGTGCGGCAGGAGATGACCTGTTTGCATCCACTGGCTGACGAATCAGGTGGCTATGTTTACAGCGCAACTGTAGCTGTTGGCCGCCTGGCAGGGGATTATACCGCGCGAGTGATGCCTCGCTTCGATGGCGTTGCCATCCCGCTGGAAGACACACAAATTTTATGGCAACGATGAAAAACAAACCCCAATGCAAATTGCGCGACTAAACCCCGGCAATATGAAAACTCCAATCGAATACACCATTGTCGCGGTGCCTTTTCACGCTGATGCCGCAACTCACGAAGAGCTGGCGCGAAAAGTGAACGAAAGACTAATCGGCGGTTACGAACTATTTGGCTCACCGTTCTTCAGCGAGGAAATGATGTATCAGGCCATGACGAGACCAATTCCCCAAACTGCCCAACCACCGCCCACATGAACAAAACACTCCCGGTCAAAACCCTGTTTCTGGACATTGGCGGTGTCCTGTTGACGAATGGCTGGGATCATCGTGCCCGGAAACGGGCGGCGACTCACTTCAAGCTGGACTGGGCCGAGATGCAGGAACGGCATGAATTGAACTTCGAAACCCATGAGGAGGATAAAATTACCCTCCAAGAACATTTGGACCGGGTGGTCTTCAACCAAAAACGGCCATTTTCCCGCGCCGAATTCCGGCGCTTCATGTTTGCGCAATCGAAACCTTGCGCCAGGATGATTGAACTGGTTCGCAACCTGAAAGCCAAATACAGATTGAAGATTGTCGTGGTCAGCAACGAAGCGCGTGAACTGAATGCGTATCGGATTCGAAAGTTCAAACTGGACCGGTTTGTGGATGCTTTTATTTCCTCGTGCTTTGTCCACCTCCGCAAGCCTGACGCGGACATCTTTCGGCTGGCGCTGGACATTGCCCAGGTGCCGGCCCGGCAGGTGGTCTATATTGAAAATACTCCGATGTTCGTCCAGATAGCGGAGGGTTTGGAGATTCGAAGCATTCTTCACACGGATTACAAATCCACTTGCGCGAAACTGGCTTCGTTGGGATTACGGCCCGATGTCGAAGACACCCATGAAACCGGCTAACCCAAGCATCCTGACCATCAATGGCGGCTCGTCGAGTATCAAGTTTGCGCTCTACCACATTGAAGAACCACTGAAACGCGGCCTATATGGAAAGGTTGACCGCATCGGCTTGAGCAAAACCAATCTGACGTTCAGTGCCCCGGCCGGGAATCAACCGGAAAGCCTCGGCATCGCAGCTTCTGATCACCGGTCGGCGGCGAATGTTCTGATTGACTGGCTCGAAAAGCAGAACGATTTCGAATCGGTCCGGTCGGTGGGGCACCGCGTGGTCCACGGCATGAAACACACCATGCCCGAAATGGTCACCCAGGAATTGTTGGATGAATTGCATCGCCTCAGGCCATACGATCCGGATCATCTGCCCCGCGAAATCGAACTGATCGAAACGTTCCGCCAGCGTCATCCGAAACTGCCCCAAGTGGCCTGTTTCGACACGGCGTTTCACCACACGATGCCGCGCGTGGCCAAACTGCTGCCGATCCCGCGGCGCTTCGATGCCAAGGGCATTCAACGCTACGGTTTTCACGGCTTGTCCTATGCCTATCTGATGGAAGAACTCGCGCGGCTCGGCGACCCGGCGGCAACGAAGGGCCGGGTGATCCTTGCGCATCTGGGTAACGGCGCCAGCCTGGCCGCCGTACGCGATGGCAAAAGCACGGACACCAGCATGGGCTTTACACCGACAGCGGGACTGGTGATGAGCACGCGTTCGGGCGATCTGGATCCCGGCCTGGTGCCGTATCTGGCGCGAACCGAGCAGATGACCACAAAGCAATTTTACGAAATGGTCAATCACGAATCCGGACTGCTGGGAATTTCGGGGACCAGCTCCGACATGCGCGACCTGTGCGCGAGTGAAGCCACTGATGTCCGCGCAGCAGAGGCCGTGGCGTTGTTTTGTTATCAGGCGAAAAAGTGGATCGGCTCCTTCGCCGCCGCACTGGGCGGATTGGACACGTTGGTTTTCTCCGCCGGCATTGGGGAAAACTGCCCGGCCATCCGTGAGCACATCTGTGACGGGCTTGGTTTTCTTGGCATCGAATTGGACCCGGCGCGCAACGCGAAGAATGCGGCGGTGATTTCCACGGCCGGCGGCCGGGCCACAGTTCGCGTCATTCGCACAGACGAAGAATTGATGCTTGCGCGTTCGGTGTGCCGCATTTTGGCACCCGGCGCGGGGAACAAAAAGGATTGAACTGTGAAAACGAACACACTCACGCCGGAACTGCTGCGCAAGATGGACGCCTATTGGCGTGCCGCCAACTATCTGTCAGTCGGCCAGATTTATCTTTTTGATAATCCGCTGCTCAAGCGGCCGCTGGCGCTCACGGATGTGAAGCACATGTTGCTGGGACACTGGGGCACGACCCCGGGACAGAACTTCATCTATGTGCACTTGAACCGGGTCATCAAGAAATACGACCTCGACATGATTTATGTGTCCGGCCCCGGACACGGCGGCCCGGCCGTCGTGGGCAACACTTACCTCGAGGGCACTTACAGCGAAATTTATCCCAACATCAGCCAGGATGAGGCTGGACTGCAAAAGCTTTTTCTGCAGTTTTCGTTTCCCGGCGGAATCCCCAGCCACGCCTCGCCGGAGACACCCGGCTCAATCCACGAGGGCGGCGAGCTGGGCTATTCGCTCAGCCATTCGTTCGGGGCGGTGTTTGACAATCCCCAGCTCATCGTCGCCTGTGTCGTTGGCGATGGCGAGGCGGAAACCGGACCGCTGGCCACGGCGTGGCATTCCAACAAGTTTCTCAATCCGGCCACCGACGGCGCGGTGCTGCCCATCCTGCATCTCAATGGTTACAAGATTTCCAACCCGACCATTCTCGCCCGCATCGAGCGCGAGGAGTTGGAACAGTTGCTCCGCGGCTATGGCTGGACGCCCATCTTCGTCGAAGGTCACGAGCCGGCGTTGATGCATGAAGCGATGGCCGCGGCGCTCGATGTGGCGGTGGAGCAGATCAAAAAAATCCAGGAGCAGGCGCGTGGCCGCGGCGATCTCACGCGTCCTCGCTGGCCAATGATCGTTCTCAATTCACCCAAGGGCTGGACGGGTCCGAAGAGGATCGATGGCTTGCAGGTTGAAGGCACCTTTCGGGCGCATCAGGTGCCGCTTTCCGACCCGGCCACTCATCCCGAACATCTCAAGCTGTTGGAGGACTGGCTGAAGAGCTACCGGCCGGAGGAACTCTTCGATGAACGGGGCCGCCTGAAACCGGAACTGGCCGAATTGGCGCCCAAGGGCGAGCGCCGCATGGGCGCTAATCCCCACGCCAACGGCGGTATTCTGCTCCGGGACCTGCGGATGCCGGACTTTCGCGAATATGCGACGGACGTGCCCTCGCCGGGGGCGCGCGGCATCGGCGACACGCGCGTGCTCGGACCTTTCCTTCGCGACGTGGCGAAGCTGAGCAGCGAGCAGCGGAATTTCCGGGTCTTCGGTCCGGACGAGACCCTCTCCAACGGCCTGGCCGCTCTCTTTGAAACGACCCAACGCCAATGGGACGCTGCGACCGTGCCGAACGATGAATTTCTCGCCCCCGCTGGCCGCGTGTTGGACTCGATGCTCAGCGAGCACCAATGCGAAGGCTGGCTCGAAGGCTACTTGCTCACCGGGCGGCATGGGCTCTTCAACTGCTACGAGGCGTTCATCCACATCATTGATTCGATGTTCAACCAACACGCCAAATGGCTGAAGGTTACGTCGGGCCTGCCGTGGCGGCGGAAGATCGCTTCGTTGAACTACTTGCTGGCCTCGCATGTCTGGCGCCAGGATCACAATGGATTCACGCATCAGGATCCCGGTTTCATTGATCACGTCGTGAACAAAAAGGCGTCTGTCGTGCGGGTTTATTTTCCGCCGGATGCCAACTGCCTGCTGTCGGTAATGGACCATTGCCTGCGCAGCCGCCATTACGTCAACGTCGTGGTCGCCGGCAAACACCCGGCGCCGCAGTGGCTGACGATGGACGCCGCGGTTAAGCACTGCACCGAGGGCATCGGCATCTGGCAGTGGGCCAGCAACGACCAGGGCGCCGCGCCCGATGTGGTCATGGCCTGCTGTGGTGATGTGCCCACGCTGGAGACGCTTGCCGCCGTGTCCATTCTGCGCGAGCATCTGCCCGACTTGAAAATCCGGGTGGTCAACGTCGTTGACCTCATGCGGCTGCAACCGCAAACCGAGCATCCACACGGA
Source organism: Verrucomicrobiota bacterium (assembly GCA_049516255.1). Classification (GTDB taxonomy): domain Bacteria; phylum Verrucomicrobiota; class Verrucomicrobiia; order Limisphaerales; family UBA11358; genus UBA11358. The sequence goes on from JBEKTH010000028.1 coordinate 37,476, forward strand.
TTGAGCGATACGGATTTCGACGAGCTGTTTACCCGGGAAAAGCCGGTCATTTTCGCCTTCCACGCCTACCCGTGGTTGATTCACCGGTTGACCTACCGCCGCACCAACCACGACAACATCCATGTCCGCGGCTACAAGGAAGAGGGTACCATCACCACACCCTTTGACATGACCGTGCTGAACGAGTTGGACCGCTTCCACCTCGTGATGGATACCATCGACCGCCTGCCGCAGACGGGCGGCAAGGGCAACTACCTGAAGCAGCAACTCAAGGACAAGCTCATCGAGCACAAGCAATACATTGATAAATACGGCCAGGACCTTCCGGAAATCCGCAATTGGAAATGGTGAGCAACTCTGCCGCTCAGCATGAAAGCCGTGCTGTCAATTTACGCGTTGAGCCTGGCGGTGTTTATCCCCATCAGCGGTTGGATGGCCGATCGCTTCGGCACGCGCCGGGTCTTCCCGTCCGCGATTGGACTTTTCACCTTGGGGTCGTTGCTCTGCGGCATTTCGAGCAACATCCACGTCCTGGTCGCGTGCCGTATCATGCAAGGTTGTGGCGGCGCCATGATGGTGCCCGTGGGCCGACTCACCCTGGTGCGAACCTTCCCCAGTTCATGCCCGCGATTTTTCACACCTTGCATCGGTCGCCTACCGCGCCAGGACGCGCCGGGTGACTTAGAGTAACGCGGCAGAGTTTGGCCTGCGTCGGAATGTCACCTGCCTCGAAGCTCTTTTTCGATGTTGCGGAACCGGACTTGCGTGTCGGGTGTCCCTTGTGGAAATTGGGAAAGAACGCATTGTTGGCCTTGATAGCCTTGGCGATCCGCTTTAAATTGTGTTGGTGTTCTTTTTCGGTCACGGTCTTTCTCCCCTAACCCGTCGGGCTCCACGAGCATATACGCATTATCAGCATTTTGCAAGCCACGGTATTGACAGTTAGCGGTACGTCTTGAGTACCATAGGGGAAACACCCCATTGTGGTTCGCGCTTGAAAAGGCATAGTCTCAGCTTGTGAATGAAAATGGCCAAAATCAGACAATGGAACAATCCCCAGAAATAGGGAAATCGTATGTAGTTCAATGTGATGGTTACAGGTGTGTGGCAGTTATTGAAAAAGATGGCAGGTGGAAATCTGTCTTTACCGGAAACGAATTGCGGGACGTCATTAGTGTGGTCGAGCGTTGCTGAACCGCAAGTGCGCCAATTTCTTCCAGGCTCCAAATCCTGTAAACTAATTTCATGGCTCAATCCAACACTGAAGGGTGGCGCCGTTGGCTCCTGCTTCAAACATAAGGCGTATTGGGTGATGCCCTCCATATTCACGCTCGTTATCCCTTCTGATTTTGTTGAAGGTTTTTGACCGGGTGGGAACCATTCGCCGACGAATCATCCCTTTGCTTTTCGGTAACCGACATCATCGGATGATTGCCTGGGATGGTGGGGAAACACCTAATGGCGCCACGCACCCGTCGGCTGTACTTTCCGTCATGAGAACCTTGGCATCTACACTTCCATAAAGGAGGCGCTATGGTTTCTCAAAATTTCAGACCTCTGGGGATATTGATGTTAACCGCATTCTGGGGAATCTCCACCATGCAATCCCAAGCACAACAATATGCCTCCCTGCTAAGATTCACAGCCGATCCCAACACTCCAGTCCGCCCAAATCTGGATCTGGAGCTATATAACCACACCAATTCACTTCATGCAGTCTTGATATGGATCAAGCCCCCGTGGGACGGTACAAACTTGGATCTAAAACTGGAACTTAGGCAGAAAGACGAGAAAAGCCTTTCCTTTTTTCTTGAAAAAGTGGGAACCGAAAGAGTGGAATCAACCCTGACGTCGGCCAGGGTGCTCACCGAGGATTCCCTGCTATACCTGAATCGCGACTCTACGGCCCTGAGAAGCCCCGACGACCTGGCCATCCGTCGGGGCATATCTCTCTATAGAAAGACAGCCGTACAATCCCTCGGAGATTACCTGGATGTAAACTATCATCCGAGCGGCATCATTGGATTCTTTCGGGAAACGTTTCTGGATAATACCTATGACAAGAGAATTATCTCTCCGCTGTCCCCGGTTGTTGCGGGGAATCCAGGAGTGGCCTATGCCAAAAATGACGGCATCCACATTGGATTGCGAGATTTGATGAGCCCCAACCCCAGAGGTTTTATCACTTTCAGTGATAAGGCCGAACTGGACGTGACGCCCCGTAATCTGTCATTCATCCTGCGAAATCCCATCTATATTGATGGAAAGGTTTTGACCACCGCGCTGGGGGTGGAATATCCCGACTGGAATGTGAATAGCTGGTCCATCCCAAAAGTCGGCGCAACCCTCGCCTATGTTCATGGCGAACACAGCGTCTATCTCACGGCCAGCGCCGGCAGGAACAGTTTCGAATCAAGCCAGGATGGCATCGAAAGCCGGTATGAGGAACAAATCATGTTGTACACACAGTATAAATTCTGAAAAACAATTTCCCGGCATGGCTGGGAAAGAAAAACATTTGCAATGAAAAGCCTTCATAAAGCAGTTCTTCCGCTCACCTCGTGGCTCATTGTGTGGCTTGCCCCGATCGTCGCTTTGCCGATTTATCTTTTTGCTTTTATGGGTGCGGGCTGGAGCGCATCCGGCCCTCATTTTTCCATCAGGGTTTTGATCCTGCTGGGCATCGCTCCGTTTGTGGCGGGAATGACAATGCTGGGCATCCTTCGTTTTGGAAGAGTCACACTTTGGGGAATTGTGGCGTTGCTCATACCTGCATTGTTGAGTTTTGCCGAGTTGGGCGTCGTCTTCCTTTTATGGAAAATTGGATAGTAAATTGACGAACCACGATGGTCGCATCCAAACGGATACGCCGACGAGGGCGAACACAAAAGTCAGCTCGCACGTGCGGCGATGGGGTGAATGTCTGAAACACCACTTTAGCGTCGGCTGCGGGATGCGCCAAATTTCAGGTCGGGAAACACCCTATAGCGCTCGGAAGGTTTCCAGTCGTATTCTCACGGAATGATGATCAATCACCGGAATAAGCCACCCACGTTTGGCGGGTTCTTCGCAGTTCTTCGCGAGCGGTTGCGACGCCAGCGGCAGCAAAAAGCAGAAACGATGATGCGGTCGGCTGTCAATGCACGCGTGGTTGAGGTTCGAGGACAGGATCGCCCGGCGACTCTGGATCTGAATCCCGACAATTTTTTTCATTCCAATGAATCAACTTCTTGAAACTGCCTGCGACGAGGCCGCCAGACCCGTCAGGAACCTATCGAACCAGCCCCTCCGCATTCTGGTGGCGGAGGATGATCACGAACTCCGCCTGATCAACACCATGGTGTTGACTTGCGCCGGCTACGCGGTGGACAACGCCGAGGATGGTGCCGCCGCCTGGGAAGCGCTTTGCGCCAAACGCTACCATCTTCTTATAACTGACAATCATATGCCCAGGCTGCCCGGCATTGAACTCCTCAAGAAGCTGCGTTCTGCCCGCATGGAGTTACCGATCATCATGGCCACCGGAACGGTGCCTGCGCAGGAACTGGCCCAGAATTTGTGGCTTCAACCCGTCACCACGGTGGAAAAACCTTATACCATCGAACAATTGTTGGATGCGGTGAGATTGGTCCTGCGCGCCGCCGACCGTGCCCCGGGCAACTCGAACCGTGTCCGGACGGACGAAGCCGGTCATCGGTCCGGCGTCCGGTTGACGTTTCCCCGGCCCGAACACATGTGCCGGGGTTGAACCCACGTAAAACCCACATGGGGTGAACACCCTATGGTGGATACGCTGTTCCCCGCATATAAGTAAGAAAAAAATGCCGAACCATTTTTCTTTGCATGAGCGATAAGAAGACACACACACCTCAACCGAGAATGACGCTGGAAGACGTTTATTTCGTTCTCTTCCGGAGGAAGTGGATGATTCTCGGTCTTTCCCTGGCTGGAATTCTAGGCGCACTGGCGGTTTGCTTGATGAATCCCCCGCAATACAAGTCCGAGGCCGAGCTTTCGCTCAGCGTGTTGGAGGCGAAACCGATCAGTGTGCCAGGGGAAGAAACCCAGCCGATGAATGCGCCCAGCGAGAACATCATCGACACCGAGATCGATATCCTGAAAAGTCTGGATCTGGCCCAGCAGGTGGTTCAAGCCCTGACGCCCTCGAAAATTCTGGGCGGCCGCGGCGGTGGTGCGGAAACCAATGAAGCCATGGAGGCGGCTTATTTCATTCAAAATGGACTGACGGTGGAGTCGACGCCGGGAACCAGCGTGATCCACATCACCTTGCAGCACCCCGACGAGGAAATTGTCCAGCCCGCCTTGAGTGAAATTATTGATGGTTATTTTGTCAAACACTTCAAGATGCGGGGGGGTGGTGTATTTGGTGATTTTTTGACGAATGAAACCACCCGGTTGCGCGGCGAGTTGATCGAAACGGAAAAGCAGATTCAGCAGGCGCAAAGCGAAGCGGGCGTGATCTCCACTGAGGACTCAAAAGCCGCTTATTCCAGCCAAATAACGAAACTTCGTGATCAAATTTCCGGTGCCGAGGAAGAGCTGGCGGAACGTCAGGCCGCGCGGAAGGCCCTGACGGCAACTTCTGGCGAACCGCTGGTAAAAATTTCTTCCGAACAATATGATGCCTATCGGCGGATTTGCGCGCGTCTCGTCTTTCTCAACAATGAGGAGGACGATTTCTTGACACGACAGGGGTTCACCGAGGAAAACGTGCTGGTCAAGGAGGTCCGCGGCCAGATTGCCGATGCCCAAAAAATCAAAACCCGGTTGGAGGAAAAATATCCCCCGCTGGCAAGCGTAGTCATGCTATTGCCGGATCCGGCCCGGGGGACAACGGGCATGCCCGACGATTTGCCGGACGACTCCGTGCAGATCTCTGCGTTGAAAGCAAAAATTGAATTCCTGCATTCACAGTTGAACCAGGTCTGGACGGATGCAACCAATTTTAAACAGGTGGAAGCCACCCTTTCCGGATTGGAACAAAAGAGGGAATCAGCCGAAGCCAACCTGAGATACTTCACCGACCACCTGGAGCGATCCCGCATCGACGATGAGTTAAACGATGGCAAGGTCTCGAACATCAGCATCATTCAATCGCCGACGCCGCCGCTGAAAGGTCGGTCGAAAAAATTCGAGAAAGTAGTGGGCGCGTTGGCAGTGAGCGGCATTCTGGCCGGACTGGCGCTGGCCTTTTTGATGGAACTGGTTCTGGATCGCTCGGTAAAGCAACCCTCGGAAATCGAAACCAAGCTCGGATTACCGTTGTTCATTTCCATTCCGGATGTGGAAAAAAACGGTTTCGGAAAACACGCCCGGCGGCTTGGTGCTGGACGATTGCTGTTGGACAACACACCTGGTGCTACCAGGGGTGGAGGAACGCCTCCCGGCACGAGTATTGCCCCGTGGGATCGTGAACACCCACTGCGCCGGTTTTACGAAGGACTGCGCGACCGGCTGATCGTTCATTTCGAAGTGAGAAATCTGGTTCACAAGCCGAAGTTGGTGGCCGTGACGAGTTGCGGCCATGGTGGGGGCGTGAGCAGTATTGCCGCCGGGCTGGCTGCTACACTTTCCGAAACCGGCGACGGCAACGTGCTCCTTGTCAACATCAGTGGAGACAGGGGAGCAGCCCGACAATTTTATCGGGGCGAGCCGGGCTACAGCCTGGATCAAGTCCTGGAGACCGAAAAAAATTGCACCCTCGTCAAAGCCAACCTGTACACCATCACCGAACAGACCAATGGCGACGTACTGCCGGCCAACCTGCCCAAGAAACTTTCGGCGCTGATGCCCAAACTCAAGGCCAGCGAATACGACTACATCATTTTCGACATGCCGCCGGTCAACCAAACCACCGCCACAGCCCGGCTTTCCGGCCTCATGGATATGGTGCTGCTCGTCATCGAAGCGGAAAAGACCAACCAGGACGTTGTCCGTCGCGTCATCAAGCTGCTGGCCGAATCCAAGGCCAACGTCAGTACCGTGCTCAACAAGTCCCGGAATTACATCCCCGCCAAACTAAGCCAGGAATTTCTGAACTACGTGTGAAACGGCCAGGGGATTGTATGGGATTCGCGGGACCACGCTTCCCTATACCTCTCACGGCAAGCGTGTGCTAAGGGTTACACCCCATAGCCCCGGCAAGTTTCTCCGGTTACTCTCGTCCCATGAACAACAAGAAACATTTCTTTAAGACCAACAAGGTTGGATTCGTGTTAGGTGCTGTGCTGCTGGTGGCGCTGACCAAAGGCGTCGGTTACGCCAATGGACAGAACGTCGGGATAACCGTGACCCCTCCCGTAGTAGCGGCACCAGGCGTCGTGTTCCAGGACGACTACGTTTATTACCCCAACTACGGTATCTATTACAACAGCAGCCGGCACCAGTACGCTTTTTTGAAAAACGGCGCATGGGTTTCGCAGCCGACACCACAGGGTGTCTCGCTTGGCGTGCTTCAGGCTTCATCGTCAGTGAGTATGGATTTCCATGACTCCCCGGCAAACCATCACGCGGAGATGCTTCGGAAGTATCCCAAAAATTGGAAGCCTTCCGATGTGCATCACGACCGGAAGTAAGATCTGAGGGTGGCTGCGCCGGTGAACCCACGCGACCAGTATGGAATTGGCATAAATCGCTTTTCTATGTGAAAGGACCATCAAAAGTATGACAAACGCAAAAATCAAAGTGGCTCTCGTTATCAGCGCGGCGATCATGTTAGCAAGCGGATCAACAACGGTGGTTCTTTCGAGCGACAAGGCTGGTGACGATCTTTCGTCGAGCCAAATCTTCCAAAAGGCGCAGGCGAATTATGCCTCGTTGAAAAGCTACAGCGATGAGGGGCAAATCGTTGCGACCATGAACGACACCACCGTCACCACAAGATTCACAATCCGGCTCGCCCGGCCGGGTTATTACCTGATCGAATGGGGACAGACCATTGAATCATCCTACTCCACCACCAAGACCCAAGCGCAGGCAGTTTGGTCATTAGGTGAAGGCAGTTTTTTGGAAATGGGCAATGGACCGCAGGACGAAGAGACGCGGAATAGTGCTCTGGCCAAAGCCGCTGAAATCTCCGGCGGCGCGGCGGGAACTATTCCACGGACATTTTTTAACATGCAATGGGGAGACCCGCTTGGCGGTTCTGTGTTTAGCGAAAATCGGCAACCCGATGAGAAAGTGGGAATTGTGAACTGTTACGTTTTTTCCAGACAATTGCAAGGTCGGACGAGGACCCTTTGGATTGGCAAGCGGGATTTTCTGATTCACCAAGTTCGAATAGTAACAACGGCTGAAGCCATGCGGGCCCTGTTGGCCAGGGCCGTAACAGGGAGTCACGAAATAATTTCAGACCTTCATGGCTTCACGACGACTGAAACCCATACCAGCATCGTTGTGAACAAACAGTTTTTGCGGTCGGATTTCGTACCTGTAAACGGTGAATAATTTAAAACCGAATCGGAGTCAGTCTGACGTCACGCAAGGCCAAGATTGATCTGCGCCATCGCCCAATTGACTGGAAAATCGTTCTCGGTGTAAACCCCCTCTTTCGTTTTGAAGGGATCTACCCGTGGTTATCAGCTTGGGGTGATGTCAGCGAACAGGATCGCAGGGAGAACGAGCTGTCCTTGCAACAGGGCTTACGACTCCTCTCAGTCTATCGCGCCGGCAACGGCGCCAAATTCTGGATCATCACAGAAGCCGGCCGTTCGGTGACGACGGTCTTGCTCCCGGAAGATTATTAACACACACGGCCTCTTTCTTGCGAAGGAGGCTTTTGATTGCTCGTAACCGTGTAACGAGAAGAACTGTTTCCTCGCGTCGGGTTTATCGTGACCAATTTAAGTCGGCCCGCCAAACGGGTGGTTCGGTTCTACAACCAGCGTGGCACGGCGGAGCAGTGGATCAAAGAAGGCAAGAACGCGGTCAAATGGACCCGCTTGTCCTGTCACGACTTCGTGGACAACCAGGTGCGGCTGCAACTGTTCGTGCTGGCTTACAACCTGGGCAACTTCCTGCCGCAGGCGGTATTGCCCAGAGCCGTTCGACACTGGACGTTGACGACGCTGCGGGAGAAACTGATCAAGATCGGGGCGAAGGTCGTGCGCCATTCCCGGAAGATCGTCTTCCAGATGGCAGAGGTGGTAGTCCCGCGAGAGTTGTTCCGATCCATTCTACAGGCTATTGAGTGGCTGCGATTGCCCGCAGCGGCATCTGGATAAAGGAAACAGTGAAGGGAACTGCATGAAAACAATGGAAACTACGGAGGTGGTGTCTTCGCATGGGATGGAAAAGTGTGCGGCAAGGCGCAAATGCCAACGAAGCACTCCCTTTGCCACAAAAAACCGTGTGCGAACTGGAAAAACGAACTTGAAATAATGTGGAGTAGGAATAGAATTGCAAAAACACCCACGCCGGTTCATGGGCAAGAAACCAAAAGAGAAATCCCAGATTAAATAGCATGGAGAAGACATTCTTTTTGCTATTCGTTCTTTTCGCCGTGGGGACGGCACAGGCCGGGAAAATGGCGGGCACCCACACCCCGGGCGCCATTCCGTGGAGGCAAATCGGCGCGGCCGTGGGCGGGGAGCAGGTCGAACGCGGTTTGACGGTGACCCCGGCCGGGACGGGTGCGCGGTTGCATTGCGTGTTTCAGCGGCTGGATGGCGAGGCGACCCCGCAAGGCTTATGGTTGACCTCGACGGTCACCAATGCGCCGGGTGATCGCTTCCAGGTCACTGCCACCGAGATCGGCCGGGGGACGCCCGCCAACCTTGTGCCTCCGGGCTCCAATACCCGCCTGGCTGGCGCGGGCAAGGTATCCGTGAGCGGCAAAACGGCGCGTTTCAGCCGTCCGGGTTTGACGGAAGAATACTCCGTGAGCGTGGATGGCGTGCGGCAGGATTTCGTGGTGGAACAATCACCCGCCGGCCCGGCGCAAGGCGGGTTGGTGGTGACGCTGGCCGTGACGGGAGTCTCAGCGGAACCGGCGCCGTATGGAGCGCAACTGCGGCTGGCGGAGTCCGGCCGAAAGCTGGCCTATGGCGGAGTGCGCGCCTGTGATGCCAGGGGCAGGGATTTGCCGGCGCACCTCGAGGTGCGGCCCGGCGCCGGGTCCACCGTGGCGATAGTGGTCGATGATGCGCAGGCGACATATCCGGTGCGGATTGACCCAACGTTCAGTGATGCAAATTGGGTCAGCATGGGAGGCCTGGCGGGCGCAAACGCGGGCATTTACGCGATGGCGGTGGACAGCTCGGGCAACCTCTACGTCGGCGGCGGTTTCACCATCATCGGCAACGTGATGGCCAACGGGGTTGCACGCTGGAACGGCAGCCAATGGTCGGCGCTCGGATCGGGGCTGGACGGCACAGTCTGGGCGATGGTTTTGCAGGGCGGAACGTTGTATGTAAGCGGCGAGTTTACAACGGCCGGCGGGAACCCGGCCAGCAACATTGCGCAATGGGACGGCAGTCAGTGGTCGGCGCTCGGATTGGGTATGAACGGGCCGGTCTGGGCGCTGGCGGAGGGTCAGGATTTGTATGCTGGCGGCTCTTTCTCCACAGCGGGCGGCAACGCGGCTGTGTGTATCGCCCGATGGGATGGCGCCAATTGGTTGCCCATGGGCAGCGCCGCGAACGGACAGGTGTATGCGCTGGCCGTTTCCGGACAGACTTTGTATGCGGCCGGTGAGGACATTTTCATTGGCACCAATTTTCTTGACGCGGTCCCCGTTGCCCAATGGGACGGCACCAATTGGTCCGGGGTTGGCCGTTTCGGCGGCGTGGCGGCTGGGACGCCCTACGCGCTGGCGGTATCCGGCCAAACGTTGTATGTGGGCGGTGATTTCACGAGCATCCTGACGGTGGAAACCAATAACCTCACGGCCAATTACATCGCAGAATGGGACGGGAGCGATTGGACGGCGGTGGGCTTGGGGATGAACGATGCGGTGCAGACGTTGGCGGTGTTTGGCGGCACGCTGTATGCCGGCGGCCAGTTTACCACGGCGGATGGCAATGCGGCCAATCACCTCGCGCAATGGAACGGCAGCCAGTGGTCGCCGGTCGGTTCCGGGATGAACGGCAACGTGCAGTCGCTGGCGATGTCAGGCGGCACACTCTATGCCGGCGGCGGCTTCACCACGGCGGGTGCCAATGCGGCGATTTGCGTGGCACAATGGAATGGCAGCGACTGGTTGCCACTGGGGTTGGGGTTGAACGGCTACCCGCAGGCGCTGGCGGTATCAGGCAGCACCCTGTACGCGGGCGGCACTTTCACCATGATGGGGACGAACGCGCTCAATTACATCGCGCAATGGAACGGCGACGGCTGGTCGGCGCTGGGGTCGGGAATGAACAGCAACGTGGACGCGCTGGCGGTGTCGGGCAGCTCGCTCTATGCGGGCGGCGGCTTTACGACGGCCGGCACTAATGCAGCCAATTACATCGCGCAATGGAACGGGACTAACTGGTTGGCGCTGGGGTCGGGCATGAACGGCAACGTGGACGCGCTGGCGGTGTCGGGCAGCTCGCTGTATGCGGGCGGCGGCTTTACGACGGCCGGCACCAATGCAGCCAATTACATCGCGCAATGGAACGGGACTAACTGGTTGGCGCTGGGGTCGGGCATGAACGGCAACGTGGGCGCGCTGGCGGTGTCGGGCAGCTCGCTGTATGCGGGCGGCGGTTTTACGACGGCCGGCACCAATGCAGCCAATTACATCGCGCAATGGAACGGGACTA
>JBEKTH010000029.1:0-44302 GCA_049516255.1 Verrucomicrobiota bacterium
CCGACGGGATTGAGCAATAACATCACTGCGTTGGGCGTAACGATCAGTTCAGGCATAACAGCCAACGGGAAACCGTATGACGGGACGACGACGGCTACACTGAGCAGCAATAATGTGGTACTGGCCGGGATACTGGCGGGTGACGTGAGCAATGTGAAGCTTTCGACGAACGGGTATGTGGCGAACTTCGTGAGCCCGAATGTGGGGACGGGGATTGGGGTGACGGTAAGCGGATTGACACTGACCGGGAGTGCGGCAGGGAACTACACGCTGAGCCAGCCGACGGGGTTGAGTGCAAACATTGCTTCCAGGACCGTTACCGTTTTGACGGTGCCTTCGCCGGTAATCACCTCGGTTGGTCTGACCAATGGGATAGTCACCATCGCTTGGAATTCGGTGCCTGGGGGAATGTATCGGGTGCAATACAATAACAATCTGAATGGCACGACCTGGAGTAACTTGTCGCCAGATGTGGTAGCTACAGGTTTGACCGCGACGCAGACCAACTTCGTCGGCAGTTTACCGCAACAATTCTACCGAATACTGGTTTTGAATCCGGGGTTGATCGCCAACAACAAAATATATGACGGGACGACGACGGCGACGTTGAGCAGCAACAACGTGGTGCTGGCCGGCGTGTTGGCGGGGGATACTGCCAACGTGACGTTGTCAACGAACGGGTATGTGGCGAATTTTGCGAGCCCGAACGTGGGAACAGGGATCGGGGTGACAGTAAGCGGATTGACGCTGACCGGGAGCGCGGCGGGGAACTATACGCTGAGCCAGCCGGTTGGGTTGTCGGCCAGCATAACGCCTGCCGTGCTGACAGTAAGTGCGGTCAATCAGAACATGACTTATGGATTATCGATTCCTCCTTTGACGGCCAGTTACAGTGGCTTTGTCAACGGTGAAGATACGAATGTCCTGAGTGGCGCCCCAAGCTTAAGCGTCAGCGCCACGACAAACAGCCTGCCAGGCACCTATACAATTACTGTCGGCCCCGGGACCTTATTTGCCGTTGATTATACCTTTACATTCATCAACGGAATACTGACCGTGGTGGCGGTTCCTGAGTTGAACGGACTGGCACTGAACGGGAGCCAGTTTGTTTTCAGTTGGCCGACAGTTACCGGTCAATCCTATCAGCTCCAATACAGGGACAATCTTGCGACGGGAACCTGGACTTCACTGGGTGGCCTCATGCCTGGCACGGGCAATCCGGTTATGGTTACCAATATTCTGAGCGCTTCACCCCAGCGATTCTTCAGGGTGGTCGTCAGTTATTAAAAGGGTATTCGACTTTCTGGCGGTTTGGAACAGGGAGACAGTTTATCGTCATGCAAATAAACGTTCTGGAATATTTTGAGAAAGGCGCGCTGGTCAAGTGCCGGGACAAAATCGCAGTCCAGGAAGCCGGCCGAGAATATACGTTTGCCGAGATTGAGCGTTTCGCCAAAAACCTGGCAGCGTTGATTCTCAAGCGCGGGGATATCATTCGCCAGCCGGTGCCGGTATTTATGCCGAAAGGTGCCGGGAACATTGTCGCGGACATTGCCATTCTCTACAGCGGCAATGCTTATGCAAATCTTGACATTAAGTCTCCACCGCAACGCCTCAAAGGGATGTTGGACAACCTCAATCCGGTTGCGATCATAACCTCTCAAGCACAGGCTGGCGCATTGCAGTCACTCGGGGTTCCACCGGAAAAACTGTTGCTGGTGGAGGAGGCGATGGGCGGGGAATGCATTTATGACAATGCCGTTCTGCTTAAACGTCTGGATTCAATCATTGATACTGATCCTTATTGCATTATTCACACCTCGGGGTCCACGGGGATTCCCAAGGGCGTGGGCTTGAATCATCGCAGCACAATTGATTTCGCGGATTGGGCGTTTGACCGGTTGGGACTTGATGGCAGCGAAGTAATGGGCAGTCTCGCGCCGATATATTTCGACGCGTACACGCTGGAGTTCTGCACCATGATGGCCAAGGGCGCCACTTGGGTCATCGTGCCTGATCATTTGAGCGCCTTCCCGGTCAAGCTGGTGGATTTTATCGCGTCGCAGCCCATCAATTTCATTTTCTGGGTGCCAACCATCATGGTTAACATCGCCAATCTGGATTTGTTGTCGAAAACGAGGCTCGCCGGGATTGGAAAAGTCTTTTTTATCGGCGAAGTTTTTCCGACCAAGCATCTCAATTACTGGCGGCGGCATCTGCCGCAGGCGATGTTTGTGAACCTCTACGGGCCGATTGAAATCACCGTGGCCTGCACCTACTTCATCGTGGACCGCGAATTTGCCGATGATGAGAAACTCCCTGTCGGTTTCCCGATGCGCAACACGGAGATTCTGATACTCAATGAGCGTAACCAGCTGGCGAAAACCGAAGAACAAGGCGAAATCTGCGTACGCGGCAGTTCGCTCGCATTGGGCTATTGGAACAATGCGGAGCGAACGGCCAAAGGCTTTGTCCGGAATCCACTCAATCCGCATTACCCGGAATTGATCTACCGAACGGGTGATCTGGGTTATTGGAACCAGCGGGGCGAAGTCATGTTTCTCGGCCGAAGGGACTTTCAAATCAAACATCTGGGTTACCGCATTGAACTGGGGGAAATCGAGCACGCGGTGCTTGCGGTTGACGGCATTCGCAACTGCTGCGTTGCTTACAATCAGGAAAAAAAGGAAATCGTGCTATTTTACGAGTGCGACAAGGAATTGCCGCCGGCTTTCATCCGCGAGCGGTTGTCCGTGTCTCTCCCCAAATACATGCTCCCGACAGTGTTCAATTGGATGGAACTTATGCCACGCAACCCAAACGGCAAGATTGATCGTGCCCAATTGGTGGCCAGTGCAAATTGAACCGATGAGTCCGGTCCATACGGTCGATGAAGTTTTGGATGCCGTCCGGCGGATCAAGGCGGGCGCAACGGGCTTTTGTACCAACCTTTTCCCATCACCGCAGAAATTGCAGAGCTGGGTTGACCACCATGAACTATTCAGCGAACCTCGTGACGGCGCGACTTTCTTTTTTAAAAAAGACCGCGATTTCTGGCATCTTTATTTTTGCGCGGCGGACTTGCCGGGACTGAGACAGGCCATGAACCTGGTTCCACAACTAGCCAATGAACCTGTCGTGGCCGACCTCGTCGGCGTCGACGCGGCACTCGGCGAATTGTCGTCCAGTCTGGAGACAGCCGGATTCCGGCGTTATGCCCGACTCCAGCGTATGAGTCGGACCGGGCCGGGCGATGAAGCCGGACGCGCCGTGGACGATCCGGCTGTGTTTGCGGAAAAGCATGACAGCCCGGCAGTATTGGAATTAATTGAAAGCCTGTTTGATCGTTATGGCGAACAATTGCCGATGCCGTATGAAATCGAATCCGCCGTTGCCAACCATCAAGTGTTGGCGGTGAAACGCGACGATACCGTGGCGGGGATCCTTTTCTTCGAGACCCAGGGGCTTGCCTCGGCCGTCCGTTTTTGGGCGGTTGCGGAAAAATATCAGTCGTCCGGTGTCGGTTCCGCCTTGATGCGACGCTACCTTCAAGTGCACAGTGATGTCCGGCGTTTTACCCTGTGGGTGAACGGTGATAATCAGAATGCCATCCGGAAATATGAACACTACCGCTATGCTCCCGATGGTCTGGTGGATTGCATTCTGGCCAACGGATTGATTCATCCATGAAATCCATCGCCGACATCCTGAAGGAAATCCGGCCGGAATTTGATTTTTCCGCCTCCAACGACTTTCTGGCTGACGGGATGCTCGACTCGTTTGACGTGGTAACGCTGGTCTCGGCACTGGATAAAAATTGGGGCATTTCAATCGAGGGCACGGATATTGTGCCGGAGAATTTCAAAAATCTGCAAGCCATCGAGGCGCTTTTGCGCAAGAGCGGGGCGAAAATATGAAACTTATTTTCCATCGCAAACGCATCGCCGGGACGCTGGTCGTGGTGCCTGCCAACGAGCGGTCGTTTGCGGCGGACATGAAGAATTTCAACTTCCCGAAGTCCCGATCGCTAAAACTCAAGGAAGTGATGGGCTTCGACAAACGCCGCGTCGTCGGGCCGGACGTGTGCGTGTCGGATCTGGCGGTGTTTGGCTTGGAACATCTTTTTGAACGTGGCTGGCTGAAACGCGAGGAGATTGACGCGCTGATTGTCGTCACGCAGACGCCGGATTATCTCATACCGGAAACGAGTTGCGTCATTCATGGGCGGCTAGGTTTGAAACGGGACATGTTGTCCTTGAGCCTGAGCCAGGCTTGCACCGGCTATTTGATCGGACTGATTCAAGGGTTCATGTTGCTGGACCAGGAGAGCATTAAGAAGGTTGTCCTGGTCAATTCCGATGTCCTGAGCCGCAAAGTGTCGTCGCAGGATCGGAATATCTATCCGCTGGTGGGTGACGCATGCTCGATTACCGTGCTGGAACGCGACACCGAAGGTTCGGTCGTTCACGCAATCGTCAGAGTGGATGGCTCGCGCTCGGGGGCATTGATGATTCCGGCGGGTGGAATGCGCCAGCCGCACACATCGGAAACGGCGAAACTGGAAGACGTTGGGGACGGCAACTGGCGTGCCCGGGAGCATCTGTTCATGGACGGCGCGGCCATTTTCAACTTCGTGCAGACGGAAGTCCCGCCGTTGATCGAAAGCCTGCTTGAACATGCCGGCGCGCCGATGGATTCAGTGGATTTTTTTCTCTGCCATCAACCAAATCGTTTCATGCTGGAAAAGCTCGCGGACAAAATAAAGATTCCCCGCGCCAAAATGCCGAACGATGTGGTCGGACATTTTGGAAACAACAGCGGCGCGACGATTCCAACGGTGATGGCGTTCAACCTGGGCGAACGTCTGCTGCGGGAAAAACTGCGTGTTTGTCTGGCCGGATTTGGTGCCGGCTTGACCTGGGCGGGAATGTTACTCAACATCGGCAAATTCGATTTCAACACCATCATCGAATACAAATAACAAAAAAGAATACATATGGATAAACCTGAGTTCTATCAAAGACTGGCGGAAATTCTCGATGTCGAAGAAGTGAAGCCGGAAGATGTGCTGAAGGAATTTGACGGCTGGGATTCGTTGGCCATCCTGTCGGTGCTGGCGATGGCTGACGCAAAATACGGCGTGTCCATCAAGGCGGAGGAGATTCGCTCGGTGGTTAGCGCGCAAAACCTGGCAAATTTGGTTGAAGCGAAACACAAGCCGGAGTAACGCGGCCAATTCCGTTTGGCGCTGTCACACATGAAATGTACATTTAAGAACAAGCGGATCAGTTCCACCATCACCGTTGTGCCCAGTCAGGAATACCGGTTTGATGACGAATACCCGCTCTTTAAAATGACCGAGGCGCAAGCGAAGCGGTTCAAGAAAATGATGAGTTTGGACCGGCATCGCATCGCCCCACCGGAACTTTGCGCTTCCGACCTTTGTCTGTTTGGCGTGCACCGGCTTCTCGACGCCGGCGTTTTGAAAAAAGAGGACATCGATGCCATTGTGTTCATTTCCCAAACCCCGGACTATATCCTGCCGGCGACCAGCAATGTGATTCACGGCAAGCTCGGCTTGGACCACGATGTGATATGTCTGGACATGAACCAGGGCTGCGCGGGCTTTGTGACCGGGTTACAGCAAGCCTGTTTGCTCCTGGAAATCCCAGCGGTTTCCAAGGTGCTCCTGCTGACCGGGGACACCTCAAGCAAACTGGTGGACAAGCGAAATCGCATTTCTTATCCGATCACTGGTGATGCCGGGGCGGCGACGGTGATCGAACGTTGTCCGGAGGAAAGGACAATCTACATGGATGTGAAGAACGACGGCTCCCGCTACAAGGCGCTGCTGATTCCGGGTGGCGCCTATCGCATGCCGTCCTCGGTTGAGACGCTGGAACTGCGGGAAGTGGAAGAAGGGGTTGTCAAATGCCTGGAACACGCGAATATGGACGGCGCCGCCATCTTTAATTTTACCATGGACGATGTCCCGCCACAAATCCGGGACGTGCTCGCCTTTTCGGGAGATACCTGGGATTCCATTGAACATTTTTTCCTCCACCAGCCGAACCCATTCATTGTTACCCAGATGGCGCAGAAAATGAAGATCCCGCCGGCGAAGGTGCCGAATAATATTGTCAGCCTGTATGGCAACTGCAGTTCAACCACGATTCCGATGAATATTGCGCTGAACTGCAGCGAGCCCATGTTGACCGGAAAGCACCGCGTGTGCCTCTCCGGTTTCGGCGTCGGGTTGACGTGGGCTTCGGCAGTAATGGATTTGGGCCCCTTGGACTTCTGCAAACTCGTGGACTACGAATCATAAGCCCCAGCCATGCGTGAGGCCTTTACATTGATTACCGGGGCCGCCTCCGGTTTTGGTCGAAGCATCGTTGAGAAATTGTCCCCCTCGCGACGGCTCGTTCTGTCCGATGTTGACGCGGAGAAGCTCGAAACCGCGCGCGGCGCCTGCGCGACGCCGGCCCACCTGTTTTGGCCGCACGACCTGAGCCGGCCCGACGGCGTCGGCGCGGAATTTGCCTCCTTTATGACAAAGGAGAACGCCTGCATCGAGCATTTCATCCACTCGGCGGGGGTTTTCGGTCTCCAGCTCGCGCGTGCCCATGACATGGCCTTTGTCGACCGAATTTTCAACGTGAATCTGTTCTCGGCCATCGAGTTGATCCGGACGCTGACTCAAAAAAAGTCAAATGGCGGGGCGTTGCGGACGATCACGATCATCTCCTCCGTCGGAACCCGGGTTGGCGCCGCCGGCCAATACGTCTATGCTGCAAGCAAGGGCGCCGTGAACGGGTTGTGTCTGGCACTGACCGTCGAATTGGCCCCGACCGTTCGGGTGAACACCGTATCGCCGAGCTACATTGAGTCGGGAATGAATCGCGAGGAATTCTCCAAGCCTGAATTTGTCGCTTCCATAAAGGCGATGCATCCCCTGGGTCTGGGCCGGAGTGATGACGTGGCGGATGCGGTGGAATTTTTGATATCCGACCGCGCACGCTGGATTTCAGGGCATGAGCTGGTTGTGGACGGAGGCCGGTTGGCGGGCAAAACCCTGCTCCCGGCGAAATGACCGAACGCCCGCCGTTCCAACACTGACATATCCCGGTCAATTCAAGTTTCGTGGCCGTCGCAGATAACTTCGTAAAAAATGGAAACCTACACTCTCATCACAGGCGCTTCCTCGGGATTTGGCAAAAACATTGCGTGGAAACTTGCGCCTTCCCACCGGCTCATTCTGGCCGGCAGGGACGTGGAGCGGCTTGAGTCCGTGCGCAACCGATGTGAAGCCCCGGAACGGCATATTTTATGGCCGCGCGATTTGAACGATGTGGATGGCATCGCGGAGGAATTAACGGATTTGCTGAAGACGAAGGGAATCGGCATTGAGCATTATGTCCATTCCGCGGGGTTTACGGGATTTCAATTCGCGCGCGGTGTGGAAATGGCTTTTGTTCGGCAAATATTCAATGTCAATGTGTTTTCCGCCATGGAAATCATCCAGCCGCTGACGCGGAAGAACGCCAATCATGGCGCGCTGCGAAGCATCACGTTTATCTCAAGCATCTCCGGCCGGCTGGGCGGCACCGGACTTGCCATCTATGGCGCGACCAAGGGAGCCATAAATGCCATGTCGCTCTCGCTGGCCGTGGAACTGGCCCCGGATGTTCGCGTCAATTCCATTTTGCCGGGCATCATCGAAACCGAAATGACCCGGCAGTATTTTGAAAACCCGAACTTTTTGGGGTTTTACCCGCTGGGTTTTGGCCGCCCGGAAGATGTGGCGGAGGCCGTGGGATTTTTAACCTCGGACCGCGCGCGTTGGATTACCGGCCAGGAATTGGTCGTGGACGGCGGCCGATCAGTCTGTTCCCCAATGCCGGGTGAAGCAACTGCGAGGGAAAATGAAATGAGAGCCCGCATCGTTTCCTCACAGCGCCAGGAGAAGAGCAATCCTTGAACCTTTTCTTTACCTCAAAAGTCATGAAGGACGCCCGCCCGGCAGTGGAAGAGTTGTTCTTTTTTAATCCCCGGCAGTATCGGGTCAGGGACGGGATCGTCAATTCGCTGGGAAAGTTCGGCCATCCCCGGATCGAAGATACAGAGAATGGTTTGTCCATCCGGGTGGGAAATCATGAGGTGCAAACACTCTTCGCCTTTGACAGGGATCGCCGCGACAGCAACCCGATTGGCGTTGTAATTTTTATGCGGACCTCACCGGACGAGATCGCCATCATGCATCTGGCCGTACATCCAGACTATGCTCTCCAGGGACTCAGGGCCGGTTTGGGTTTGGGTCTGGTTTTAATCGAGAAGGTCAAGGGAATCGCCTCCCGAATCGTAGGAATACGACGGATGGTGTTTCACTATCAGCCGGGAATCGTCATTCAAATCTGATGAAGTGAAAGCAGGGAAATGAACGGCTAAAGTCAATGCGCCACGATATCCATCTGGAGGGTTTTAATCTGCGATTGCGTCCGGTTCGTATCGAGGACGCCGCGTTCATCGTGTGGCTCAGGAATCTCGATCATGTCAGGGGAAACGTCGGCGATTCTGCTTTGGATGTCACCAGCCAGAAGGCTTGGTTAAGGGTCTATTTTGAACGTGAGGGTGACTATTACTGGATCGTTGAGAGTTTGAGGGGAATCCCGTTGGGCACACACGGCATTTACAACGTGAAGGGGACCAGCGCGGAGCGGGGACGGCACATCATGCGGGCGGAGGTGATGGCGGGGGTGCCGAGCGCAATATTGACAGCCGAACTGGCCTTCGGAAGCATGGGGTTGCACGAGTTGCGGTCTTTGATAGTGGCAACCAATGTGGAGGTCCTATCCCTACACCGAAAGTCAGGATTCAAAGAGGTCGGAAGAGTTGCCGCCGCGCAGAAGATTAATGGCAAGCCCGTGGACATGGTGGAATTCGTGTTTACGGCCGAAGAGTGGAGGAAACGCCGTGACCGTGAGTTACCTTTGGCCAATTTTGCCGGAAAACAGGTGCTGGAATGGGAGAAAACACAACTGGGCAAACGGCAGCCTTGGGAGGAAAACAATCAGCAAACCAGCATCTAGCCCAGCTTCCCGGTTCAGGACCGCGAATTTCAAAGATGCAATGAGATTACAAATGACGATTTGACCATGCGACACGTTTTACATGCCGAAGGCTTCGGCTTGCGATTGCGCCCGGTCCGGCTGGAGGATGCGGCGTTCATTGTGTGGCTGCGTCATCAGGATTATGTCAAAGGCAAGGTGGGCGATTCCGCGCCGGACGCCGCCAGCCAGCAGAAATGGCTGGAGACGTACTTTCAACGGGAGGGTGATTTTTATTTCATCCTTGAAACCGCGGCGGGGACGCCTTTGGGAACGAGTGGACTGTATGACCTCTCCGGCGACACCGCCGAATGGGGACGCTATATCATACGTCCGACCGTGTCAGCGGCTTTACCCTGTTGCCTGTTGACGTATGACCTGGCGTTTCACGAATTGAAATTGCGAGGATTGCTGGCAAGATGCGTGTCTACCAACCTGGCTGTACACTCGCTTTGTCGGAAACTTGGGTTCCGGCAGAGCGGCACAGAAGCCGCCAGCCAGATCATCGGCGGTGAACCGGTGGACATGGTCCATTTCACGTTGAATGCCGGGAATTGGCCGCGGGCCCGTGAACGGGTGCTGCCCCTGGCCCAATTTGCCGGGGCCAAAATCAAGGAATGGGAAGAACGTGCTCCGGAATGTAAAATCAACCACTGATGATTCATCATCCTGTCCGACTTTTATGAACATAAAACAATGTCAAATCGTCAATCTGCCCAAAATGGTGGACCCGCGGGGAAATCTGACCTTCATTGAAGGCGACCGCCATGTCCCCTTTGCGATCAAACGGGTATTTTACCTGTACGATGTGCCCGGTGGTGCCGATCGGGCCGGCCACGCGCTCAAAAAATGCCACCAGTTCCTCATCGCCATGTCTGGCAGCTTCGACGTCGTGGTGTACGATGGAAAGGAAAAGGAACGGTTTCATCTGAATCGTTCCTATTACGGGTTGCATCTGCCACCCATGGTCTGGCGGGAAATTGACAATTTTTCCTCCGGCTCCGTGTGCCTGGCCCTGGCCTCCGAGTCGTACGATGAAAAGGATTACTATCGCGATTACCGTGAATATCTCCGGGTGGTGGGAGGCGCTGGTTCGTGAAAGTGCCGTTCCTCGATTTTGTGGCTCCCTACGAGGAGCTTAAAGCCGGTCTGGATGAGGCGTATTTTCGCTTCATGCGCTCCGCCCGGTATGTCCTGGGAAAGGAAGTGGAGGCATTTGAACAGGAATTCGCCGGTTATTGCGGGGTGAAATATTGCGTGGGGGTCGGGAACGGCCTGGAGGCGTTACACTTGATCCTTCGCGCCTGTGATATAAAGGCGGGTGACGAGGTGATCGTCCCGTCCAACACCTACATCGCCACCTGGCTGGCCGTGTCTTACGCCGGGGCGACCCCCGTGCCGGTTGAACCGGATCCACGGACCTGCAACCTGGACCCGGACCGGATTGAAGACGCCATCACGCCCAGGACCCGGGCCATCATGCCGGTGCATCTCTACGGACAACCGGCGGACATGGACCCGATTTTGAGCATTGCCCGCCAACACGGCTTGAAAGTCATCGAAGACAACGCGCAGGCCCAGGGCGCGCGGTACAAAGGCCGGCGAACGGGTTCCCTGGGAGATGCCGCCGGCAACAGTTTTTATCCGGGCAAGAACCTGGGCGCGTTTGGCGACGCCGGCGCCGTGACCACCAATGATGCCTCGCTGGCGGATCGCGTGCGTTTGCTGCGCAACTATGGGTCTCCCAAAAAATATTACAACGAGGTGAAGGGCTACAACTCGCGCCTGGATGAACTTCAGGCGGCTTTTTTGCGCGTGAAACTGGCGAAACTGGACGAGTGGAACGGACGCCGCCGAATCGTGGCTGCCGGATATCTGGCTGAATTGAACGGTGCGCCCGGCTTGACCCTGCCGTGGGTCCCGGAATGGGCGGAACCGGCCTGGCATCTTTTTGTGGTGCGCCATCCCCGGCGGAATGACTTGCAGAAGCGGTTGGCCGAAGCCGGCATCGGCACCTTGATTCATTATCCGGTGCCGCCGCATCTCTCCGGTGCCTATGCGGAGGCCGGATGGACGCGAGGAACTTTTCCCGCCGCGGAGACCCTGGCGGAAACGGCATTAAGCCTGCCGCTTGGACCGCATCTTTCACCGGAACAGGCCCGTTACGTGATTGAGGAAACCCGTCGCTCCCTCCGTCCATTTGAAGCCGGTTCCATCATTCCGGTCACAACCTGAAACCACCATGATTTTCCAGGCGTGAATAAAGACGGCAAACAGACTTACGGGCAAATCCTGAAGTCCTCGGTTTTGATCGGCGGCTCGTCCGTGTTTAACATCGGACTGCGCATCATCCGTACCAAGGCGATGGCTTTGATCCTGGGTCCCTCGGGTTATGGACTGATGAATTCCTACTGGTTGATTACCCAGTTTACGTCCAACGTCGCGGGCCTGGGCATTAACAACAGCGGGGTGCGCCAGATCGCCGAGGCGGTGGGAACCGGGGACAGTGGGCGCATTGCCCGGACGGTCACGACCTTGCGGCGCGTGGCACTATGCTCCGGGGCGGTGGGCGCCCTGTTGCTCTTTGCCCTCAGCGGGCCGGTTTCCTGGCTGACTTTTGGAGACGTTCGACACGTCGGCGCCGTCGCGCTTTTGTCGCTGGCCGTGTTGCTGGGCGATATTTCCAATGCGCAGGCGGCGCTGGTTCAGGGCATGCGTCGAATCGGGGATCTGGCCCGGATGAGCATTCTGGGGGCGTTCTATGGGACGGTATTCAGCATTGTGATCGTTTACTATTTTTACCGGCAGGGCGCGGCCGAGAAGGGTGTGGCGCCGTCCCTGGTGTGTTTGGCAGCCATGAGCATTCTCACCTCCTGGTGGTACGCCCGGAAGATCAAGGTCGAACGCGTGTTGCTGACGTTGCGCCAGGTGAAGGATGAGGCTTCCGAACTGGTCAAGCTGGGGGTGGTTTTCATGTCGAGCGGACTGATCACCATGGGTTCGGCCTATTTC
Organism: Verrucomicrobiota bacterium; assembly: GCA_049516255.1. Lineage (GTDB taxonomy): Bacteria > Verrucomicrobiota > Verrucomicrobiia > Limisphaerales > UBA11358 > UBA11358. The sequence continues at coordinate 12,120 of JBEKTH010000029.1, forward strand.
GTGAATGTGCTCCTGTTGCATAAATTTGGCCTGGCCGGGGCCGGATTTTATTCCTCGGCCTGGACCCTGGGCGGTTACTACGTCGGGTTCATTCTCCAGGCCATGGGAACGGACTTTTATCCGCGCCTGACCGCGGTGGCCCATGACAATACGGAATGCAACCGGCTGGTAAACGAGCAGGCCGAGGTGGGTTTGTTGTTTGCCGGTCCGGGTGTGATTGCCACCCTTACTTTTGCCCCCCTGGTGATCCAGTTGTTCTATGCGGCGGCATTTTCGCCGGCCGTGGAAATTCTGCGCTGGATTGGTCTGGGCATGCTGCTGCGCGTGGCCAGTTGGCCGATGGCCTACCTGCTGGTCGCCAAAGGCGAACGGAAACTTTATTTCTGGAGCGAACTGTTGAGCAATGTGCTTTCCGTGTCCCTGGTGTGGATCGGTCTGGTGTTTTTCGGATTGACCGGAGCAGGGGTGGCCTTCTTTGCACTATACGTGGTTTATTGGGCCGGCATCTATCTGGTCGTCCGCCGGGTGAGCGGGTTCCGCTGGTCATCCGCCAACCGACAGTTGGCGCTGCTGATCCTGCCCACCGTCACGGTCGTCTTTGCCGGCTGGTATTTACTGCCCCGTCCGGGTGCCATGGTCCTGGGGGGGATGCTGACACTGCTGGCCGGCTTGTATTCGGCCAAAACACTCTGTGCCCTGGTTCCCCTGGAACGGTTTCCGATGCCGGCGCGAAAGCTCATTTTGTTTTTCCGGTTGGCGCCATCCAGCACGAATGGCTGAACCGGCCGGTTGTCGATTCGTTCAGAACGGGAATCAGTTAAAAGGAAAAAAAGGAGAAAAAATGCCAATGAAAATAGCCGTAGTCGGGTTGGGTTATGTCGGACTTCCCCTGTCGCTTCAATTTGCGCGTTCAGGCGTCACGGTGTTGGGTCTGGATATCGACCCCGCCAAGGTGGAATCGCTCAACCATGGCCGGAGCTACATCAAACATATTTCCGCCGGGGCGATTTCCGAGGCGGTGAAGGCGGGCAGCTTTGTGGCCTCCGCCGATTTCCGCCGGGTCAAGGAAGTTGAAGCGATCATCATCTGCGTGCCGACGCCGCTGAACAAGAATCGGGAGCCGGATATTTCGTTTATCACCGACACCGGCAAGTCCATCGCGCCGCATCTGGCCCGGGGGACGCTGGTGGTGCTGGAATCCACGACCTACCCGGGTACCACCGACGAAGACCTGCGGGAAGTGCTCGAAGCTGGTTCCGGGATGAAGGCCGGCGTGGATTTTCACCTGGCCTTTTCGCCGGAACGGGAGGATCCGGGAAATGCGCAGAGCAAGGTTGAAATCATTCCGAAAGTGATCGGCGGGTACACGCCGGCCTGCCTGGAACGCGCCCGGGCGCTTTATGGCCGCGCCATCAAAACCCTGGTGCCGGTTTCCTCCTGCCGCGCCGCCGAGGCCACCAAGCTGCTCGAGAATATTTTTCGAAGCGTAAACATCGCGCTGGTCAACGAATTGAAGCTCGTTTACGGGGCCATGGGCATTGATATCTGGGAGGTGATTCAGGCCGCCAAAACCAAGCCGTTCGGATTCATGGCATTCTCCCCGGGACCGGGATTGGGGGGGCATTGCATTCCCATTGATCCTTTTTATCTGACGTGGAAAGCGCGTGAGTATGGCCAGCACACACGTTTCATCGAACTGGCGGGCGAAATCAACACGGCCATGCCCGCGTACGTCGTGAATCGGACCGCGGAAGCGCTCAACGCGTTGCGGAAACCGATGAACGGCAGCCGGGTGCTCATCGTGGGGCTGGCCTACAAGCCGGATGTGGATGACGATCGCGAATCACCGAGCTATGTTCTGATGGACCTCCTCAAGGCGCGTGGCGCGGAGGTGGCCTACCACGATCCCTACGTACCGGTCATTCGCCTGACCCGGGAACATCCCCATTGGGCGGGCACCCGCTCGGCCGACTGGAACCGCGAAACCCTGCAGCATTTCGATGTGGTCGTCATTGCCACCAACCATCAGGCGGTCAATTATCAGGAACTGGCCGATTGGGCCTCCTGCATTGTTGACACGCGTAACGTTATGGCCGGTGTGAAAACAAAATCACGTCAGGTGTGGAAAGCCTGAGTTTGACGGTTTGAAAAGCAATTCACCATGATCCTGCTGCTGGGAGCGAGCGGTTACATGGGGCAGGCCTTCGCCACGGAGCTGCGTCGCCGGAGGTATGGTTTTATCCCGCTCACCCGCAAGGCGATTGATTACACCGACTTCGACCTTTTGTTCGATTACATCCGGAAATTGAAGCCGGAATTCATCATCAACGCTGCGGGGTATCCGGGCCGGCCGAATGTGGATGCCTGTGAGACGGCCCGGGAGGAAACCCTGTGTGCCAACACGCTGCTGCCCCAGACCATTGCCCGGGCGTGTTCGATGACGAGCACCCCCTGGGGGCATATCTCGTCGGGATGTATTTACCGCGGTGCGAAATGGATTGATGATGACGGCACCCGGATTGTGGAGGGCGCCCAACTGCGGCAACTGTTTGCCGCAACCCCCGAAAAAGTCTTCGGCTATACCGAGTGGGACGAGCCCAACTTTTCATTCCGCAACGCCCCTTGCAATTTTTACAGCGGCACCAAGGCTTTGGCCGAGGAGGCCATCCGCGGCGCCGAAGGGGCTTACCTCTGGCGTCCGGGCATGCCCTTCAACGGACGGAGTGAACCCCGGAATTTTCTTTGGCGAATACAAAACTACGCCCGGGTTTTTGACGGGGTAAATTCGCTGTCCCAGCTTGACGATTTTGTGCGGGCCTGCCTGGACCTTTGGGAGCGCCAGGCGCCGTTTGGAATTTACAACATGACGAATCCAGGCGCGGTTTCAACGCGGCAGGTCATCGAAATGATTGAACGGACCCTGAAGCCAAACCGGCACTTTGAATTTTGGAAGGACGAGGAGGAATTTTATCGTCTTGGCGCCAGGGCGCCGCGCTCCAATTGTGTCCTGGACGTGTCGAAGCTGCTGGTGGCCGGAATAAAAATGCGACCGGTGGAGGAAGCCCTGGAGGATTCGCTGCGCAATTGGAATGTGGCGGCCTTGCGCGCGAACCACGGCACGGCGCGAAATGTTCCCCTGTTTTCCTCCTAGAATCCGGAACCCGGAGTGACGGACTGATTTTTATGAACCTAAAAACCAAAGCGAAACGGTTGTTTGCCCGAACCCACAGGAATCATTGGCTGTTGCGGGAGGTGGTGTTGCTGGGATTGCTGGTGCTGAGCCGTAAAACCCAGGCGCAATCGGTGATCACCTCGGCGCCCGAAACTTCCGAGACCCCGCCCGCCCTGGAGCCGTTTGCGACCACAGAGATGGACGTGTTCGTTTCCGGCGGGACGGCCCCGGCACAGGAATTGGCACAGCCATTTCGTTATAAATTTTTAACACTGCGTCCGCATGTCGATTATCAATTTCTCTATGGCGATGGTATCCTGGTTGCCACCAACCAGCCGGAAAGCACCGTGATTCAGACTATTGCGCCCGGATTTCGGTTGGACGTCGGCCAGCATTGGATCGTGGATTACACACCCGCCTGGACGCTTTACTCCAACAACCGTTTTCAGAACACCTTTAATCAGACTGCCAAATTGACCGGCGGCACGGTTTATGGGAACTGGATTTTGGGACTGTCACAGAGTTATGTCGTCTCCGACGCGCCGCAGGCCGAAACGGCAACCCAGACCAAGCAGACAACGTACGCGACGGCCATCAACGGTACCTACACCATCAACAGCAAAATGTCGCTGGACTTGGGGGTCAACCAGGATTTCGTTTCGGCCGACCAGTTTCAAAGCTACCGCGAATGGTCAACCATGGACTGGCTGAATTACCATTTCTGGGTCCGGTTCGATATGGCCCTCGGAGTAGGGCTGGGCTACGACGACGTGGATGCCAGTCCCGATATGCTCTTCGAACAATATCAGGGACGGATCAATTGGCGGGCGACGGACAAGATCAGTTTTCAAATTCATGGCGGGGTGGAGGATCGTCAGTTTTTCGGCGGCACCTCCAGTGACCTGCTCAATCCCGTCTTCGGCGGCGGCATTCAATATCAACCTTTTGAACAGACCAAGGTCTCCTTGAATGCAGAACGGGTGGTGGCCGTGTCGTCGCTGCAGAATCAAATCTCCGAGAGCATTGGCGTCGACGGGGATTTAAACCAACGGTTATTGGGCAGATTGCACCTGGATTTGAGCGGTGGCTATCAAAACATCAAATACGTCAACTCGGGTGTCAACGCGGCGCCGAACCGGACGGACGATTATTACTACATCAATACACGGCTCAGCACCTCCTTTCTCAAACGCGGTACCGTCGCGGTCTTCTACCAAATCAGCAGTGATTCATCCACGGCCGCCGGATTTGGATTTACCAGCCATCAGGTCGGATTCGAAATCGGCTTCGCCTATTAGGCCCCCTGCCTTTGAAAGCCGCCTGGCCGATCGGAGTCAGAACCAGGAGAATTTCTCCGGCACGTAAACGATGTCGGACGGCTTCAGATAGAACGGTTTGTTGACCTTCCCCTCCATGGTAAGCTTCAAATTCAAGGTGTAGTTCTTCGTCTGGTCTCCTTCCTGGCGGACAACCTCCACGGCTTTCAGATTGGCCTTGGTGTAGTCAAATCCTCCCGCCTCCATGATGGCCTCCAGGGCCGTAATGGGATGATCCGAGGTAATTTTTCCCGGGCGGAGCACTGCCCCGGTCACATAAACCGGGAAGGAGGAACTTTCCACCTCCACCGTCACCTCCTTCGACGACAATTGCGGGGCGTATAAATCCATCAATTTCTGCTGCAAATCGATCGGCGTCAGTCCGGCCGCCTGCACTTCCCCGATCAGGGGCATTGTGATTTTGCCGTCGGTCCTGATCTGCTGGACATTATTCAGGTTGGGAGATCCGGGGAAGGTGATTTTCAGGATGTCACCTTCCCGCAGGGTAAACGCCGACGCATTGGTTGTCCCCGGGGGGGTGACGGACTCGGGAATGACCGGTTGCAGTGAATTGGTGACGGCCGGGCCCGGCGCAGCGAACGGGGAAGGCTCGGTTTGACAACCCGTGACCACTGCCAGCACTGCCACGGCCATCGCCAACGTCGCCAGCCAGGAGCCAAAGCGACCTCCACGTCGCACCGTGTTTTCATGAGAATCGTTTATCATCGTTGCCTCGCTATCTGAATCATTCATGGTTGTGAAATTTATGTGGCAAAGCACAGCCTGCTCTGTTTATCCACGGGGTTCAAGCTACAACGGTTAAAGTCAGTTAGTCAAAATGAAATCCAGGCTCGGAGCGGGGCTGGCGGGGCCGGCGTATGGGTTCGGATCTGAAACGCGGCCGGGCGCGTTGGTGCGCAAATTCTGCGCGCGGCAAGCCGGTGTGAGAAACAATTGCGCGGAAGGCGGCCGGACCCGCCTCATTTTGTTGGGTTTTTTCAGTTGGCACATTCCCTGCCTGGTATCGAGCCGGTGGCCGTGTGCGTGAATATTGTGTTTCGCGGCAACGGCTGAAATAAGTTAAACCACACTTCAACACGAGCACATTTATGATAAAATCAAATCGAACGTTTCTAATCTGGGGTGTCGCTGCTGCCTTGTGCCTGAGCGCGGGCAGTCTGCTGGCACAAAATGACAATGGCGGAGGCGGCAACGGAGGCGGGCAGGGCGGGTTTGGTCGGGGCAACTTCGACCCGGCCCAGTTCCAGCAACGCATGATGGACGGTATTCGGGATCAACTCGGCTTTACCAACGATACCGACTGGAGCGCCGTCCAGCCGCTGATCCAAAAAGTGATGGACGCGCGCCGTGATGTTGGTGTCGGCGGCGGCATGGGCCGCATGTTCCGAAATCGTGGTGGCAACGGCGGCAACGGCGGCAACGGTAACAATGCCAACGGCGGCAATCGTCGGGGCGGTTTCTTTGGCGGTACGCCCAGCCCGGAGGCGGAAGCCCTCCAAAAGGCCATTGATGACAACGCGCCCGCGGCCCAGATTCAATCCGCGCTGGCCAGATACGAAACTTCGCAGAAGGCCAAACAGGCCAAGTTGCAGGAGGCCCAGGATCAACTCCGCCAGGTGTTGACCGTAAAACAGGAAGCCCAGGCCACCTTGTTGGGATTGCTGAATTAACTGGAATTGGTGGCGGCGCTCCCTGAGCGCCGCCGTTGAAATTTGAGAACGGTGGCGGCCACCTGCCGCTGCCAGAAAAAATACGTGAACGAAACCGTCAATCCAGAGTCGACGTTGACGCAATTGCTGGAGCGCATGGTTGCCGCCCGGCAATTGTCCGCCACCGACGCAGTGACGCTGGCCCGTACCCAGCCGCCCGTGCAAAGCGAGGAAGACGTCCTGCGTTGGCTGGCCGGCGAATATGGCGTCGATTATACCACGCTGGATGACGTCGAACCGGACCGTCAGTTGCTCTCCCTTTTCCCCGCCCGCATTTTGTTGAAGGAGGAACTGCTTCCGCTCAAGCGCCTGAACGGCACGGTGGAGGTCGCCACCAGCCGCCTGTTTGCGACGCAGGGTCTCGACGCGCTCAAGACCATGACCGGCTTGAATCTCAAGCCGATTCTCGCCTCCAGTGAAGCCATCCAGCGTGAAATCAAGAAACGCCTCGGCGTCGGCGCCGATACCATCGGCACACTTGACGAGGAAAAGGGATTTGAAGTCGTTGATGAAAACGCCGAGGACACCAACCTCGACGGAGCCGGCGAGGATGAGGCGTCCATCATCCGCTTCGTCAACCAGGTGTTGAAGGACGCCATCGAACTGCGCGCCTCGGACATTCACCTGGAACCCTTCGAGGACGAATTCCGCATCCGTTATCGCATCGACGGCGTGCTGCAGGACATTCCCGTGCCCGCGCAACTCAAGCGTTTCCAACCGGCCATCGTTTCACGCGTCAAAATTTTGAGCCACCTCAACATCGCCGAGAAACGCCTGCCACAGGACGGCCGCATCAAGGTACGCATCGATGATGCCGAGGTGGACATCCGCGTTTCCATCATTCCCATGCTCCATGGCGAGGCGGTCGTGATGCGTTTGCTCCGGCAAAACGCCACACTCCGCGGCCTGGCCGAACTCGACATGGGCCAACGCGAACTCGACTGTTTCCGGCGCGTCCTGCAATTGCCCCATGGCATTATCCTCGTCACCGGTCCGACCGGCAGCGGCAAAACCTCCACGCTTTATACCGCACTTAACGAAATCAACGATTCCGTCCGCAAAATCATCACGATTGAAGACCCGGTGGAATATCAGCTCAAGGGGGTCAATCAAATCCAGGTCAACGAAAAGTCCGGGCTGACGTTTGCGCGCGGATTGCGTTCGATTTTGCGCCACGACCCGGACGTGATTCTGATTGGTGAAATTCGCGACAAGGAGACGGCGGAGATTGCCGTGCAGGCATCGCTTACCGGCCATCTGGTTTTTTCCACCCTGCACACCAACGACGCGCCGGGCGCCGTCACCCGCCTGGTGGACATGGGTGTCGAACCCTATCTGGTCGCCTCGTCCCTCGAAGCCGTGCTGGCCCAGCGCCTGGTCCGCGTGCTTTGTCCGCATTGCAAGCAGGCTGACGATTCACCGACCGCGGCGGCGCTCAAGGAAAAGCTCGGCATCCCCGCGAACACCACGATTTATCGTTCCACCGGCTGCCGGGAATGCCGCAACACCGGGTTTTTTGGCCGGCACGCGATTTTCGAATGGATGGACACCGGCAGCGAAATCCGGCAGCTCGTTTTGAAAAACTCCTCGACCGACCAGATTCGCGATGCGGCCCGCCGCGAGGGCATGAAAATGCTGGCCGAAGACGGCTGGCGCCTCGTCCGCATGGGGATCACGACGGTGGAAGAGGTTTTAAGTGTCACCACGGCCAAGGAGGTGGCGCAGTCGGCGAAGGACAGATCGCCGGAAGCGCAAAATTTCTCCGGCGTTGCGGTGGCGAGGTAAATTTTATGAAACATTCAACTCTCAACATTCAACGTCCAACGCTCAATGGCGGTGTTTTACCGTTCCGTGAATGTTCGGTGTTGAATGTTGAATGTTGAATGTTTTTTGGAATCTAAAATGCCCACTTTTTCCTACAAAGCACTGCAGCCCGACGGTCAAATGGCGGAAGGCCAGCTCGATGCCGGGGGCCGGCCCGATGCGCTGCGCCAGATGGAGACCCTGGGCCTGCGTCCAGTGAATCTCGTGGAAAAGGCGGTGGCCGCCGCGAAAAACGGTTCCGGCCTACCGGCCGGCCTGGACAACCTCGGCGACCTTTCCTTCAAGTTCCAGTCCCGGAAAGTCTCCGCCAAGGCACTGGAAAATTTTACGCGCCTGTTGTCCAGCCTGCTGGCCTCAGGCGTGCCGTTGAGCCGCGCGCTGGTGATTCTTTACAAGGAAACCTCGTCCCCGTTCGTGGCGGCGAAGTGGAGGGAAATTCACGACCTGGTCGTGGACGGCATGTCGCTAGCCAATGCCATGGCGAAATCGCCGGACGTCTTCCCGCGCGTTTATGTCGCCATGGTGGAAGCCGGCGAGGCCGGCGGATTTCTTGACGTGGTGCTGGCGCAAATCGCCGATTTCCAATCGCGCGAGAAGGAGCTGAAATCGAAGGTGCTCACGGCCATGATTTATCCGTGTATTTTACTCTGTCTGGCGCTGGTGGTGTTGACGGTCCTACTGGTTTTTTTCATCCCGAAATTCCAGACGGTCTTCGCCAGTGTTCACGGCGCGTTGCCGTTGATCACCCAGCTTATCATTGGGGTCAGTCACGTCGTGCGTTCCTACGGATTGTTTGTCGCGGCGGGTCTGGTGGGAGTGGTGTTTTTGGTGCGAACCTGGTTCGCCTCCGAGAAGGGCCGGCGGGTCTGGGAGGGGATCGTGTTGCGCGCGCCGCTGATCGGCCCGCTCGTGGCCCAGTTCGCGATGGCGCGTTTTTGCCGGATGCTCGGGACGTTGCTGGGCGCCGGTGTGCCGCTGGTGCAGGGGTTGAACGTGGCGCGCAAATCCATCGGCAACCAGATTCTCGTGGATGCCGTCTCCGAATCCATTCAGCGTGTCCAGCAGGGCGGCCGGCTCGGTCAAAGCCTGGCCGAGTGCAAGGACTTGTTCGCCGGCTCCATTCTGGAAATGATTTCTGTGGCCGAGGAAAGCGGCAAACTGGACTCTGAACTCGTCCGCATCGCCAGCGTCACCGAGGTGGATCTGGATCGGCACCTGAAAACCGCGGTGGCCTTTGCCGAGCCGCTGATGTTGTTTTTGATTGCCGGGTTCATCGGCATCATTTTCATCGGCATGTTGCTGCCGGTGTTCTCACTGCAGGATTACATCAAATAAAATTTAACCACCCGCAAATCATGAAAATTGAAATTCGAAATCCGAAATCTGAAATCCGAAATCGCCAACGCGCGTTTACCCTGGTCGAAATGCTGCTGGTCATCACCATCATCGGCATTCTCGCCGCGCTGGTCATTCCCAAGATGGTGGGGCGCAGCGAACAGGCGCGCCAGGCGGCCGCGCACGCCGACCTTTCCTCGATCAAGACCGCGCTGGACGCGTTCGAGGTGGATAATGGTGGTTATCCCAGGAGCCTGCAGGATCTGCTCCAGCAGCCGAGCAACGCCAAAAACTGGCACGGGCCGTATCTGGACAATCTTCCCCAGGATCCGTGGGGCAACCCTTACGTTTACACTTTTCCCGGCAGGCACAATCCCAATTCGTATGACCTGATGTCGGTCGGACCGGATGGTAAGGCGGGAACGGACGATGATGTCGGCAACTGGACAAAGTGAATGAAATTGCGAACGCCCAGTCGCAGGTGGCAGGTGACACGTGACAGGATGAGCGGTTTGACGCGCGAGCCACAATCCTGTCACGTGTCACGTGTCACGCGTCACGCTTCCGCGTTCACCCTGATCGAGTTGATTCTCGTCCTGGCCTTGCTGGTCATCATCACGTCCATGGCGGCACCGGCAATGTCGAATTTTATCCGCGGGCAGGCGTTGAATTCCGAGGCGCGCCGGCTGGTGGCACTGATGCACGCGGGCCAGAGCCGTGCGGTGTCGGAAGGCCTGCCGATGGTGTTGTGGGTGAACGAAAAACAAGGCGCCTACGGACTCCAGGCGGAGACGACCGGGCAGAACGGCGACCCGAAGGCGGAGAATTTGACGGTGGATTCAGCTTTACAGATCACGGTCGTGAACCCCGGTTCGGGCGGCACGACCAAATTTGGCGGTTTGCCGGCCATCCGTTTTTTGCCGGATGGCACGGTGGACGAAAACAGTCCGACAATGTTGCAGTTGCTGGACGCCAAGGGCCATGCCCTGTGGCTGATCGAATCGCGTGACCGTAATGGTTATGAAATCCGGGACACAGACAAATAAAGGTAGGGTTGGCGCGCCGCGCCGACCGGACGCCGCGGCGCGGCGTCCCTACCAGGCTGCCTTTACACTGGCGGAGGTGCTGGCAGCCATGCTGTTTCTCGCCATCGTGATTCCGGCGGCCGTGGAGGCGTTGCACGTGGCCAGTCTCGCCGGTGAGGTTGCCGCGCGCAAAGGCGCGGCGGCGCGCATCGCCGAACGGATTTTGAACGAAAGCATCGTGACCACCAACTGGAACACCGGTTCACAAAACGGAACCGCTGCCGAAGGTGCCGAGGAATTCCGTTGGACGTTGAACAACCAGAACTGGCCGGTGGACACGACGGCGGCAATGCGGTTGCTGACCGCCGAGGTGACCTTTTCGGCGCAGGGTCATGATTATTCGGTTCAGTTGAGCACCTTGGCGGGTTCGGCAGCGCCGACCGGGAACATGACAGGTTCGCAACAATGAAAACCAATTTCACATCTGGTCGAGTGTCGAGCGTCGAGCGTCGAGAGCCAGCACGGGAGGTGCGGGTATTTTTTTGCACTCGCCCCTCGTCCCTCTTGCCGCGCCCAAGCGAAGCGGCGGCGGGCAACCTTCGACTTTCCTCACGCGCGTTCACGCTGATCGAAATGATCCTGGCGGTGGGCGTGGCGGCCCTGGTGCTGGCCGTCGTCAGCAGCGTTTTCTTTGCCGCCCTGCATCTGCGGGACGTAACTCAGGCGGCGGTGGACAACGCGACGCCGGTGGACCAGTCACTGGCCGTGATGCGCCGTGATTTGGAATGTGCGGTGACGCCCACCAACGGAACCACCAAGATTTTGTCCGGCGATTTCCGGGTCGGGACCCTGACCAGTCCGGGCGTCAGCCAGCCGGTGGCCGTTGAAATGTTCACCGCCACCGGAGCCGTGCGCGATAATGCGCCGTGGGGCGACATCCAGAAGGTCACCTACGAATTGCGGGATCCCACCGACCGGAACGAGCCGGGCAAGGATTTATATCGCAGTGTCACCCGGAATGTCCTGGCGACCACCGCGGTGCCCGATGTGGACGACCAGTGGATGCTGGGGGGCGTGCAAAGCATTGAATTTTCCTGTTTCGACGGTACGCAGTGGTCCGACACCTGGGACACCACCGGGGTCACATCGGTGAACACCAATCTGCCCGTGGCCGTGCGCGTGCGGATTCAACTGGCCGGGAACAACCCCGCCACCACGCCACCGATTGAAATGCTGGTGCCGATTGACTCTCAGTCGCGCACAAACCTCAACTGAAGCGGAAATGAATGTCCAACATTCAACATTCAACATTCAACATCGAACGCCCAGACCGGCGCAGGGCGGGCGTGCCTTGGATGTTGAACGTTCGACGTTGAATGTTGAATGTTCTCAAAATCAACACGGTTCGGTGCTCATCATTGTGCTTTGGGTGTGCATCGGCCTGGTTGCCATTGCGCTCTATTTCGCCAATTCCATGACGTATGAACTCCGGGCCTCGGACAACCGCGCCTCCGGCCTGGCCACGGACCAGGCGATTGAAGGCGCGGCGCGTTATGTCAGCTACGTGCTCGCCACGTATGCCACCAACGGTACGATGCCGGCCACCAACCTGTATGTTTCCGCCGCCGTGCCCGTTGGCGCCGCCCGGTTCTGGCTGATCGGCCGCGACCCGTCCGGCACACCCTCGTCGGAACCCTTTTTTGGCCTGATTGACGAAGAGTCCAAACTGAATCTGAACACTGCCAACACCAATGCCCTTGCCTATCTGCCCAATATGACGTCCGATTTTGCCCAGGCCATCGTGGATTGGCGGAGCACGAACAGCTCCGGCACCTACACCCTGGACTACGCGCAACTGGACTACCAGGAGAAGGGCGCGCCGTTTGAAACGGTGGACGAATTGCGGCTGGTATATGGTGCGACGATGGATTTGCTGGTCGGCGACGACCTCAACGGCAACGGCGTGCTCGACGCGAACGAGACGAATTCGAGCGGCGCCGGCGAAATGAATTACGGCCTGTTTGAGTACACCACGGTCTACACGCGCGAGCCGAATTTTCATGCCGACGGCACCACCCTCACCAACGTGAACACCGCGCGCCCGGAGGATCTGCAAACACTTTTTGAAGACGCCGGCGTGGGTAATGCGAGTTATCTGGCCGGACAACTGGTTTCTCAAAGACCCCGTCTGGGGTATGCCGGGTTGCTGAATTTTTGCGTCCAGTGCAAGACCTTCGGCATGAGTTCGGATGACTTTGCCAAGATTGCCGACGACGTGACCACCAGCACCTCCGCCTACATTCGCGGGCGCGTGAATGTCAACACCGCCGGGGCGGACGTGTTGACGGCATTGTTGATCGGGGCCGGCCTCGACCAGAACACCGCGTCGGGCACCGCCCAGTCGCTCATCACCTATCGTCAGCAAAACCCGAACAACCTCACTTCGATCGCGTGGGTGGCGGATGCGCTCGGCAACACCAGCGCCGCCGTCCGCGCCCTGGCCCGGGGTGACTACCTCACCACACAGACTTTTCAATTCACCGCCGACATCGCCGCAGTCGGCCCCTTTGGCCGCGGCTACCGGCGCGTGAAGTTCATTTTCGACACCAGCGACGGCACCCCCAAAATCATTTATCGCCAGGACCTGGGCCGGCTCGGCTGGGCGCTGGGCGGCAAAGCCCGGGAAACCTGGGTCGCCAACGCCACACCATGAAGAACGTGCTGAAAATCAATTTTGGAAAGCGTAAACGGCTGACGAGCCTGCTCGGCCTGACGTTGGACGGGAGCCGCCTGGAAGGCGTGGTGCTCCGCCGCACGAACGGGTCGTTACAACTGCACCAGACCTTTTCGGTCAATCTGTCGCTGGATCCGTTGACGGCGGCGCCGGAACTCGTGGGGCGTGAAATCCGCAATCACCTGGATGGCGCCGGCGTGCGGGAACGGCGTTGTGTGGTGGGGGTGCCGCTCAAGTGGGCGCTGATGGCGCACACGGAATTGCCGCCGTTGCCGGAGGCCGACGCGGCCAGTCTCCTGCAACTGGAAGCGGAACGCGGTTTTCCCTGCGATGTCGCAACGCTGCGGCTGGCGGATTCGCGCTGCCCGCTGGCCGCGGGTAAACAACATGTGATGCTGGTGGGCATTTCCAGTGCCCATTTGTCGGCGCTGGAACACGTTTTGGCGGCGGCAAAACTAAAGCCGGTCGGCTTTTCCCTCGGCCTCACGGCGTTGCAACCGCCCGGGGGGGATGCCTCCCGCGGCGTGCTGGCGCTGGCGATCGGCGAGAGCCAGGTGGGATTGCAGATCACCTGTGGCGGCGTGGCGGCCTTGCGCGCGCTGGAAGGCGCCATCGAAGACGAGGGTGGCCGGCGCGGTTTGTATGCCGATCTCGTGGCCCGCGAGACGCGGATCACGCTGGGACAATTGCCGGCGGAGCTGCGCGAGGCGGTGAAACACATTCGCATTTTCGGTCCCCGCGTGCTGGCGCAGCAACTGGCTGACGAAATGGAACTGCGTTTTGAACCGATGGGATTGAAGGTCGAAATTGTCTCTCGTTATGCGCCGGACGAATTTGGCGTCGAACTCCCGCCGGAAGCCCCGGTTTCCGCCGCCTTCAGTCTGGCGGCGCGCAGGTTGACGGGCGGGGCGCCGGTGTTTGAATTTTTACCGCCCAAGCCGTCAGCCCTGCAACAACTGGTCGCCCGGTATTCCTCCGGCCGGTTGCGCTCGGCCGGGGCTGTTGCGGCGGGCGTGTTGGTGCTGGTCGGAAGCCTGTTCTTATTCCAGCAGTTTGAACTGATCCTGCTCCGTTCGCGGTGGTCGGCCATGTCGGTCAGGGTGCAGGAGCTGAACGGGTTGCAACAACAAATCCAGCAGTACAGCCCGTGGTTTGACAGCTCCTTCCGCAACCTGACAATTCTGCGCGAACTGACGCTGGCGTTTCCCGAGGACGGCTCGGTCACCGCCAAGACGGTGGAAATTCGCGACGGCAACACGGTGACCTGTACCGGCACCGCGCAGGACAACGGCGCGCTGCGGCGGACGTTGAACCAGTTGCGCACCGCGGACGGCGTGACCGACGTCAAGCTGCAGCAGTTGCGCGGCCAGTCCCCCATGCAATTTTCGTTCGACATCCATTACGGCAACGGAGGCGGCAATGAAAATTAAAAATCGCCAGCAATTCCTCGTCGTGCTGACCATCGCGGTTGCCGCGCTGTTTGTGGGCGAACGCCTCCTTTACGAGCCGCTGGCGAACTGGTGGACGGCGCGTTCGCAAACGATCGCCGCCCTGCGCAAACAGGTGAATGACGGAAAATTGCTGCTCCAGCGCGAGGATGCCATCCGCAGTCACTGGGACCAGATGCGCACGAACACGCTGCCCGCCGACACGTCGCTGGCGGAGCAGCAGGTGCTCAAGGCCTTGGACAACTGGTCGCAGGACAGCAATGCCACCATCACCGGCCTCACGCCCCAGTGGAACAACGACGCGACGAATTACCTCACGGTGGACTGGCGCGTGGAGGCGTCCGGCGACCTCGACACCCTGGCCCATTTTCTTTATGACATTGAAAAGGGTCCGATGGCGCTGAAACTTGAATCCGTGGACCTCAGCGCGCGCGACGACACAGGCCAGCAGTTCACCCTGGGCCTGCAAGTGAACGGGCTGGCACTTACCTCGCTGCCAAAATGAACCTGAAAGCGTTACAATCAAAACTGGCCGTCGCGGCGATCGTCATTGCCGTCGGGTTGTCGGCCGCGGTTTTTTCCGCGGCGGCGCAAACGGCTGGCGGAACGGATTTTACGCCGTTCCAACTCATCGGACAGCGGAATATTTTTGATCCCAATCGGGTGCCGCACCTGCGATCCAGCTATTCCCATTCCGCGCCACGCATCGTTGATTCCTTTTCCTTCGTGGGCACGATGAGCTACGCCAAGGGTACGTTCGCGTTTTTTGACGGCACCCGTCCGGACTTTCGCAAGGTGCTGGAACTGGACAGCAGCATTGCTGATTTCAAGGTGGCTGCCATCACCCCGAAATCCGTCACGTTGTTGTCCGACACCAACGAAACGATCCTGCCGCTCGGCACGCAAATGCGGCGTGATGATGACGGACATTGGGTGGTCTCGACCGACACGGCGTCCTACGCCGGCATGGGCAATTCCTTCACCTCCGGTCCGGATCGCCATTCCCAGTCGTCATCCGACAACTCGAACGCGACCGTTCCGGACGGTGCCACGGATGCGGGCACCAATATGGGGGCGCCGGACACGTCGAACCTCCCCGTTGGCGGCGCCAATGATGCTTTGGCACGGTTGATCAGGCAGCGCGCACAGGAAGAACAACAATTAGGACAAGGATCAGGACAATGAAAATCATCACGACATTTCTCGGGACGGCGGTTTTGACCGCCGGAATTTACCGGACCGGCGCCCAGTCGGCCGGCGTTCCACCGGCGGACACCACCCCGCCAGCGGCCATGGTGGCGGCAAACGCCCCCTTGCCGGCACCGTCCGCCATCCCGCCGACGGCGGTGGTCGTGCCTGCGCCGGCCACCCCGGCCGTTACGCCGGCCGATGCGGACGGCACCAATGATCTGCGGTTGAACTTTCGCGGCGCGCCACTGGATTCGGTGCTGGACTATCTCAGTGATGCGGCAGGCTTTATCATCGTGCTCGACACCCAGGTGAGCGGCCGCGTGGATCTCTGGAGCGACCGGCCGGTGACCCGGGATGAAGCGGTGGATTTGCTGAATTCCGTTCTGAACAAAAACGGTTATGCGGCCATACGGGACGGGCGGAAGTTGACCATTATGAGCAAGAATGATGCGAAGACGCGCAACATTCCGGTGAAGACGAGCAACGACCCAAACACCATTCCCGACAACGACGAGATTGCCACGTACGTCATTCCCATCCGGTTCGTGGAAGCCCGGCAACTGGCCTCGGATTTGTCGGCCTTCGTTTCGCCGCAGGCGACGATTATCGCCAATGAAGCCGGCAACTCCATCGTGGTCACGGATACCCAATCCAACATCCGGCATCTGGTCCAGCTCATCGAGGCCGTGGATAACAGTGCCGAGGCGGAGACGGAGATCCGCGTGTTCCATCTGCAATACGCCAATCCGACCGATGTGGCCACCGAGTTGGGCAGTGTTTTCCCGAGCAGCGATTCGGGTAACAATGCCCAGGCGCCCATCCGTTTCGGCGGCGGTGGTGGCGGGCCCGGTGGTTTTTTTGCGCGCCTCGCGGCCGCGAACGGCGCCGGCGGCAACAACAGCTCGGACGACCGCCTCAAAAAGGCGACACAGGTCACCGCCGTGGCGGATCCCCGCATCCAGTCGGTCATTGTGACCGCGCCGAAGGATTTGATGGAGCAGATTGCGGGGATGATGCGTGACCTGGACGTTCCTTCGCAGCGGGACCAGAAGGTGTACGTTTATCATCTCGACCACGGCGATCCGAACCAGGTGGTGCAGGTGCTGCAAAATGCCTTTGGTAACAGCAACACGCGGTCCACCACCAGCACGCAGCAAGGCGCGCTGGAAACCCGTGCGAGTGCCGGCGCAACCTCGGCGGCCAACAACACCTCCTCACTCGGAACCACCACCGGCAACGGCAGTACCGGCAGCGGTGCGGGCCGGGGCACACTCCCTTAAGCCAGGAACCCTTTTAACACCAAAACATTTTATGAAAACAAACAAACATTTGAAACATCTGGGCGGCGCCTTGATCGTGCTCCTGTGCGCCGCGTTGGAAATTCAGGCCCAGAACCGGACGGGCGGTGGCGGCGGTGGTGGTGGCGGGTTCGGCGGGTTTGGTGGCTTTGGCGGGTTCGGTGGGTTCAATAATGCCAGCCGCAACAATGCCAGCAGCAGCGCCAGCGACCAATACAACAACAATGGCAGCGTCGGCAACGCGACCATTTACGTGGACCCGGATACCAAGAACATCATCGTCATTTCCGACCAGCCGACCAGCGAACAGATCAGCAATGTCATCGCCAGCCTGGACCGTCCGAAACCGCAGGTGCTCATCAACGTCGTCTTTCTGGAACTGCAGAACAACAATTCCCTGGATGTTGGTGTCGAGAGCTCATACGGCAAGGGGCTCGGCAATGGGATCAGTGGCAGCGCTGCCAATATATTTGGGTTGAGCGGGTTGAACTCGATTGTGACCAACTTCAGCACGGTTGGTTCGGCGGTGGCGGCGAGCCCGGCGTTGTCGCCCACGACCGCCGGCGGCGCCAACGGGTTTTATCAGATCATGGGGAGCGATTTTCAAGCGACCCTGCGCGCCATCGCCACGGCCGGAAAGGTGGAGGTGCTCTCGCGTCCGTCCATTCTGGCGCGCGACGGCCAGCCGGCGACCATCCTCGTCGGCCAGCAGGTGCCCCTGATCACCGGGGTCAGTTACACGGCGGTCGGCAATTCGACCATCCCGATCAACAACGTCACTTATACGCCCGTGGGCATTCAACTGAACGTCACGCCGTACATTTCCACCGATGGCTACGTGGAAATGATTGTCACGCCGCAGGATTCGGAAATTGATCCAACGCTGACGGAACCCATTGCCGCCGGCGTGAATGCGCCGGTAATTGACACCCGCACGGCCGATACCGTCGTGGTCACGCCTGATGGGCTGCCGGTCGTCATCGGCGGCCTGATAATGAATGACAAAACCTCCAGCGACAGTAAAATCCCGATTCTGGGCGATATTCCGGTGCTCGGAATTCTTTTCAAACACAAGACCACCAGCGACACCAAAAACGAGCTGATGATTTTCATGACGCCGCACATTGTCCGGCTGCCGGACGAGTTGCCTGCGCTGGCCACCAGCCAGCAGAGGCAGATGCTTTTGCCCAAATCCTACTCCGAACAGGAACTGGATCAATTTCTGGAACGCGTACCGGTGAAGCCGGCCCCGTAGGTTGCAATTGAATTTTTTGCCGGCCCATGTCGAACTGAACCTCTCAGATGCTACCGCAACGTCACAGTCCGTTGATCTTCGGCCTGCTGCTGGGGGTCTGGGTGCTGGTCATGGCCTGGCAGGTCGAGGAGCACGTCCGTGTCCGGAACGCGGCCCGCATCGCGCTGGTCAACCGGGCCAAGGATATTTCCACCACCCTCGGCATCGTACTCCGGTCGCAACGGCGTTTCGGCGGTGTGGTTTCCAAGGAACGGCTCGAAGCCTCGTTGGCGGAACTGGCCAAACAGGAATCGGTGGAATTAAGGGGCATCGCGCTGTTGAACGCTGCCGGTGAAATGGTGGCCTCCGCCGGAACCGGAACCGATTTCCAAATCAAGGGGGCCACGGACGCGACCGAACGCTGGGACTCGCAAACGGTCACTCTGGTCAACCCGATGGATTTGGGCACGAACCTCACCTACGACTTTGAAGGCACCAACCCGCCCATTATCATGTCGCGGGAGGATTTTACCAATCGTTTGGCCACCAATCACTTCAACCTGCCGCCACCGGGGCCACCCCATGAACCGCTGCCTGAACCCCAGACCGGAGCGGGTCCGACGAACCTCGCTGACGCTGGTGGAGCCATACTGCCGCCATCTGCCGGGTCCGGCACGAATGGCGAACCTCCCCGCGACCGGGGTTTCCGTTTTCGTTTCGGCCGCCCTCCCTGGATGAGCGTGGCCGACTACCAGGCGCTGCTTCAGAAACAGGGCGTGCATAGTTTTGTCATTGTCATGTCCACCGAGTCCATTCGCAGCACCAGCCTTCAGGATTTGTGGCTGCGCGCCGTCATTGTTCTATTGGCCGCCATTTCCGCCGTCGGCTCCGGCCTGGCCTGGCGCAACCTTTCCAAAACGTCCGAACTGCAAATCCGCCTGGTCCGCGCCAGCGAAATGAATTCGCATCTTCGGGAAATGAATCTGGCGGCCGCCGGGTTGGCGCATGAAACGCGTAACCCCCTCAACATCATCCGTGGCATGGCGCAGATGCTTTCCAAACAGACCGGCGCGTCGCCGGAGGACATCCGGGAAAAATCACGCGCGATTGTGAACGAAACCGACAAGGTCACGGCCCAGTTGAACGAATTCATCAATTACTCGCGCCCCCGCGAAATCCGCCGCTCCAAAATCGCGCTTGGCTCCGCCATCCATGAAGTGGTGCGCACCCTGGCTCACGACATTGAGGAGAAGAAACTCCAGGTCGAGACCGGGGGCGAACCGGTCAGCATCGAGGCTGATGAACAACTGCTGCGGCAGGTTTTATTCAACCTGCTGCTCAATGCCATCCAGGCGGCGGACTCCGGCGGGCGGATTCAAATTTCAGCGCGCCGCCTCAGCGCTGCTGAAGCCGTGCTGGAAATTCGCGACAATGGCCCCGGGGTGCCGCCCGATCGCCGGCAGGAAATTTTCAAGCCGTATTTTACCACCAATCAAAAGGGCACCGGCCTGGGCCTGGCCGTCGTGCAACAAATCGTCCTCGCTCACGGCTGGGAGATTGAATGCCTGGCCAACGAGCCGAAGGGCGCCCTTTTCCGCATCACTCACTTGAAAGTGGCCGCCTGATTCGGATAACTTCACGGCATGGCATCCGAAGCCCCGCGCATTTTGATTGTGGACGATGATCCCGGTCAGCGCAGTCTGCTGAATTCCTTTCTTCACAGCCAGGGTTTTGAAACCGCGCTGGCGGAGTCCGGTGAGCGCGCCCTGGAAATGCTCCGGGCGGGAAAATTCGCCATGATGATTTCCGACGTGCGGATGCCGGGACTGAGCGGCCTGGAAACGCTGCGGCTCGCCCGTCAGGCACACGTCACGCTGCCGGTGTTGCTCGTGACCGCCTTTACCGACATCCGCGATGCGGTGGCCGCGATGCGCGACGGCGCGGTCAATTATCTGCCCAAACCCATTGATCTTGATGAATTGCTCAATTCGGTGCGGCAGGCCCTCGGCATTTCAAAGCCGGTTCCCCTCCAGTATGACCAGGAAAAGCAGTTGCCGGATTATGTGATTGCCCGCAGCCCGCTCATGCAGTCCGTGTTCCGCGACGCCTCGTTGATCGCGCCGTCGGAAACGCGCGTGCTGATCACCGGCGAAAGCGGCGTGGGCAAAGAGGTGGTGACGGATGTGGTCCATGCCTGGAGTTCGCGTGCGAAGGGGCCGTTGGTCAAGGTCAATTGCGCCGCCATCCCTGAAACCCTGTTGGAAAGCGAATTGTTCGGACACGAAAAGGGCGCGTTCACCGACGCGCGCGCCCGGCGCATCGGCCGGTTTGAGGAAGCGAACGACGGCACGATTTTTCTCGATGAGGTGGCCGAGATGTCGCTGTCGCTTCAGGCCAAACTGTTGCGCGTGACCCAGGACGGGCGGTTCCAGCGCGTCGGTTCGAACCGTGAAATCCACACCAACGCGCGGATTCTTGCCGCCAGCAACCGTATTCTGGAGGATGAGGTCAAAAACGGCCGGTTTCGCGAGGATTTGTTTTACCGGCTGAATGTGGTGGAATTGAACATCCCGCCGTTGCGCGAGCGGCGCGAGGATATTTTGCCGCTGGCCAGCCGGTTCATAGAGGAAATTGCCCGGGGACGCGCGCGTTTTTCCGACACGGTCGCCGAGTGTCTGGAACGGTATGCCTGGCCGGGCAACGTGCGCGAATTGCGCAACGCGATGGAACGGGCCGTCCTGTTGTCGCGCAGCGAACTGATTTTGCCGGAGCATTTGCCGGCGCGTGTGCGCGCCACGGCGGAACCGCCGGTGGCTGCTGAAGCGGTCGCCGACCCGGCGCGGCTGGAGGAAATCGAGCGGCAGGCCATCCTGCAGGCCCTGCAGCAGCATGATTTCAACCGTACCGAAACCGCCCGGGCGCTGGGTATCAGCCGCCGCGCGCTGCTGTACAAACTCCAACGGTTCCGCGAACTGGGATTCAAGGTTGAATAGGCGATGACGGTCCCCGGAAATCCAACCCCTGACTGTAGGAATTCATTTTCAGAACCCCACACTAAGACCGGGATCATTTGGCATTAGGAACCGGGTCGCCGTAAATGATGCCGCGACCGCCGGTGGCAAAATAAACCCGGCCGTAAATGCGCGGGTCGCCCGTGACATGATTGATCCAGCCATATTGATGCTGATCGTCGTTGATGCGCATCCAGGTTTGCCCGGTGTCGTCGGTGCGGAAGAGCGCCTGCAGGTTGCCCGCCTTGCCGATAAGATAAAGCGCCGGATAGGATTTGCCCGGCGCCGCTTTGCCAAACCCCAGCGAATAGGCTTCCTGCACGGAATCGAGTTCCCTGAAGGTTTTTCCCGCGTCGCCGGAGTGATAAAGTCCGATGGAACGGAACGCCAGCCACAGATCTCCTTCCATGCCGGGAGTGGCCGAGAGCATGGCACCCGCGCCACCGCCGCCACCGAAACCGCCGCCAAAGTTTTTCGAAGCCGGGAAAGTTGCGGCGGTCGAAACGAAGGTGGCGGCTCCGTTGGTGCTGACCAGGACATGCCCGGCGCCAGAATCACAAGCGTAGAACCTGGCTGGATTCACAGGGTCGGCCACGACGCGCTCGCCGGACGAAAGGCCTCCGCAGGGAGTCCAGTTGTTCCCCAAATCCGGTGAAAATTGCGGTTCGCTGCGCTGTGGCGTCCACACAATGATCCGGCCGTCGGCCGAGACGGCAATGGTTCCCCCGCCGTTGCTGTTGGGCGGATCGCTGGCGAGGGTTTTCCAGGTCCTGCCCCCGTCCTTCGAAATGGAGGCATGGACGATGCGGTTGGTCCCACGGCCGCCGCCGGTGCCGGTGCGGACGATGAGGTTTGGGTTTTTTCCCGCAAACGCCAGATCCTCCGTGTTGCCGTAACGCTGGCCGGAAAAAGTTCCTTCAGCCGGTGATTGGTCAAGGTCATCGTGCCGGAAACCATCAATGTCGCCCAGCCCGCTCAACAGATGCGCGCCCTGGGGTGGGCTGATCAGCGCCAGCGGCACGGTTTCTTCCAGTCCCGGATCAAGAAAGGTCCAGTGTGTGCATTTGCCGGAGTCGGCGCTGGT
This sequence comes from Verrucomicrobiota bacterium, assembly GCA_049516255.1. Classification (GTDB taxonomy): domain Bacteria; phylum Verrucomicrobiota; class Verrucomicrobiia; order Limisphaerales; family UBA11358; genus UBA11358. Next base: position 34,522 of record JBEKTH010000029.1, read on the forward strand.
CACGTCGCGGCAGCTCCAGATGCCGAAACCCGTGGTGAACAGGACCTGATCGGAATTGAATGGATTGATGACGATGGTGCCCATCCAGTGTGGGGCGCGGGTGGCGGTGTAAGGCGCACGGGAGTGGTCCCAGACGGTGGTGTTGGTCTCCCAGAGTTGTGTCCAGCTTGAACCGCCGTTCGTGCTCCGGAAGATTTCATCGTGCGGTTCCCAGTGGCAGAACGTCGTGGCCATGATGGTGGACGGGTGTTGCACGTCCACCGCGACACAGCCGTAGCCGAAGCGCTGGTCGGAATCCCCGGGGTGGACCGGTGTGATGTCCGTCCAGACGCCGGCTTTTGGATCATACTTCCACACGGCGCCATCGCTCATCGAATTGGGCCCCGGTTCCCGGCCGTAGCTCAGATAAAACATCCCGTCCGGCGACAACACGAGATGGTTTGGGCGCAATCCCACGGGCTGACCCGGCACAGCCATCCAGGTGACGCCGGCATCGGTGCTGCGATAAAGGTTGGTTCCAGTCGTGGACACGGCCGCATAGAGCACCGGTGTTGGACTGTCGGGTTTGCGGCTGGCGGGGTCAAACACCACACTCACAATTCCGACCGCCTGCCGGGCAAAACCGACGTATCGTAGGCGCGCGTCAGTGGTCGTACTGAAACCGGGTGGTGGCGCCGGGTTTGAACCAATGTTGGTGAAAGTGTCGACCCGCTGCCACGTTGCTCCCCGGTCAATACTCTTCCACAGTCCATCCCGTCGCGAGCCGAAAAAGAGGATTTTTCCATCGTTGGGGTCAACCGCCAGCCTTTCGCCGTTGAAACGGCCGGACTCATTGCCGCCCATTTTGAAGGGCACATCGGTGCGCTGAAATGTATTGCCCTGGTCATCCGAACGCAGGATGGCGGCGTGGCCCCGGCTGTAGATGCCCACGGCCAGATAAACGCGTTCGGGATCGTTTGGGTCCACGGCGATGCTTTCGCAGCCCGTCAGGTCCACGTCTGCCATGCCAAACGAGTCGGTAAGCGGAATCCACCGTTGTGCCGGGTCGTCCCAACGGTAGGCGCCGCCAACGTCGGTACGGGCATACATCAGGCCCTTTTGCCGGGCATGAAAGATGATGCCGGTTACAAATCCGCCGCCGCCAATGACAACACTATGCCAGGCATACGGTTCTGTAGGCAGTGATTGCGCCCCGGTCGTCGTGTGACGACACAACAGCATCAACGCCACGGCGCCGGCTATGAATCGCTTCTCCATACGCATTGCAGATCTTCAATCAGGTCATTTGACATTTTCCGCCTGAATAATTTTCCAGGTCACTTTGCCTGCCAGCGGATCGTCCGTCAGCTTGAAAGCAGTTCCTTCCTTGGTGAGCGCCAGTTCGCGCAGTTCGTTGTCCGCCGGCAGGCAGACCAGACCCGTCGCGGTCTGCGCATTCCTGGCGAACACTTCGAGTTCGAGGTGCGACCAATCCATGGCTTTCGTGGATTGTGCAAGCTTGATCCGGGGAATGACCGCGCCATCGCGCACGAGCATGACGATGGGTAATGATCCGGCTTCGATATGGTGCCAGCCGCCGTCATAGGAGCGGCCCGTCTGATAATCAATCCAGGTTCCCGGCGGAAGATAAACATCACGGCCGGTGGCGTTCTCGTGCATGAGAGGCGCTGCCAGGATGCTGGAACCAAACAGGTATTCATCGTCCACCAGCCATGAACCGGGGTCGTCCGGATATTCGATGAACAACGCCCGGACCATGGGCAGGCCGTGGTCGGAACAATCCCTGGCCTGCGCATAGACGTAGGGCATGAGTTCGTATTTTAAATCGTCGATCTGACGGAATTCATCCTCAAACGCGCTGCCGTAATTCCACGGTTCCTTCGGCGCGATGCCGTGGCAGCGGCTGTGCGAACTCAACATCCCGAACGCCAGCCAGCGTGCGAACAGATTTTTGTCCATGTTGGTCACCGAATCCGCCGTGAAACCGCCGACGTCATGACTCCAGAATGAGAAACCGGAAAGGCCAAACGACAGCCCGCCTCGCAATTCAGCCGCCATGCCGTCGTCGGTGCTCTCGGCATCGCCGCCCCAGTGAACCGGATAACGCTGGCTGCCCGCCCAGGCGCTGCGTGCCCAGATGATGTGCTCGCCGGTGGTTTTCAAGGTGATGTCGGCGACCGCCTTGTTGTAGCGCAAAGGATAGAGGTTGTGTTCGTAAAAGCCGGTGCGGCCATTAGCGTAAAGGCCATCCTCCGGCGCGGCCTCGCCGAAATCCACCTTGATGGCGCTGACGCCCAGCTTCAGCAGGTTCGCAAGTTTTGCCTGATACCATGCCACCGTCTGCGGATTGGAAAGGTCCAGCACGGCGTCCTCGTAGGGCAGGTTGCCCTTGGCGTCATGGACGACGAGGTTTTTCTCCACCAATTCGTTGAACAGTTTGTTTTTCGGCACAAAATACGGCAGTTGCCAGCACGAAACATGGAAGCCGTCCTGTTTCAAATCCGAAAGCATTTTTTCCGGATCCGGGAAACGCGTGCGCGAAAATTCATAGTCGCACTGCCAGTCGGTTTCAAACCAGCCGGTGTCGAGGTGGATCACGTCGCAGGGAATCTGGTCTGCGCGCAACCGGGCGGCGATGCTTTGCACCTGGTCCTCGGCGTTGTACGTGCAGCGGCTCATCCAGAGGCCAAACGACCACACCGGCGGCAGCGGCGATTTGCCGGTCAACCGGGTGTATTCGTCCAGGATTTCCCTGGGTGAACCGAGAAATACAAACAAATCCAGTTCGTCGTCGCCGACCATCAGTGAATTGACGCCTGCAAAGGAATTGCCGAAATCACAGGTGATGGGCGTGGAGGTGTGGATGAACATGCCGTAGCCGCGGTCGCTCATGAAAAACGGGATGGGCTTGTACATGCCCTGGTTTTGGATGCCATTGGCGTCGTCGGGCCACAATACCAGTTTCTGGCCGCGTTTGTTCAAGCCGGTGAACGATTCGCCGCAACCATAAATCATCTCGCCGGGTGACAGGGTAAACGCGGCGTCCAAGCTCCGCGAATAATCCGCCGCGCGCCGCACAAACGAAAACGGCATGATCGGCGTGAAGCTGCTGGTGTTGTCCGAGTCATGGTCCGTCCGGGTGAGCAACCTGCCCTGTGCGTCTCGGAATTCGAGGTGCCATGGATTTTCCAGAATGGTCACCGAACCATACGCGCTCGTGTAGCGGTAACCCCTCTCGACCTTTTCATATTTCCAGGACTGATCCTGCGGCACCGGCTCGGCGAGCATCAGTTCCTCCAGTTGCTGGTGGACCTGCGGACCACTGGTCATCCGGATGCGCACCGTGCGCGGCGACACAAATTCGATGGAAAACGGCAGGGTCGGATTGGCCGCGTATTGATCGGCGGGGAATTCATTGGGCGCCACCGGCTTGATGACCGCCAGCATGTTGTCGAAGGCTTGCCGCGTGAAATACTCGGAGCGTTGGTAGGTGATTTCGCCCTTGCCCGTGGCCGGATCGAAGTCAGCCAGTTTATCGGCCAGATAATAAAGGTTGGCAAAACTGTGGAAATCACCGCTGATATCCACCGGATCATTCAGCAACCGCGGAGGCTCGGCGGCAGCCAATTGAAGGGGTTTACCGATCCAGGAAACTGCATAAAGACAAACCAGCATCACTGCGGCATTTCGTTTGTTTTTCATGAATGGAATAATTTCGATTGAATGTTAAATCCGGTTTATTGAACAACGTGATGCACAAGCAAACCGTTGACGGGCAGGACCGGAAACTCCAATGGATAAACGAGACACATCACCGGCGTTTGCCTGTCACAGGTCAGATATATTTATTGGTTTTTTGCAGTATTGCCACTTTTTACAGGGATGTCTTGTCATCAAAATGAGGGAGTCAAAAATGGCTTGTAATTTTTGGCAATTCCCTTACCGCCGCTGTTTCAGAACCCGGCTTTGCGTGTTACCCGATAAAGTTGTCCTTGTGCCCAATCCGGTCGGGTGAACCAAAACCACCCATCCCGTCCCGGAATGCCTTTGGCTGTTTTCCAGTCTGGATCATTCTGGCGGTGATCTGGTTGTTGGAGCGAGGGAAGTCTTCCGCGCGAGTCCCACTTCTCCCAGTGGCCGGGCAGGTGCGCATTTATCAGCGCCAACCCCCGCAGTTTTCAACCGCTATTTACAATGGCTGGCATCACGGCTGACCCAGGTAATTGACGATTCGATTTGCCTTCCGCAGTCCCTGAATATTTGGAGGAACTGTCTTGTCATCAAAATTAACGAGTCCAAAAGCCCCGTCGATTCCGATCATGTCCCCGCTGGGTGCTTGTTTTCGAAAAATTGTTTTTGACCATTTGACGAACAAATTTGTCCTTGCGTGTGATCCGGCCGGGCGAACAAAATCCGGACATGCCGTCCCGGTATGTTTTTGCCCGTTTCCCTGGGTGGATTGTCGTGGCAATGATTGGCCTGATGTTTCTTGCGGTTCCTTCCATGCGGCTTTTCGCGTCGCCCAACTATTTCGTCCGGGCGTGGCAGGCCGAACAGGGTTTGCCGCAAAACAAGGTCACGGCGGTGGTGCAGAGCCACGATGGATATTTATGGGTGGGCACCTATAGCGGTCTGGCCCGGTTTGACGGCGTGCGGTTTACCGTTTTTGACGAAAACAACACGCCGGATTTGCGCAGCAGCCGGATCACCAGTTTGTTTGAAGCGCCCGACCGGACGCTTTGGATCGGCGATGAAGGCGGCCAGCTCACCCAATACAAGCAGGGACAATTCAAGGCGGTAACGTTTCACCCGGCCTGGAATGGCGGCAACATTTACGACATTGCCTCCGATGAATCTGGAGACATCTGGGCGATGAATGGAGACGGCCAGCTCGCGCGGGTTAAGGATGGTCTGGTCTTGAATCCCGAGGCCGGCCCAGTGGCCAAAGTCGTAAACATGGCCCGGTCGCCAGACGGGATAATTTGGGTGGCACGGGATGGCCGGGTATCGGTGTTGGAACGCGGCCAACTGCGCCCACTCTCGTTGGGTGGGGCCGGCGCTACTTATCCCTATGTTCAGGGAATCGGCGCGAGCCGTGACGGCGGGCTTTGGATTGCCTGTGACGGGCGGATCCAAAAATGGAAGGGCGGCAATTGGGTTGAAGACTTGGTAATTGCTCCCTGGGGTTGGAGCCCGATCAGCCAGCTGATGGAAAGCCAAAATGGCGTGCTCGTCGCCGGAACGGCGGATCATGGTCTGTTTCTGGTTTTTCCCGGCCAGCCTGAAAAATCGTTGCACTTTGATCATACCAGTGGTTTTCCATCTGATTGGGTCATTTCCCTGTGCGAAGATCAGGAGCGGAACCTTTGGGCGGGCACCGGCAGCGGCGGCCTGGTGATCCTGCGCCCCAACAATATTGAAGCCGTTTCGCCCCCGGATCAGTGGCAGGGTCGTGCTGTGTTGTCGGTTTGCCCGGGCCGGGATGACGCTTTGTGGATTGGAACTGAGGGGGCGGGTTTGTATCGCTATCAAAACGGTGGCTGGACCCATTTTCAAGAGAACCAGGGGATTCGCAATAATTACGTCTGGTCCCTGGCCGTGGATGCTAAAGGCCGGTTATGGGCGGGCACCTGGGGTGGGGGATTGTTCGTGCAAAACGGGGATCGGTTCGAATATGCGCCAGGGTTGACGAATGTCACCATCCCGATGCCGGCCCTTTTAAGCGGGCGCGACGGCAGCATGTGGATTGGCACCTCCGAGGGGTTGCTGCACTATGAAGCGGGTAAAACAAATTGGTTCACCCGGGGCGGTAACGGGCAAATGCTGAGTGATGTGCGCACCATCGCGGAAGATGGCCGGGGCGCCGTGTGGTTTGGCATGGCCGGGAACGGACTCGCCTGCCTGAAGGATTTTCACATCCAGCGATTCGGGACCATCAATGGGTTGTCGAGCGATTTCATCGAATGCCTGCGCTTTGACCGGGAGGGCGCGCTTTGGATTGGAACCTTTGGCGGTGGGCTGAACCGGCTCAAAAACGGGGACTTTGCCGTGATTAATCGCAGGCAGGGATTACCCAACAGTGTCATCGGTGACATTGAAGAGGATGGTCAGGGTTACTTTTGGATGAGTTCGCATGACGGCATCATCCGTGTCAGTGAAGCAGAATTAAACCGCTGCGCCGACGGCAAAACGAACCAGGTGCATTGTCAGAGCTACGGCATCAACGACGGCATGCCGACCATCGAATGCGCGGAAGGATTGCAGCCGGCCGGGTGCAAAACCGCGGACGGCCGCTTATGGTTTCCCACCAGCAAGGGACTGGTGGCGGTGAACCCGTTGGACGTGGAAACCAATCCCCTGCCGCCGCCGGTCGAGATGGAAGCCATGCAGGTGGATGATCGGCCCATGACCAAGGGAAACGGCGCAGAACTGATCCAGGTTCCTCCCGGCCGCCACCGGTTTGAGTTTCAATACACGGGTTTGAGTTTTGTGGACCCGGAAAAAGTGCAGTTCAAATGCCGCTTGAACGGTTTCGATGCCGATTGGGTCAACGCGGGCACCAAGCGTACGGTCAATTACAATTACATACCGCCCGGTGATTACTCCTTTCAAGTAATCGCCTGCAACAATGATGGTGTCTGGAACAAGACCGGGGCCAGCATCGCCTTCAGTGTGCTCCCCTATTTCTGGCAGACATTGTGGTTTCGCATCCTGGCTTGGATCCTGATGATTGCCACCAGTGGCGGCCTGGTCTGGTTTGAAACACGCCGCCGGATGCGGCAAAAACTCGAACGCCTCGAATGGCAGCGGGCGGTGGAACACGAGCGCGCGCGCATTGCGCACGACATTCATGATGACCTTGGCGCCCAGCTGACGCGCATCAGCATGTTAAGCGAATCCGCCCGCGGAGAATTGGACAATCCGGAACGGGCAGTGGCCGGCCTGAATCAAATTTACGACACGGCGCGCAACCTGACCCGGGCCATGGATGAGATTGTCTGGGCGGTGAATCCCCGGCACGACACCCTGGAAAGCCTGGCCAGTTATCTGGAAAAATTTGCCCAGGATTTGCTGGTCGCCGCCGGCATCCGGTGCCGGCTGGACATGCCCATGGAATTTCCCGCGTGGCGGCTGACGGCGGACGTGCGCCACAATTTATTTCTCGCTTTCAAAGAGGCCATTCACAACGTGGTCAAACATTCGGCGGCATCGGAAACGTATATCCGGCTCATCGCCAGGACAACCTCGTTTCAATTAACCATTGAAGACAATGGCCGTGGTTTTGTGCCGGGAACCAGGAGAAACAACCCGCCGAACGATTCCCCCCGCCTTTCTTCCGGAAACGGGTTGGAAAACATGACGCGGCGATTGGCCGAAATTCATGGAAGCTGCGACATCCAATCGGCACCCGGACAGGGCACCCAGGTGATCTTCACCGTGCCGCTCAAGATTTTTGCGGCGTAGAAGACCGCCGAATTGCCGGCTGCGTCGCATCTGTCGTGATTATTGACGACATACAGGAGGTTTGGTCCTGGTGTAACATTATTCACCGTCATCGATGCGAAACCACAACCGTCTCAAAGTTTTTGCCGGCCAATGGATTCCCAGGTGTTCATACCTGATGGGAATTGCTGTGCTGGCGACCGTCGCATCCGGGACGGCCTCCGCGGCCAATGTCACTATTTACGCGGTGAACGAAGTTTCCACCATGGATAGCTGGAACCTTGGATGGATTCCGCCAAATCCAGCCCAGTAACTGAAGATACTAAACAAAACCTCCCCGCTCCATGCCACCAAAACAACCAGGAGAAAAGTGCCGAAGGCGCGCCTTCACCCTGATTGAGCTTCTGGTCGTCATTGCCATTATCGCCGTCTTGGCCGCTCTGCTCCTGCCGGCCTTGAGCGCTGCAAAGCTCCGGTCATGGACAGTGGCGTGCGCCTCCAATCTCCGTCAACTGGATTTGGCCGGGACCATTTATACGGATGATCACCAATCCATGATTACGTTCAGCCCCGCAAACTCGTGGACGAATGTCTGGATCGGCACGCTGGTCAATCAGCTTTCCCACAGCGACGCAGTCCGGATTTGTCCCGCGGCATCCCAGCCCTTTCCGGGCAACGTTTACATCAAGGGTGGAGACGTGTCTCATTGCTGGGTGGAAATTGCTCCCGATGTGTTGAACCATGAATGCAGCTATGCCATCAATGCCTGGATGTATGATCCGGCCAGTTTTAATGCCGCCGGCTACCATTTTCCATCCGGCGATCCGGCCAGCAGTTCCGGCCCACGCGGGTACTCAAACACTGGCGGCGCGCCATTTGGCAAGCCATCAGCCATTCGATACCCATCCCGGACGCCGTTCTTTGGCGACGCCTGGTACGGCGACGGATGCCCGCAACAAAAGGAAACTGCGGCGAACCTGGTTGCCCCAAATTGGAGCGGAAGCCCGGATCAAATCGCCATGACTGTATTTCTTTTGCAGCGGCACGGCTCGCGCGCGCCGTTTGGCCAGACCCAGGGATTTTCCGGCGTGCCCAAGCTGACGCCGCCGCTGAACAATCTGCCTGACGGGATCAACATGGCGTTTGCCGATGGCCACGCGCAGTTCCAAAAGCTGGGCGACCTGTTCAACGTGGACATTTGGAATTTGGGCTGGGTACCGGTTGAAGGCCAGTGATGAATGGAGCCTCGCGAAAACGAACACGACTCCGGGCCGGGCGTTCGCCGGTTTGGGTCGACAGGGACGACCGGCTGGTTGTCCGGGACCGAGCAGCAGCGCGGCCCCATCTTCAAAATGAGTCATTCCGCCGCGCAGACATGAATTGCGATGGCGATAATTTGGATTTATGGTAGAGCGGTTGAAAAGTGCCGATGACGTGAGCATCACGGTTTCCATTGTTGAAGATGACGCCCCGGTGAGGAGCATCCTTGCCGACTGGATTCAACGGGCATCGGGCTTCCGATGCGCGGGCCGATACGGCAGCGCGGAAGCCGCCCTGGCCGCCCTGCCTGCCGAAAAACCGGCGGTCGTTTTGATGGACATCAACCTGCCGGGGATGAGCGGAATCGAATGCGTGCACCAGCTCAAGCCGCAACTGCCGAACACGCAGTTTGTAATGCTCACCGTTTATGAGGATGCCGATCATATTTTCAAAGCCCTGGCCGCCGGCGCCAGTGGTTATATGATGAAACGTGTGTCACGCGGTGAATTGCTGGCGGTGCTCCAGGACGTTCATACCGGCGGTTCCCCCATGAGCAGCAACATTGCGCGCAAGGTCGTGCAATCCTTTCAAAGACCCGCCCTCCAGTCTTCCAAGACGGTCGAGCTTTCTCCACGCGAACGGGAGGTCCTCGAATTGCTGGCCCGTGGCTATCTTTACAAGGAAATCGCCGAGTCGCTTCAGATCAGCGGTCCGACTGTGAACACCTATATCCGGCGCATCTACGAAAAACTGCACGTCCGCTCCCGGTCCCAGGCGGTGGCCAAATTTACCCATGTTCCGGGTGCCACCGACGCCAGCGGGGCGCGGATATCTCCCAAAAAACAGGGCCTTTGAGCACCCGGGATTAGTCACTTGCCGTATGCAACTTCTTTGCTTTCCGTGCGCGAATCTCGCGCATGGTATATTTAACCCGCAATCGGTTTTTGTCGCGGCAAATCTGGCAGTAATAAAACGGCTTCCCCGCGTCGGAATTGTAATCACTTTGGCCGCCGCAATGGTGACAGCGGCTTTGATCGCGCAGAAGTTGACGCCATTTCGCCAGATAACCGCGCTTGCG
>JBEKTH010000030.1:0-43144 GCA_049516255.1 Verrucomicrobiota bacterium
TCGCCGGACGCATCGGCTCGGCCATGGCGGCGGAGATTGGCTCGATGCGCGTGTATCAGGAAATTGACGCCTTGCGAACCATGAACATTGACCCGATCCACTACCTGGTCTTGCCGCGCCTGGTGGCCATCGCGATTGGGCTGCCGATGCTGGTGGTCATTTCCATTCTCGTAGGCTGGTTCGGCGGCGCGGTCGTCGCCGACATGAACAACCACATGAACATTCCCTTCCAGGTGTTTTTCTCCGATTTGCGGGACATTGTCCAGCCCAAGGACGTGGCCAACGGTGTGTTCAAGAGCTTTTGCTTCGCGCTGATTATTGGTGCGGTCTCGTGTCACCAGGGCCTGGCGACCATCGGCGGGCCGCGCGGTATCGGGCGTTCGGTCACAAAAGCGGTCGTTAATTCCATTATCCTGATCGTGATTTTTGACTATGTGCTGACCCGCATTCTTTTGAAATGATGATCGACGCGACGAACCATCATTCCGGGGTGAGCCTTCAGGTACGCCAATTGCGAAAAAGCTTCAATGGCGAGGAGGTGCTCCGGGGCATTGATTTCCAGGTCCAGCCCGGCGAAATTTTTGTCATTATGGGACCCAGTGGCAGCGGCAAGAGTGTTTTGCTCAAACATTTGATCGGCCTGGAAGCCCCGGACGAAGGGGAGATTCTCATCAACGGCGAATCCATTCAATCGTCCGAAGTCGCCGCCAAATACCGGATGGCGCTGGTCTTTCAATCCGGCGCGCTGCTCAGTTCGCTGACCGTGGGCGAGAACGTCGGCCTTTATCTGACTGAACATCGCCTGAAGCCACCCGAAGAAATCGCGCGCATCGTCGCCGAAAAACTTGAAGCCGTTGGTCTTAAGGATACCGCGGACAAAATGCCCAACGAGCTTTCCGGCGGCATGAAAAAACGCGCGGCCATTGCTCGCGCGCTGGTCATTGATCCGCAATTGATTCTTTACGACGAGCCGACCAGCGAGCTCGACCCGCTCTCCGCGGCGGTCATCGGGCGGGAGATTGTGAAGCTCAAACAGCGCATCCACGTCACCTCGCTCGTGGTATCGCATGACCGCGACCTGGCCTTTGGCATTGCCGACCGCATCGCGGTCATCAACGAAGGCCGCCTTCTTACCATCGGCACGCCGGAGGAGGTGAGACAGTTCAACGACCCGACGCTTCAGAAATTTTTGCACGCAGACTTTCAACACGAATCCCCATCAAGCTTATGAAAAATTCACTCGAAACCCGCCTTGGCGTTTTTGTCGTCTTTGTGGTCATTGCTGCCGTGGTCCTCGTCGAGACGCTCAACGGCTGGCAATTTTACCAGCACGGCTACCGGGTCAGTGCCCTGTTTGACACCGTGCAGGAATTAAAAGTTGGCGACAGTGTAAAAATGGCCGGCGTGGAAGTGGGGCGGGTTGAAAAAATCGCCCTTGAAAATAACAAGGTCCGCGTCACGATGAAGCTGAACAGCGGGACCGTGGTGAAGACGGACAGCCAGGCCACCATCCGGTTCACCGGATTGATGGGACAGAATTTTGTCGCCGTCGATTTCGGTTCGCCGGACGCCCCGAAGGCGGTTGATGGCGCCGTGCTCGCCACGATGGAACAACCGGATCTTAACACCATCATGGCCAAACTCAATGACGCTGCCACCGGCGTGCAAAACCTGACCAAAAGTTTCACCGGTGACACCATTAACAATTTGCTCGGCCCGTTGACCGATTTGATCAGGCAAAACAGCGACCATCTCAGTGCCTCCATCTCGAACATTGAAGCCATCTCCGGCCAGATTGCCAGCGGACAGGGAACGGTCGGAAAACTGATTTACAGCGATACGCTTTACAATTCTGCGCTGGTGACCGTGACTAATTTGCAGGATACCGTGGCTGCCGCGCAGCAGGTCATCAACGGCGTCAACGAGGGCCGGGGCACCATCGGCAAACTCGTGACGGACGAGACCCTTTACCGTGCCACCACGGCTTCCATGACGAACCTGAATCAGATTTTGCAGAAGATCAATCAGGGACAAGGCTCGGTTGGCAAACTCGTCAACGACAAGGAATTCTACAACAACGCGAAATTGACCCTGCAGAAGGTGGACAAGGCTGCTGACAGTCTGGAAGACCAGGGACCGTTAAGCGTGCTTGGCATCGTGGCGAGCAATTTGGGTTTGTAAGAGAATTTACGATATGTGATTTACGATTTACGAGCGGCTTCCTAATGCTCCGCCGTCGCGTAAATCGGATATCGTAAATCGAAAATGGTCAGGCCAGGCCGAGATTAGTCACGACCTGCGCGGTCGAATGCGATTTGTTCAGCGTGTAGAAATGCAACCCTGGCACGCCGGCGCGGAGCAATTCATGGCACTGGCGGGTCGCGTATTCAATGCCAAACTCGATGGCCGCCGCGTCATCATTGCCCAACCGGTCAAGTTGACCCCGCAACGACGGCGGAATCTTTGCGCCGCAAAGCCGGGTAAATTTGGTGATTTGGGTTGCGCTTAAAATCGGAATGATTCCAGGCACGAGCGGGACGTTTACGCCCAGTTTGCCTGCCACATAATCCCGGAATTCGAGGTAATCGGCGTTGTCAAAAAACAACTGGGTCAGGACAAAATCGGCGCCAGCCTCCACCTTTTCCTGTAAATGCCGCCAGTCGGCGTGTTTGCCATCCTTACAGGCCATGTGGCCTTCGGGAAACCCGGCGACCCCAACGGAGAAATTACCGGCTTCCCGGATGAATTTGACCAGTTGCGAGGAGAACTCAAAACCGCCCGGGGTGGGGCTGAACTCGCCACCATCGGGCGGGTCGCCGCGCAACGCGAGGATGTTATTACAGCCAAGGGCGCGGATGCGTCCGAGCAACTCCCGCACTTGTTCGCGTGTGTGGTTTACGCAGGTGAGATGCGCCAGCGCCGTCAGGCCATGCTGGCGTTGGATGCGGTCCACAATCATCAACGTTTTGTCACGCGTGCTGCCGCCCGCGCCGTAGGTGACGGAGCAGAAATCCGGTTTGGCCTGAAGCAGCGCGGGGATATGCTTTTCGAGCAGGGCCAGATCGCCTTCATCCGTCCGGGGCGGGAAAAATTCAAAAGAGATGACTGGCCGCCGCGCGGCTTGTTTAGTCGCGTAAATGTCGCGGATGAATTGCATCTGGCGGGGAATTATGGAGAAGATGTTGGCGAATCCAAGTTTTGTCCTGACCGTTTTTTACACCCCGGAGACGGGGTAATCGCAGGTTATTCGTAGCCGAAGGCTTTTGCGAACGGCTCAAGTTGTTCCAGACAAGGTTCAAGATATTTCTGGTAATTGCGCCAACGTCCGATGGCGCCCTTGGAAATCGGTTTTTTCACGTCTCCATAAGTCGGTGAACGGACCAGTTTATGGGTATGTTGTTGAAAGGTCAAAACCCGTTCGTCCCACGGCACACCCAGAAATTCCAACGTGCGCCGCGCGACCGGCTCCAAATGGTCCGTCACATCCTCATAGCGCACTTCCAGGAAGGGACAGGGCATATGTGGTTTGATGGCCTGCCACAAGCCCATGATGGAGGTGTATTCAGCGGCAGATGCCTCCAGAGTCGAGTAAGTCGAGCTTGACGGGGTGGTTGGAAACAGGGGTTGCATGAAACAGCTCAGACAGACGTCGCGCGGGTCACGGAGCGCAATTAAAAAGCTGGCTTCAGGAAAAACCCGGATAAACGCCGGGAGTAGTGAAGTCAGGGATGGGTTTTTATCAATCAACAGTCGTTCGCCCACGGCTTGGCCGATGAATCGTTTGATACAGCAAAAATAATCTTCCCGGGCCCGACGCAACCGTTCCGGGGAAACGGACTCCAAAATCGGAATGAGGGAGATGGATTTCAGCGGCAGGCCGCGAATGAAGGGAACGAATGCCTCTTCGTAAAAAATTTGCGTTTCTTCCGCGGATATGATTTCCGGGTGTGAATCCAATATCTGCTCCAGCAAGGTGGTGCCGGAACGCGGGTGACCGCACAACAAGGCCAACCGCCGTGGCGGCGGGACGCCGCCAGATTCGTGCCAGCGCCGCAGGGCGCCGGTTGACAGGAAATCAATCATTTGCTTCGTGTCGGCTTCAGCAGTCTTGGGGTCGATGCCGGGTGGTGCGGTCACCGGCAGTTTCACCGACTTGGCTTCCAGAAACGCCTGCATGGCCTCGTCGTAACGTCCCTGGCGGTCAAGCGTTGACCCCAGCTCATACCAGCCTTCGGCCTGGATCCACCCGTTTGGTCCGGGTTTGGTGACAAACGAACGAAGAATTTTTTCCGCTTCCTCCAGTTGCCCGGCCAGGCGATGCAGGTGTGCGCGCACCAGCAGCATCGGCGTAAAGTCATGGTTCGACTGTGACGCACGATCCAACAGTTCAGTGGCGTCGTCAAGACGACCCTGCCGCAGGCGAATTCGCGCCAGTTCCACCAGGATTTCACTTGTGTCTCCGTCCCGTTTCAAGGCGCGCTCGAAAAAACGGGCCGCCATTTCATATCCGCGAAACGGAAGGCAGTAACGGCCTGCTTTCAGGAAGGATTCCGTTTTCCAGCCCTCGACGCGGATGGCCTTTTCAAAATAGCGTTCCGCTGTATCGTAGTCATAACGCATGCCGTGGCAACGCCCCAAATAAAGCCAGATATGCGGCTCGTTCGGAGCCAGCCGGCCGGCATGCTCTAGAATTTCAATCGCTTGCGCATAATTATGACGTGCCCAGGCTGCCTCTGAATTTTTGATCATTTGCGGCAGCAAATTTTGACGGAGCGACAATGGCTTGTTCACGGTTGGATTGAAAAATAATGGCCGCCACGATTCACGCAAGGGCCTTTATTATGCTCTTTGCCGGCAGGTACGATGACGAATATTGCCGGAAGGCGTGTCTGGCGCTCAAAAGCGGTGTCAGGACCACCGCAGTCCAAGACGGCAAGCGGATTTCAATCACTACTGGATTTCAGGAAGCCGAGCGACTTACGCGGGCCTTGAAATAAAAAACCCCTTCCGGTGTGCCGGAAGGGGCTTGAAAGTTCCAACCTAAATTAGAACTGGTAGATCAAGTTCAAAGCCAGCAGGAAGTCGTTGCCCCTGAAGGCGTTGCCGGTGGCTGAGCTGGCACCGAAGGAATTGCCGTGTTCAACATGGTCCCAACGGAATTCCACGCGGCTGATGACGTTTGCCCACAGATTGTATTGGGCAGTGGCCGTGAGTTCTTCCGCAGTGTTTTGAGCATAGACAAACGTGCCCGAACCGAAGCCTGCGTCCTGGTCATCCAGATATTCAGCGCGCAGATTGAAGGACAGCTTGTCCGTTGCCTGGAATGTGCTGTAGAGCGCAATGTTCCAGATGCTATCGTTAGCGCTATTGCCGGTAACACCACCGTCATGCTCGTCAAGGTAATCAAAACACGCACCAACCTTGAGGGCAGACGCTGGTGTCGGGATGGTGGCACCCGCATAGAAGCTCGTGGAGCCAGCCGCAGCGCCAACACCGGCGGAATCAATCACCGCCACAGTAAGCGTCGCGCCTTTCGCAAAGCCAGCGCTATCCGGTGCCGTGAACTGAATGTCTCCCATATAGGCTTTCTGAGACTCAATTGCGGAAGTCCCATTAAAGCCAGCTGGACCTCCTGCCACATTGGAGCCGTCAGCGATACCGGCCTGAAGGGTGACCATGTCGTTGATTTTATAAGTGGCCAGAACACCCGTGTGGGTGGTTGGCTCAATGGTATAGCCGTAAGAGCGGGTGTAGTTTGGATTCAGCGGGTCGCTGTTGGATTCGTAGCCAACAATGGTGTCCCAAACGCCAACCTGCCAGTCAATGCCGTTGCCGACCGGCATGCGCAATCTTAAAAAGGCCTGACGAATCTCGTTAAGGCCGATTGAGTTGACATAGGAGATGCCGACCGGATTATTGGGGCCGAACATCATTTCAACATGATAGCCAGCAGCCCAGGGACTTTCGTCTTCCGGCTTATCAATGGCGATATCAACGGCGTTCAGACTGAACCCGTCATTTTTCGCATAGCTATAGCCGGGAAGATGTGGTCCGCCATTCGGATTCTGATCTGTTCCGGGATTCCACTCGGCTGCAGTGTCCACATAACCACTGATGGTAGTGTTTGATAGCGCGGTTTGTAAGGGGATCACTTTCTCGTCTGCGCGAGCGGCCGATGCGAGGCTGACCACCCCGACCGCCGCCAGACCTACTGTCCATTTATTAAACTTCATCTGGTTCCTCCGATGTTGTTTGTTAATGTTTTTTTGCTTTGTGCCTGTGCACTACAGAACAAACACTGTTTGTCCCGGCACCGCAAGGTGCGATTAGCGGTGAAAATAGGGAAATTTTGGACATTTGACAACATTTTTTTTGGGGAATTGCATCCATGCAACGTTCTGACAAAGAGTCAGTTACAATTTGGCCCCGTTTTTTATCCCATTCTTGTGCACGAATTGGACGAACTTGAGGCATTCAGCGGGCCCAATTTTCGGGCCCAAGTTTGGAATAAAGGATGCTTTGGTAGGGCCACGGCTGGAGCTGTAAAAAATGAGCCGGAAAGCGAACAAAACAACAATACGGGTCGGTCGGTAAAACAATTTAATATCAAACACATATGCCCTCTTATTCTTATGTAGCCCGCGAGACGGCCAGCGGCCGTGAAATTCGCAGCACGGTGGAGGCCGCGACCGAACAGGCCGCCGTGGCTGCGTTGCTGAATCGAAGCCTGCTGGTGGTATCCATCGAGGAAAAGGTTTCCAAAAAAGGCAAAACCAAGGGTGGCAAGGTTTCTTTGGCGGACCTGGTGGTGTTCACGCGCCAGTTAGCGACCATGATTGACGCCGGTATTGCCATCGTTCAGTCGCTCCAGGCACTGTCCGACCAGTCTCCGAACAAGGTCATGCGTGATGTGATTCGGGATATCACCACGCGGGTGGAAAGCGGCGAGAGTTTCTCGGAAGCGCTGCAGAAGCATCCCAAAGCCTTCAGCCGGCTTTATATTTCGATGGTGGCGGCGGGTGAAAAGGGCGGTCTGCTGGCGGAAATTCTTGCGCGACTGGCGACCTATCTTGAAAACAGCGCCCGTCTGCGCCGGAAGGTCAAAACCACCATGATGTATCCCATCGTGGTCAGCACAGTGGCCATCGGCATCACCGTCTTTCTGTTGGTGAAGGTCGTCCCGGTCTTCAAAGATGTTTACTCGAGTTTTGGCGCGAAATTACCGGGGCCGACCGAATTCCTGATGACCCTGAGCGACCTGATGGGGCACTATTTGTGGGTTTTTCTTATCGGTTTGGCGGCGATAGTCTACGGCTGGCTTCACTTCATCAAGACCAAGAGCGGACGCGATTTTTGGGACCGGCAACGCATCAAACTG
Organism: Verrucomicrobiota bacterium; assembly: GCA_049516255.1. Taxonomy (GTDB): domain Bacteria; phylum Verrucomicrobiota; class Verrucomicrobiia; order Limisphaerales; family UBA11358; genus UBA11358. The sequence goes on from JBEKTH010000030.1 coordinate 7,379, forward strand.
CCGGTTTTCGGCCCCATTGCCCATAAAATCTGTCTCGTCCGCTTTACCCGTACCCTGGCGTCGCTCATTCGCAGCGGCGTGCCGATTCTGGAAGTTTTACAGATTGTTTCGCAAACCGTTGACAACACCGTCATGGAGAAAGCCATCAAGGCGGCTTCCGGTGATATTGAACGGGGTGAGGGAATTGCCACGGCGCTGGGCAAACACCCGGTTTTCCCCAGCATGATTGTCCGGATGATCAGCGCCGGCGAGCAGACCGGCAACATTGATAACATGCTGGAGCGGGTCTCCAATTTCCTCGACGAGGAAATCGAAACCATGCTTACCGGCCTGATGTCGCTGTTGGAGCCGCTCCTGATCGTCTTTTTGGGATTGCTCATCGGGGGAATGGTCATCTGCATGTACCTCCCGATTTTCAACCTCGGCAACATCGTCAGCGGAAATGGCTAAACTTTACGGTTGATCGCGACCGCCGGCGAATTGAATTCGCCGGCGGTTTTTTTACACCATCACCGCATTTCCCGGTTGTGGCTGGATGATTTTAATCTTCGGGTGGCGAGACCGGATTTGCTCCTCAAACCATGCGCGCGAGTCATCGCTGCCATGACCGAGCAAAATCGCGCGTGGCGAAACCCGGCCGACAAAATCCAGCAGGTCCTCCCGGTTCGCGTGGGCCGTCAAATCAAAATCCTGCAGGTCGCACCGGCGCGTGACGCGGCCGGCACTGGGGCTGAACACGAACGCCTCACCCGGTTTCGCCGCTTTCAACCGCCCACCCGGCGTGTCCGGGTCGGCATAGCCGACAAAGAAGATGGATTGTCGTTCGTCTCCAATCATGCGCGTGGCGAGGTCGTGCGCCGCCGTGTTCTCACTCATCATCCCGGCGGTGATGACAAAAATCCGCCCGCCGCCCAGTTTCATTTTTTCCGCCTGACCTTTTTCCAGCACGATCAATTCCAGCGCCTCATGCAATTGGAGATTGGTGTGCTGACGGTGGGTGCGGTGCGCCTCCAAATCGTAGATCTCCGTGAACACGCGGCCCAGGCCGCCGATGTAGATGGGCTGCGACTTCAATCTGCCCGCGCGCATCAGCAACGCCAGCAACGCCAGCAGCTCCTGGGTGCGGCCCAGGGCGAACGCCGGAATCAGCACGCAGCCCTTGCGTTTGAGCGCGCGCTGAATGGCAGCGACCAGCCGTTCGATTTCGCTTTCGCGCGAGAATCCCGCTGGCGTGGCGCGGTTGCCCCGGGTGGTTTCCATGATGAGCACGTCCGCCTTCACGTCTTCAAACCGCGCCGCCCGCAGGATGGTCTGGTCGTGGAAGCAAACGTCGCCGGTGTAAAACAGGGTTTCCTTCCGGCCGCGAATCAGGATGCCCGCCGAACCCAGCGTGTGGCCGGCGTCAAAAAATTCCAGCGTCGGCGTAGGCAGTCCCGCGCGCGATTTGTGAAACGCGGCCCATTCGATTTCGCGGTTGTATTTGAAGCCCTGGAATTGCGGCGCGAGGTCATCCACCTCGTCGTGGGTGTAGAGCGGATATTCACGGATGCCCAGTTCGTCGCGCTGGCGCGTCATCACGTTCACCGAGTTGTGCAGCACGCGTTCGACGATGAAATAACTCAGCTCCGTCATCAGCACATGCGCCTTGGAAAAATGCCGGGCCGCAACCGGCAGCGCGCCTACATGATCGTGATGACAGTGCGAGATCGCAATGGCATCGAGGTCGGCATTGCCCGCCTTGTTGAACGTCGGCAGGCCCGCGCGCCCTTCGCGCTTGGGATGCATTCCGGCGTCGAGCAGGATGCGATGCTCGTCCACCTCGACAAGCCATCCGCTGGCGCCAATGTCGGAGTCCGGATTCAGATTCGTGATTTTCACGCGGCGCGGAGAAACAAAACAGCTTGGGCGCCAGGCCGCAATGAAAATTGACGTTAAACTGTTTGGAAAGATGGATTTCCGGCGGGTGGCTGACCCTCACTCCGGGCGGACAAGTTCGAGCGGGTAAACGGTTGGTGGGCCTGCTCGGACTTGAACCGAGAACCAAAGCATTATGAGTGCTCTGCTCTAACCAATTGAGCTACAGGCCCACTGGAGAATGATTCCAGAAGCCACAGCAACTTTCAATAGCAGAGCGGAAAAGTCGAGGGCGTATCCAACCTTCGTCTCTTGCCGCGTCGCGCACGGATTGGCCGGAGACCTTTGCCTCAAACGTGTGCTGCGGCAGGCCTTCGACACCGCCGCGCTCCGGGCGCATTTGAAGACACGCCGCTTAATCCTTCATCCGGCTGGCGGTAATTGCCAGCCAAAGCCACCCTGCCAGGAAGCCGATTCCCCCCACCGGCGTGATGGCGCCCAGCCAGCGCGCATCGGTTGCCGCCAGCAGGTAAAGCGAGCCGGAAAAGATTACGATGCCCGTCAGAAAGCACCACCAGGGTCCGATGGCCAGCGGCTTCCGTCCGGCCAGCACAAACAACATGACGGCATGAATGAAATGGTAAAGGGCGGCCGTTTCCCAGATAGCCGCCGTTCCATTTTGCGCCAGGATTTTATTCAGTCCATGCGCGCCGAACGCGCCGAGCGCCACGGCCAGAAACCCGGCGATGGCCGCAACGCGGGTGGCGGTTGCGTTGGTCATAAGGGAAATGAGCATGGCACAGGCATCTGGCCGGTGAAATTCAATAATTGGTGTTCATTCGCGTTTATTCGTGCTTAATTCCGTTCGTGAAAATCATCACCGACGAACGCTGCGCCGGTTATTCGAGTCATGGCCATCCCGAAAATCCCCGGCGGGTCACGGCGACGATTGCGCATCTGAAACAGCAGAAGGAACTGCCGGTCGATTGGGCCGCGCCGGGTGAAGTGAGTGATGAACAGCTATTGCGCGCGCATGCGCCTGAACTGCTCGCGCGCCTGAAAATTCCGGAGGATTTCGACGGGGACACCCCATTTTACGAGGACATCGCCGATCATGCACGCGCGGCCGCGGCTGCGGCGCTGGGCGCCCTGAAAGCCGCGCGCAACGGTGAAAACGTTTTCAGCCTCATGCGGCCGCCCGGCCACCACGCCCTGCGCGGCCAGGTCATGGGCTTTTGTTATTTAAATAATATCGCGATCGCCGCGCTGGAAGCCGTGGCGGTTGGCGCCAAACGCGTTGCCGTTTATGATTTCGACGTGCACCACGGCAACGGTACGGAAGACATCCTGTTGAACCGGCCCGGCGTCGCCTTTTTTTCGGTCCACCGACATCCCTTTTATCCCGGTACCGGCGGCGCGAATGCCGGCAATAATTGCTTCAATTATCCGGTCATGCCGTCCGCACCGCGCGAAACCTATCGCGCCACACTGGTTCGCTCGTTGGACGATTTGAACAGGTTCAGGCCCGATCTCATTGCGGTGTCCGCCGGGTTCGACGCGTATGCCCGCGACCCACTTGATGGTGGTATATTGGAAGCGAATGATTTCCAATGGCTTGGGCAGTCCTTGAGGGCCTTCGGCGTGCCGATGTTCAGCGTGCTTGAAGGCGGTTACAGCCGCGATTTGCCCGAGCTTGTCTTTGCCTATCTCCGGGGCGTGGAGGGAAAATAATCCACCCGCAACGGGCATGATTGATTTTGGCCGGGTTTGCCGGAATAAACGTCATTCGAAAAATGCAAGCCGATCACCATTGTTTGTTTGGTATCGTCCGGTCCGGGTCATCGTGGATGGCCCTGGGGCTTATGTTCATTTCGCTCAACGGCGGGGCGGCTTCCCTGAAAATCACCATCGCGAGCGATTCGACCGCCGCCGGTTTCCCTCCGTCTGATTATGGGAAGCGGACCGGCTGGGGCCAGGTGCTTTCCAATTTTTTCACCACCAACGTGGTGGTGGATGATTTGGCGTCATCGGGGCGAAGTTCAAAGAGTTTTTACGATGAAGGGAAATGGGCGGCCTGCCTTGCCACGCACGCCGACTACTATTTCATCCAGTTCGGTCACAACGACGCCAAAACCAAAGACCCCGCCCGTTACACCAACCCGGAAACCACCTTCAAGAGTTATTTGTCCAATGACATCAATCAGGCCCGCGCCCAGGGCGGCATTCCGGTGCTGCTCACCCCGCCGACGCGCCGGGATTACCAATCGGAGCATGAGCTCAAACGGGACAGCCTGCAGCACTACGCGCAGGCCATGCGCGAACTGGGAACGAACATGAATGTTCCGGTCCTGGATGTTTTGCCGGCTTCCATTGAGTTTTACAACTCGGTGGGGAAATCGGGGGCGCGGGTTTATCAGGCCAATACCGCCACCAATACTTTCGAAAATGACACCACGCATTTTAATGGCGCCGGGGCCCGGCAACAGTGTTGTTTCATCATGGAATGCCTGCTTCACTCCACCAATTCCAGTCTGGTGCCTTTGCAAAAGGCCGTTAACCGGCAGAGGGTCCGGTCACAGGCCGCCCGGTGATTTCCGGCTGCCGGCCCGAAGTGATCCCGGTGAAAAGGCGTTGACGTGAATAAAGACGGAAGTTTAACGTCCACGCCATGAACCTCAAACGAATCTTCCCGGGGATTTTTCTCGCCATCTTTTGCGCGGCTGCGCCAGCGCTTTTCGCGGACGACACGGCGTCTTCCGCCGTCAAGCCGGTCACGCCAGACGCCTCGCCGGAGGCGGTGCAATTGCTGCAATATCTTTATGGTATTTCCGGCAATCACACGCTGACCGGCCAGCACGCCGTGCCGCTGCTGCGTTCGGCGCGCCTGGTCGAGGCGGAACGCGCCGGCGGGCATCCCCCGGCGGTCTTTGGCATGGATTTCGGCTTCGATTCACCCGGCACTTGGGACGGCATCAACTTCCGACAGCAAATTGTGGACGAAGCGATCCAGAAATATCGCGAAGGCTACGTGATTGTGCTCATGTGGCACGCGGTGCGGCCGATTGAAGATGAGCCGGTGAAATTCAAGGATTCCATTCAGGGCCAGTTGACCGATGAACAGTGGCACGACTTGATCACGCCGGGAACGGAAATCAACGAACGCTGGAAATCACAGGTGGATGTCATCGCGTGGTTTCTCAAACAATTGCGGGACGCGCACGTGCCGGTGCTCTGGCGGCCGTATCATGAGATGAACGGCGGCTGGTTTTGGTGGGGCAAAAGACCCGGAGACGACGGCTACAAAAAATTGTATCGGATGTTGTTTGACCGGCTGGTGAACTTTCACCGGTTGAACAATTTGATCTGGGTTTACGGCGCCAACGAGGTGACGCCGCCGAACGTGGATCCGTACGACACCTATTATCCGGGAGATGATGTCGTGGACGTTCTCGGCACGGACATTTACCGCACGGGCTTTGCCCGGAATCAATACGACCAGTTGCGGGCCCTGGCCAAAAACAAACCGATTGCCCTGGCGGAGGTGGGGGCCGCGCCGTCGCCGGAAATTTTAAAGGAACAGCCGCGTTGGACCTGGTTCATGGTTTGGGACGATCCCACGGAAGGTGGAGCCACGGCGCGGGGAATTCGCGCCACCTACAACTGCGATCAGGCCATCACACTGGACCAACTGCCCTGGGTGAAGGCGGGGCGCCCGGCCGACCACGCGTTCACGCAGCCGTAGTGGGACTGGAATCGATCGGCAACAGGATGCGCACGGTGCCATGTTGGCCGGCCTGCGGCGGAACGATTTCCAGTTTGCCGTGGTGCGTCTCAATAATCTTCCGGCTTACGGTCAGGCCCAGGCCCAGCCCGACGTTGCGGGTGGTGAAAAAGGGCGAGGGAACCTTCTGCGCGGTTTCAGAAGTGAAACCCGTGCCGTTGTCCCGCACTTCAATCTCCAGTTCGCGCCGGCCGGCGTTGCTGGGATTGGTGTGAAGGCGCACGCCGATTTTGGGTTCCTTGGGATTGGCCTGCAAGGCGTTGAGCATGATTTCCGCCAGCGCATGTTTGAGGGCGGCCCGGTCGCCGGTGATGACGATGGGTTTGCCGCCGTCCTCGCACTGCAACTGGGCTTTTTCGGCAGGTTGATGCTTGCGCGCCTCCTGGTAAGCCTCTTCGATGAGGGGTTCGACCGGAAACGCCTGCGATTCCGGTTCGTTTTCCCGCGCCAGAAAACGCATCTGATTGAGCAAACGCGAGACGCGCTTGACGCCGTCGGCGAGCGCGAAGTCGAGCGACTTGCGGAACTCCGCGTCCCGGAATTTTTCCCCCAGCAACTGCTGGTGGGTGGAGAGCGGCACCATGGCGTTGCCGATTTCGTGTGCCAGCCGGTCGGCCATGGCCTTGATCAGGCGGAGGTTGGCGGCTTCGACTTCCAGATGGCGCAACTGCTCGGTTTGGGTGAGGTCTTCCGCGGTGAGCAGGGCGGAAACCGGCACTGTGGAATTCCCCCGCTGAAACGGCACGACATTGACGCTATAAACGGAGCCCGGGGAGCTCTCGGGTTCGTAACGGAACGGGCCCATGGCTGCGCCAGTGTGCAGGACCTGGTAAATCTTCGCGCCGAGCACCTGCGGCAAATCGCTGAACTCGAGTTCGCCGGTGCGCCGGTTTTTGTGGCCGAAATGGCGGCGGGCGGCCTTGTTGGCATGGAGCACCCGGAGGTCGCGCCCGACGACGACGCACGCGCTGCTGAGTTCACGCAGCACATCCGTCATCATTTCGTGGTTGCCGGCGAGCTGGTCATGCAGCCAGATGTTGCGCAGGGCCAGGCCAACCTGTTCGAGCAAACGGAAGATCAGCTCCAATTCGGTATTGACCAGCGGTTCGCCGGTGACGCGGCCGTCGAAAACGGCGACGCCCACGACCGTTTCGCGGTCGAGCACGGGCACGGCGACCTGGGCGCCGAGCAATTCAAATTCCTTCTGGGCCTCGGCGTCGGCCCGGGCTTCGTCGCTGTCGCGGCGGAGGATTCTGCCCAGTCGGACCAGTTGCCCGCCGATGCCGGCCTCGAGTGACAATTCAAAATGTTCGAGCAGTCCTGAAGAGAGCCCGATGGCGGCGGTGGCATGCAGTCCGCGGTTCTGGCCCAGGGACAGGGTCTGGCCGAGCGGCAGCGCGGGACGGTTCACGAAAATGGCGGCGCGATTGACGCTGAAAATTTCACGCAGGAACAGCAGGAATTGTTTGAGCATGGCCTCGGCATTCAGGGAATGCGTGAGGATGGACGAAAAATCGCGCAGGACACCCAGCGTTTGTGCCGCGTTGACAAAGCGGGCGGAAGACGATTCCACCGGGCGTGAAAATGCAGCCGACGGCAGCAAGGGGGTATGGCTGGCTGGTTGACCGGTGTGAGACTGTTCGTATTTGGGGGTCGCCCACAGGCGTTCGAGCAGGGAACCGAGCAAACGGGCGCGAACGGGTTTGGTCAGCACATGGGTGACGCCGTGTAGAAAAGCTTCCTCCTCCCATTCGGACTGGCTCTCGGCGGTGTAGGCGATGATGGGACAGTTGTTGTCACGCCGGCGAAGTCGTTCGATGACCCAGATTCCCTGGACCCCGATGAGGTCCATGTCCAAAATGCACGCGCTGATCAACCCGTGCACCAGCAAAGGCTCGGCTTCCTCCACCCCGATTCGATGAACAATGCGATATTCCTCCCGGTTCAGACCCGCCTCAATCACTTCGGCGAAGTCTGGATGAGGAGACAACACCAAAATGGTTTTCATTGTACTCTGAGCCAGTGACGGCGATGCTCGATTCCAGTCACTGCCAACTATAGTCTACAAATTGGCCCCGAAGGTCAACCTAATCTTGACGGAAACGGGAAAATTTTACCGCCGGGTTGCAAAAGATCAGGCGGAAGTGAGCAATTTTTCCCACAAATTGTCATTCAGCAGCGCTTTTTTGAGGAAATCGGTGTCGCTGGATGAGATGGCCACCGGCTCCGGTTGAAGCGGCAGGTGAAGGGTGAAGGTGGTGCCTTTGCCGGGCTGGCTTCGGGCCTCGATCTTGCCGCCATGGTGGTGAACAATGAAAAAACAGGCCATCAAATGGATGCCATATTCGGACGGCTTGTGGTCGTGCACCACAAACGGGTCGAAAACCGCGCGCAACGCGTCCTCCGGCAACCCCGGACCGTTGTCGTTGATCAGGACGACGATTTCCGGCGGCGGGCCATCCCGCAATTCCGCCGTGAGCGTGACGCGGCTGCCGGCCGGGAGCATCGCCAGTTCCTCCTTCAACAACAGTTCAAACAGCCGGCTGAATTTCAGCTTGTCCACCCGCAACATGGGGAGCGTGTCCGGAATCCGGCTGTCCACCTCAATCCGCCGCGCTGCAAACGGCTCCTGCAGCAATTTCACCGCGTCGCCGACGATCTGGTGCAGCGAGACCTGGTCGGTGAACGGCGCCGAGGGATTGGACGACGCGGTCCAAAGGTCCTTGAGCAGCGAGTTGATTCGTTCGATCTGCGACTGGACGTTCCGGTGGTAATCCTTCCAAAAATCGGGGTTGCGCAGGCCCTGCAAATCCGTCTTTTCCTCGCTCATTTTTACCGGCGCGAGATCGAGGAAGGTTTTGACCGCCACCAGCGAATTGCGGATGTGATGGCTCAAGCCGGCGGCCAGCAGGCCCAGGCTGACAATCCGGTCGGCGATCAGCATGTTGTGCAGGACGGACATCTTTTCGCGAAGCAACTGGTCGCGCTCAGCCTGCACGATGAAAAATTCCAGGCCGCGTTTCAGGGTTTGTTCCAGTTGCGGCGGGTCCCACGGTTTGGAGACGTATTTGTAAATGGCGCCGGTGTTGACCGCGGCAATCGCGGCTTCCATGTCCGCATAAGCGGTCACCAGCACCCGGATGACGCGCGGCCGGAACTGCCGCGCCCGTTCCAAAAGCCACACGCCCTTTTCACCGGGCATCCGCTGGTCGGTCATGAGCAGCCCGATTTCATCGGCGTGTTCCTCCAGCAGCTTGAGGCCCTGCTGGGCGGTGGTCGCCGTCATGATGCGGAATTGCTCCCCAAACGCGCGCGTGAAGTTGGTCAATGACTTCTCTTCGTCGTCCACGTAAAGGACCGCAAATTTTCTATAGTCGTACAGGTTCTCCATGTTCCATTTCCAGTTCGCTAATTGGTTTGGCCTGGGTGGGGAAATCCAGGGTAAATTCGCAGAATCGGCCGACCTCGGTCTGGACGGCAATGTGTCCGCCGAATCCCCGCACAATACGATGGCAGATGCTCAAGCCCAGCCCCATGCCCTCGCCCACGTCCTTGGTGGTAAAAAACGGGTCAAAAATCTTGTCCAGGTTCTTTTGCTCGATGCCCGGACCGTTGTCGCGAATGACGATGAGACTCCGGTCGTCTTCCGTCCGGCCCTGGATCGTAATCGCGGGCCGCTCGTTTTCGAATTTCTTGTCTCGCATCGCGTCCAGTGAATTCTGCAGCAAATTCACCAGAACATGAATCAATTTGTTGCGGCTGGCCAGAACGATCTGCCCCGGGATGACTTTCAATTCGACCTCCACCTTGTCCTTCCATTCGCCGGCGAGAAAGCGCAGCGAGGTGTTCACGGCCTCCGCCACGTCCACCAGTTCGGCCGGGCCGGGTTCCGGGTGCGTGAACATGCGCAAATCGGACACGATATTGCGCACACGTTTCATGCCCTCCTCGATGTCTCCCAGGATTTCCTCGTACTCCTGGCGTTCCTCCGGCGTGAGGTGTTTGCACTTGTTGCGCAGGGCGAAGAGGCCCGTCGTGGCGAAATTCAGCGGATTGTTGATTTCGTGGATGATGCCTGCGCTCATGCGGCCGAGCGAGGCGAGCTTCTCGGACTGCACCAGCTGGAGTTCCGTTTCCTTGAGCTGATCGATGGTGGTGGACAGCGCCCGGTTCTGCCTGGAGAGTTTGCGCCGGGAATCATAGGATTCAACGAGGTTTTTGATGCGCGCGTGCAGTTCGGTGGAGGAAAAGGGCTTGGCCAGAAAATCATTCGCCCCCAATTCCAGCGCGTTGAATTTGGTTTCCTCGTCCGCCCGCGCCGTCAGCAGAATGATCGGCACGGCGGCGGTCTCCTCGCGTTTGCGCAACTCCCGGCACACGGCCAGACCATCCATCTCCGGCATCATCATGTCCAGCAAAATGATGTCCGGCAGAAATTGCGTCGCCTTTTCCATGGCCTGGAGGCCGTCCGCCGCCTCCAGCACGTCATAATCCTGATCGAGTTGTGACCGCAAAAAGCGCCGCATATCCGGCTCATCGTCGGCCACCAGTGCCACCGGCCGCCGCCCGCGTTTGCCCAATTCCACGGGTTTGGCCGCGCCGCGCAGGGACACCATGGCCGGGAACAGCTCCGCGCGGCGGTACAAATTGATCAACCATTCCTCCGAGGCGACCACACCGGTTTCGGCGGATGCGCCCGGTTGGGTTTTGGGCGGCAACTCCGCTTTTTGATACGGCAGCCGCACGGTAAAGGTCGTCCCCTTGCCTTCCTGGCTTTCCACGACCACGCTGCCGTGCATCATCTCGGTCAATTCCTTGACCAGCGCCAGCCCGATGCCGACGCCCTGATATTTGCGTTGAGCCGAACTGTCCGCCTGCCAGAAGCGGTCGAACACAAACGCCAGGTTTTTTTCGGCGATGCCGATGCCGGTGTCGCTGACGATAAAAACGAGTTCTTCGCCCCGCTTTTCCGCCCGCAACTCCACGCGCCCGTCGGCCGGCGTGAACTTCAGGGCGTTGAACAAAAGATTGAGCACGACTTTTTCCAGTTTATCGGAGTCGGCGGCCACCACGCCCAGCCGCAGGTCGGTATAGGTTTCCAGCTTGATGTGTTTGTCCTCCGCCACCTGCCGGGCCGCGCTGGCCAGGCCCTTGATGAAGTCGGCCACCTCCATCGGTTCGCTTTTGATTTCCATCCGGCCGGCTTCGAGGCGGATGAGGTCGAGCAGGTCATTGATCAACTTCAACAGCCGCATGCCGTTGGAATGCATGGTGAGCAGCAGGTCGTGGACGCTGTTGTCCACCTTGCCGGCGAAGCGCTGGAGCAGGGTTTCCAGGGGTGAGAGCAGCAACGTGAGGGGCGTGCGCAATTCATGGCTGATGTTGGCGAAAAACCGGCTCTTGAGGCGGTCCAGTTCCACCAGTTTCCGGTTGGTTTCCTCAAGTTCCTGCCGGTTTTTGTTTAACTCGTAACGCAGGGTGAATTCACGAAAGCGCAACTGGTTAAAAAGACGATTTCCGCAAATCACAATGATTCCCGTCAGCACGAGGAAATACAGGTTGTTAAAAATGGCCCCAAATCTTTCCGTGCCCAGTCCTTTGAAGACACAGGATGCTAGGTACATGACAATGACACTGCCCACCGCGAGAAAAGTCTCCAACATGCTCCAATGGCCCACGGCGCTCACGGCCAGCAGGATGAGGTTCAACCCGGCATAGTAGGGGGAAGCCGAACCGGTCTCATAAACCATCCACGTGATGAAAAACGCGGGGAGAATCACGATCGGCAATCCCACCACCGGGTAATGTTTGCGGGCGATGGCGGTGGAGTGCAGGGACCAAATACCCATCACCAGCAGCGAACATAAGAGTCGCAGTTCCAGGAACTCGACCACGTGTCCGGGATAAACGAAATAATCGAGCACGATCCCGAGCGGCATCAATACGAATACCAGGGCACAGGCGAGCCGGCCGGTGCTGATGCGAACCTCCCGTTCGTTGGCTAAAAATGCCTCCCAGAATTCAGGTTCCTTCGAATTGTCGTTATTGGCCATGGTTCGATTTCCTGGCTTCCATGAATATGTTTATCCCGGTTTTGTCGCTCTTGATGCGAACTTCGTCCTCGGGAATTATGCCGGAGCACACTTGCTTCAGTTGCGCCGCGTCGCGATAGATCAGGTGCCAGTCCAGGATCAGTTCCAGACTGCCCCGGTTGGAAGTGAGCGGGGTCACATTGGTAACGACCAGCAATCCGCCGGGCGCCAGCCAATGGTAAAAGATTTTTATCATTTGTTTGCAGGCGTGATCGGTCAAATAATCGAAAAGCCCGGCGCAATAAATGAAATCGAACTCATGGTCCGTTTTATCGCCGGTTGCCATCGGCCGGTGCCCCTCTTTGATCAATTGCAAAACGCTCTGCTTCAGGAACTGGACGGAGGTGCGCCACCCGAAGCGTTCCTTGATGCTGTTGATCGCCTTTTGGGTGTGGGCCAGGGTTTCACTGTCAAAATCCACCAGCGTGAATTCGACCTGGTCGCTCAAGGGGGAGTAATCGAGAAATTGCTGCACCTCCACCGCCGGGCCGCAGGCGAAGTTGAAGATGCGGGCCTTTCGCTTTTCGCGCCCGACCCGCAGCGTCTCCATCTCAATGCATTTGGTGAGATACGTCAGCCGGTTGCGATGCGCCGCCGCCGAACCTTGTTGCACCAGCCAGACGTTGAAAATCTTGGCGAAGAGGGAGGCGCCTTCCTGTGCATTTCGGGTCATCATATTGACCATCTCATAATCGCCGGCGTAGCCCAGGGGTTTTTGATAGGCGCGATGGGCGAAGGGAGCGCACAACACGATGGGGTGCAAGTGCCTTTGAATGTAATTGCGATGGGCCGGATAGGTGTCTTCGTTCAGCTTTTTGGCGATCAGTTCAAACCTTTCGAACAACCCGTTAATCAAGGGGATTATATTCGGGCTTATTTTTTTGATGACCGCCTGTTCCAATGGCGCCCGCCTGTATTCCGGCTGGGAATGAACGCCCAATTCGACCTGCTCCAGCCAAATCCGCAGGTCGGTCAGGAACATCTCGATGTCCGTTACGGCTTCCTTGAATTCCGGAAGCACCCGGTAGAGTTTCTGCCATTCCTTGACAAACTTGTTGAATTCCCCCACGAGCTGGTCGTCGCATTTCACGACCAAATCTGCGCTCAGGTCGAGCCACCGTGTTTCGTCCAGGCTGGCGTCGCACACCATTTTTGACCCGGCATCCACCACGTTGCGGACAACGGCGCGGCCCGAATAAACCGTTCGGGTCTGGAGAATGATGACGAATTCATTAATGGCTTCGGAAAGCCGTGGAGCCGTGCCAGGATTGTACAGTTCAAAGACGACGTGGTGACGCGTCACCCGTACGGGCACGCCTTGCAATTCCAGGCCATCATGCGTTTGAAACATCACCCGGCTTTCCTTGAGCTCGGAGGCCGGCGCGCTGGCGTGCGGAGGCGGGGTGGTCCGTTTTTCGGATGGTTGCAACAGTCCACCGGCCCCATGCCCATTTCCGTTGCCTTGAGGAACCTTTCTCATTTCACCGCTAGGATGGAACATTTTTTGAGCCAAAACAAAGCGATTCTCGCAGGTCGTAACTGGCACCGCCATTGCTCTGTCCAGTCCACACCGCTTGCATGGGGAATGTCCGGCCAGACTCATCGGATCGGAACAGGTAAAACGGGTGCTTGTCTTGTTACAGGACAGGAGTCGTATGGGACATCGCAACACAACATTACACTATGAAAAATAAATTGAGCCAGTGGATTAAGTCCGGCCGGGGCTTCCCGCCCATCCGATGGACATTTTTGCTGGGATTGGGCCTCGGTTTTTTGACCCCGATAAACTCGCCGGCCGGCGCGTTCCGCCTGCCCAATCAGGATCCGGAAGCGATTGCGCGCGGTGATGCCGAGGCGGCCACCGCCGATAATCCGTCCGCCATTTATTACAATCCCGCCGGCATCACGCAATTGGAGGGGCAGAATGTCCGGGTCGGGCTTTACGTGATTTCCCCCGGTGAAAAATACACGTCTCCCTCCGGGGTCACGGCCACGGCCAAGTCAGACCCGGAACCCGTCCCCCAGGTGTACCTCGTGAATACCTTCACCAATATGCCGATTTCCGTCGGCCTAGGGATGTATTGTCCGTACGGCCTGTCGCTGGACTGGGGAGACAACACCCCTTTCAACACCGTCGCTGAAAAGGGCAGTCTCTTATATCTGTCGTTCAATCCTGTCATCGCCTGGAAGATTTGTCGCACGCTTTCCGTTGGGATCGGTCCCACCATCAATTATTCCCAGGCCACGGTCGAACAGGCGCTCGATCCTTCCGGGGCCACCCAGTTAAAGTTTGATGGCCACGGTTTCGATTACGGTTTCAATGCCGGCATTTTGTGGCAGCCACATCCGATGTGGTCGTTCGGGGTCAATTATCGTTCGGCCACGGACATCCATTATAATGGCACCGCCTCCCAGACCTTCGGGCCGCCTTTCCCGGCTTCGACCCAGACCAGTGCCTCGGTTAAATTCCCGCAATTTGTCGTGGGCGGCATCTCGTTCCGCCCGACCACCGACTGGAATTTTGAATTTGATCTGGATTGGGCGGATTGGAGCAGCGTCCGGCAAATCAATTTCGAGAACACCCCGTTTGGCACCATTCCCCTGACCCTGAATTTCAGCTCCAGCTTCATGTATGAATTTGGCGCCACCCGCCAGCTGGGCAAGGGCTACTTCGCCAGCGTCGGATATATTTACAACGAGAATTCCAGTCCGGACGCAAATTTCACCCCCCTGATTCCGGATGCCACCCTGCAACTGGGCAGCATCGGGTTGGGCCGCCATGGGAAACGCTGGGACTGGGCGATTGCGTATCACTTTGGCTACAACGGCGGACGCACCGTCTCGGGTGACGCCAACCCTTTGGCGAACGGGACGTACAAGACGTTCAACAACGCCTTCGACCTGGCCGCGACCTTCAAATTTTAGACCGGCATTTTTCGCCAGAAGGACGTGGCGGGATCGGCCAGCCCGCTTGCCAGGTCCATTTCAATTTCCTTCACCCAATTCTGCGCCCAGGCCCGGGCCACCACGGGATTGGCGGTCAGTTCCGGGTGCGCCTGGATCGTCAGGCTTAACCGGTTTTGGAAGGTGACACAACCGGCGCCCACCATCTGGCAGCGTAAAACCGGCGGACAAAAAAGCCAGCCGCCCCGGCACTCCGGCCGGGTGATTTCCTTTTCGGCGTCCCAGTCGCCCAGGTTCGAAAAACTGCCCAGGTTCCATTGCGACGTGGCCCGTTCCCGGGAGATTAAAAATTTCCGCATCCCCTGCGTCATCAGCCGGCTGGTATAGGAGGCATACCAATTGGCCCAATGCTCGCGCCGCCGCAGCGCCGCGTAGACGTTCCAGTGAATGTCGTGCGGCGTTTCGTAGGACCTGACCTTGACGCCGACGTAGCTTGAAAAGTTAGCCGTGTCCCGGTCCCGGAACAGTTTGCCGCGCAGATTCACCGGGATCATCCAGGGCACCACGGACGATTGATCCTCCAAAAAGGGCCGGATGGCCTTGGTCAGATGTTTCAACAGAAAGGAATTGATCGTGATGCCGGCCATGCGGCAGACGCGCCGCATCTGCAGCGTCGCCAGCTCGTCAAAAACATGCCAGGCCACCGCCGGCGGAGGTTGCGGGCTGAGTTTGGCGACGGCATCCAGAGAAAGCCATTTGACGCGCTGCCGGGGCCCCAAAAATCTCGGCGCCAGCCTTAAGACGGAAAGCACCGACGGCGCCGCCGGGTATCGGATTTGCGGCAGACGGCCGAGGGTGGCCCCTTTTTGCCTCAGAATATGCGCCAGGCCGCCGATTCCGTCGAAGTCGGTATGGCGCAGGAAGGTCCATTGCGGTTCGGTCGCCCCCGGGGGAATCTGGCCGAAACGAATACCGATATATTCGCCCAGTTCCTCCGCGGCTAAAAACCACAGGTTGATGGTGTCAACGCCTTGCTGGCTCATGGCGCGTGAATAGACCATTTTTCGGGCCAAAACAAAGCGTTTTTTTACGGAATTTAGAAATGCATCCCTACCGTCACCAACACCGCGTGGCTGATGAATTTGTATGTGCCATCGGCTGACTGGCCGGCATTCAATGCAGGTTGGGATGATGGAGTGCTGCCGGTAACTGTGTGTGCCGGGCCGTAGCCAAATTGATAGGTGACGTCGAAATCAAATCGTTTGCCGTTATATCCGGTGCCGGCGCTGAAGAAGTTCCGGTCCAGGTCCGCCGCCAATGGAGTATAATAAGCGTCCGGCACCGAGTTCTCGTTGTACACATAGCCCGCGCTGACATGCCAGCCATTGTCAAAATACCGTGTCACACCAAGTTCATACATCCAGCTTGGCTGCCAGTTCAGAGTCACGGGAATGTTTTGTTGTATGGGAAATGGCGGGGTCGCTTGTTGGGACACGGTTACAATCCCGAAACTGCTCCAGTCCGTGTAATCAGCGTCGAATTCCAGATTCCATTTCGGCGTGGGCCGGTAGGAGAGACCAACGACCGCCGTTATGGGAAACGTGAAATCTGCCTGCGCCGATTCGATGGTATCCGGGATGACGGGTTGCTGCTCAAATTCGGTGTGGCCGTTCATGGTAATCGTCGTCGCGCTGCGAAAGGTCGCGCCCAGGGAGACTTGTTCCACCGGTTGCCACAGTACACCCAGATTGTAACCCACGGTCCAGCCATCGCCCTGGAAACGGAAGAAATTGACAAAGGGCTGCGCATTGGCAAGCAGCCCTTGTTCCAGGTCAATTTTCCCATAATCCACCATCACCCCGCCGCCGATGGAAAGATTGGGAAACAACTTGAACGCGATCACAGGATTGGCTCGAATGTATTTGAGCGAACCTTCCGTGGCGACCGAGCGAAAGCCGGTGTTCTGCGGCCAGGCCATGTTTCCACCGTAGGGCGCATAAACTCCCAATCCGACGCTGACCGGCGAGTTTTCAAACGTGTGCGTGAGAAAAACCTGTGGGATGAAATTGTAATGCTTGCCGACGTCGTAGGTTTGGCCGGCATTCGGCGCCGTGTCCGGCGGCTGGAAGGTGGGATCGACATAAATGCTGTAAAGTCCCGAGCGCAAATCGTTGCCGGTGAGTTGCGTGATGCCGGCGGGATTGTAGTAGATGGCGGATGCGTTGTCCGCCGTGGCGGCAAACGCTTCACCCCGCGCGGTGGCAAAGCCATCCTGGCTCGCCAGCCGGAAACCATTCGCCGAAACATTCAAGACCAAAACGCCACAGAAAATCAGCGTCAGCAGTCTGGATGTGTTGCATCGGTTCATGTTTGCCGGTTTCTTGGTTTGCCAACTGAACGAACACCATAGGAACGCATGGGTGATGCGCCTGAGCCAGCAGGTTACCTGCCGCTTTGCATCACGCCAGCAAATTTCCGGAAGGACGGGCTGTGCGGGTCTTTGAACCTGTCTTGCCGACAACCGCCCGTCTTTACTTTGGGCTGATATGAAGTAAACTTGGGAAAATGTGAGAAGGCTCATTCGATTCACAGGGTGTCTTTTGCTGTTCGGACTTGTCGTTTTTCCCGCACGAGCCGCATTCACGTCGCTCTACGTTTTCGGAGATGGTGTTTCCACCACGACCAACAATACGGGAGGCCAGCCAGCCCTTTACTTCGGTCTGCGCTATTGCAATGGGCGCGTCTGGGTTGAACTGCTGGCGCAGCAACTGAACCTGACTAATAACTATTGGTACTCCACTAATGGCTCAAACCAGTTGTCATACACCAACCTGTCCGCTTCCAGCACCAACTGGTCATATTCGAGTAATAATTGGTCTTTCTTCGGTGATTATAGCTCCGTTCTGTTGACGAATCTCAACCATTTTACCGCGCCGCTTGATGCGTCAAGCGCCCTGTTCATCGTATGGGTTGATGATGCTGATTTTGTCGGTTTCATGGGAAACCCCAGCTTCAGCCCCTATAATTCAAATAATATCGCCATCTGGACCAATGCCATCAACCAATCCATCTCCAATCATTTTACGGTCATCACCAATCTTTACATCAAAGGTGTTCGCACACTGGTCATGCCGGATGCTGTTGATATTACCGAGATTCCGTATTACTCCGCTAGAGCTTCGGCTGACAAGAGTTTCGTTCGCCAACGAATCATTGATTTTAATGCCGCTTTCGTCGCCACGTTAAGCAACGCAATGATTTCGTGCCCCGGCCTCAAAATTTATGAACCGGACTTTTTCTCCCTGCTCGACAACATACTGACGAATGCCTCCAGTTATGGGCTGACTAATGCCCTTTACAGTGGCCACACTATTGACGCTGTTGATGGCTATTACGATGGCTTGATACCAAATCTTAACCTCAACGGCCCAGGTGCAAATTTCATTTTTTGGGATTATTTGGATCCATCCGCGAAAGCCGAGGCAATCATGGTTGATGTGGTCGAACAGCTGATCGCGCCGCCGCAAATCAGCCAAATTACTTCGCAGAACGGCACCAACCAGTTGAACCTGGCCAGTGTGCCGGTTGGTCTGAATGGCGTTTTGCTGGGCAGCACAAACCTGGCGCTGACGAATTGGACATCGGTGACGAATTTCAACAGCACCAATTCCGCGCAATCGGTTTTTGTCCCGGTATCCGGTCCGATGCAGTTTTATCAGCTGAATTTCCCCTTTGCCTGGAGCTGGCCGTGACCGGAAATGCAGAAGGCCGAATGAAGAATGAAAAAACAAAAATCATTCTGACTGCTGACTTCTGACTTCTGCATTCTCCTGCAATTTCCCCAGGGTTTCGTGACCCCAACGCAGCATCCGTTCAGTGGTTTCCCAGCCGATGCATGAGTCGGTGAGCGACACACCATAACGCAGGTCCTTCAGGTTTGTCGGAATGGGCTGGTTGCCTTCATACAGGTTGCTTTCGACCATCAGGCCGATAAGCGGGCGCGAACCTTCGACGCGCTGCTGGATGACGCTGCGCCACACGTCCTCCTGCTTCGCGAATTGTTTGCTGGAGTTCGCGTGGCTGCAATCCACCATCAACACCGGCGGCAGCTTTTCCGCCTTCAATTTTTCCTCGGCCGCGCGGATGCTCTCGGCGTCGTAATTGGTCTTGGCGCGTCCGCCGCGCAACACGATGTGCACGTGCGGATTGCCCGACGTGCGCACGATGCTGGTGACACCGTCCTGGTCAATGCCCAGAAAACTGTGCGGATGCCGGGTGGCGCCCATCGCGTCAATCGCCGTTTGCAGGCTGCCGTCGGTGCTGTTTTTCAGGCCGACGGGCATGGACAGGCCGCTGGCCATTTCGCGGTGCGTTTGCGATTCCGTGGTGCGCGCGCCAATCGCCGCCCAGGTCACCAGGTCCGCCGTGTATTGCGGCACAATCGGATCGAGAAATTCCGTCGCCGTCGGCAGCCCCAGGCCGGTGATGTCCAGCAGCAGGCGCCGCGCGATCTTCAGGCCGGTCTCGATGTCCTGCGACCCGTCCAGGTGCGGGTCGTTGATCAATCCCTTCCAGCCGATGGTGGTGCGCGGCTTTTCAAAATAGACGCGCATGACGATTTCCAGACGGCCGGCAAATTCCTGTCGGAGCGCGTTGAGGCGCGTCGCGTATTCCAACGCGCCTTTTTCGTCGTGGATCGAGCAGGGTCCGACGACGACGAGCAGGCGCGGGTCTTCCTGCCGTAAAATGCGGATGATCCGCTCGCGGCTGCGGGCCACGGTGGCGTTCGCGGCATCGGTCGTCGGCAACTGCGCCTTCAATTCGCGGGGCGTCAGCAGCCGGACGATCTCTTTGACGTGCAGGTCCTGCGTCCGGTACATGCGAACGAGTATAGCACGTTTTGGCGGTGCGGGAAGCCGAAAGCAGCCGGTGCGGGATTCGAGCTGTATCTGAACCCGCGCACCAGAAGGAAACAACCCCTCTCCCCGCCCGAGCGGGGAAAGGGTTGGGGCGAGGGGAATTTGAAACCGTGAATATTGGACTTCTCTCACCGCGGGGACCGCGCAAAACGGAATTGGAAAAAACGCGCCGCCTCTCCCCGGCCCTCTCCTCCATTCCATGGTGGAGAGGGAGAAAACCGTACGCGTGTCAAGATGCCGTGAAGATTCGGCGCTCGCATCACCGCAGGCCAGAACATTGCCGAAAGCAACTGGTGTTGGACACGGCGCCATTTTTGTGTATTTTTGCCCGCGAAGGGGTCGAAGCCCATTGCTATGAACGAATCGAAGTTGAGCACTGCGCAAAAGGCATTGCAAATCAATCTGGATGCCACCAAGTATGGCGCGTTTGCCGAGATTGGCGCCGGGCAGGAGGTGGCGCGCTGGTTTTTCCACGTCGGTGGCGCCGCCGGCACGGTCGCCAAAACCATGTCCGCTTATGACATGGCGGTAAGCGACGCGATCTACGGCCCGTCCGACCGGTACGTGAGCCGCAAACGCCTGCAGGCGATGCTCGATTACGAGTTCGACCTGCTGTTGCAGCGACTCAACCAGACGCGCGGCGACAAGAGCGCCTTTTTTGTATTTGCCGACACGGTGGCGACGCACAGTTTTTCCCATCAAACCGACGGCCAGGGCTGGCTGGGCATCAAATTCCAGGCCGAGCCGCATGGACCGCCCTCGGAAATCATCATTCACGTGCGGATGCTCGACCGGGAAAACGTCCGGGAGCAGGAGGCGCTGGGCATCATCGGTGTCAATTTGATCCACGGCGCATTCTATCATCACCATGAGCCGGAGACCTTGATCGGCCGGCTCATGAACGATCTTTCCCGCGACCGGATGGAGGTGGACATGATCAAATTTTCCGGGCCGTGTTTCACCGGCGTGGACAACCGGCTGATGGCGTTGCAACTGGTGGAACAGGAACTGACGGACACCGCCATGTTCACCGCCGACGGCGAAACAGTCGTGGCGGGCGAGGTGCTCTACAAGAAACCGGTGCTGGTCGAGCGCGGCAGTTTCCGGCCCCTCACCAATCCGATGCTCGACATGCTGGAACGCGCGCAGGAGCAGTTCCTCCGGGAGGAATCGCTCAAGGGCGAGCAGCCGGTGGTCATCACGGAAATGACCCTGCGCCAGTTGCAGGTGGACGATGTGATTGATCACCGCGATTTTCTCGACCGCGTGGACACGTTAAGCGCGCTGGGCAAGACGGTGCTCATTTCCAGTTTCCTGCGCTATCACCGCCTGGTCATGTACCTTTCCAAGTACACGCAAAAGACCATCGGCCTGCCGCTGGGCCTGGTGCGGTTGCGCGACGTGATGGACGAGAGCTTTTACACCGATCTGGAGGGCGGCCTGATGGAATCGCTCGGCCAGTTGTTCAAGAACAGCGCGAAACTTTACGTCTATCCGTCCCTGGACCGCAAAACGGGCAAGCTGACCACCGTGGAAAACCTGGAGGTGGCACCGCACCTGCGCCATCTCTATGCGCACCTGGTGGAAAACCGTTTTGTGGAGAACATCCGGAATTACAATCCCGATTATCTGACCATCTATTCCGGCGACGTGCTGGCCAAGATCAAGGCCGGCGATGCCTCCTGGGAAAAGCTCGTTCCGCCGCCAATCGCGCAGGTCATCAAGGCTAAACAATTGTTCGGCTGGAGCGAAAAAACCGCGGCGGTGACGGTATAAATTGCCGCGCGTGGTTTCCGGCGGATGAAAAAGCGGCGGAGGGCCGCCGCGCTCCAAGACGCTGGCGCGTTTCAATCTGACATTCAATGGACGCGAAGCGTCTTGGACTGCGCCAGTCCTCTGGCGCTTTCCCGACGAACTTTTTCTAGACAACGGATGGCAGTAGAAGCAATGTCGCGGCGTGAAACCACTATTAACAATCCACGCTGGCAAATATCTCGTTGGGTCACACATTGAGAAATGTTACCCAAAATGGAATGTGTGGGTTCCATTAAAGGACACCGGCACAGACCTCATAGATCCAAAACGCTGAGAATGAAGACGAATGCGTTTTTCTATCTGGCATTGATCGCCCTGCTCATGTGTGCCGTTTTGAACTGGTCGTGCAGACGGAATGTGTCCACTCCACAATTATCTCCATTGAGCACGACTGAATTGAGAGAGATGCTGGAGAAATCTGCGAGCGAACCAGAAATCCAAGCAGAGGTTGACAGCCTATTTAGCCGTTTTGGTGACAAAGACAGCAAGCCTCTCTATGGCGCGGTCTTGTCAACGACACCGGGCGTGGCTCGATTTGCCAAAGCCCTGAGCGACGACCCGCTTTTGGATATTGTGCCGAGCGGCTATGATGAAATCGGTGTGCCCAGTCACGTGGAAATCCGGTTTGGCACACATTCCCACTATCAGTTCATTTTGATTTTCCGAACGGGTTCAGACCTGTCCTCAATCAAGCCGCCGTTTGAACAAGTCACCAATAACGTTTATTTCAATCCTTAGATTTAGCCATTCAGCAAGGAGTTCACACGATTTCTGAACTCGGGCGGGTGGGATGTGGTAAAGAAAAGGCTATAGAACAAGCGACGACTTGTAATTTATTTGTGCTTTTAGGCCGTAACGTTTTCCTACCGTTTGCAATTTCATCCGTACGTTGAAGGTATGAGAAAGATTTTGGGAATTCAGCGTGTTTGATTTTTCGCTGGCTACCAGTACGCGGCCGTCCTTCAGCAGAAGCACGTGCGAGAACACCGGCATGATTTCCTCGACGTGATGCGTCACCAGCACGAGCGTTGGCGCGTTCTGGTTCCGGCCCAGCCGCTGGAGAAATTGCAGGAAATGTTCGCGCGCGGCCGGGTCCAGCCCGGCGCACGGTTCGTCGAGAATCAACACCCGCGGCCGGGCCATCAGCGCCCGGCCAATCAATACCCGCTGCCGTTCGCCCTGCGAGAGCACGCGCCATGGGCGTTCCGCCAGAGGGAGGCAGTCAATCTGCCGGAGAATCCACCGCGCATGAATTTTATCGGCACGCGACAGGCGGCCCCAGAAATCGATCATTGCGTACTTGCCGCTGGCGATGGTTTCGAGCGCCGGTTCGTCGTCGGCCATCATTTGCCGGACGGCGGAGCCGACCAGGCCGATCTGTTTGCGCAACTCGCGCCAGTCCGCATGGCCGTAGCTTTTCCCAAGCAGTGAAATTTCCCCGGCCGTCGGCGTCAGGTAACCCGTCAAGGCGCTCAGCAACGAGGTCTTGCCCGAACCGTTCGCGCCCAGAATCACCCAGTGTTGCCCGCGCTCCACGCGCCAGGACACGCCGTCGAGGATGGTGGTTTCGCCGCGTTCCGCGCGCAGATGAGAGACTTCGAGAATCGTCGGGCGGCTGTTATGTCGCACTTTGGCTCGTTGAATCGGCTGATGGTAGGGCGCGTCACTCCGTGCGCGCCGCCCTGGAGCAAAGACAGGTTCTTCCATCCCGCTCTGCGGGACGGCGCGCAGAGGACTGCGCGCCCTACCTTGTGGGTCATGGGGAGGAGACTTCCGTTTATTTGTGTGTTTTGTGACTCTCATTACAACTCCCGGATTTTCGCCCACAGCGGTTGCAAATCGTCATCGGCCAGGGCCATTTGCTTGATGGTTTCCCGGTCGCCGGCTTTCATCGCCCGCCGCAGCCATCGTCGCGCGACGTCGGGTTGTTGCAACTGGCAGGCGTAGCACGAAAGATTGTACGCAATGACCGGTTCGCGGGGAAATTTTTCCGCCGCGGGCAACAGCGCCTCCCAGGCTTGCGGCAAACCGCCGGCCGGAACGCGGCGCAAGGCATAGGCGCGATGCAGCCAGCCGGCGCAATCGTCGGGCGCCACCGCCAGTTCGGCCTGCGCAATTTCCAGCGCCTCGGCCCAGCGCCTTTCCCGGGCGCAAATGGTCCAGCGCGCCTCCAGCACCGCGGGGTGCTTTTGACGCATCGCCGAAATAAAATCCAGTTCCACGCGCGCCTCGGCGACACAACCCAACCCCAACCACCCGACGGCGGCGTCGAGGTGGTGCGAGTCCGGCGGTCCCAATCGTTGCACCGGCATAGGAAGCCTGCCGGACACGGCGCGTGTCAAGCCGTTGGCAATTTGACCGGAAACGGTTATCGTACCGCCATGAAAAAGATCCTGTCCACCGCCATGGCCGCCGCGTGCGCGGTCTCCGTCAACGCCGCCATCCAGACGAAGACGGTTGAATACAAACAGGGTGATGCCACACTCGAAGGCTTTGTTGCCTGGGACGACGCCCTTTCGGGTGCGCGGCCCGGCGTGCTCGTGGTGCATCAATGGATGGGGCTCACCGATTACGAAAAGCACCGTGCCGAGATGCTCGCCCAACTCGGTTACGTCGCCTTTTGCGCGGACATTTATGGCAAGGGCGTCCGTCCCCAAAACCCAAAGGAAGCCGGCGCCCTGGCGGGCAAATACAAGAGCGACCGTCAGCTTCTCCGCGCGCGAGTCAACGCCGGGCTGGATGCATTGCGCCAGCAGCCGCTGGTGGATCCCGGGCACATTGCCGCCATCGGTTATTGTTTTGGCGGCACCACGGTGCTGGAACTGGCGCGCAGTGGCGCGGCGTTGAACGGCGTCGTCAGCTTTCACGGCGGACTGGATGCGCCCAATCCCGACGACGGGAAGAACATCAAATGCAAGGTGCTGGTGCTGCACGGCGCGGACGATCCGTTTTCCTCGCCGCAGGACATTGCCGCGCTGGAAAACGAAATGCGCCAGGGCGGTGTGGACTGGCAGCTCGTCAAATTCGGCGGGGCGGTCCACGCCTTCACCCAGCCGATGGCGGGCAATGACAATTCCAAAGGGGCGGCCTACAACGAAAAGGCGGACCGGCGTTCGTGGGAATACATGAAGTTGTTCTTTAACGAGATTTTTAAATAATTTTTCGGGAGGGATGGCGTGTCGCCGTCCCAAATCAAATCATGCGCATCACCGGTGGCCATGCAGCGCGGCGGATCCTCAAGGTTCCCAGGGGATTCGACGTCCGGCCCACGCCCGACCTCGTCAAACAGGCGGTCTTCAACAGCCTGGGCGCGCGGGTGGTCGGCGCGCGGGTGTTGGAATTGTTCGCCGGCACCGGCGCGTTGAGTCTCGATTGCCTGAGCCGTGGCGCCGTCTCGGCGCTGTGCCTGGAGAAGTCGCACCGGCACGCGGAATTCATCCGCGCCAACGCGCGCGCGGCGAATTTTGACGCCGCGTTGGAGATTCGCACGCAGGATGTGTTTCCGGCCATCCATCAACTGGCGGAAGGCGGCCGGCAGTTCGATTTGATTCTGGCCGACCCGCCTTACGGCGAAAAGAACGTCGGGTACCGCTCGACCTCCCCTGCCCAGCAACTGGTGGACGATCCGAATCTGCCCAGGCTGCTGACGCCCGGCGGCCGGTTCATCCTGGGTCACGCCAAACGCGATACCCTCACCCTGGTCGCGCCGTGGCATGAAGTGAAGGCGCTCAAGCACGGCGACAGCGTGATGCGTTTTTTGGAATTGGAAGGAAGCGCGCCGTCGCTTTCCTGAAATCGGGTGGGGCGCGATCTCCGCACCGTGCCGCGGCTCGCCCGGAGAACGAGCCCTGCCAACGCTTCAATCCTTGTTTACCTCGGCCACGGCCTCACGGATCAGCTTTCTGAATTTATCGACGCCCTGGTCAAAGGCGGCGGAAATGGGCAGCGGCGAAACCTTTTTTACCTTGGCTTTGAACTGCTTCAGATTCTTTTCCGCGACGGTTTCATCCATTTTGTTCGCGACCACCAGGCGTGGTTTGTCGAGCAGGGTCGGATCGTACAGTTCCAGTTCGCGCAGGAGGTTTTGGTAGTCGTCCCACGGCCTGCGATTGTCGGTGCCGGCCATGTCCAGCAACAGCACCAGGATTTTGCAGCGTTCGATATGGCGCAGAAAGGCGTGGCCCAGGCCGACATTCTGGTGCGCGCCTTCGATCAAGCCCGGCACGTCGCAGACCGTGAGCCGGTGAAAGTCCTGGTATTCCACAATGCCGATTTGCGGGTGCAGGGTGGTGAACGGATACGGCGCGACTTTCGGCCGCGCCTTGGAAATGGCCGTGAGCAGCGTGGACTTGCCGGCGTTGGGATAACCGACCAGGCCGACCTCGGCGATGATGCGCAGCTCGAACAGGAAATCACCTTCCTCGCCCGGCTCGCCCGGTTGCGCGAAACGCGGGGTCTGGCGCGCAGCCGTGGCAAAATTGCGGTTGCCCAGGCCGCCGCGCCCGCCTTTGCACAGGACAAATTGCTGGCCGTGCTCGGTCAGGTCGGCAACCAGTTCGCCTTTGGGCGATGAACCGGTGGTCGCCCCGCCCTTCCCTTCCCTGCTCAAATCAATTTCCATCGCCAGGTCGCTGCCCGCGCGGCGAAACAACGGGCGTTTGCCCGCGCTGGTTTGAAACATCGGTTTGCTGACCGGGATTTCACCCTCATCCGCCCGAATTTCCTCCGCCTGGCCCGCCGACCGCCAGACGAGTGTGCCGCACGGGACCTTGACAATGAGATCCTTGCCGGCATGGCCGTCCATGCCCTTGCCCAGGCCGCCTTCGCCTTCCTCGGCGATCAGGCGCGGCTGGTAATACTGGGCGATGAGGTTGTTGAGGTCGTGGTCGGCCTGCAAAATCACGCTGCCGCCCCGTCCGCCGTTGCCGCCGCTGGGGCCGCCCTTGGCGATATAGGCCTCGCGATGGAACGCGACGCAGCCTTTGCCGCCGTGCCCGGCCCGCGCGTAAATTTTGATTTCGTCAACAAACATGATTCACCATCTTAATCCTGCTCCTAATCATAATCTTAATCTCTGCCGCCGAATAAAATTAAGATTAAGATTACGATTAAGAAACGAAGAAACAAAAAAGGCGAGGCGTGGGCCTCGCCATGAAATTCATCCGGGCCGCTCAGTTCTTCGCGGCGGGTTCGGCCTTTACGTTCACGCGCCGCCCATTTTTATCGAAGGCAATTTTGCCGTCCACCAGGGCAAAGAGCGTCCAGTCCCGGCCGGTGCCGACGTTCTGGCCCGCTTCGAACTTCGTGCCGCGCTGGCGGACGATGATGCTGCCGGCGGTGACGAATTCGCCGCCAAACGTTTTCACGCCGAGCCGTTTGCTGGCGCTGTCGCGCCCGTTGCGGACGCTGCCTTGACCTTTCTTATGTGCCATAAACTTTTTTGGGGCTGGGTTCTGGTGTCCTGGTTCTGGGGGAGCCGGACGCCGGGCCCAAGGCCCGATGTTACGCCTTGATTTCCTTGATCTTCACCACCGTCAGTTCCTGACGATGGCCGATCGTTTTGTGATACCCTTTGCGGCGCTTCATTTTGAACGTGAGCTTCTTCTCGCCGCGTTTGTGTTCCACCACGTCGGCCACGACGCTCGCGCCGCTGACGGTGGGTGCGCCCACGCTCACCTTGCCGTCGCGGTTGACCAGCAGCACGCGGTCGAACGTGACCGGCTGGCCGGCCTCGATGGGCAGGCGCTCGATTTCCACCGTGTCGCCCGCGGCCACACGATACTGTTTGCTTCCGGTTTCCAATACGGCGTACATAAAATCTCCTGCAAAAGGGGTGTGAGTAAACCAGAGACGTATCGGGCTGTCAATGCCGGATTTCCGGAAATTTGGCCAGAGATGGCACCGGTTTGACGTGTCCCGGAGCGGGGCGGCCGCGGCCGAAGAGATAAAACGCCGATTTTCTGTCACCTCATTGACTTTGTGAGGGACTTATTAAACGATATGATAACCAATGGAAACATGACCGCGGTACGAGACAGTGATGCTGAGTTGGTTTCGCGCACCCTGGCCGGAGACCGGGACGCCTTCAGCCGGATTGTGTCGCGCTATCAGATCTTGATCTGTTCGCTGGCCTACAGCCGTATCGGCCATCTCGGCCTGAGCGAGGACGTGGCCCAGGAAACCTTCATCACCGCCTGGAAACATCTCCGGCTCCTGCGCGAACCGGACAAGCTTCGCGCCTGGCTGTGCGGCATCGTCCGCAACCGGATCCACAAGAATCTGCAGCGGAAGGGGCGCGAGCCGGTGCATGCGGCCGAGCCGTTGGAGGCGGTGGACGACTCGCCAGCGCGCGAGGCGCTGCCGTCGGAACAAACCATTGGCCGGGAGGAGGAGGCGATTTTGTGGCGTTCCCTTGAAAGGATGCCGGAGCTTTATCGCGAACCGCTCATCCTGTTTTACCGCGAACACCAATCCATCGAACAGGTGGCGGTAGAACTGGAATTGTCGGAAGACGCCGTCAAGCAGCGGCTGTCGCGCGGGCGCAAACGGTTGCAGGAGGAAGTCCAGGCGTTTGTGGAAAACACCCTGCGCCGGACAGCGCCGGGCCAGGCGTTTTCCAGCGCGGTGCTCGCGATGTTGCCGTTGGCAGCCGGCCCGGTGGCGACGGTGGGTGTCAGTGCGGGGGCGAAAGGCACGGCGGCCGCCAAGTCGGGTCTTCTGGCCGTGTTGCTGGTGCCTTTTATCGGAGTCGTTGCCGGCTTCGCGGCGCAATGGCTGATGTTCCGTGGTGCCACCGGACGCGCAGGCCGGGCCAGACGGATCGAACTCATCATCACCTGGATTTTGGTGATGGTATTTGCCATCGGTGGCCAGTATGTGGTGCGATATTCGGGACGCCACTTCGGGTGGAATGACCGGATTTGCTTTGCCGCGATGGCGGGCTTCTGGTGGTTCTATGCCATGGTCATGGCCACTTGGATTATCAAAATCTACCGGCAGGTTCAGGCAAAATACCAACGGGCCGAAGCGACCGGCCAAATTCTTGAACCGGCCATGATGCCGATGGAGCCGGGCACACGCGCGGCAGTGGTGGCTGGCACGCATCTGATGATGTTTTGGGGCGTGATTTTTCTGGCGTGGCAGGAACATGACCGGCTGATGGCTGCAATCATTACGGGACTGATGGTCATACTGGGAATTTGGAATTTCCTCAAACTACGGAACCTGACCGGAATGGCAATGGGGCTGGCGTACATCGGACAACTGACTTCGGGTTGTGCCGTAATGCTGGCCATATTCAATGTGCGGTTTGACGTGTGGGTGGCGTCCGCGTATGGAGTCAGTGTTGCCGAAATCCACCGCTTGGAGCCGGTGTGGATGGTTCCCGTGCTCACTTTGGTCCTGGTCATTTGGTCTGGAATTTTGCTGGCCGTTACGAGGCCCAAACGAAGTCCGTGAAAATACCAATCCCGGCTATGACCGGGTGCTGAATTTCCTCAAAGCCCAAGGGCCCCGGCCGCCTCGACCAGATTTTCACAGGTGACCACCTGCAGACGGTGTGGGTAATGGAAAGCCGTCAGAATGTTCATCCCGATGTCCTTGCTGGGATCGGGAATGACCCGCACCACCAAATTCACGCCCGCCTGCCCGATCAATTCCATCATCCGGCCAAGCTCCGCCTCGCAATCCAGCCCCATGGACTCCAACTGGCTGAAATCCGCCAGCAACCGAAAACGTGGCGACAGCTCTTCCAGTTGCGTTGTCAGGTCTTTCTGACCGTGTTGAAACTCCGCCGGCTGCACCCGTCCGATATAACGGATATGCAACAGGCGTCGGGACTTGTTTGACGTGACCAGCAACATGAAAATCATCCTAGCCCGGTGGGGACGGAAACTCGAGCGAATAACCGCCGGACCGCCGTTCGCCCGGCGCAGGTTTACTTTTTCGCCGCCGTCATGGCGCGATACGTCACCGCCACCTGCCAGTCGGTGTAATTCGGATTGAAGATTTTCATGGCGCTGACCATCTGCTGCCGGAACGTTGTCTCAATCAAGCTGCCCTGCCCCGGCCAGATTTTGAAATGGACGCGGGCAAAATCCCAGCCGCCATCCACTGCCGTTTCCACCGGGCCAATCTCCGGCTCGGTCAAAATAATCGCGCCGAACTGTGCCCACATTCCCCTGGCCACGTTCCGGATCGCTGCCACGGCCCGGTCCCGGTCCGCGCCCGCCGGAATCTGGATGTCCGCATACGCATAAACACCGCCCTGCGGAAACCGGCTGACGTTGGCGATGGTGCGGTTGGGAATGAACACCACCTGGTTGAAAAAATTGCGGAGCACCGTGTAACGCAGCCCGATTTCCTCCACCCGCCCGACGACGGTGACGGTGCCGGCAATCTCCACCATGTCGCCGATGTCCATCGCGTCCGAAAAAATCAGCGTCAGGCCGATCACCACGTCCTGCACCAGGCCTTGCGAGCCGAAGCTGATGGCCAGGCCGATGACCGATGCGCTGGCCAGATAGGCCGTGAGGTTGACGCCGAATTCCTGGAGAATGAGGCCGATGGCAAAAAAATAGATGACAAAAGTGACCCCGCTGACGATGAGATGAATGAGCGTGACGAATTTTGGCTGTTGTGCCACGAAGCCGAGGGGACTTTTTTGCGCCTGGCTCTTGTTAATGATCCATTCACTGAGGTGCCGGGTGATTTTCACCAGCACGTGCACGATGACAGCCAGGAAGAGGATGAGCAGGATGCGGGTTCCCGTGGAGGATTCGTGATGGGAAAAATGGCTGTAAATCCGGCCGACAATGGTGTCATGCACCAGCTCCCACGGCGAATTGGGCGGCGAATTGGGCGGCGGATTGGTCGTGTTCATCAAAATTCCTTTGGCCACGGGAGCGGCGCCCACAACTTTCCGTTCGAGCCAACGCAGGGACGCCGGTCGTGAAAAGATTAAACACGTTTTGGCAGACGACGCAAGCGGGCGGGAACGCGGGAAAGGAGGGCATTACTCCATGATACGCCCCAAGCAGGGTTCAAGGTCAAACCCGCCTGGCCGCGGCCGGCATCCGGAAAGGACGGGTTCCCTTTGGCTGGACGTTGGGGACGGATGGACCCCGGGCCTGGGGGAAGGCGATCTTCGAGCGCAACAGCAACGTTCCCAGGCACAAGTCCGCCAGGGGCAGGACGACATTGAAATTCTTGTGCATGTAGCGATGGTGCAGGAGGTGATGGCCGTTCAGGCGGAAGAAAATTCCCGAACGTTCCACGTGCCGCTTCTTGGGCAGGTGCATGCACCAGTGCATGTACTCGTAGGCCGTGAAATACAGCGTGGAGGTCATCGCCGCGCCGCACAAAACCCCCCACTTCTCCGAGAGCAGCGCCCAGGCCAGAAACGGCAGCAGACCCAGCGCCACGAGCACCGGCCCATTCCACCACGCCATCGGAATGGTCTTTTTGTCCGGTTCGTGCACCAGGTGATACGTATGGTCGGCCTTGAAAATGTGATGGTGCACGAGCGCGTGCCGTTCGAACGGATAGCGGAAAAATTTCACCAGGAAGGAACGGTGCATCAGGTAACGATGCAACAGCCATTCAAACAAGGAGCCGAAAACGGTCCCGGCCACAATTCCAATGGCACACCAAAAAAGGAACATACTCATAAACCAAATCTCAACTTTCTCTTTTGAAGACAGAAGGAGAACTTTCCCTCACCCCAATGCAGCCTGAACTCGAATCGGTCTTGCTTGTTGCCCCAAGTTCCACCCGGAACCGGCCGGGCGCAAGTTTTATTTCAACCGCCGGCGCCTCACGGTGCGAATTCCGGCCGCCGCTCCAGGCCGGATCCGGCGTGGGGCCGCATCCGGACCCGACGTTTAACTGTTCCAGACCATCCGGCCTTTTAAATGACTTCCCGCGCGCTTGAATCCCTGCGAACCCGTGATCAGATAGCCGGCCGGCCGGCCCTGGGCATGCTCCCGCCGGGCGTCGTTCCGGACAAATTTCATGATGGAAGGCAGGGACGGCAAATCCGCGGCGACCAAATCATTGTCCCGGTAGATCGAATACTTTTGTCTTGAGCTGCTCATGTGTTTGCCTGTGGGCCTTTCTATTTACCAACGGCTCCGCGCAGAATCATCACCGCGGCCAGGGCGCCGCCGGCGAACAGGCCAAACAGGACGGAGGCAGCGATGATTTTGAACTTCAAGTCGTACTGTGAAGGCTGCAATCGCGGGTACAGCCATTTACCGAAATAATCGATCAGCATAAACGCCTTTGGTTGCCATTAAACCTATTGGAACGGTTATATCCCTCAATGTCCATACATTCTTTGATAAATGTATCTGCCATCAGCGGGTGGTTTCCTGGTTCCGGTGCAAAATGTGGCCTGCCGGGCACAGCTGCTGAACCCGAGCACCCGGCCGCCCCATCGTGGCACAGCGCAAATCCTTCGGGCCATGGACCGTCGGCGACGGCCTGAAAATGGAGATGCTGTCCTGCCCTGTGGCCCGGGCACATCACCGGGCGATGCGTGAACCCCGCGGCTACGGCAAAGGTTCCGCTTCCGCGGAACTTTCCGCAGTGGCTGCGGCCCCCGGGGTGGAAAGCCCCTTGCCTCTTCCGTGGTCCAGGTTGATGAACTGATCCGTCTGGGGAATGTGGCAGACGATGTTGAATTTGCCGATGGCTTCGTGCTTCGCGGCCTGGAACGCGGTTTTCGTTGCCGGAAAACTCCGGCCGTCGCGCGGATTTTTTGTCCACTGTCCTTCACCCGTCAGATATTCGAGAGTATCCTGATTTTCGATAAGTATGTTCATGGGCGGACAGTTTAACAGACCCCGGCGCACAACCACGACAAATCTCAAAGAGATTTGTCCCCTTCGCGTCTCCGCGATCCGGCGGCAAACGCCGGCCATGATCGCCGGGTTTGAATTTGAAAAGCCAAAAAGCCGGACCAGTGTCTGGCCCGGCTTGTGACGAATCCCCACTAAATCGTTTCCGGATTCAACTCTTTGGGTGGTGTTTACCGTGATGATGTCTGGCGTGATGTTTGGCATGGGCGTGTTTGCCCTGTCCCGCTTCCGCCGGCGATACCATCAACGGCGAAAAGGCGAAGGCCGCCATCGCCAAAATCAACATTAGTTTTTTCATAGATTGGCAAAGGATCATGGTTCCCACCCGCAACGTTCGCTGGTGGCTGGCTTGATAGACCGTTTCCCTGCCCCGCGGGTTACACCTTTTTTTTCAATCGCCAACCCGGGCTGGGTGCCGGGAGCGGGTCGGGAGGTCAAGGAATAATCCGGGCCACGCAAGCCGTGAAGCGGCGGGTGAATCCGGCACTTTGGCATTCCCGGTCTGCTCGCGGGATTGCGGGGGCAGGTCCGGCGACACGAATCCGGCCTATGCCGGCTTCGCCAGCCGGAGGAGCAACGCGTTCAGTTCCTGAAAGTGTGGCGGCTTGTGGACCACGACGTCCACCGACGCAGACAAGGCCCCGGAGTCCCTCATTGTATTGCTCGCGCCCGTCATCAGGATGATGGGTGTGTGCGGGGATTCGGCCTTGATCATCTGGGCCACCACGTAGCCATTGACCTCCGGCATGTTCATATCGGTGATGACCACGTCGAAAGGCTCGCCTTTGTGGATGGCAGTGCAGAACATTTCCATTCCGCTTTTTCCGCCGGGGGCCACTCCCACCCGGTGCCCGAAATGCGCCAGAAGATCTTTCATGCTTTGCAGGATCTGCTCGTCATCATCAATGCACAGCACACGCAACGAACGCGTTGGCGGGGCCGGAACCGGGTGGGCGCCCGCCGGCCTGGCGGTGGGCGGGCATTGCCGGGAGCCGTCCCGCAGGTCCGGCTGCGTATCCGGCAACAATTCCGAATCAACGAATTGGGGAGACGCTTTCATGTTAAAAACAGTTTTGCGGGTTCGAGGTTACGGTGGTAACCAGGCGACGCCGTCGTTGGGGCCGTCGTTGCCGCGCAGACACGCGGACGGGCAGGACGACCGGGCCGTCAACGGCCTTGTTGACCAAAAACCAAATCCATATCCTTTTCATAATTGCTTCCTTTCAACCCCAATATTTTCGATTTAGTCAGCCACGCGACCAACTGCCCATATTTAACACAAACTGGCTGAAATTTGAGGAATAAGGGACGGGTTGCGGGATTTCCAGGGTCAAACACCCATGGCGAGGGGTGGAATTCCATAAAAAATGACACTCGACTTCGGATAATATGATGAGCCGACCGGTGCTGCGATGGGGATTGATTCCGCCGGTGTGAGCAATGATATTATAAATTCACATTGTTCTGCGGCATTTAAACTTGATTTTCTAATTGGCTTTGTTCCAATCCTACAACCGGAACGTCAGTCATCAGACCATGAAATCTTTCTGCTTAAAATACGGGTTACCCATATTGCTGTTTGCGATGGCGGGAACCACCCGGGCACAGTTGGTCAACGGGAATTTCGAGACCGGCAATCTCACCGGATGGACGCTGTTCAATACGACCGGGTCGAACACGCCGTATGGTGTTGAGCAGGGCGGAACGGCGGTGGCCCAGGCGGTCCAGTTTGATACGGCAGGCACCGGCGTGCTTTCGTCCAGCGCGGAATTTGAAGTTGGTGAAATGGCCGGCGTTATTGGCGGCGGAGGCCTGGGACAGGGGGCCGGCATTTATCAATATGTGCCGCTGGATGCGGGCCAGCTGAACATTTCCGTTGATCTTGCCGCGACCAGCCCGGGCAACAACGCGGATGCGGGAACCTTCGAACTGCTTCTGGATGGAACTCTGGTTGCCGGTGACGCCCTGGGCGGCATCAGCGTCTCACAATTACTGCGTTCGACGTTGAGTTACTCCGGGACGGTTGCGGCGGGGACGCATCAAATCGCAATCGATATGCGGCGCGGGTATGGAATTGGGTATGGCAACACCCCCTATCAGTTTCTCGACAACGTTGTGCTGACGGGCACGGCCGTCCCGGAACCCGTGCCGCCGCTGTTCCTGTCCCTGATCGTGGCCGTGCTTGCAGTTGGAATCCGGCGCCGCCAGTGACGGATATGTCTTTCGCGGATTTCAGTTGCCGGGGAATCGCCCGTTTTGGTGTTCGCCCTTCGGCATTCTCTGGCTTCGTTTGCTCCCCGCTGCTCCCGTTACGGCAGGAACCATTTATTCGTCGGATTCTGGTTCGTATAAAATTGCTTCAAAAGCCGTTGTTCCCCATGCCCGTCCATAAAGCCCAGGTCGCACCGGCCTGAATGGCGGGTTGAAGGCCGGGCATCCTCATCGTCGTTGAGGGTGGCGCCGGGAGCCGTCAATTTTAACGTGTCTGGTCGCGGGGTCACAAAATCATCCTCCGTTCCGATATCCCCCTGCATGATGGTGGTGCTCGTCGAGTGAAACGAAGCCAGACGCGTCAGCGGCGGCGCGTCAGGGTCGGTGAGGTCAACAAAGGTCAATTCACTCAGGCCGTAGGAGTTTGCCTGGGAATGGCGGTCGGTTGGGCAAAGATGGATTTTGGCGACATGATTAAGATATGGGTCCAGCAATGATGGCCAGTCCACCTCATCACCATTTGCATCAATGTACGCCGTGGGCGGAAGGGTGTCGCCATGCTCATCGGCATACAGGAGGACGGCCAGCGTCTGCTGGCGGACATTGTTGATGCACGCGGCTTGTCGTCCTTTTTCCTTTGCCATCGCCAGAGCCGGGAGCAGCAGGGCCGCGAGCAGGGCGATGATGGCGATCACGACCAGCAGCTCGATCAAGGTGAAGCCCTGCTCGTGATGGGGTTCTTCGCGGGCGCCAAGCATTAGCCAGGAAGCTGCCACAACCCGGTAACTCTTTCAAGTCAGGCCCCCCGGATAATGCCGCATCCAGTAAATTCTGTGCATCTGGTCAGAGACCAATTCACGGCCAACGCCAGATGCCATGGACGACAGGGAAGGCATCCGCAGATTGCGCAGATTTGCGCCAACCCGGCATGGTCTGCGCCGGTTGGGAAAGGTTCCGCAGTTTATCGAGATGAATGATGGCCGTCCGGGGGATATCCAATTCGCGGGTGAAGGCGCCGGCGCTGGCGGTGGTGAATTCTTCCCCTGATGACGGCGATGCCTGCCTGCGACTGTGGCCTGTCATTTGCATCAAATCCGGGATTGGCCCATGTAAACATTGGCAGGTGAACTGCTTGCTCCGATGTGCCTGGGTTGAAAGATGAATATGGACACAACGTTTTTGCAACTGAAAGAGGCCGAGACCAAATACCGCGGCATGTTCGAGAATGCCATTGAAGGTATTTATCAAAGTACGCCCGAAGGCCGTTATCTGATCGTTAATGCCGCGCTGGCCAGGATGTACGGCTACGAGCACCCGGAACAATTGCTGAA
>JBEKTH010000031.1:0-40631 GCA_049516255.1 Verrucomicrobiota bacterium
TTTACGGGCCGAAGCCATTCATCCCCCACGCGGCGTCGCTCCTTCAGGCTTTCGCCCATTGAGAAAAATTCTCGACTGCTGCCACCCGTAGGTGTCTGGACCGTGTCTCAGTTCCAGTGAGGCTGGTCGTCCTCTCAGACCAGCTACCCGTCTTAGCCTTGGTGAGCCGTTACCTCACCAACTAGCTGATAGGCCGCGGGCTCATCGTGAAGTGCCAGGCCTTGCGGTCCCCAGCTTTGAATTTCAGGGGAGGCCCCCCAAAATTCACATCCGGTATTAGCTCGCCTTTCAGCGAGTTATTCCAGGCTTCACGGCAGATTGCCCACGTGTTACGCACCCTTGCGCCACTCCGACTTGCAAATATTGCTACCCGCAAATCAGCGTTCGACTTGCATGTCTTATCCACGCCGCCAGCGTTCGTTCTGAGCCAGAATCAAACTCTCCGTAAAAAACGTTAGTTGATTCCTGCCTGATCGTAAAATCAGGCAGCTTTACTTTAATGGTTAAAACCTTCGCAATCAGCCAACTAACTGGCCAATCTTGAAGGGGCTCTCACTAATCGCACAAATCAATTTTCAAAGAGCAACTGGTGTCCAAAACACCAAAAAATCATACCGAAACCGCCCAACTTCGCTTCCCGTCTAGGGGACAAAAAACCTGAGTGCCGAATCACTTCTCCCAACTCGGCATCTCAGTTCGAGTTTCGAAGGCGCGAACTTTACCAGACCCGCGCCACATGTCAACAGGCTTTTTTGCCAGTCGCTTCCTCCGCTACGCGGAAGACTTACAAAAGATTACCAGCCCCCGCACCGGGCGCAAGGGTTTTTTTGATTCTTTTTTTATCTCGTTAACACCTTATTCCAGGCCGCGTTCCGTCAATTCATCCTCGTCCAAACCCAGGTAATGTCCCAGCTCATGCAGATAGGTTGTCTGCACTTCGTCCCGAAATTTTTTTTCTTCCCCACCCGCCAGATCCCAAAGATTTTCCAGGAACAAAATGATTTGCGGCGGCATGGGAACATGACCTTCATCGGCAAATTCCGGCCCGGTGAACAAACCCAGCGTATCCGGTTCAATCCCATCTGCCTGCAACCCGGCGTTCGGTATTCGCTCGAGCGTCACCGGTAATTGCCCGGCCTGCGCGCGCAACGGTTTCGGCAACGACTCCAAAGTTCTCTCAACTTCCTCAGACGCCATCGCGCATAATTTTTCCCATGCCAGATTCACGACGAAATTGTCCCGCGAAACGGGTTAAATGCGAAACAAAAAAATTAACCGCGGATGAACACCGATGAACACGGATTTAAATTGGGCGCGGATTCCTCGTAAGGTTTTGGACTGCGGCGGCCCTCTGCCGCTTTTCATTTTGAACTGCTAACTCAGAGCCGCCAGAAGACGGGTGCATTCCAAGACGCTGCCGCGATTTGTCTGCAGCGTATTTTGAATCTGTGTTGAGCCGTGTCCATCCGTGGTTGCATCCACTTTTTTCTCGCGCTTGAACGGCGCCCGTTTATGGTTGTCTGAACATCACATTTTATGACGGCCAACAATCAAACGTCCCGATTCCTTTTGTTCATTTCCGTTCTTTTCCTCATGCTGACGGGGTCGCCCATCGGCCGTGCGGCCAACAACGAAATTTCCGCCGGGCAGGAGGTGTTGCGCACGACGCTCCCGAACGGCCTGCAAGTCATCATTGTCCGCAATCCCCTCGCGCCGGTGGTCACCACGATGGTCAATTACCGCGTCGGCGCGGACGAATGTCCAGCGGACTTTCCTGGCATGGCCCACGCCACCGAACACATGATGTTTCGCGGCAGCCCGGGATTGTCGGCGGATCAACTGGCGGACATTTCGGCGGCTCTGGGTGGCGATTTTGACGCGGATACCCAGCATTCGGTCACGCAATATGTTTTCACCACGCCGGTCGAGCATTTGGACGTGGCCTTGCAAGTCGAAGCCGCCCGGATGCAGGACCTGCTGCCCAGCGAGGAATTATGGGACAAGGAGCGGGGCGCCATCGAACAGGAGGTGGCACAGGATTTGTCCAATCCGGAATACGTTTTCTACATCAAGCTGCTGGCGACCATGTTCAAGGGCACGCCTTACGATCAGACCGGATTGGGCACGCGGCCTTCCTTTGACAAGACCACCGACGCCATGCTTCGCAAATTCCACAACACCTGGTATGCGCCCAACAATGCCATCCTGATTATTGTTGGCGACGTGCAGCCGGCGCAGGCACTGGAGCAAGTGGAGAAATTTTTTGGCGGTATTCCGTCCAAGAAACTGCCCGACCGGCCGGAATTTCATTTTGAGCCGGTGGAACCGGACCTGTTGCAGCAGGACACCGACCTCCCCTACGGCCTGGTCGCCATCACGTTTCGACTGCCCGGCTCGGACAGTCCCGATTATGCCGCCGCGCAAATTCTGTCGGACGTGTTAAGCAGCCAGCGCGGCCAACTCTACGGGCTGGTGCCGGAAGGCAAGGCGTTGTTCGCGGCCTTTGAGTACGACAGCCTGCCGAAGGCCGGGCTGGGCTACGCCATCGCCGGGTTTCCCGCGGGGGGCGATGCCACCAATCTGCTGGGACAAGTGCGGGACATTCTGGCCGCGGAATTGACGAACGGAGTGGTGGCCGATCTGGTGGAGGCGGCGAAACGCCGTGAAATTGCCAGTGCCGAACTTCAAAAAAATTCCGTGTCCGGGCTGGCTTCGGCGTGGTCGGACGCGGTGGCCATTGAAGGCCGGCAATCGCCGGACGATGACATTGCCGCCATCCGCCAGGTTAGCGTGGCCGATGTGAATCGCGTGGCGCAGCAGTATCTGGACTTTGATCACGCCATCTCGGCCATTTTGACGCCGCAACCTTCCGGCAAGCCCATTTCCTCGAAGAGTTTTGGGGGCAAGGAATCGTTTGCCGCCTCGAAGGCCACGGGGGTCAAGTTGCCATTCTGGGCCAGGAAAATAAACGAGCAGATTGAAATTCCTCCGTCCACGTTGAATCCCGTGGTCACCAACCTGCCCAATGGCATCCGGTTGATTGTGCAGCCCGAACCCATCAGCGACACGGTGAGCGTCTATGGCCGGGTCAAAAGCCACCCCCGGCTGGAAATGGCGGAAGGCAAGGACGGCGTGGATGAGGCACTGGATCAACTGTTCTCCTACGGGACCAAGTCGCTGGATCGTCTGGCGTTCCAGAAGGCGCTCGACGACATCAGCGCGAACGAATCAGCGGGCGCGGATTTTTCGTTGCAGGTGTTGGCCGACCAGTTTGAACGCGGTGTGCAGCTGCTCGCCGACAACGAGCTTTCTCCGGCCCTGCCTGAAAAGGATTTCAAAATCATCCAGCCGCAACTGGCCGCTTCCGTCGCCGGTGAACTGCAAAGTCCGGACCATCTGGCCAGCCGCGCGCTCCAGTCGGCCTTGTTCCCCGCCAACGATCCAGTACAGCGGGAAACCACACCCAATACCATCAACGCACTTACGATTCAGGACGTGTGGGACTATTACCATCACGTGTTCCGGCCGGACATGACAACCATCGTGGTCATCGGCAACGTGACGCCGGAAGACACTGTCGCGGTGATTTCAAAATATTTTGGCGACTGGCAGGCCGAAGGTCCGAAACCGGACACGCTATTCCCGCCGGCGCCCATGAACGCGCCGTCCACGACGCACGTGCCGGATTCCAGCCGCGTGCAGGACAAGGTGACGTTGGCGGAAACCTTGACGCTCACCCGGACGAACGCGGATTACTATGCGTTGCAGCTGGGCAATCACGTGCTCGGCGGCGGTTTTTACGCGACGCGCCTGTACCGCGACCTTCGTGAAAAGAGCGGGCTGGTTTACTTTGTGGATTCCTCGTTCAACATCGGCCTGACCCGCGGTGTTTATCAGGTGGAATACGCCTGCGACCCGCCGAACGTCGTGAAGGCGCGCGCCGTCATTTTGGGAGACCTCAAGGATATGCGGATCCAAAATGTGACGCCCCAGGAACTGCATCAAGCCGTCCTGATGTTGCTGCGCGACATTCCCCTGTCGGAATCCAGCGTGGACTACATTGCGCAAGGCTGGCTCTCGCGTTCGGTGCTGGGTCTGCCGCTCGACGAACCGACCCGCGCGGCGCACATTTATGTGAAACTTACGGCCCACGATGTCAGAATCGCCTACGCCCGATGGCTCCGGCCGGACGATCTGGTCCAGGTGGTTCAAGGGCCGGTGCCGCATTAGGGCCGGATCGTGAATGCCAGGGGAATTCCCGGACTGCCGGACGTCCGGCAAAATACCGAATAATTTTTTTGACGCTTTCCCTCGTCAATGCGTTAATACAGTCTGAACTAAACAAGGAAAAACTATGGCTGACAACATGAACACAACCGGCTCATCGAAAAACGTTTTGAACTCGGATGTCGAAATCAAAGGCAACATCAAGTTCTCCGGCGAACTGTCCCTGGACGGCAAGCTGGATGGCGAAATTCACACCGACGGCACCCTGCAACTGGGCGACAGTGCCGTTATCAACGGCAATATTACCGCCCAGTCGGTCGTGGTCCGCGGCAAGGTCCACGGCAATATCACCGCCAAGGAAAAGATCGAGATCAAGTCCAAGGCCGAGTTGTTCGGCGACATCCGCGCCAGCAAACTGGTGATCGAGGAAGGGGTAACGTACGTCGGGAAGACGGAAGTCAATCCCAACAAAGTCGCGCCGACGCCACCGCTGGCACGCCCCAACGAAATACCCAAGACACCGGAGCCGGCGCGGCGTTGAACCGCCGTCATCTCCCGCAGACCGAACATTGAATGCCGGCGAAAAAACAGGACAAAGTCCTGCTGACCTGCCCCCATTGCGGCCATCAGCAAGCGGAGTCGCGTGAGGCCTTCTCCACCATTTGCAAGCAATGCGGGCAACACCTGCGCGTCCAGGAAATCCTTCGCCCGCCACCGAAGTCACCGGCACGCGCCCCCAGACAACAGCACATCACCTGTTTTGAATGCGGTGCCGAATTGGTCATTCCGGCCTCCGCCGAATCCACCATGTGCAAGCGGTGCAGCCAGTACGTGGACCTGCACGATTACCGCATCACCAGCGCCCTGGCCAAAAACTTCAAAACCAAGGGGGCGTTCATCGTCGAACTCAAAGGTTACGTTTTCAACACCGAAAGCATCGTCGGTGACGCCGTCATCAAGGGAAAATTCCACGGCAAACTGGCGGTCCTGGGTTCCCTCACCATTTACTCCACCGCCGACATCAAAGGCAGCCTGACCGCCGCCCATTTGATCATTCCGGCGGAAAATCATTTTCGCTGGCCGGACCCGATCAAAGTCGGTTCGGCGGAAATCACGGGTGAACTGGCGGCGAACCTTCGCGCGCAGAACACGGTCACCCTGAAATCGACCGCGCGATTCTTTGGCAATATTGACGCCAAAAACCTGGTCATTGAAGACGGCGCGGTCGTCGTCGGGAAAATGCAAATCGGTCCGCGCACCGGCAACGAGCAGTCTTCGTTCCTGTAAACCAAGGACAGATCGATGGCGTTTCCGCACCGATGAGTTATGTTCCGTCATGCGTTATCTGCTCAAAGCCCGGGTAAAACCCGGCCGGGAAAAGGCGTTGCTGCAGGCCCTGGCCGACGGGACGCTCGGCCAGGGCTCAATTGCCGGTGACGAATATGCCTGGGACCTGCAACAGGCGCGCGTCGGCGCCGATGGCGTGGCGCATTGGGTGGAAACCTGCTTTTGCGATGCGCCGCTGGCCGAGGAACGGCCTTATTGGGAGAAATATTTTGAGCTGTTAAGCGTCAAAGACGCGCACAACCGCAGGAACTGCCGGCACGAAAACGGCACCGGACCGTGGGCGTGCGGGAATTGTGATTGTACCCGGCGGCTGGAAGATCGGTTGCAACAGCAGGGCAAACCTTTTCTGCAAACCTTGCAAAACCGGGAAGAGTGATGGCTCGGCGATGCAAACCTCGACCGATACCTTTACCTTTATTCGGGCAGGATGCGCCGGCGGAATTCCTTTTTGTCGGCCTGATGGGATTTATTGGCAAGCATCCGGGCCTGGGCGCGCCGGGAACGTTTCCGTTTCTGACGGCGGATCTTTTCAATCCGGGCCCGTTCGGAGTCCACATAACCCTTTTGCCGCGCTTCAATCTTGTCGAGCAGCAACCGGCGGGCGATGAACCGGTTGAGTCCCTGCTGCCGGGTGGCCTGACATTTGACCTGCAAACCGGTCGGACGATGCAACAGCATCACGCAGGTGGACGTCTTGTTCACGTTCTGCCCGCCATGGCCGCCCGAGCGGACAAACGTTTCCTCCAGATCGGATTCGCGCACACCCAGAGCAATCATGCGCCGGGTGAGTTGGGCCTCTTTTTCCGAACTGACGGGAAATGCGCTCATGCCCCAGCGTAACGCCTTGAGGCCGGCGGCTTCAAGCCCATGAAGCGGGTGCAAGCAGGGGAAACCAGATGGCTTCGGTCAAATCACGCGGTACGAGCGGCGGCCAGATCGACCTTCCGTTGCCGAAGGCTCTTGAAAAACTCGTAGCCTTCGCGGCAGCGGCGGACCAGCACGTCCTTGTCCTCCAGCATCGTCTTGATGATGCGGAGAATCGGTTTCGGGCGCAGATAATAGGTGCGATAAAAGCGGTCCACGGACTCGAAAATTTCCTCCTTGGTCAGTTCCGGATATTCCAGCGTGCTTTGCTGGAAACCGTCGCCTTCCACCAGGTCGGTTTTGTCCTTCTTCACGAACCAGCCGTTCTGCTTCGCCATTTCGTAAAGCTCCGTGCCCGGATACGGCGCGGCCAGCGAGACTTGCAAGGAGAACACATCCAGTTCCTGCGCGAATCGAATCGTGTTCTCGACGGATTGCTTCGTTTCCACCGGCAGGCCGAGGATGAACGTGCCGTGAATCACCACGCCGGCCTGATGGCAGGCCTGGGTGAACCGGCGCATCTCGTCCATCGTCACACCCTTTTTGATGCGGGTGAGAATGTCGTCGTTGCCGCTTTCGTAACCGACCAGGAACAGCCGCAGACCGTTGTCCTTGAAACTCTTGATGGTGTCGTAATCGAGGTTCGCGCGGCTGTTGCAGGACCAGTGCACGCCCAGCGGCCCGAGTTTTTTGGCGATCTCGCGGGCGCGCGGCAGATTCGCCGTAAACGTGTCGTCGTCGAAGAAAAATTCCTGCACCTGCGGGAAAATTTTCTTCATGTAGGCCATTTCGTCGGCGACGTTCTGCGGCGAGCGGACGCGGTATTTATGGCCGCCGATGGTTTGCGGCCAGAGGCAGAAGGTGCATTGCGCCGGGCAACCGCGGCCGGTGTACATGCTGATGTAGGGATGCAGCAGGTAACCGATGAAATACTTTTCAATCTCGAGGTCGCGCCGGTAAACGTCCGCCACCCACGGGAGCGTGTCCATGTCCTGGATCATCTCGCGCTCGGGGTTGTGTTTGATTTTGCCGTCCCGGTCACGGTAGGAAAGTCCGGCAATGGTGGATAGGTCGCGGTCCTCGGCCACTTCCTTGCAGGTGAAATCAAATTCCTTGCGCCCCACCCAATCAATCGCCAGCGACGCCTTGAGCGTTTCCGTCGGCAACACCATGGTGTGTGCGCCGATGAAACCGATTTTCGTCGCCGGTTTCTGCGCCTTGATGGCCTCGGCCACCTTGCCGTCATTCTTCAGCGACGGCGTGGAGGTGTTGATGATGACGTGGTCAAAGT
Organism: Verrucomicrobiota bacterium; assembly: GCA_049516255.1. Taxonomy (GTDB): domain Bacteria; phylum Verrucomicrobiota; class Verrucomicrobiia; order Limisphaerales; family UBA11358; genus UBA11358. The sequence goes on from JBEKTH010000031.1 coordinate 7,730, forward strand.
CCTTCGCGATGGCGAGGCATTTGGGCAAATCAATGCCGTGCGGCGGGCAGTCGAGCAGACGCGAGTTGGGCGTCAGTACGGCGGGTTGCGCGAGCCAGGTCGGATACCAATAGCTGGTCACCTCGCGCCGCGCCTGGTAGCGCGCCCCGGCCCCACCGTCAAAACCGTCGAAACTCGGAGGCGAAAGGTAAAGCGTCCTGCTCATGCAAACTTCACGCTCAAAAAGTCATTCCGGCCGCACGTCCGGTCTCTTCGCTTCCCCGATTTTGGCAATCAACTCGTCACGCGCCGACGTGTCGTTCGTGCCGCAATGACTGCCCACGTGCTGCTCTTCATGGCCGTTGCTGGAAAAGGCGCCACGGGCGCCGGCGGCGGGCGAACTGATGGCCGCCTTCGCCTCGGCCAGATGACCTTTGCCGATGGACACACCGTTATAGGCACGTCTCTCCAGTTCCGGTGAAAACGGAAACGGGCTGGGTTTGGCGCCAAAGTTATAGCTGAAATTCTTCCAGTTGTCGCCGCGCTGATAATTGGTGCCCAGCGCGCCGCTGGGATCGTAACCACAATGCACCATGCAATGCTCGCAGCGCGAGTCGCGGGCCTTGCCGTTCACCACGCCGTATTTTTCCCACTTCACCTCGCGCAACATTTCCTGGTAGCCGCCGTAATGGCCGTCGGTCATCAGGTAACAGGGCGCCTTCCAGCCTTTGACATTGTAGGTGGGAATCGCCCACGCGGTGCAGGTCAGTTCGCGTTTGCCGGCCAGAAATTCCTGATACACCGGCGTCCCAAAAATCGTGAACGCCTTCCCCCAGTCGAGGATCTTCGCGAATTTTTGCCGGGTCATGTCCCGCGTCAAGAAGAATCCTTTCGGGTCCTTGCCGAGACGCTTGACCATGTCCTTCTTGGCCGCGTCGTAATCGTAACCGGGTGAAATCGTGTGGCCATCCACGTCCAGGGAACTGAGGAACTTGAACATATCCTCAATTTCCTGCATGTCGGTTTCCTTGTAAACCGTCGTGTTCGTCGCCACTTGATAGCCGAGGATCTTCGCCATCTTGATTGCCTCGACGCATTCCTTGAAAACCCCTTCGCGCTCGACAATGAGGTCGTGCGTGAATTCAAGTCCGTCCACGTGGACGTTCCAATACATCCATTTCGACGGGCGGATGACGGTCTTTTTGCGCGCCGCTTCGTCGGATTTGCGGATGGTTTCGGCGTCCTTGTCGGAAATCAATTTCTGGTCGAGCAGCTTTTTCACCTTTGGCTCGACCTCCGGCGAATAAATGGCGGCGAGATAATCCCTCATCTTTTTCCGCATGAACACGCCGTTCGTGCAGATGTAAAGGACGCGACCCTGTTCCAACAGGCCGGCAATGAGTTCCTCGATCTTCGGATAAATCAGCGGTTCGCCGCCACAAATGGAAACCATCGGCGCGTCACATTCCACCGCCGCTGCCAGGCATTTTTCCAGCGGCACCATGTCCTTGAGGGACGTGGAATATTCACGGATGCGCCCGCAGCCGGTGCAGGTGAGATTGCACGTGTGCAACGGTTCGAGCTGCAGGACCATCGCAAACTTCGGGGTCTTGCGCAGTTTGTGTTTGATGATATGGCCGGCGATTTTTGCCGACAGAGCGAAGGGGAATCGCATAGAATTAGCGGGCTTGAGCGAATTGTTGGGATGGTTTGGATGCAACCAGGGGCGCGCCGGTGACCGCCGGCGCGGGCACGTTGTTCTTCACGCCCGGCAGAAAGAAGGTCGCGGGCGAAACGGAGCCGCCGAGATTGACGCCCCCACATCCCGCCAGGGACAGGGTCAGCGCCGCCAGCATTGCCAGCCACAGGAATTTCCAACTTAATCTCACTTGTTCCAATTATAAAACAGCCTGACGCGATGGCAACTTTTAATTCCAAAGCCGAATCAGCGGTAAAAGGCGCGCTCATTCTCGGCGCCTGGCTGGCCGCCGTCGGACCGGCCGCGGCGGGCGAAACGGACACCAGCAACTTTGCGGCGCGCGCGGCGGCGGAATTCCACCGGGCCCAGAATCAATACCAGTCGAACCCCAACGACGTCACTCCGGCGTGGGAGTTTGCCCGGGCCGGTTTTGACTTCGACGATTTTGTCACGAACAACGCCGACCATGCCGCGATTGCCAATCAGGGCATTGCCGCGTGCCGGCAGGCGATCGCGCGCGATCCCGGGTCCGCTCCGGCACATTATTATCTGGGCCAGGACCTCGGCCAACTGGCCCGTACTGAAACCCTGGGCGCGCTGAAAATCGTCAAGGAGATGGAACGGGAATATAAAACAGCGATCCGGCTGGACGGGCACTTTGATTATGCCGGACCCGAACGCAGCCTCGGCTTGTTGTATCGCGATGCGCCGGGCTGGCCCGTGAGCATCGGCAGCCGGCGCAAGGCCCGCGACTGGCTGGAACTGGCCGACAAACTGGCGTCCGAGTATCCGGAAAATCATTTGAACCTGGTTGAGTCCTGTCTGCAATGGCATGACCCCGCCGGGGCGAAACGCGAATTGCAGGCGCTGGATGCCCTCTGGCCGGTCGCGCGAAAAAATCTGGCCGGCCCGGCCTGGGAACGCAGCTGGGCGGATTGGTCGGCCCGGCGCGAAGTCGCGCGAAAAAATCTCGACGAAACCCCCAAACCCGCGGAGCCACCGACCCACTGAGCCGCGGGGAACGATTGCGTCGCCAGTGCAGTGGCCAAAAATTTTGTTGGCGGCATTGGCAGGGGTGAACTAGCTTGTTTGCTGAAACCGGAGCTGGACCGACCCATTGCATACCATGGCCAAACGATTGCTGGCGACACTGACCGACACGACCCTGTTTCTGCAGGAATGGTTCGCCAACCCGCAACGAACCGGTTCGATTGTGCCCAGTTCCCGGCAACTGGCCGCCGCCATGGCCCGCTGGCTGCCATCGGATCTCAATAGTTACGTGCTCGAACTCGGCCCCGGCACCGGTGCCGTCACCCAGGCCCTGCTGGCGCACGGCTTGCGCGAAGACCGGCTCGTGGCCATCGAACGAAACCCCAAACTGGCGGCCCTTCTGCACCAACGTTTTCCCCGTGCCCACATCATTTCCGGCGACGCCTGGCAGTTGGACGGTTTGCTCCGCCGCCGTCACGAGCCGATTGTCAGTGTTGGCGCGGTGATTTCCAGCCTCCCGTTGCTGAATTTTTCGCCGGAAGAAGCCGAGACGCTGGCGCAGAAAATCCGCACCATCCTGGAACCGCAGGGCACCTGGGTGCAATACAGTTACCGCATCCACAAACGGCGCACGCGCGGCACCTCCCGCTTTCACCTGCTCGCCTCCAAAATCGTCTGGCTCAACCTCCCCCCCGCCCGCGTCAGCGTTTTTCAAAAACAGCCCGCTCCCGCGGCCGAATAATTTGGAATTATTCTAAATCTTGACTCACCCCGGAATCGTGTTTAAGGTGGGCGGTCATGAATGCGGCCGGGAAAAAGTCGAACAGCGACCTGAGCGAACGCCTGAACACGGGCGGTTTTCGTTTCACGCCGCAGCGCCAGCAGGTCTATGACGTGTTGTTGCACAAACGCGATCACCCGACTGCCGAGGAAGTGTTCATCCGCGCCAAGAAACAGATGCCGGAAATTTCCCACGCGACCGTCTATAATTGCCTCGACGCCCTGGTCCAGTGCGGCCTGGTGCGGCTGGTCCAGTTGGAGCGCGGCGCGACGCGTTATTGCCCCAACATGGAGGAGCACTGCCATTATTATTGCGACGCGTGCGGGACGGTGTTTGACGTGGCGCTGGCAGCGGGGGCCGCCGTTGGACCCCGGCCGCGGGGCTTCCAGGTTGACCATTACGAGATTGCCGTGCACGGCCTGTGCGCCGAGTGCGCCGGCAAACGGAAGAAATGATTTTTTGATATGAGCACCGCCACCGAGACCATCGAGAGCCTGGTCAAACAGGAATACAAATACGGCTTTGTCACGGACGTCGAAGCCGATTCCGCGCCGCCCGGCCTGAACGAAGACATCGTTCGTTTGATTTCCGCCAAGAAGCGCGAGCCGGAGTTCATGCTGGAATGGCGCCTCAAGGCCTACCGCCATTGGCTGACGATGCAGGAGCCGACCTGGCCGCACGTGCATTACCCGGCCATTGATTACCAAAACGCCGTTTATTATTCCGCCCCGAAGAAGAAGGGGGACGGACCCAAGAGCCTGGACGAGGTCGATCCCAAGCTGCTGGAGACCTATGAGAAACTCGGGATTCCGCTCAAGGAACGCGAGCGCCTGGCCGGAGTGGCGGTGGATGCGGTGTTTGACAGCGTCTCCGTCGGCACGACCTTCAAGAAGCAACTGGCCGAAAAAGGAATTATTTTTTGCTCGTTCAGCGAGGCCGTACTCGAACATCCCGAGCTGGTCCGGAAATATCTGGGCATGGTGGTGCCGTACACGGACAACTTTTTCGCCGCCCTGAACTCCGCAGTGTTCAGCGACGGTTCGTTTTGTTTCATTCCCAAAGGGGTGCGCTGTCCGATGGAACTGTCCACGTACTTCCGCATCAACGCCGCCAACACCGGCCAGTTCGAACGCACGCTAATCGTGGCCGAAGAAGGCGCTTCAGTGAGCTATCTTGAAGGCTGCACGGCACCCATGCGCGATGAACATCAGTTGCACGCCGCGGTGGTGGAATTGATCGCGCTGGACGATGCCTCGATCAAATACTCGACGGTCCAGAACTGGTATCCGGGCGACGAAAACGGCAAGGGCGGCATCTACAATTTCGTGACCAAACGCGGCCTGTGCAAAGGCAAGAACTCGAAGATTTCGTGGACCCAGGTCGAGACCGGCTCGGCCATCACCTGGAAATATCCCAGCTGCATCCTGCTCGGTGACAACTCCATCGGCGAATTTTATTCCGTCGCCGTCACGAACAATTATCAGCAGGCCGATACCGGCACGAAAATGACGCATATCGGCAAAAACACGCGCAGCACGATTGTATCCAAGGGCATCTCGGCCGGGCATGGCCAGAACAGCTACCGCGGCCTGGTGAAAATCCAGAAGAGCGCGGCGCATGCACGTAATTTCTCGCAATGCGATTCCATGTTGATCGGGTCGAAGTGCGGCGCGCACACGTTCCCGTACATCGAGGTGAAGAACACCACCGCGAGCGTGGAACACGAGGCCTCGACCTCGAAGATCGGCGAGGACCAGATTTTTTACTGCAATCAACGCGGGCTTTCGACCCAGGACGCCGTGAACATGATCGTGAACGGCTTTTGCAAGGAAGTGTTCAAGGAATTGCCGATGGAATTCGCGGTGGAAGCGCAGAAACTTTTGGGCGTGAGCCTGGAAGGCAGCGTTGGGTAAACTACTCTGATTGTTCTCGTTCTCGTCCTCGGTTTTAGTTTCGATTACGAGAACGAGGAGGAGGACGGGAACGAAAAAACATTTTACATGAGCAAGCAAACGATTCTAGAAATCAAAAATCTCTCGGCGGGCGTCGAGGGCAAACAAATCCTGAAGGGTATCAACCTGACCGTTGCCGCCGGCGAAGTCCATGCCGTGATGGGTCCGAACGGCAGCGGCAAGAGCACGCTGGCCGCCGTGCTGGCCGGGCGCGATGGTTATGACGTGACCGGAGGCGAGGTGCTTTACGACGGCCATGACCTGCTCGATCTGGACCCGGAAGAACGGGCGCGCGAGGGATTGTTCCTCGCGTTCCAGTACCCGGTCGAAATCCCCGGCGTCAACAGCACCTATTTCCTGAAAGCCGCGTTCAACGAAATCCGCAAGGCCAAAGGCGAGCCGGAACTGGACGCGATGGAATTTCTGACGCTCGTCAAGGAGCGGATGAAGCTGCTTGAATTGAACGACGACCTCCTGAAACGTTCCGTGAACGAAGGTTTTTCCGGCGGCGAAAAGAAACGCGCCGAGATTTTCCAGATGGCCGTGCTGGAACCCAAGCTGGCCATCCTCGATGAAACCGATTCCGGCCTGGACATCGACGCATTGAAAATTGTGGCGTCGGGCGTCAACAAATTGAAGCGCGCCGACAACGCGCAACTGGTCATCACCCATTACCAGCGCCTGCTCAATTACATTGTGCCGGATTTCGTGCACGTGCTGGTGGACGGCAAAATCGTCCGCACCGGCGGCAAGGAACTGGCCCTGGAACTCGAGGCGAAAGGTTATGACTGGATTTTGAAAGGCTGAGCGCCTATCATGCCGGCATAATTTTTCATGTCGCAGGAATCCATTCTGGATATTGTCGGGTTGTTGAAACAGCACGCCGGCAGGAACTACGAGCTCCAATCCGAGCACGTCAACCCCGCCAATGTCCGCGCCCTCCGGACCATCGGCTTCGATCGCTGTTACGTCCGCGCTGAAGGGCCGTATCTTTGGGATATCAAAGGGGAAAAATATCTCGACCTGCTTTCGGGTTACGGCGTGTTCGGCCTCGGCCGCAATCATCCCGAGGTCCGCCGCGTGCTGATTGATTTCCTGAACGCGGATTATCCGAGCCTGGTGAAACTGGAAGCGCCGTTGCTCTCCGGCCTGCTCGCGGCCGAGTTGAAAAAGCGGATGCCGAACCAGCTCGACATGGTCTTCTTCACCAATTCGGGCGCCGAGGGCGTTGAAACGGCGCTCAAATATGCCCGTTGTGCCACCGGCAAATCCACCATCATTCACTGCGAAAAATCATTTCACGGGCTGACTTACGGCGCGCTTTCCATCAATGGCGATGAAAACTTTCGCGACGGCTTTGAGCCGTTCCTGCCGCATTGCCGGATTGTCCCGTTCAATGACCCGGCGGCCCTGGAAGCGGAGCTTAAAAAAGGCGACGTGGCGGCGTTTGTCGTCGAACCGGTGCAGGGCAAGGGCGTAAACGTGGCCGCGCCGGGCTATTTGCTGGAAGCACAACGCCTGTGCCGCAAACACGGCGCGTTGTTCGTGGCCGACGAGGTGCAATCCGGCATGGGCCGCACCGGAAAATTCCTGGCGATTGAACATGACGGCCCGGATATGGATCCGGACATTGTGGTCCTGGCCAAAACGCTTTCCGGCGGTTTCGTCCCCGTCGGCGCGGTGCTGTGCAAAAAATGGATCCACGACAAGGTTTTCTCGTCCATGCAACGGTCGGTCATCCACAGCTCGACCTTCAGCCAGGGCAGTCTGGCCATGGCCGCCGGGCTGGCCGCGCTCGACGTGTTGGACCGCCACCAACTCATGGCCAACGCCGCCCGCATGGGCGATTTCATCGGCAAGGCCTTGTGCGGCCTGCAATCGCGTTTTGAACTGTTGAAAGGCGTACGCTGGCGCGGCCTGATGATCGGCATCGAACTCGGCGCGCCGAAATCGCTCGGCCTCAAGATGGCCTGGACCATGTGCCATACCATGGACAAGAGCCTGTTCCCGCAGGCGGCCATCATTCCGCTGATGGACAAGCACCACATCATTACGCAGGTCGCCGGCCACGGCGTGGATGTCATCAAGCTGCTGCCGCCGCTGGTCATCAGCGAAGCCGACGCGCAATGGTTCCTGACCGCATTTGAGGATGTGATGGTGCAAATGCACAAATTCCCCGGGCCCGCCTGGGACGTGCTCACCAACATCGGCAAAATGGCCCTGACCCAGCGCGCCCGGTGAACGGCGGCGCAGGATATCCTTGTCTCGGGCGGTGAAGCTACCCGGGAGCGCTGGCATCCTGCCGGCGAACTCCTTTGCCTGCGCCATGCCGGCAAGATGCCGGCGCTCCCGGCAAGATTTTTCCGGCGCCCAGTGAAATGCGCAGCGCAACCTTGCGCTGGCTTTCTTGAATTATGCCATTAACATTCTCATCATGAATTTGGACGAAGCCCAACGCCAGCGTGTCACGGCCTGGATCCTGGAAGGCGCCAAACTTTCGGACATTCAAAGCCGGCTCGCGGCGGAATTCGGCCTGCGGCTCACCTATATGGAGGTGCGGCTGCTCGTGGATGACCTGAAACTGACGCCCAAGGATCCCGAACCTCCAAAAATCGCCGCCCCGGCCCCGGCGGCGCCGCTCAAACCGGCTGACAGCAAAGCTGTCCCGTTATCCGTTGAACCAACGCCCGCCGCCGGCAAGGTATCCTTAAGCGTGGACCAACTGACCCGGCCCGGCGCCATCGCCAGCGGCAAGGTCACCTTCAGCGACGGCCAGACCGCCGACTGGTACCTCGACCAGACGGGCCGGCTCGGTGTCGTGCCCAAACAGCAGGGCTACAAACCGTCCGCCGCAGACGTGCAGCAATTTCAAGCCGCACTCCAAACCGAGCTGACGCGAATGGGATTTTGAAATTTCCTTTTCTTCCTCGTCCTCGTTCTCGTCCTCATAATCCAAATCGAACGAATCGAGGACGGGGACGAGCAGGAGAACGATGAGTTTTATCCACGCTCGTCGTGACCCGTTTTCCGATCGTTCCTCCTTCGTCTTGCTGCCGTTACCGCTCCTTGGCACATTGAAGTCCCATGCGTGAACAATTCCGGGACTGGATTGAAAATCTCGAAACCTTCGCCCTGGAAGTCATTTCCGGCGAACGCCGCGATACCCGGGCCGCGTTGATGCGCGGTGTTTTGTTCGGCGGCTCGAAGGTGTTCCAGGTGCTGGTCAAACTGCGCCACTGGCTTTACAGCGTCCGCATCTTCCGCGACAAAACCCTCGGCGTGCAGGTCATCGCCATCGGCAACCTCACCGTCGGCGGCACGGGCAAAACCCCGGTCGTCGAAAAGTTCGCGCGCGAATTGCGCGACGCCGGCCGCAACGTCGCCATCCTGTCGCGCGGTTATCGCTCCAAACCGCCGCCGGTCCACGTCTGGCTGCTGAATAAAATTTTTCTGCGCGAAGACCAGACCCCGCCGCGCGTCGTCTCCGACGGCAAGTCGCTCCTGTTGGATTCGGAAATGGCCGGTGACGAACCCTACATGCTCGCGTCGAACCTGAAGGACGTGGTCGTGCTCGTGGACAAGGACCGCGTGAAGAGCGGCCGTTATGCCATTGAAAAATTCGGCTGCGACACGCTGCTGCTGGACGACGGTTTTCAATATTGGGATTTGCGCGGCCGCCGCCACGACGTGGTGCTGGTGGACCGCCAGCAACCGTTTGGCAACGAGCACTTGCTGCCGCGCGGCACCCTGCGCGAGCCGCCGTCACACCTTGCACGCGCCCATACCATTTTCATCACCAAAAGCGATGGCCAGACCGCCGAACTCCGCCGGCGCATCGCGGAATTCAATCCCGATGCCGCCATCATTGAATGCGTTCATCATCCCCTGTATCTCGAGGATGTTTTCACCGCCGAACGCATCGAGCTGGATTTTCTCAAAGGGCGCAAGGTCGCGTCCTTGAGCGGCATCGCGCAGCCGGAAAGCTTTGAGCAAAGCCTCGCCAAGCTCGGCGCGGAACTGGTTTATTCCAAGCGCTTCGCCGATCATCACCGGTTTACCCAGCAGGAGGTCCTGAACGTCATTAATCGCGGCAAGAAACGCCAGGCCAACACCATCATCACCACCCAAAAGGACGCCGTGCGCTTTCCCAAAATCGACCGGCGCGACCTGCCGATCTATTTCATGCGCGTCGAAATCCAGATCGTCAGCGGCGCGAACGATTTCCAGGATTGCGTCCGCAAAATCTGTTTCCGCTGAAGATGAACACCTTGATTTATTGGTTCGGCAGCGCGGTCGTGGTGTTGCTTCAGGCGCTGCCGTTGACCTGGGTCGCGCGCATCGGCCGCGCTGGTGGCGCGCTCGCGTACCAGCTCGACGCCCGGCACCGGCGCGTGGCGCTGAAAAATCTGACGATGTGTTTCGGCGGTGAAATGTCCCCGGCCGAAATCCGCGCGCTGGCGAATGAAAATTTCCGCCGCATCGGTGAAAATTATGCCAGCGCCGTCAAGACTGTCGCCATGACCTTTGACGAGCTGCGCCCGCACGTCGAATACGTTGGCGCCGAACGCCTGCTGCCACCGCGCCGCGTCATCAACGCGGGCGGGCATTTTGGCAACTTTGAGCTGTACGCACGGTTCAACGACATGGTCGCCGGCTACCAGTGCGCCACCACCTATCGCGCCCTGAACCAGCCGGGGCTCAATCGCCTGATGGAAAAGTTGCGCAATCATTCCGGCTGCCTGTTTTTCGAGCGCCGCACCGGCGGGCCGCTGCTCCGCGCCGCCATGAACCAGCCGGCCATTATTCTCGGGCTGCAGATTGATCAACACGGCGGCGACCACGGACTGCGCCTGCCATTTCTTGGCTACGATTGTTCCACCAACCCGTCCCCGGCGGTCTTCGCCCTGCGTTACGATTGCGAACTTTACGCCGCGGTCTGTTATCGCGTCGGCCTGGCGAAATGGCGGCTGGAGCTGGGCGAAAAAATTCCCACCCACGAAAACGGCCATCCCCGGCCGGTGACAGATATAATCATGGACGTATTGCGGGCGCATGAAGCCGCCGTGCGCCGCGACCCGGCCAACTGGTTCTGGGTCCATAACCGCTGGAAACCCGCACCCAAAAAGGTCGAGAGTCGAGAGTCGAGAGCCGAAGGCCAAACGGACGTACCATGAGTGCCCCGGATGCCAGACCTCAGACCCCAGACCCCGGACCCCGGACGCCATCCGCTTCCCGCTTTCTGGTTCGCGGAACCAACTGGCTCGGCGATGCGGTCATGACCACGCCCGCGTTGCTGCGGCTGCGCGAAAAATTTCCCGATGCGCACATCACGTTGCTGACACCGGAAAAATTGCGCGATTTGTGGCTGGGCCATCCGGCGGTCAACGAAATAATCTCGTTTGCACCTGATGATAATATTTTCTCCGTGAGCAAAAAACTGCGTCGGTGGGGCGAGGCTACCGACGAGCCGGCTTTAGCTAGTCAAACGGCGGCTCGCGAGGATCACCGCAGGGCGGGACAGGCTGCTCGCCCCACCAGCTTTGACCTCACGCTGGTACTGCCCAATTCACCGCGTTCGGCGATTGAAACGTGGCTGGCTGGAATCCCTCGACGCGTCGGTTGCGCGCGCCCGTGGCGGAACTTTTTCCTGACGCAAACCATCGCGCCGCGTCCGGACGCGGTAAAAATGCACAAGCGTTCCGTGGCGGAAATCAAAAGGCTAATCTCCCATCTCCCATCTCCCATCTCACATGTCCCGGCCACCGCCCACCAAATCCACGAGTATTTGCATCTCGTCGCCGCACTGGGTGCGAATCCGGAACCGATTGCACCGCGACTATTCGTCTCGCCGGACGAAATCGAAAGCGCGAAGGAAAAATTTGGGTTGGAGAAAATCACGCAGCCTGTCTTCGGCTTGAACCCCGGCGCGGAATACGGCCCGGCCAAACGTTGGCCGGTCGAACGCTTCATCGCCGCCGCGCAGGAAATCCAAAAACAAACCAATTGCGTCTGGCTGATGTCCGGCGGCAAAGGCGACATTGCCATCGCCAGCCAAATCGCTTCCCAACTCCCATCTGCCAACTTCCATCTCCTGAATTTGGCCGGCAAAACCAGCCTCCGCGAACTGATGTCGCTGCTGAAATTGTGTCGCGTGCTGTTAACCAACGACTCCGGCCCGATGCACGTGGCCGCCGCACTGGGCACGCCGGTCGTCGTGCCGTTCGGCAGCACGTCGCCGGAATTGACCGGACCGGGTTTGCCGGGCGACCCGCGTCATCGCCTGCTGAAGTCCGACGCGCCCTGCTCACCCTGCTTTCTGCGCGATTGCCCGATTGATTTTCGTTGTCTGAAAGGCATCGCCGTCGAGCGGGTGGTCGAAGCGGTACTTTCAGTGCAACGCGGGTAGGGCGCGTCACTCCGTGCGCGCCGTTTTGGTTGACGGTGAGCGGCGCGCACGGAGTGACGCGCCCTAACTATCCATGGGTTCGACACCGCAAAAAAATTCCCCTTGACGCCCGGCTTAATCTGTCATATTGTCCTATGACAGTTACCAGAACCATGATGTTTCAGATTGATTTCAAGTCCGGTAAGCCGGTTTATCTTCAACTGGCGGACCAAGTTCGTTACGCGGCGGCGTCCGGTTCGCTGCGGCCCGGCGATCCGTTGCCGTCCATCCGCCCATTGGCCGAGGAATTGCGCGTCAACCGCAACACCATTGCCAAGGCCTACACCGAACTCGAAAGTCAGGGCATCATCGAGACGCTTCCCGGCAAGGGCTGCTTTTTAAAGGAGAACCATTCGCCGTTCACTAGGCAGGTCAAAAACAAGTTGTTACTAACGGAAATCGACGAGGCGGTGGTGATGGCGCATCACCTCCAAGTGGACCGTGAGAAATTTCTGGCGCTGGTCAGGGAGCGGCTCGACTACTTCGAGCGCAAAGCGAAGGAAGGAGAAAGCAAATGACCAATACAACGAACATTCAACATTTAACTTCCAACATCGAACATTCAATGGCGCGCTGCCGGCCCTGGTCGGTTGGATGTTGGGCATTCGATGTTGAATGTTGAATGTTTTTCATTTTGCAATCATATGAAAACTGAAACTCCTGTCATTGAAGTCAAAGACCTCCGCCGCCGCTACGGCAAGCTGGACGCCGTGAATGGATTGAGTCTGACCGTCCGTGCCGGAAAATGCTATGGCTTTTTCGGCCGCAACGGCGCGGGCAAAACCACCACCATCAAATGCCTGCTGAATCTGCTCCGGCCCGATTCCGGCACCGCGCGGGTGTTCGGCCTCGACCCACAGAAGCACGAAGTGGCCGTGAAATCGCGGCTCACTTACGTGCCGGACATGGTCGCGTTTTATCCGTGGATGACGGTGCGCGGAACACTGGAATATCTGGCATCATTCCGCAACCATTGGAATCAGGATATTGAGGCCGACCTGCTGAAACGTTTTCAATTGGACCCAAATCAAAAGGCCAGCCACCTCTCGAAAGGCCAGCGCACGCAGCTCGCGCTCATCGGCGCGATTTGTCCCGAGCCGGAACTGCTGGTGCTCGACGAGCCGACCTCCGGTCTCGACCCGATTGTCCGCCGCGAATTCATCGAGACCGTCATTGGCGCCTACCAATCGGGCGCTCCCGAACAGCGAACGGTGTTTGTCTCCACGCATCTCATTTCCGAATTCGAGGGTTTGATTGACGAATTCACCATCATTGAGCAAGGGCGCGAACTGCTGACCATGGAAGCCGACGCCGCGCGCGACCGGTTCCGCAAAATCCGCGCGCGATTCGCGCAACCGCTGGCACAACTCGATTTTCCCGGCGCCTTGAACGTGAAACAAACCGGGCGCGAAGTGGAGATTCTCGCCAACGGCAACAGCGAGCCGTTACTGGAAGCGCTCCGGGCGCGTTCGCCCGAGGAACTGCGCTGTGAATCGTTGACGCTGGAGGAAATTTTCGTAGCCTCGGACCTGCTGAAAAAGGCCAGCGCATGAACCCGCTCGTCAAAAAGGAAACCCGGCTGTTGCTGCCGAGCTTTTTGATCGGCGTGGCGCTGACGTTTGGAAACTTATTTTTGAAAGGTGAGCAGGTTGGATTCAACGCGTTGGTCGTCGTTGTCTCGTTCTTCTCTTGTTCGGCGATCGCAGTATTCATGGCACTGAATTCTTTCGGCGCGGAAATCAGTTCCGGAACTTTTTCCATGCTGCTCGCGCAGCCAATATCGCGTCGCCGGATTTGGTGGACGAAGACGTTACTGCTCGGAGCGGCCCTGTTAATAGGCGGTCTGTTATGGTGCCTTATTCTATATTTGCGCTTTGAGGTGTTAGGCCATCCGAGGGGTCTGGGCGATTTTGAGGACATATTTATAGGTACCTGGCTGTTTTTGCTGGTAATTTATTCCGGTGCGTTGTGGACGGTGCTGTTGTTCCGGCAAATGGCGGCTGCGTTCTGGTTCACCATTCTGATCCCCGCAGCGCTCCTGATGACCGTCGGGTATCTGGAAGATTATCCCGACCGGGTCCCGACGGCGTTGGTTATCGTCTTCACCGTTTATGCCATCGCTGGTTTCTGGCTGGCCCGCTGGCTTTTCTTGCGGGCGCAAGATGCGCAGTGGACAGGCGGCGCCATCGCCATGCCGGAAATGCGCGGATTGACGCGATTCCAAGTCAGCTCGGGCGTACGGAGGATATGGCGACCGCGCGCGGCGTTGTTGATTAAAGAGCTTCAACTCCACCAGGCGCAATTCGTAATCGCTGGTGTGCTGGCCTTGTTGCATCTTGGCGTCATCGCCACGCGGAAACTCGGGCACTTCCCGACAAATTCCTCAATGGAATTTGTTCTCGAAACTTTTTGGGGCCTATGGCTGGTGATGCCCATGCTGGTGGGTGCTGCTGCCGTCGCCGAGGAGCGAAAGCTCGGAACTTTGGAAAGCCAACTCTGCTTACCCGTGAATCGCCGCAGGCTGTTTGCTGCAAAATTCTCTGTCGTCCTGTTTTTGTCCGTCCTGCTCGGTGTCGTGATTCCGTTACTGCTTGAAGGAACTCGGATTTTGCCGGATGTAGATTTCAAATTCGGTCAATTCTATGAATTTCTGGGGCTTTTCGTCGACCAAATCGATCATTGGCTGCCGGTGCTTACGCTGGCGGGAATCGCCGCGGCCATCGGTGCAATTTCATTTTACGCCTCCACGTTCGCCCGCAATACGCTGCAAGCGCTCGGCCCGGCGGTGCTGGGCATTCTGGGGACGTGGATTGTTCTTTTGGTGGCTTCTCAGCCGGAACGGATTGTCAATTATCCACTCTGGCGCGGCTGGCTGGTCTATCTTATCGGCGTTCCAATCCTGACGCCGACGCTCATTGGCCTGGCGTTCTGGAATTACCAGCACGTCGTTGCTGGTTGGAAAACCATCCGGCGGAATGGGTTTGTGCTCGCGGCCGCACTGGCGCTGGTTACGGCGGCGACAACGACGATTTACCATCGCGCATGGGAAAAGGTTACACCGTTTGAGCCGCCGCATGGCGCGGCACGGCTGTCACTGTCGAATCCGGCAACCTTGCGCAACCAATGGGATGCATTATTCGTGCGCCTGCCAGACAGAAGAATGTGGACGGTTGATTACATACTTAATAACCGTGCACCGCGTCCGCTGGCTTGGGTTTTAGGCGACATTGGGCTGACATCCTTGGCCGGCGGCCATTTTCTCGACGGATCAAATTGGTTGAGTGTGGTCCGTGTTTGGCGGGAACAAGTAGGCATCAAAACTGATGGAACTTTGTGGGTTTCGGAACATCCAGAAGGGTTTGAACGGTCAGCAAACGGCGGGTGGAAGACCACAACGATGGGTAACCTCATGCGTTTCGGTGGTGAAACCAACTGGAGCAGTCTTGCCTGGGATGGCTCGTTCATGCTGCTCGTCAAAAGCGACGGGACCTTGTGGTTTTGGGGAGTAACGAATAGAGACTACAAGCTCAAATGGCCGGGCTTTCGGGCGTTCACGCCGTGGTGTTTGGGAGCGGAATCTAATTGGGCGGAAGTATTTCAGACCGATGGACCGCTGTGTCTCCGCAAAACCGATGGCAGTGCATGGACAACCTGGATTAACGATAGAAACAACCAGCAAACTGAAGAACTGGCACCGGGCTTCCGCATTGCTCGCTTATCGCTATATGAACAAGGCCAATGGCGCAGCACGACGGCGAGCAGAATTGCCATGGGATATCACTTTGGAATCCGTGACGACGGGACTTTTCGTATTTGGGCCGATCAGAAATTGAACAAAAGTACACATACATACGAATTGACGGCGACAGACTTGTCACTCGGCAACAGCACCAACTGGCTTGGTGTGGCCGGGCGCGGCGAAGGCATTGTCACCCTCAAAGACGACGGCACGTTATGGTTGTGGAATTTCCATCACGATGATTGGCGCGGCTGGGATCCCGAGCGCGACGAACACGAAATGCTCGCCACTAAACCTGTTCGCTTGGGCACACACGCGGACTGGATCGCGATTGCCAGCGCAGACGGCGGCATCAGCAGCCTCGCCGCCGATGGCAGCCTCTGGTACTGGCCGTTGGAGCGTCCAGATTATTTCTATCAATTTTACAGTTATGGAAATGGCGACGGCTCACACCTTGAGCCGTTGCTGGACATGTCCCGCAAACCGGTCGCCCTGGGCAACATTTTCACTGCGCGTTGAATCCTTGAAAGGGTTCGCCGGGAGCGCCGGCATCTTGCCGGCGAATAGGTGTTTATTCATCGGACAACTCGCCGGCTGGAAGCCGGCGCCCCCGGTCACCCGCTTCAACGCTGCAACCCTCGATCACATTGGCCATGCTTGCGTTTAACCATTTTTGCGGGATACTGCTGCCGTGGAAACGGTCACCCAACTCACGAATGAACTCGTCGCGTCGTATGCGCGCGTCGGGGGCATCAACCATTTGGACGGCAAAAACCTGCCGTCCAAACGCGTGGTCACCGCCCTCACCTGCGACCTGCTGCGGCTGCTGTTCCCCGGGTTCTTCGATGAAAAACCGGTCCATTCCTCGGAAATCAAGGTGGTGACGGCAGAATTGCTCGACGCCGTGCTGGGCCAACTGGAGGACGAAATTTACAAGAGCCTCGAATACAACCCGCCGCCGGAGTTGCCCAAGAAAAGCCTGCGATCGGCGGCGCACAGCCTGACGTCGGAATTTCTCGGCAGCCTGCCGCGCCTGCGCGAAGTGTTGCAGACCGACATGGCGGCGGCCTACGACGGCGACCCGGCGGCTAAAAGCAAGGAGGAGGTGCTGGTGTCGTACCCGTTCGTCGAGGCAATTGCCGTGCAACGGCTGGCGCACGAGTTGTACTTGAAAAATGTCGCGCTCATCCCGCGCATCATGACCGAGTGGGCGCATTTTCGCTCGGGCATGGATTTGCATCCGGGCGCGCAAATCGGGTCGCACTTTTTTGTGGACCATTGCACCGGCACGGTCGTCGGCGAGACGGCCATCATCGGCGACCACGTGAAGCTGTATCACGGCGTGACGCTCGGCGCGAAGTCCACATCTGCCGTGGAACAATTGCGCGGCAAGAAACGGCATCCCACGATTGAAGATCGCGTGACGATTTATCCCGGGGCGACCATCCTCGGCGGCGACACCGTCATCGGCGCGGGGAGCACGATTGGCGGCAACGTGTTCCTCATGGACAGCGTTGCGCCAAATTCCGTCGTCCTTTACGACGCCCCCAAGGTACGCGTGTTGAACAAGTCCGATCGCAAAGGAAAAGGCCTGGTGGATTTCCAGATTTGAACCGGGACAGGTCTTAATCTTAATCCTGCTCTTAATCGTAATCTTTCGGAAAGGGTCAAGATTATGATGACGATTAAGATTAAGATTTTTACGGCACGGTGACCTGATAAATCTGTCCGCCCTGGGTAAGGGCGTAAATTTCGCCCGCCAAATCCTCGGCAAAACTCGTGATGTTTTTCGGTTGCTGGAGCAAGGTGCCTTCGTCGGTCACCTTGTGCTCGGCGTAATCATAACGGAACCCCCAAATCGTGCCGAGGCTGTAGTCAGCATAAACGTAAACGCCGTCCAGTGCCGGATATTCCTTCCCGTGATAAACGTACCCGCCGATGATGCACAGGCCGATGCCATGGTCGGGAAATAATCCCTCCGGTTGAAGATTCGTGCGGTGGGTGTATTCCATGACCGGGTCGATGAGTTGCGCCCCGGCCGGACCGGGTTTGAAGTGGTGTGCGCCCTCGCGGATGCTCCAGCCGTAATCGCCACCCTTGGTGACCAGGTCCACTTCCTCCCACAAATCCTGGCCGACGTCGCCGACCCATAACGCACCGGTTTTGGAATCCCAACTGTAGCGCCACGGATTGCGCAGTCCGTAGGCGTAAATCTCCTTGCGCACGCCGTAGGCCATGTCCGGTTCGCCGGCGAACGGATTATCCGCCGGTATGCCGTAAGGCAAATCGTATTTATACCGGCCCCAACCGACCGTGCTGCGCGTGTTCACGTCTATGCGCAACATTTTGGCGAGCAACGTGGTGGTGTTCTGGCCGCTTCCAAAAGGGTCGTCCGCCGCGCCGCCGTCACCCAGGCCGAGATACAGATAACCGTCCGGGCCGAACGCGAGTTCGCCGCCTTTGTGGTTGCCGAATGGCTGCGGCACTTCCAGCAGGATGCGTTCGGAGGACAGGTCCGCCTTGTCCGGATCAGTGGCAGACACCTTGAACTCGCTGACCACGCTGCGATAGGGAAAACTGGTCGGACGTCCATCCTGATACCGCCTCATTTCCTCCGGCCGGTTCCGTTGGTTGTAGTAAATGAAAAACAGGCCGTTGGTCTTGAAGCCGGGATGAAACGCAATGCTCAACAGGCCGTCTTCGTTGTCAAAATACGGGTGGCGGTTTTCGATGTTTAGGAACTCCTTCGCCTGGCTGCCATCCGAGCCTTTCTTGACGATAAGAATTTTGCCAACTTGGTAAACGATAAAAAAGCGGCCCGAACCATCCGGCGCCTCACTCATCCACAGCGGGCGTTCGTCCTGCAGCGCGGGAAAGACGGGTTTGAGCGCAATGGTCGGCAACGACTGGGCGGTGACGACCCCAACCGGCAAAACCAGACCACACAAAATTGGCATTGTGAGCAGCAAAATCGTTTTCATGGGTGCGGAGCTAACCGCGATTGCGACCAAAAGTAAAGCCCGCTATGGCGCCGGAACCCGGATTTGTGGTATAATAGCACGTCGTTGAAAGCGCTTGTCGAAACCAGAAAAACGCGGCCTGAACGGGTCTTCCTCGTTGGCGCCGAATTTAAATCACGCAATGGCGTGGACCCGCGCGACTCGCTTTCCGAACTCGGCGAACTGGCCGCCACCGCCGGCGGCGAAGTCATCAGCGACGGTTTGCAGAAGCTGGAGGCCCCCGCGCCGGCCACGTTCATCGGCAAGGGCAAGGCGGAGGAATTTGCCGCCTTCTGCCGGCGGAACGACGTGGACACGGTCATTTTTGACGATGAATTGTCGCCCGCCCAAAGTCGCAATCTGGAAAAAATTTTCAACTGCAAGGTTCTGGACCGGACGGCGCTGATCCTGGACATCTTCGCGCAGCGCGCCCGGACGCGCGAAGGCAAATTGCAAATTGAACTCGCGCAGTTGCAACATTTGCTGCCGCGGCTGACGCGGTTCTGGGGCCACCTGTCGCGGCAATCGGGTGGCATCGGCATGCGTGGCGGCGAAGGCGAGACCCAGCTGGAAACCGACCGCCGCCGCGTGCAGGACCGCATCGCCCGGATTTCGCGCGAACTGGAACTGGTGCGCCGGCAGCGCGGCCTCCAGCGCAGCGCGCGCCAGCGCGGCCACTGGCCGCTGGCGTCCATCGTCGGTTATACCAACGCCGGCAAGTCCACCCTGCTCAACGCGCTCACCGGCGCGGACGTTTTGGTGAAGGATATTTTGTTCGCCACGCTCGATCCGACCACGCGACGGTTGCGGCTGCCGACCAACCAAAACGTACTGCTGACGGACACGGTTGGTTTCATCCGCAAACTGCCGCACGGACTGGTCGAGGCCTTCAAGGCGACGCTGGAGGAGGTGGTGCAGGCCGATTTGCTGCTGCACGTCGTGGACCTCAGCCACCCGCAGGCCGAGGAACAGATTCAAGCCGTGAATGCCGTCCTCGCCGAGATCGGCGCGGGCGAAAAACCGACCATCATGGTTTTCAACAAAATGGACCGGTTCAATGGCCATGCTGCCGGCACCGGGACCGTCGGCGTGTTAAACCGGCTGCTGGAAAAGCATCCGCACGCCGTGTCCATTTCGGCCGCCACAGGCGAGGGCCTGCCCATCCTGCTCGCGGAACTCGGGACGCAATTGCGGCCCAAACGCGAATTCCTGGAACTGCGCGTGCCCCACGAGCAGGCGGCGGTGATTGCGCGGCTGCACGCCGTCGGCCAGATCATTTCCCGCAGTTATCGCGGCCCGGCGGCCCGGTTCAAGGCGCGCATCCCGCCGCGTCATCACGACGAGTTCGCGCCGTACATCGTGCGCCAGGCCCAGGCCGTTTCCTAACCTTCGCGCGCCAGGCAACGTCCTGATTTACTGTAGGGTCGAGCCTGTGGCTTGAACGGATCGGCGCACAACGCCGACGCTACAACTCGAACCGGGACGCTGCGCCCACCATCCGCCGCTTGCCTCCTCGCGGGCATTCCCGTTATAATCTGCGAGTCGAAAAAAATATGCCACCAACCGGCCCCCGCACTTTCAACGTCAGCAACGTGCTTTCCGTCATCATGGGCGGCGGCCAGGGCTCGCGGTTGTTCCCGCTCACCAAGGATCGCGCCAAGCCGGCCGTGCCGCTCGCCGGCAAATACCGGCTGGTGGACATCCCCATCTCCAATTGCATCAATTCCGGGTTCCGGCGCATTTACATCCTGACGCAATTCAATTCCACCTCGCTGCACGGCCACATTTCGCGAACGTACAAATTTGACCACTTCACGAGCGGTTTTGTGGAAATTCTCGCCGCGCAACAGACGTCCACCAACACCTCGTGGTACCAGGGCACCGCCGACGCCGTTCGCAAAAATTTGATTCATTTTCTCAACCACGATTTTGATTACCTCCTCATTCTGAGCGGCGATCAACTCTATCGGATGGATTTTCGCCGGGTCGTGGACCAGCACGTCGAGACCGGCGCAGACATCACCGTGGCCACGATTCCGGTTACGCGCAACGACGCGCGGTCGTTCGGTATCATGCAAATCGGCGAGGACCGCCGCATCACGCGGTTCGTGGAAAAGCCGAACGACCCCGCCGTGCTGGACTCCCTGCGGCTGCCGCCCGAATGGTATTCCAAACTCGGCATCGAAGGGGAACGCGAACTGTTTCTGGCCTCCATGGGCATCTATGTTTTCAACCGCCAGCTGGTCCGCGAGCTGTTGGACAATCCCCTGCCCGATTTTGGCAAGCACATCATCCCGCACGCCATCAACACGCACCGCGTCTTCTCCTACATCTTTCAGGGGTACTGGGAGGACATCGGCACCATCCGCTCGTTTTTCGAGGCCAACCTCGATCTCGTCTCCGAATTGCCGCGCTTCAACTTCTTCGACATGGGCTCGCCCATTTACAGCCGCCCGCGTTACCTGCCCGGTTCCAAGATCAACGGCGCACAGATTGACCACGCGGTGATTTCCGACGGCTGCATCATCAACCAGGCCCGCATCAACAGCACCATTGTCGGCCTGCGCACCGTCGTCGGCAGCGGCACGGAATTGAACCGCGTCATCATTCTCGGCAGCGACGATTACGAATCCCAGGAATCCGTGCTCATGCACGAATGCCAAGGCAAACCGCGGATCGGCATCGGCGCCAACTGCAAGATCGAGAACGCCATCATCGATAAAAACGCGCGCATCGGCAACAACGTGACCATTTCGCCGGCCGGCAAGCCGGACAAGGTGGACCACGACCTCTACTACATCCGCGACGGCATCATCATCATCCCCAAAAACGCCGTCATCCCGCACGGCACGGTGATTTGAATTCGGTCCGAATGCCGACGTTCGGAGCGCCGAGCACCGTCTCGGCTCGTTGGGAAAATCCATCGCCTCACCGCCCAGTTCGATACAATCCCAACGGGATTGTTATCCATCAGCCCGGCGTTGCCGGTAAAGCCCATAGGGCTGACATCGTTGTAGAAACCCGCAATTAAAAATCCCAAGCTCCGTCAGGAGCGACATCATTAGAATATGCCGCCCCGAGGGGGTAGGATTTTTTGGGTTTTGGATTCTACAAAGATGCCGCGACTACGGCGCTGAGAAGACAAAAACCACCAAGCGCGCGAACGCTTGGCTAAACAATAACAACCGCTTCAGGATTGTGGCCCAAATCACTGTGGACAAACGGCCAATGCAGGATTATGGTCGATTTTATGAAACAGGATAGGCTGATCTTAGCCAAGGATAGGCCGCGAATCCAGCCGCCGATTATCTGTTAGGCGACGGGCGGCCATTGTTTTATGAGAGCATTCTTGAGCATTCTTATTCTGGTTTGTACTGCTGGATGTTCCACAACCAGTTCGTCAGCCACGCGCAGTAGCACGGAGCCTGCTGCTGCGATTCCTTCACTGAAGAGCGCAGAGCAATTCTATCACGAAGGCCAGCTTGATTCGGCAGAGTTGGCCTTGCGAGCCATTTTGCACGCGGACCCCAAGAACCAAGAGGCATGGTATTATTTGTCCTTGGTTTATCGCTCAGAAGCTGAGGTGGCGAGCCGTCAGCTAAAGCCATCGGAATATTACCTGATGATTCCACAGCAGCCGATTTATTGAGATGAGCACGTCGCCTAATACGGGGATAGGCTGCTCGGGATGATTCTCTGGTTGGTGTCAGGTTGCCATGGGCCATTTACTTTCCTTCGTTTCGCTGCTAAAACTTCCAGGTGCTCAACGATGCTGCCATCTGGAAGAACCTCAATTCGCCGCGCCGGTTGTTTTTGATTGCCGGACCGTGCGTGATTGAAAACGAGAAGTTGTGCCTGAAGATCGCCGCCGCGCTCAAGAAAACCTGCGCCGCGCTCGGCATTTTTTACGTGTTCAAGGCCAGCTTCGACAAGGCCAACCGCACCTCCGCCCGGTCCTTTCGCGGGCTGGGCATGGAAGCCGGCCTGAAAATCCTGGGCAAGGTCCGCTCCAAGGTCGGCGTGCCGGTGCTGACCGATATCCACACGGAAACCCAGGCTGCCATTGTCGGTGAGGTCGTGGATATTTTGCAGATTCCCGCGTTTCTCTGCCGCCAGACGGATTTGATTGAGGCCGCCGCCCTCACCGGCCAGATCGTGAACCTGAAAAAGGGCCAGTTCCTGTCACCGGCGGAAATGGGCCAGGTCGTGGAGAAGGCCAGACTCGCCGGGGCGGAAAAAATCCTGCTCACCGAGCGTGGCACGACCTTCGGCTACAACAATCTGGTGGCCGACATGCGTTCGGTTCCGATCCTGAAACGCTTTGGTTGCCCGGTGATTTTTGACGCGACGCATTCGGTGCAATTGCCGGGTGGCGGCGGCGACAAATCGTCCGGCCAGCGTGAATTTGCGCCGGTGCTGGCCCGCGCGGCGCTGGCCGCCGGGGCCAACGGCCTGTTCTTCGAGACCCACCCGAATCCGAACCGCGCGTTGAGCGACGGGCCGAACATGATTCCGCTGGCGGAAATGCCCGCGCTGCTGCGCGGATTGTTGAAAATTTTTAAAGCGGCAGCAAAGTGACAGGTGACGTGTGACGAGTGACAAGAAAACAGCAGCCGCACAACGCGCAACAAATCCTGTCACCCGTCACGTGTCACTTGTCACCCGGCTCAAGGGCATCAAATTGTTCCTGTGCGACGTGGACGGGGTGCTGACCGACGGTTCGATTTTTATCGGCGGTGAGCACGAGTTCAAACGGTTTAACATCCGCGACGGCCTCGGCCTGGTGCTGGCCCGGCGCGCGGGCCTGAAGGTCGGCTGGGTCTCCGCCCGGCCCTCGGCGGCAACCCGACTGCGCGCGCAGGAGTTGAAAATTGATTTTTTGATCCAGCAAGGCGACGACATCAGCAAGACCGGCGCGATTGAAAAATTGCTGGCGCGGGAAAAGCTGGATTGGCAGGAAGTTTGTTTTGTGGGCGACGACGTGGTGGATTTGGGCCCTTTGGCGCGCGCGGGCATCGGCGTGGCCGTGGGCGACGCGCGACCACAGGTCAGGGCAGTGGCGGATTTCACCACGCAAGCCATCGGCGGCCGGGGCGCCGTGCGGGAAACGATTGAGATGATTTTGCAGGCGCAGGGAAAATGGGAACCGGTCATCGCCGTTTATCGGGAGTGAAGGAATTGAAGCAGCGGACATAAGTCTGCTCCAAAACATGCAAAGAATTTTGAATAATGAGCCGACTTACGTCGGCTGCTACGATAAAAGAGCAGCCCGGAGTGGCATTATTGCAACCTGGTTTTTATTGACTCAGATGGCGCTGGGACCTTTTGCCGTGGCTCGCGCCCAGTCGAACACCATGAGCCACGCGAGTGATTTTATGTCGGTCGAATACTACCCGGCGCCGAACCAGCAACAAATGCGGTCGCGGTTGTCCGGCGCGGAAGCGCAGCCGCTGCCGGGGGGATTGCTCGCCATCAAGGAGCTCAAGCTCGAGACGTTCGGGTTGGATGGCCAGCCGGAAATCGTCGTCAACGCGCCGGAGTGCACGTATGACCAGTTGAACGGCACCGCCAGCTCCCCGGGCCGGTTGCAGGTGCAATACCAGGAAGGAAAAATCCGCGTCGAAGGCGAAGGTTTTTTGTGGCGGCAAAGCGATTCCTTCCTCACCATTTCGAACCGTGTCTCCACTGTGCTTGAACTCGGGCCGGAAAAGAAGAATTAAGCCGTGAAAAAATTTTATTACATTGCCCTGCTTGCCATCGCCAGCGCGGGAGTGCTGCGCGCGCAGGTAAACACCAACACAAACGCCGTGGACGAAATCCTGGCATTGGTGACGACGAACGCGCCCGCCGTCAAACCGCCACCGCCGCGCGCCCCCACCCGCATCGAATCCGACCGCGTGGACTTCGACCTGACGGCGCGCGAGGCGACGTATCGCGGGCATGTTTACGTGGACGACCCGGCGATGAAATTAAGGTGCGAATGGCTGGTTGCCAATCTGCTGCAAACGGCCGGGCGGGTCACCAACATCGTCGCCGAGACCAACGTGGTGATAGACGCGACGGACGACAAGGGGCAGACCATGCATGCGACGAGTGACAAGGCGATTTATGCTTATGCCGTGCAGAATGGCGTGACCAATGAAACGGTCACGCTGACGGGCAACGCAAAAGTTGAAAACGCGAAGGGCTGGCTCACCGGCGAACCGATTGTCTGGGATCGGGCCAACGGCAGCCTGACGGCGGCAAATGAACACATGGTTTTCTGGCAGAATCTGAACGGCGAAACGGCCGGCACCAATTCACCGGCGGGACGGACCAATTCACCGCCGGCAGCAACCAATTCCGTCGCAAACGACACCAACGTTCCGCCGGCGCTGACCAATCCACCGGCTGCGTCAAAATGATTTGAATGGAAACGACCCCGGCACAAAGCAACGGCCTGCTGCTCGCCACGGAAAAGCTGATCAAGGAGTATCGCGGGCGCCGGGTGGTCAATGGGGTCTCGGTCAACGTCCAGGCGGGTGAAATCGTCGGGTTGCTGGGCCCGAACGGCGCGGGCAAGACGACGACCTTCAACATGGTGGTGGGCGTTGTGAAACCGGACGAGGGCGCGGTGAAATTTCAGGCGCGTGACATCACCCGGCTGCCGATGCACAAACGCGCGCGGCTGGGCATCGGTTACCTGACGCAGGAACCGTCGGTGTTCCGCAAGCTGACGGTCGAGGAAAACATCCTGGCGATCCTGGAAACGTGCAAACTGGGGCGGGACGAACGCGCGGTGCGGCTGAAGTATCTGCTGGAGGAACTGGATTTGACGCCCGTGGCCCGGAGCCCGGCCTACCAGATCAGCGGCGGCGAAAAACGGCGGCTGGAAATTACCCGCGCGCTGGTGACCAGCCCCAAACTGATGCTGCTGGACGAACCGTTCAGCGGCATTGACCCGATTGCGGTCTATGAAGTCCAGAAAATCGTGCGCCGCCTCAAGGAGCGCGGGCTGGGCATTTTGATCACCGACCACAACGTGCGTGAAACCTTGAAATTGATTGACCGCGGTTACATTATTCACAAAGGTCAAGTGCTGGTGGAGGGCAGTTCGGAATTTTTGACGAACGATCCGAAGGCGCGGGAGATTTACCTGGGACCGGAGTTTAACATTTGAAACGGGATTACGATTAAGATTATGATTAAGCTGACGAGCGGGAAATAAACCGGAATTCCCGCCGTCTTTTCTTGATCTTGATTTTAATTTTACCCGACCCGGAAAGCATATGGCACACCAACCTGTCACTGTTGAACGGTTCTACAAGGAACACGTCGAGTCGCTGCAATTGCGCCTGCTGTCCGGCAAAAACGGGCTCAAACGCATCATCCGCGAGCCGACGGTCAACCGGCCCGGTCTGGCGTTGAGCGGGTTCACGCGTTATTTCGCCTACAAGCGCATCCAGGTGCTGGGCAACGCCGAGACGTATTATTTGCGGTCACTCTCCCGCACCGGACGCGAGGAACGTTACAAGGAGTTGTTCGCCTACCGGATTCCCGGAATCGTGTTCAGCCGCAATCTCCGGCCG
This sequence comes from Verrucomicrobiota bacterium, assembly GCA_049516255.1. Classification (GTDB taxonomy): domain Bacteria; phylum Verrucomicrobiota; class Verrucomicrobiia; order Limisphaerales; family UBA11358; genus UBA11358. The sequence continues at coordinate 33,882 of JBEKTH010000031.1, forward strand.
GACGACGAACTGCTGGCGGCGGCGGACACGGCCGGCGTGCCTATTTTTCATACGGCGCTCGTCACGATGCGGTTCATCAACTTTGCCACCTTCGCGCTCGAAATGATGTTCGCGCCCCGCGGCACGGAAATGGGCAGCACGGTGGACATCCTGGGCGTGGGCGTGCTCATTCGCGGCGAAAGCGGCATCGGCAAAAGCGAGGCTGTCCTGGCGCTCATTGAACGCGGTTACAGCCTGGTGGCCGACGACGTGACCAAGGTGACGCTGTTGGACGGCCGCGAGGTGATGTGCACCAGCGCCGAATTGACGCGCGACCACATGGAGATCCGCGGCATCGGCATCATCAACGTCGCCGCCATGTTCGGCGTCAAAAGTGTGCGCAAGGAAAAAAACCTCGATCTGGTCGTCACCCTCAAGGCGTGGAAGGACGTTGGCGAGGTGGATCGCATCGGCATCGAACAGGAATTTGTCAAGGTGCTGGGCGTGGACGTCCCGCACATCGTGATTCCGGTGCGGCCGGGGCGGGATTTGGCGCGGCTCATTGAGGTCGCCGCCTTCCAGACCAAATTAAAAATGTCCGGCTACAACGCGGCCGAAGACCTGAATCAACGCCTGATTGCCCACATGGCGTCGGCCAATCCGACACCGGCGTCACAAAAATAATTGGAAATCCCGATTTGCCTAAGGTAACATGAGCAAGCCGATGAGCGCCAAAAAAACGCTGGACGGGACGTTCCTCACCAAGGAGCTCACCATTGTCAACAAACTGGGTATTCATGCCCGGCCCGCCGCCGTGTTTGTGAAGACGGCCAACCGCTTTGTGTCGGAAATTCTGGTCGAAAAGGACGGCGAAAAAATCAACGGCAAGAGCATCATGGGCCTGATGATGCTGGCGGCCGGCCCCGGCAGCAAACTGACCCTGCATGTTCGCGGCGACGATGCGCACCAGGCCATCACCGAACTCGAAGCCCTGGTCGAGCGCAAGTTTGATGAGGAATAAAAATTGCCGCCCGGCAATTTTCGGTTTTCAATAGGGGCATGGCGTCCGCCGAAATTGACATCAAATATGTCGCGCATCTGGCCCGACTGCAGCTGACTTCCGACGAGGAACAAAAACTGGGCGCCCAGCTCGGCCACATCCTCGGTTACATTGAAAAGTTGAATGAACTCGATGTCACCGGCGTTGAGCCGACCGCCCATGCCGTGCCGATGGTCAACGTCACGCGCCCCGATGAAATCCAACCGTCGTTGCCGCACGACGAGGCCCTGCGCAACGCGCCCGCCCAGGCCAACGGCCTGTTCATCGTGCCAAAAATAGTGGAATAATTTTTGCCACAGATGGACACAGCTAAACACAGATATTTTAGCCCTGGACTTGTGGCTTCCTGGCTTATTCAAATCTGTGCCCATCTGTGTTTATCTGTGGCTGAACATTCATGTTGAACCAACTGACCATTTCCGAACTGACGGCCAAACTCGCCCGGCGCGAGGTCTCCGCGCGCGAGGCCATGCAGGCCTGTCTCGACCAAATCGCCCGCGTGGACGGAAAAATCCACGCCTTCCTCAGCCATGACGACGCCGACGCGCTCGCGCAGGCGGATGCGGCCGATAAATTGCTTTCCCAGGGCGGTGGCGTCGACCGTCCGCTGCTCGGCGTGCCGGTGGCGGTCAAGGACGTCCTGGCCGTCAAAGACCAGCCGCTCAACTGCGGTTCCAAAATCCTTGGCCAGTTTGTTTCGCCCTACAACGCGACGGTCGTGGAAAAATTAAAGGCGGCGGGCGCCATCGTTTTTGGCCGGTTGAACATGGACGAATTTGCCATGGGCAGCTCCACGGAAAATTCCGCGTTCGGGGTCACGCGCAATCCCTGGGACCTGACGCGCATTCCGGGCGGTTCGTCCGGCGGCTCGGCGGCAGCGGTCGCGGCGGATGAAGTGATTGCCGCGCTGGGCTCGGACACGGGCGGTTCCATCCGCCAGCCGGCGGCGTTGTGCGGTTGTGTCGGGCTGAAACCCACCTACGGCCGCGTCTCGCGGTATGGTCTGGTCGCGTTTGCCAGTTCGCTCGACCAGATTGGTCCGTTCACGAAGGACGTACGCGACGCGGCGATCATGCTCGGCGTGATGAGCGGGCATGACCCGCGGGATTCGACCAGCGTGCCGCAGCCGGTGCCCGACTATGCCGCCGCACTGACCGGCGACATCAAAGGCCTCAAACTCGGTCTGCCAAAGGAGTACCTGATTGGCGGTCTGGACCCGGAGGTAAAATCCGCCGTGGACGCGGCGGTGAAAAAAATTCAGGAACTCGGCGCGGAAATCGTCGGGATTTCACTGCCGCACACGGATTACGCGGTGGCCACCTACTACATCATCGCCACCGCCGAGGCCTCGGCCAACCTCGCACGGTTTGACGGCATCCGGTATGGCCGGCGGGTGGACGGCGCCGACCCGGTGGAACTTTACGGCAAAACGCGCGGCGCGGGTTTTGGCGACGAGGTGAAGCGCCGCATCATTCTCGGCACCTACGTCCTGAGCAGCGGCTACTACGACGCGTACTATTTGCGCGCCCAAAAGGTTCGCACGCTCATCCGCAACGATTTCCTGAAGGCGTATGAAACCGTGGATGCCATTGTCACCCCGACTTCGCCGACAGCAGCGTTCAAGATCGGCGAGAAATCCGACGACCCGCTGCAAATGTATTTGAGCGACATTTTCACCATTTCCTGCAACCTCGCCGGCATCTGCGGCGTCAGCCTTCCCTGCGGATTTACAAAAAACCCGAAACTGCCGATCGGCTTGCAATTGCTGGGCAAACCCTTCGGCGAGGCAACCCTCCTGCAGATCGCCCACGCCTACGAACAGGGCACGGCCTGGCGCAAGGCGAAACCGCCGCTGTAATCCCCGCCGGCGGGCCGGATTTTTTGAACGAATATTGGGACTTGCGCTCCAAGTAACTTGGTGGTTACTTATCATGGTTTATGACCAAACCCGCCCGCACTTCAGGTTTTTCGCCGCGCAACCCCCGGCGCACGCGCGAGCGGATTTTATCTGCCGCGCTGGAGGAGTTCGCCCTGAACGGTTTTGCCGGCGCGCGGGTGGACGCCATTGCACAACGCGCGGCCATCAATAAACGGATGCTCTACCATTATTTCGGCAACAAGGAACGCCTGTTCCGGGAGGTGTTGCGCCTGAAAATGGTCCAGCGGCAGGCCTGGGCGGAAACGCTGTCGGGCGACCCGGCGGAAAGCCTGTCCTTCTGGTTCGAAGCGGCGTGCAAGGATGCCGACTGGGTCCGCCTGCTGGAATGGGAGGCGTTGCAGAACGCCGGCCGGAGATTGATTGACGAAAAAAACCGGCGCGCGGCGACGGCACGGGGCCTGGAACGCATCCGGCAGCGGCAGGCGCGCGGCCAGATTTCCGCCAAACTTGATCCACGCCATGTGATGTTGACCATGCGGTCGCTGACCATGTTTCCGGCGGCGTTTCCCCAACTGACCCAGCTCATCATGGGACGGCCGGTATCCGATCCGGGGTTTCAGAGGGAACGCGCCGCTTTTTTGAAAAAGTTTGCCGTGGTCCTGCAACCGGCCCCGGCACGACACTCCGGCAAAAACCATCTTCCCAAATCAAAGTAAGTTGCCATGAAACATTCCCTTTTCATTCCGATGGTACTGGCGGCTGCCGCCGCCATCCTCACCGACGGCTGCTCGGGCGGCGCCAAAAAAGCGGCGGCGGGTCCGCCGGTGTTGGTGGCGCAGGCAATCCAGACCAATGTGCCGGTGCAAATTGACCCGCCGCCGGTCGGCCATGTGATGCCGATCTCGACGGCGACCGTCCATTCGCAAATCGGCGGCATCATCAGCCAGGTGAATTTCAAGGAGGGCGACGAGGTGACATCGAACGCGCTGCTGTTCACGATTGATCCGCGGCCATCGCAGGCGGCACTGGACCAGGCACGCGCCAATCTGGAGCGTGACTCAGGGCAATTGGAATATCAAAAGGCCAATTATTTGCGCGATCAAAAATTGCTCGCGTCAAAAATCATCTCGCAGGATCAATCGGACACGGACCGGGCCAGTCTCGACGCGGCAACCGGCACGGTGGCGGCGGACAAGGCGGCCATCACCAACGCGCTCTTGAATCTGGAATTTTGTTATATCCGTTCGCCGATTGATGGCAAAACGGGTGGCCTGCAAGCTTTCGCGGGCAATGTTGTCAAGGCGCCGGACGATGTTTTGCTGACCATTAATCAGATCCATCCGATTTACGTCGAGTTCGCCGTGCCGGAGCAATTTCTGCCGGAAATCAAAAAACAGATGGCCGGACAAACCCTGAAAGCAACCGCGACGCTTGAAAACATGGATGGGCCGCCGCCGCAGGGTGATCTGACTTTTATAGACAACTCGGTGGACATGACGACAGGAACCATTCTGCTCAAAGCCACGTTCCCGAATGAAGACAATGTTCTGTGGCCGGGACAGTTTGTGAATGTCACGCTGACGCTGTCAGAATTGACGAATGCCATCGTCGTGCCGTCGCAAGCGGTGCAAACGGGGCAAAACGGGGATTTTATCTACGTCGTGAAGGCGGATCAAACGATTGAGATGCGGCCAGTGCAAACCGGAATCACAATCAACAATGAAACGGTGGTGCAAAGCGGATTGAAGGTGGGCGAAACAGTCGTGACCGACGGACAATTGCGGCTCGCGCCAAAAATGAAAGTTACTGTCAAAAGCGCTGATTCCACGGCGAAGCCCAACGCGCCATGAGCGTTCCCGAACTTTTCATCCGCCGCCCCGTAATGACCACGCTGGTCATGTCGGGCATTTTGCTTTTCGGCCTAGTCGGTTTCCGCGAGTTGCCCGTCAGCGATCTGCCGAGCGTCGATTATCCGACGATTTCCGTTTCCGCAAGTCTGCCGGGCGCGAGTCCTCAAACGATGGCTTCGGCGGTGGCGACGCCGCTGGAAAAACAGTTCTCCACCATCGCGGGTGTGGACAATATGTCGTCCGTCAGCTCGGTCGGCTCGGTTTCCATCACGATTCAATTTTCGCTCGACCGCAATATTGACGCGGCGGCGCAGGACGTGCAGTCGGCCATCGCCAAGGCGGCCAAGCAATTGCCGCCGAATCTGCCGACGCCGCCGACGTATCAGAAAGTGAATCCCGGTGACACGCCGGTCATTTTTCTGGCGATGTCGTCGCCGACGCTGCCGCTTTCCGACGTGGACAACTACGCCGAAAATCTGCTGGCGGAGCAGATTTCGCAGATCAACGGCGTCGCGCAGGTCAGCGTCTACGGCGCGCAGCCTTACGCCGTGCGCATCCAGGTTGACCCGAACAAACTCGCGGCCTACGGACTCGGCATTGACCAGGTCGAGCAGGCCGTTGAAGCAGGAAATGTGAACCAGCCGCTCGGCACGCTATACGGAAAGCATCAGGCGTTTACCATTCAGGCGAGCGGACAGCTCAACGTGGCTTCGGATTATCGCCCGATGATCGTCGCCTACCGAAACGGCAACCCGGTGCGGCTACAGCAGTTGGGCAAAGTGTTCGACAGCGTGCAAAACGACAAAAGCGCAGGTTGGTATGACAGCACGCCGGCCGTCGTGCTGGCCGTCCAGCGCCAGCCGGGCGCGAACACGGTTGAGGTCGTGGACAACATAAAAAAATTGCTGCCGCAATTCCGCGCCGCGATTCCGGCATCTGTGAACCTGGACGTTCTGATTGACCGGTCGCTAACCATCCGCCAGTCGGTTTCGGACGTGGAACACACTTTGTTCGCCGCCGTGTGCCTGGTCATCATGGTGATCTTTATCTTTCTGCGAAACCTTTCGGCGACGCTGATTCCCAGCCTCGCTCTGCCGATGTCCATCATCGGCACGTTTGCAGTCATGGCGCTGCTGAATTACAGCCTCGACAACCTTTCGCTCATGGCGCTTACGCTCTGCGTCGGGTTCGTCGTGGACGACGCCATCGTCATGCTCGAAAACATCGTGCGCCACATGGAAAATGGCGAACCGCCGATGGAAGCCGCGCTGAAAGGCTCGAAGGAAATCGGTTTTACGATCATCTCCATGACGCTCTCGCTTTCGGCGGTGTTCATCCCGGTCTTGTTCATGAGCGGATTGCTCGGACGGCTGCTGCACGAATTCGCCGTGACGATTGTCGTGGCGGTTTTGGTGTCCGGTTTCGTTTCGCTGACGCTGACGCCGATGATGTGCAGCCGTTTTGTACATTCGGAAAAGGAGAAAAAGCACGGGAAACTTTACAACACCTTCGAACGATTCTTCGACTGGCTGCGCGACGCCTACGACCGCACCTTGCAGGGTGTCATGCGCCATCGCCGTGCGACGATGTTTGTGTCGCTGGCCGTTTTCGTCGCGACGGCGGTTTTATTCTACGTCATTCCCAAGGGCTTTTTCCCCGATGAAGACACCAACCGGCTCTCGTCCACGACCGAGGCGGCGCAGGATATTTCGTTCGACGCGATGCGCAAAGACCAGCTTGCCGCGATGAAAATTGTCGCGGCGGATTCGAACGTGGACGGTTTCATCTCGTTCATCGGCGGCGGCGGAAATTTGAACAGCGGCCGCATTTTCATGCGTCTGAAAGACAGCTCGCAGCGGAAACTAAACGTGACGCAGGTCATCCAGGAACTGCGACCGAAATTCGCTCAAATGCCGGGCATGAATGTTTATCTGAAAGTCCCGCCGCTCATCAACGTCGGCGGGCAGCAGAGCAAGGGACTT
>JBEKTH010000032.1:0-37355 GCA_049516255.1 Verrucomicrobiota bacterium
GCCGGAATTGAGATTGAAGGTGTTTTGCAGTGTCGCCAGATAATTCGTGTCGTTATTGGCCATGATGTCGTATTCCAACGCGTCCACGCAATTGGCCGCGTTCCACCAGCCGGTCGTGTTCCACAATCCGCCGCTGTTGTACCATTGTTGCAGGGTCGAGATGGCGCCGGCGGTGTCCGCATTGAAATCATCGCCGGGCAGGACATTGCCGTAACAACACATCGAGGCGGCCAAGTACACCAGCAACCCCTGGAGTCCATTTCTCATAAACAATATTCTCTATTATTCGATCGTTTGCGCCTCCTGCCCACAGCCGACAGACCAACTGTGGAGCCTCACCCACGAGTTCCAGCCACCGCTGATGGCAGGTTGCTCATTGAGCGATGAACCGGCCTTTTCCACTCAACCAAACTGGTGTCAGGCGCGATGACGCAAACCCAAAAAAACATTGTGAGGCGGGAAACGGGGTCAGGTCCCAAACCCGTTGACCTGACCGCGCTAATTTCCGCCAACGCCGCACTTATTCCGTCAGAAATCTATAGATTATGACGTTGTGATAAACCTGTCCGGGCTTCAGCTCGGTTGCAGGGAAATTCGGGTGGTTGGGCGAATCCGGATAATGTTGAGGTTCCATGACGAACGCATTGCGGAATTGATAGACCCGTCCCTGCTTGCCGACGATTGTGCCATCAAGAAAGTTGCCCGAGTAGAATTGCAGGCCCGGCTCGGTGGACAAAACTTCCAACACGCGCCCCGTGGTCGGCTCGGTGACGCGGGCCATCAGGTCGAGCCGGCCCATCGGATGGTTGATGACCCAGTTATGGTCGTAACCATTGCCGAATTTCAACTGCTCATCGTCCTGTCCGATGCGCGCGCCGATGGCCGTCGGAATCCGGAAATCAAAAGGCGTTCCGTCCACCGGACGCAATTCGCCCGTGGGAATCAAAGTGCTGTCCACCGGTGTGAACTGATCGGCGTTGATAAAGACGACGTGGCCAAGGATGTCGCCGCGGCCGGCGAGGTTGAAATACGAATGGTGCGTCAAATTTACAATCGTGTCCTTGTCGGTCGTGGCCGTATAGTCCAGTCGCAATGCGTTGTCTTTCGTCACGGTGTAAACCGCCGTGACATTCAGCGTGCCGGGATAGCCTTCCTCGCCGTCCCGGCTGACATAAGTGAGCTGGAGCGCCGGGCCTTCCGGCGTCCGCAACGGCCTGGCCTCCCACACCACCTTGTCAAAGCCCTTGAGGCCGCCGTGCAGAGCATTCGGACCGTTGTTCGTCGCGAGGTTATAATTTACGCCATTCAAGGTGAATTGTCCCCTGGCGATGCGATTGCCATACCGGCCAATCAGCGCGCCGAAGTATGGGCTGTTGGTCCGATAACCGTCGAGATTGTTGTAACCCAGGACAACGTCCCCGAAACTCCCATTCTTGTCCGGCACCCAGAGGGATTGGACAATGCCTCCGTAATTTAGAATCCGCGCCTCCATCCCGCTGGCATTGCGCAAGGTATAAATGGTGACTGGAGTGCCATCGGGCATGGTGCCAAAGGGCGCCTTACCGATGGTTCCGTTGGAAGATTGGGACAGGGACGCACAGCCGGTCAAAAACGCCATGCTTGAACTCATGGCGAGACAGGTGATTGTGGACAGGATTACATGTTTCATGGCTTTTGTGCTCGTGGCGGATGGGAACACGATGCCGCAGAGTCACTGATGGCTCAACATCATACCGTGTGGCCATTTCATGCCACATTGACAGTCTCGCTTTACCTGCGAAACTATAACATTCAATGAACATACCGCGCAGTTTGGCTTGTTCCCTGAAGATCTGCGCCTGCCTTCTGGTTCCAACCACCCCTGCCACGGTTTCCGCCTGGCAGATGAAACAAGCGCCATTGATGACGGCGTGGTCAGCTTTGGTGGACACCAACAATCCGCTGCCGGAATATCCCCGGCCGCAGATGGTTCGAACCAACTGGATGAATCTGAACGGCATCTGGCAGTTTCAAGCCGGAGCCACCAACGACCCGGTGCCGGTTGGCCAGACGCTATCCAGTCAAATCCTGGTTCCCTACCCGATGGAATCGGCGATTTCGGGCGTGATGCAATATTATGAATTTTCCTGGTATCGGCGGACATTCACCGTGCCCTCGACCTGGAGTGGCAAGCACATCATTTTGCACCTGGACGCGGTGGATTGGCAGGCGACGGTTTACGTGAATGGGCAGCCAGTCGGCATTCACAAAGGCGGCTACGATCCCATCAGTTACGACATCACGTCTTATCTCAACGGCGGAACCAATGAGTTGATCGTGAATGTTTACAGTCCCGAGGACAACGGCGGCCAGCCGCGCGGCAAACAGACGCTGTATCCGGGCGGCATCATGTACACTTCGTCCAGCGGCCTCTGGCAGCCGGCCTGGCTGGAGCCGGTGGATGCTTCGGGCATCAGCGGATTGCGAATCGTCCCTGATGTGGACAACTCGCAAGTGCGGCTGACCGTCAATGGTTATGCCACCAGCGGCGTGACCGTCGTGGCCACGGTGATGAGCAATGGCGCAGCCATCAATACCGGAACCGGGAGCCCGCAAACGGAACTGGACATTCCGGTGCCGAACCCGAATTTGTGGTCGCCGGACAACCCGTTTCTCTACGGCCTTCAAATTTCAACCGTCCATGGCGGCGTGACCAACGACTATGTGACGAGCTATTTCGGAATGCGGAAAATTTCCATCAGCGTCGTGAACGGCGTGCCCAAAATTTTTTTGAACAACCAGGCCTGTTTTGGCGTGGGACCGTTGGACCAGGGTTTCTGGCCGGATGGCATTTACACCGCGCCAACGGACGCGGCGCTGGAATATGATTTGCAAATGGAAAAGGCGCTTGGCTTCAATGCGGTCCGCAAACACATCAAGGTGGAGCGCCAGCGCTGGTATTATTGGGCGGACAAATTGGGGCTGCTGGTGTGGCAGGACATGCCCACTTGCAATTCCTACACGGGCAATCCCAGCCCGCCGCCGGTGGATCCGTTGGACTTCATCGCCGAACTGAGCGCGATGGTCACCAACCATTGGAACAGTCCCGCGATCATCATGTGGGATATTTTTAACGAGGGCCAGGGAGAGGCCGGCAGCGGAAACGGCGTGGGGCAGACCAACACAGCTTATCTGGTGAGCCTGGTGAAGACGCTCGACCCGTCGCGGTTGGTGAACCAGGCCAGCGGCGGCAGTTATTTCGGGGTGGGTGATATATTCGATGAGCATAGTTATCCCGATCCCGGTGATCCCACCAGCGCCACGCAGGCGCCGGTGGATGGTGAATTCGGCGGGATTGCCTGGCATGTGACCGGCCATTTGTGGAATCCGGCCCAGGCCGGGACCAGTTACCTGCTGGCCAGTTCCTTGGATAATTTTGCCTCGCTGTATGATGGCTACATCAATGAGGCCATCAGCTTCAAACCCACGGCCAACGGCGGGTTGAACGCGGCCATCTACACGCAGATCACCGACGTGGAAAACGAATGCAATGGCCTGATGACCTATGACCGGCTGGTCAAACCCGACATGGACAGAATCTTCAGTTCCAACTTGAAGGCGATCACCGGTCAGATGACCGTGACCCCGGTGGTGCCCACCTCCCAAACGGTGCCCCAGACCTGGCTATGGACCACCAATACGCCGGCCTCGAACTGGTATGCCACCAATTTCAATGCCACCGGCTGGAGCACCGGCCTTGCCGGCTTCGGCACAATTGATCCGGGCGTGACGCCGAACACGGCGTGGACCACGCTGGGTTACATTTATCTGAGACGCACCTTTAATCCCGGTTCGCTCACTCCGCAGCAGAGCAATGACCTCGGCTTCACAGTTTATCACGATGAAGACGTCGCCATTTATATCAACGGCGTGTTTGCCGCTTCGGCATCCGGTTACTCCACGGCTTACGTCAACGTGCCGATGACCCCGCAGGCTCAGGCGGCCATCGTTCCCAATGGCACCAACCTTATGGCAGTGTCCTGCCACCAAACCACCGGCGGGCAGTTTATCGATGTCGGGATTTCCGATCAGCAGCTCATTGCCAACACTTTCACGGTTCCCACCGATGAAATTGGTTACTGGCCGCTGGATGCCACCAGCGGAACTGTGGCCGTGGACGCCACCGGGGATGGTTACAACGGAACGGTGTATGGAGCCACCTGGAATCCCAGTGGCAAAGTCAACGGCTGCCTGACCTTTAATGGTGTCAATAATTATGTCCAGATTCCCAACCCGGTCAGCAACGATTTTAGCATCGTTTTCTGGGTCAAAACCAGCCAGACCATCGGAACCGGTCAATGGTACACCGGAGCCGGACTGGTGGACGGGAATTATCTGGGCGGGGCCAACGACTTCGGTACGGCCCTGGTCGGCAACAAGCTTGCGTTTGGCGTCGGGAACCCGGACACCACCATTTTCTCCACCAGCCCAATCAACGACGGGAACTGGCATCAATGCGTGGCGACCCGCGTGCAATCCACCGGCGTCATCAGTCTTTACGTGGACGGCGCGTTGCAAGCAATAGGAACTGGCAACACCAATACCTTGAACGCCTCGAGCTCGGCGACGTTTGGGCGAATTGCGTCCGGCGGCGGCTATCTCAACGGCAGTCTGGATGAGATCGAAATTTTCAACCGGGCCCTGGGCAACAACGAAGTCAGCGCGCTTTACAGCAACGGCGCCTTCCCGCAGACGACGCCCACGATCCTGCTGCCGCCCGTCTCCCAGACGTTGTTCTTGGGCGGAACGGCATCTTTCAGCGCGCAAGCGATCGGCGGGAATTTGAATTATCAATGGTATTCCGGCTCCGCGCCGATTCCCAGCGCAACCAACAACACGCTGATAGTGACGAATGTCACCTCAACCAACGCGGGCAGTTACAGCATTGTGGTTTCAAACACGGCCGGCAGCGTGACCAATTCTGTGACCTTGACGGTCGTGACTCCCACAAATTCATTGTTGCTGTTGCATCGTTACAGTTTCGTCAGCGATGCCAGCGATTCGGTGGGCGGCGCCAACGGGACGATCGTGGCGCCCAGCGGCGGCGGCGCCGCTACTATTAATCACGGCCTCAGCTTGCCCGGAAGCACGACTCCGGCATTTGGTTATTCAGGCTATGTGTCCCTGCCCAGCGGCCTGTTAACCGCCACCACCAATTTGACCGTTGAATGCTGGGTGACCCAGAATCAGGGCAATGTTTGGGCTGAGATTTGGGACTTTGGCAACAACGGCAGTCAGAATTTCGGGCTTATCCCATATCCGGCCAATAACGGTAATAACCTGGAAGTGGCGTTTACGCCCGATGGGGGCGAACAGGACCTGCAATCGGCGGTTTCATTTCCGAATGGTTCCGAGCAGTACGTCTGCGTGACCTACAATGCCTACAGCCTGGTGGGCAATCTCTATACCAACGGCACCCTGGTCGCCTCGCTGGCCCTCCCCAACAGCACCTATACTCCCGGCACCATTGGCGGCACGGGCGGCACCACCGAAAACATGCTGGGAAATGACGTTTACGGCGACGATCAGTTCTCCGGCACCGTCTACGAATTTCGGATATGGAATGGCGTTGTTTCACCGTTGTATCTGGCGGTCAGCACGGCGGCCGGGCCCGGTGTGGTGGCGACCAACTTGACGCCGTTGTCGCTCACTGTCACCGCATCCAGTTCAAAAATGGGCGCCGGATTCACGCAGCCAGCTTCCGTCACAGGCACTTTCGCGGGGGCTGCCGGTGTGCCCGTCACCGGCTTCGTCACCAATTGGAGCAGCAGCAATCCCGGCGTGCTCACGGTGAACGGCAGCGGTCTGATCACCGCGGTCAACACGGGCAGCGCCACGATCAGCGCCATCCTAAACGGCGTGACGGGCACGAGCGCTTCCCTCACCGTCACGTCCAGTCCGCCGGTGATCACGCAGCAGCCTCAGGCCTCGGAAACTCTGCTGGCGGGTGCGACGCTCAATGCCAGCGTGGCCAATTCGGGCACCCCACCCTTCGTTTATCAGTGGTACTTTAACAATGGCGCAAATCCCATCAGCACCGCCGCCACTCCCACGCTGACCATTGCCGACTTGCAACTGACCAATGCCGGCAGCTACACCTGCGTGGTCAGCAACCAGTATGGCACAGCCCCCAGCACACCGTTAAATCTCACCGTGCTCGCCCCGACCACGTATCAGCAATCGCTGTTGTCGCTCAATCCGATTGCATACTGGCCCTTGAATGAAACCAATGGAACCATCGCCCATGACTTGATCGGCAATAACAACGGCGCCTACAACGGCGGTTTCACCCTGGCTCAAGCCGGACCGACCAACTCAATCTTCGGCTCTCCCAGCCGGTCGGCGTTGTTTGACGGAACATCGGGGTATGTTGACATTCCCGAAGGGCCGTTCGACATCACCGGGGCAATTTCCGTGGTGGCTTGGGTTGATGTTTTGACCGTGCCGGGCTTTGCGGGATTGTTCGGGCACGGCGATCCATCCTGGCGCATGAGCATCAACGGCAGTGGCGAGCCGGGCGCCTCGGACGGCAGTGCGACTGACGCGACCAGTCCCGCCGGCATTAACGATGGCAATTGGCACATGGTCGCCTATACCTACACGGGAGTTCCCGGCAATAATAACGGCCTGCTTTACGTGGACGGAGCGCTGGTGGGCGGCAATAATGTGACGGCGGCTCCCGCCGGGGACGGCCTTGATGTTTGGATTGGCGGCTCGCCCGATTATGGAACCGCGCGATTGCTGAACGCCAAAATCGCTCACGCGGCCATCTTTACCCAGGCTCTCACCGCCACCCAAGTGCAGGACCTCCAGACTGGTGTTTACACGGGCCCGGTGAATTTGAGCGTCATGCGCTCCGGATCGAGCGTCGTGCTCACCTGGCAGGCTGGAATTTTATTGCAGGCCCCCGCCGTGTTGGGACCCTGGACGACCAACAACGCCGCGGTTTCGCCCTATACCGTTCCGGTAACTGCCGGGAATCAATTCTTCAAAGTTCTGGTCAGTCCTTAGAACCGGCATGATAATCGGGCGATGCCGCAGACCATTTCGTCCCAAATGAAAAAACAGATTGGGTTTCAGGCTGGACTCGCGGCGTAGCCCCGCCCCAGCCAGCCATCCGGTCCGGCGTGGGAACGCGCATTCGCGTCTGTCCGCCCCCTGAAACAGATGATGGCAAACGGCGCTTTACGCGGATGGCTTGTCGCGTAAGATTGCGGTTGATCAGACTTTGAAGCGAAAAATTCACATCGTCCCGGTTTTATGTTGTGCCGGACTGGCGCTCTTTACCCTCCGGGCCGGCGGGGCCGATCCTGATTTGGCAGAACGCGCCGAGGCGACGCGCGTCTGGGGCGCTGCCGATGGCCTGCCATCCGATTCCGTGACGGCGATTCTCCAGACGCGGGACAATTTTTTGTGGGTGGGCACCAGCGCGGGACTGGTCCGGTTCGACGGCGTCGAATTTACCGAACTGAAGCCGGTGGCTTCCGCTGCCAACCGTCCGGTTCACGTTACGGCATTATGTGAAGACAGCCAGGGCAGTTTATGGATTGGCACGCAAGAGCAGGGTCTGTTTGAATTGGACCATGGACAAGTGCGGCATTTTTTGAAGGGGCAGGGTCTGCTGGACGATCATGTTACGAGCCTCGCGGCGGACAATCGGGGATCGGTCTGGATTGGCAGCCCCACCGGGTTGAACCTTTGGACCGGGAAGCATTTCGAATCATTTACCACGCCGGATGGCCTGCCGGATAAATTTGTTTCGGGGGTGAATGTAGCGCCTTCAGGGACGGTATGGATTACAACGCATGTCGGGATGTGCCGGTTCATCCAGGGGCGCCTGGTGCCCTACACCTTCCAGACCGAAAGTCAGGGTCGCAGTCCCGAGTACCTCGGCGTTTATGAAGACCGCAGCAGGAATCTGTGGGCCTTTGGTGATACTTACCTGATCAATTTGTCCGAGGGCAAGCGACTGAATTATTTTCGCAGTTCCCAACCGGCTTCCGTCCGCATCTGGAGCTTGTGTGAAGGACGGGGCGGACGGCTCTGGATCGGGACGAGCGGAGGCGGTTTGTTCTGTTTTGAAGACAACCGTTTTCGGCCGGTGATTCTGGGCGAAGATCGCCGACCCTACGATGTTCGCGCCATCTGTGAAGACCAGCAGGGCAATCTCTGGCTCGGCACCTCCGGCGGCGGATTGATGCGATTACACCCCCAATCGGTGCATATCATGCGGGCGGGACAAGGTTTGCCGGCCAGTCCGTCGACGGCGCTCACCTTGGACGCCAACGGACGGATTTTTGTGGGTCTGCAATACGGCGGCTTGTTCGTGGGGGAATCTGGAAGATTCGACCGGCTTGGGGGTGACAATGGATGGGAGGTGCAAAACCTGGTTTCGTCCGTGTGCGTCGCTCGGAATGGAACCGTGTGGGTGGGCACCCTGGGCGACGGACTGTATGGCCTGCGAGACCGGCGCAGCATTCATTTGACCACTGCGGACGGCCTGGCCGATGACACCGTGCTGGCGGTGTGCGTTGATGCCGAAGGCGGCGTTTGGGCCAGCACCAGCGCCGGCACCCTTCATCATTTTGTGGGTGATAACCTGGCCCGTTTCGACACGGCGCAAGGACTGCCGGGAACGCCAGTGACGGCCATGATTCCAGCGGCGGCCGGCGGACTTTGGTTGGGAACCCAGGACGGTCAAATCCTGCGGGAAAATAATGGAAAATTCAGCGTCATCGAGGCGGCAAACATTCCCGGCCAGCATGCCGTGCTGGTGTTGTACGAAGGGGAACCGGGCTGGCTCTGGATTGGCACAGCCGGCGGCGGTCTGACTTGTCTGACCGACGGAATTGGGATGAACTGGAACATCAGCAATGGCCTGCCCAGCGACGTCGTGGCTGGAATAACCGAAGACGGCGCAAGAAATTTATGGCTGGCCACTGAAACGGGAATCTATCGCGTCAACCGCAGCGACCTTCGCAAATCATTGGACCATGCCCGCATTCCACTCGTTAGCCAGTGGATTTCCGACGCGAAGACAGTCCCTGAATCCACCACCTTTGACGGTGGGACACGCGCCGCGCTGGCACCGGATGGAGAACTTTGGTTTGCGACCTCCGAAGGCGTTTTAAGCGTGGACGCCCGCCAGTCGGAAATCGAGCCGTCGGCATTTCCGGTTTACATTGAGGACGCCGCCTTCAACGGCCAGCCGCGGGTTCCCCTGCTCTGGGGCGCATTATGGTCGGCGGTGACGACGGACAACGCCCCCTTCAAAGCACCGGTGGATTTACGGTCGCTGGAAATTCGATTTACGGCCCTGGATTTTACCTCGCCGGAAGACGTTCAATTCCGGCATAAGCTGGTAGGTTCCGATTCGGACTGGGTGGATGATGGTCATGCGCGGTTTGCCCATTACAGCCGGTTGTCCTTCGGGCACTACCGTTTTCGGGTGGCGGCCCGCAACGGCGACGGAAAGTGGCGCGAGGCACCGGAGACATTCGACTTTGTCGTTCCCACGCCGTTCTATTTCCAAGCCTGGGCGATCGGGCTTTATTGCCTGACGGCGATTGCCTTGATAGCGGCAATTGTCCGCACCGTGTCGCATCGGCGTCTGCGGAGCGCCCTGGCCCGGTTGGAACAGCAACAATCACTTGAACGGGAACGGATGCGCATCGCCCGGGACATGCATGATGAAATGGGATCGAAGTTGACCAAGATTTCATTTCTGAGCGAACACGCGCAGATGGATGCAGCATCAGCCGGGCAGCACGCCGAAAAAATCGAGGCGATTGCCCAAACTTCGCGGGATTTGCTGAAAACGATGGATGAAATTGTCTGGGCCGTCAATCCGCGCAACGACACGTTGGAAAATCTGACCGCCTACCTGAGCGGCTACGCCGTTGAATACTTTCAAAATACCCGCACCGAATGCGAACTCCGGTTGCCCCGGGAAATCCCTCATTACCCTTTGTCATCGGAAACACGGCACAACCTGTTCCTGACCTTCGAAGAGGCTTTGAACAACGTCCTCAAACATTCCGCCGCCACGAAGGTGAAAGTGGAAATGACCATCAACGCGCCGGAACTTGAACTCAAGGTCACCGATAATGGCCGGGGGTTTGAGGTGTCGGCGGAGGCCAACGGCCAGGTGCGGGCCGGCCGGGGGGGCAATGGATTAAGGAACATGCACCAGCGGCTGGCCGCCATTGGCGGCGACTGCCTGGTATCCAGCCGGCCCGGCGCCGGTACCACCGTCACCGTGCGGGTCCGGCTAAGCAAAATATCAACCAGCGAATCATGAAGAAAATCATCACCGTTTCCATCGTGGACGACGAGGCCGACCTGCGCGGGCACATTGCCGGCTATCTCGCCGCCACGGGGAACATCCGGTGCAAAAGCGCCTACGCCAGCGCAGCGGAGGCACTGGAACATTTGCCGCAGGACAAG
Source organism: Verrucomicrobiota bacterium (assembly GCA_049516255.1). Lineage (GTDB taxonomy): Bacteria > Verrucomicrobiota > Verrucomicrobiia > Limisphaerales > UBA11358 > UBA11358. The sequence continues at coordinate 10,486 of JBEKTH010000032.1, forward strand.
CCGGATGTGATTCTGATGGACATCAACCTGGGCGACATGGACGGCATCGAATGCGTCCGCCGATTAACCACGCTCGTGCCCGAAGCGCAAGTGCTCATGCTCACCGTTTTTGAAGACACCGATCAGATTTTCCGCGCGCTGGCCGCCGGCGCGAGCGGATATTTGCTGAAACGTCTGTCGCCGAAAAAATTATTGGAAGCCATCGAGGAGGTTTATGCCGGCGGTTCGCCCATGTCGGCGCCCATTGCGCGCAAGGTGGTCCAGTCATTCAAAATCGCCCCCGCGCCGGGCGATGCTTCCGTGGAGCTTTCACCTCGTGAGCGGTCGGTGTTGGACGGACTGGTGGGCGGACTGGCCTACAAACAAATCGCCGATCAACTGGGCGTGAGCATTCACACGGTGCGAAATTATATCCGCCGCATCTACGAAAAACTCCACGTGCACACCCGCACGGAAGCGGTGGCGAAGTTTTTGCAAAAATGAAATTTATTTTCCCCAGCACGCTGATGAACATTTTGGGTCGGGCGGCTTTTATTCCGGCAATTCTTGTGTCGGCGCGCGTCGCCGAAGGCGCCGTCTGGCAGCCCGCGAAGGCGCCGCTGATGACACCCTGGGCGGCGGAGGTCAACCCGACCAATGCGTTGCCGGATTATCCGCGCCCGCAACTGCTCCGGACGGCCTGGGAGAATTTGAACGGGCTTTGGGATTACGCCATTACGCCGGATTCCGTGGACCAGCCTTCATCGTTCGAGGGCAAAATCCTGGTTCCGTTTCCGGTGGAGTCGGCGCTTTCGGGAGTGATGACCAATTTCGCGGAACACACCAGGCTCTGGTATCACCGGACATTTGCCGTGCAGGCATCCTGGCGCGGCGAGCGGGTGCGGCTGCATTTCGGCGCGGTGGACTACCATTGCCAGGTATGGGTAAATGGTCGCGAAATCGGCGAGCATCAGGGCGGCTATGACGCGTTTACGTTCGACATTACGGATGCGCTGCGCTGGAACGGCGCCGAGGACATGGTGGTTTGCGCCAGCGACCCCACCGATGATGGCGATCAGCCGCGGGGCAAGCAGTCGCTCAAGCCCGAAGGCATTTTTTACACGGCCACCTCTGGCATCTGGCAGACGGTCTGGCTGGAACCGGTTCCGGAAGTGTGCATTGAGCGGCTAAGGTTCACTCCGGATATAGACGCGCAGGCGCTGCGCCTCCACGCGGCGGTCAACAGCTTTTCTGAAAATCTCCAGATCGAGGTTGTGGCGTCCGCGGGCGCCAAGGAAGTCGCCCGGATCATGGGTCCGGCCAATGCCGAATTGGTTTTGAACCTGCCGAATCCGCATCTTTGGTCGCCGGATGACCCATTTCTATACGACCTGAAAGTGACGCTGAAGGACGGGAATCGAATTCTCGACTCCGTTTCCAGTTATTTTGGCATGAGAAAGATCGCGTTGCGCACCGATGACCAGGGAGTCACGCGCATTGCCCTGAACAACCAATTCATTTTTGAGCTGGGCGCGCTGGACCAGGGATTCTGGCCGGATGGTATTTACACCGCGCCGACCGATGCGGCGCTGCGCCACGACCTTGAGTTCCTGAAGCAGGGCGGTTTCAACCTGGTCCGCATGCACGTCAAGGTGGAACAGGCGCGGTGGTATTACTGGTGCGACAAACTGGGTCTTTTGGTCTGGCAGGACATGCCCAGCGGCAACAACGCCACCGCCGCTTCACGCCAGGAATTTGAAATTGAACTGCAACACATGATCCAGGAGCTGTACGATCATCCGGCCATTGTTCAGTGGGACCTTTTCAACGAAGGCTGGGGACAGTTCGAGACGGAGTCGTTGACGAAATGGATCAAGGCCATGGACCCGTCGCGGCTGGTGGACGATGCCAGCGGGTGGACCGACATGCGCGTGGGCGACCTCGTTGACATGCACAACTACCCCGGCCCCGATTCGCCGGCACCCGAACCCCATCGCGCCGCCGTGTTGGGGGAATTTGGCGGGTTGGGACTGACGGTTCCGGGCCGGACCTGGTCCAGGAATTGTTGGGCGTACGTGATGTTGACGAATCGTGAGGAACTGGCGGCGCGTTACGCCCCTGAAATGAAGCGGGTCTGGGAATTGCACCGGCTGCGCGGCTTGAGCGCCGCTGTCTATACCCAGACCGCCGACGTGGAAACGGAATGCAACGGCCTGCAAACCTATGACCGCGCGGTGGCCAAAATCGCTCCGGCCGTTCTGCAGGCGGCCAATCAGGGCGGATTTTGGGGAATGCCAATGAAAATCATTTTAGCAGACGCCCTGACCGGGCAAACCAACTGGAAATACACGACGGAAAAACCCATCGGCGACTGGGTTAACCCGGGGTTTGATGCTTCCACCTGGAACGAAGGAGTTGCCGGGTTCGGCACCACCGGAACGCCGGGGATAGTTGTGAACACGACATGGAACACCGCTGACATCTGGCTGCGGCGGCGATTCACTTTGAAGCCGGAAGACCTGTCGGGAATCATACTGCAAATTTTTCACGATGAAGACGCGGAAGTTTACTTGAACGGCGTGCTGGCCGTGAAACTTCCCAGTTTCATCACCGATTACGATCAATTCGAGATTTCAAAAGCGGCGGCGGCGGCGCTTCTACCAGGCGAAAATACCATCGCGGTTCATTGTCACCAGACCACCGGCGGACAGGGCATTGACGTGGGCATTTTCGCGCCACAAACGGGGAATGAACCGGACAAGAATGGGAGCTAGGGGAGATCGCCGAATTAATCGTTGCCCAAAGCTTTTTGCCAACCCGAATCGCCGATAATGACTTTACGTTTAACCGTCTTCCATCACCTCAAGACTGGTTTTCGGCCTGTGCCAGGACGAAAGTTTGGTCCCGCTGTTTTTTTGGTCTTATGCTTGTTTGCCGGTTTTGATCAGAACGCCATTTTCGCTGCCGGCCCACCTGCATTTACAAATCCCGTGGTTGAACAGGGCGCTGACCCGTGGGTAATCCGGTGGCAGACAAATTATTATTTCTGCCAATCCCATCCCGACGGCGTCTGGGTCAACCGGGCAGCGCAGCTTGAGAACATCGGCCAGGATCATTGGCAGCGCGTCTGGCATCCTTCGCCGGGAACCGCCTGCTCCAAACAGATTTGGGCGCCGGAACTTCATTTTCTCCAGGGCAAATGGTATGTCTATGTGGCGGCGGACGACGGCAATAATGCCAATCATCGCATGTACGTTTTGGAAGGGACCTCCAGCGATCCGCAGTCCCCGTTTATCTTCAAAGGCAAAATTGCCCCGCCCTCGGACCGGTGGGCCATCGATGGCACCGTGTTGCAGATGCCGGATGGAAAACTTTATTTCATCTGGTCGGGCTGGCCGGGCACCAACGACGGCGTACAAAATCTGTATATTGCACCCATGAGCAATCCGTGGACGATCAGCGGCCAGCGCGTGTGCATTTCGCAGCCCGACCGGAACTGGGAACAACGCGATTTCCCCCGCATCAATGAAGGACCGGAAACACTCTGGCACAACGGCCGCCTTTTCATCATCTATTCGGCCAGCGCCTTTTGGGACGACAGCTATTGCCTGGGCCAACTGACCTGGACCGGCGGCGACGTGCTCGACACGCATTCCTGGATCAAGAAGCCCGAACCGGTTTTTAAACGCTCCGCCGATGTCTTCGGTCCTGGACACTGCTCCTTCGTCAAGTCGCCGGACGGCAGGGAGGATTGGATTGTTTATCACGCGCACACCGGCCCGGGCACCAGGCGGCGCGACGTTCGCATCCAGCGTTTCACCTGGAATCCGGATGGCTCGCCAGACTTTGGCATTCCCGTTTCGCCCGGAGTGCCATTGCCGCCGCCTTCGGGCGAATAATCAGATGCGCCCCTCTCGCAAACGCTTAAGGGCCAAGGCGGATGCGGTAGAATCTTTGAGGTCCGTTGGTGGCGGTGAAGTCCGTCCAGATAAACGGTAAGGAAACGGGGGCATAATTGGTGAACAATGGCAACCATGCCGCGAACGGCGCCAGATTGGTCGTCGAGTCAATATAGTAATCCGGTCCGGAATCTCCATTGACGCCAAAGGTAAACAGGCCATTGGTGAAAGTCGGTGAAATGATCGCCGGCATGGCTGGAGACAGCACGGTGACCAGAACATATTGCGTGGCGCTCAAACTCGGAGAGCCGCTGTCAGCAGCAATAATGGAAAATGAATAGGTCGCATACGACTGCGCGATGGTGGGACGCCAGGTCAGCACTCCACTCGCCGGATCGATGGCCACGCCGGCAGGAACTCCTGAAACACTCCAAGTGACAGTCCGGGGCGGCGCGTAAGGATCAACCGCCGAATTGCTGACGATCAATGTCTGTCCGGCAATCAGATTGGTGCTGGTGATTGAATTCAAGGTCAGGGACTGATTCATCACGTCGGTGATTTCCGGTGCGCTTAGGACGCGATTGAAAATCTGCACGTCGTCCAGCGCGCCGGTAAGGTAACCTCCCGCGACCCCGTTTTGGATGCTGCCCAGCCGCAGGTTCAGTGACGAAGTTTTTGGGCCGAACGGCCCGGTGGCACTCGCTTGCAGGACGCCGTCCACATAGAGTTGCATCAGCCCGGTGTAGGCACTCCGCGTGGCGGTGATCTGGTGCCACTGGCCGTCATTGATCGCCGTCGTCGAGTTAATCGTGGTGTCGGGATTGCCGACCCCGAAAGCGGCCGTGTTGCCGGCCAGCGAAATGCCAAAGTCATCCGACCCTCCAGCCACTTCCCCGTCCACCAAACCTTCGCCGGTCCACCATTGACCGCTGCTGCTGGCCACCAGCGTGTTGCCCTGGCCACTGCTGTCGGCGCCCAGATTTGTCGCGTTGTTGAATTGCCAGTAACCCACCGTCCCGCTGGGAATCACTGAATTGCTGAAACCGGTTTGGTAGCTCGCAATCTCCGCCGGGGTCAGCGCACGGTTTACGATCAGCAGGTTCTCCATCCAGCCTTTGAAGTTCACATCCCCCGTCGTCTTGCCCACGATGAAATTGTCGCCGCTCACATTGGGAACACCAGAAACGTGGCTGCCAAGATTCACTCCGTCCTCGTAAAGGGTCCGGTTGGTGCCATCAAACGTCACCACAATCGCGTGCCAGTTGCCATCTGCCGGATTGACAGCCAGGTTGTCTATGTAGAAATCATTAGCCCACCAGTAATTGTCCAGGCTGTCCGGATTGCTGTTCACATCACCCAAACGCAAATTATTGCAGTCTCCACCGGTATTGTCACCCCAGCCGACAAAGCCGCCGTTGTTCGGACAGCCCGTGTCCGCCTTCTCCCAGACCGCAATGGTGTAGGGGCTCCCGCCGGCGGGCACGCCGCTGGGAAAGGCCCCCGAAAGCGTCGTCAGCGTGCTGCTGCCACCGAGATATACCGACCCGCCTAACTTGCCGGAACTGCTGTATTCCGGCGAATTGAAATTGCTGCCGGTCGCCGTGGTTTTAACCCAGAAAGCAATGGTCCAATCCATCCAGTTTGGACGGGGTATGATCGCATAGTCGGTGCTGGTGCCGTTGAACTGAAGCGCATTGCTTGCCGTGCCAAACCGGTCGGCCACAAAAGTGCCGCCGATGAGAGTGCCGGTTTGACCGGACGCCGTGTCCGCCAGACTGCCGTGCAACGGATAGTGCACGGCCAGCGATGTCACGGGAGTGGCGGGAACCTGCCACGCCAAAATGCCGCCGGAAAACCCGCTCTGGAGCTGGACGACCAATCGCACTGCGGTCGTTAAAACCGGATTGAAGGACACGGTATTGAAGGTATTTGCGGCTGTGCCGTAGCCGTTGGCGCCAGTGACCGTCACCCAATTGGTGCCGACGAGATATTGCACATACCACGACTGCGGCACGTTGCAGCCGCCGCCCAACGGCACGTCGTCATACCAATAGACCGACAGCTGACCCACCTGGCACAAGCCGTTGAAAGTCGCCTGCACCCACTCCGCCGTGCCCTGATGACTCCACCAGGTCATGCGGGTGATTTGTTCGCTGGAATTGGTGGGCTGCACGCCAAGGTTCATGGCCGAGACGGTGTCGCTGGAATTCACATAAGAGGCGCTTGGCGAATAGGGCGCGCTCCACTGAGTCGCGGTCGGGCTCGTGCTGACAGTCGGGAACGCCGAAATGCGCAGCCGGGCCGCGCCCATCGGCACCAGCGTGACCGTCTGCACCGCCTGCGTGCTGTAAACCGGACTTGGCCAAACCGCACCGGCGACGTAGAGACTGTCGAGCGTCCAGGCCGGAATCTGCCGGGCCTGGACCTGCAATTGGATCGGCGTCGTTTGCAGTGAAAATGGATTCGCCGCCATCGGACCGGGGTTGGTCACGACGGTGAACGAGGCCGCCGGATTGATGCTGTTCAACACGAGGCCATAGTTCCAGGGAGTCGTGGGATAGGCCTCATATTCCGTCCACGGCGCGGCGTTGTTTCCATAAGGCTGCCAGTTTTCCTGGATTTGCAGGGAGAACGTGAGCGGGCCGTAGTTGACCGAAACGCAATTGTTGTTGGCGGTCCAGGTCTTAACAGTAATTTGACGCGGGAAATGCAGCACGACCTGATCGCCGTTGTTCCAAGTGCGCTGGATGCAGACGTAGGAACTCGGCTGGCTGTTGGTCGCAACGGCCAGGCCATTGACTTGAATCCAACTGTTCGAACACCACTGCGGCACGCGCAGATAGAGTGGAAAATTCACGCTGTTGGTCGCCGTGAGACTCAACTGGATCGTGTCGTCGAACGGGTAGCTGGTGGTTTCGTTCACGCTGACGGTGCTGCCGTTGCCGACGCGCGCCTGGACGGCTGTCGGCGCATAGAGCGAGGCGCAAAGACCATTGTCCCAGGTGGCCAGCCACGTTTCCTCGCAGAAATAGGGCCAGCCCATGCCGTGATTGTGTTCGCAGCAGTAAAAATTAGGCTCGTTGGGGCTGTAGGAAAACCAAGGATTGCCTCCGTTGTCGATGTCCGGCGATTTGGTTTCATCGTCCAGTTCAGGCTGGTTGGGCGCGGTGAGGTAATGCAATCCCATCATGTTGGTCCGCAGCGCCGCCGGCAGGGTGTTGGCGGCCAGGTTCTCGCACCGCTCCGCCCACACCGGACTACCCGTGATCCGGTCAAGAATTTCGAAACTGCGCATCAACTCCACAATGCCGCACGTCTCAATGGCCTGTTGCGGACCATAGTAACCGGAGCGGCAATTTTCATCCCCGCCAAACGCCCCGCCCGGCACCTGGCCATATTGACTAATGACGGTCTGATAGTTGGCCTCGGCAAATTGGAATTGGGTCGGATTACCGGATTGCTGCCAGAACACGGTGGGGGCGCGGAAGCCTTCGGCGATGTTCACGTTGTGCCAGTTCGGCAGCGTACTGGGCGTGTCCCATCGCGCCATGTTCACATAAATGTTCGTGGCCAGGTTCAGCAACCAGGATTCGCCCGTCCGGTTGTAGAGCCAGTAAATGCTTTCGATGTTGTCCCCCATGCGCATCATCGGCCAGTAACCCGCGCCGAAATCGGTGGCCGGCAGGCTGTTCTCCCAAAGACAATAATTGCGAATCAAATTCAAGGCATTGGTATCGCCGGTGTAATCGTAATAGGACCGCATAGCGTCGAGCATCGGCATGTTCGGCCACAAATCCGGCACATTGATCCCTAAATCTGAGTCATTCGTCCCGTCCGAATAGTCCTGTGCCGGGCCGAAATAGCCGTTGGGCCGCTCCGAGTTCATGACCCCCTTGATCCAGTGGGCGGCATTCGTGATGACCGTGTTGTCCTGAAGGCAATAACCCAGGTCAATGTAGCCGCGCAGCCAGTAAGGCACGCGCTCCCAGCCCTGCGTCGTGCCCGACCCATTGGTCGTGGTCCAATCACTGGTCGGGAATTTCAGAAACGGCGAAATCTGTTCCTGCAACCCGTTCAAGCCGTTGCGCTGGTTTTGCAGCATCGTCAGCAACCAGCCCTGCGGCTGAATGCCGCCGGGCGGCAGGCGCAGAAGCGGACTCGGTTCCAACGGCGCGCGATTGCCAATATAAAGTCCGCCGTATCCGCCGGCTTGAATATTGGTCACGTCAGTGACGGTATCCGCCCTGGCTTCCGTGATGTGGAAATTGATTGCTCCGACCAAGAGAACTACAAGCCCGCAAAGCAACCATGCCCCGATTTTACGGGTTGCGGTGGAATTCATAGGACAAAACCTAGTCGCATTGATTCCAAAGTCAATTGGAGGCTGTGTGGCCACTTTATGCCATAGAGTCCTGTGGGCGAGGGCAGTTTACAGTCTCTGAACCCGGGCCCACTGGTTGAAGTGCGCGGAACTTTGCGCATTCTTTGCCGTCGAAAAGCTGCACGGCAAACGGGAGCTTTAGCGTCACCCGTATCGATTAATCCAACTGTTCCTGATGAGTTTTATCTCCTCCGTCTTGCCATGGACTTGATGCGTGCCGGGCTCCAGGTAAGTTACGACAAATCTGGTGCCAACCGGGTTTGTTAATCATGACTGCGAGTGTAATTTATTGCTGCTTGATATACTTTCGTCGCAAGCTCTCGGGCCATTTAGCAATAAGTGACGCTGATATACCTGTGGCCATTTTATGCCACATGACATCCTCCGATAAGAAGTTTAGAGTCGCCACATGTCCACAAGCCGAATGCATTGGAGTGTCATGGTATTTCCAAATTCAAAGGCTGATTTGAATGGGGCATCGGTAATCACCAATAAACCAATACTTGAATGAAAACCCTTCTTAAAGCTATGAAACCAAGCATAAATGGAGAATCCGCGCGTCATGGGTCTGCCCGTGTTGCGTCCAGGCGTCTGATCGGCATGATTCTGTCCTTCCTTGCTTTACCTTGTTTGCTCTCGGCACAAACCCTTCAGCACAGATGGTCATTTAATGAAAGTGGTGGCACCACTGCCTTTGATTCGATTGAAGGCTCCAATATCACACTCTTTGGCAGCACGAGCCTAGGGGGTGGCGTTCTGACGTTGCCGGGAGGCGGCGGCAACTGGGCGCAATTTCCCAATGGGATACTTTCCAGCAACAACTCAATCACGATTGAAACGTGGCTGACGGATAACGGGGGACTGACATGGGCGCGCGCTTGGTCCTTCGGTGGCAGCACCACCGGGCCGAATAATAATTTTATTCAGAATAACTATATTGACTTGATTCCAAAGAGCGGGCCTGGCCCGCTCTGGACTGAATTCAACCACAATGGCAACGTAGATGCGGAGGCACCTTCACAGTTGCCGACGGGAACGGAACAATACACTGCTGTAACCTACGATGCGCCGAGTCAAACCATCAGGCTCTATCTCAACGGCGTCCAGGTGGCAATTGCCACGGGTGTCACCATCACGCCGGCAAGCTTGGGCTTCACGTATAATAATTTTATTGGACTCGACCAGTGGAACGATGCAGTCTTCAACGGCACCTTCGATGAAATGCGCATCTGGACTGCCCCTGTTTCACAACGGTATCTTTCCGCCAGCGCAGTGGCCGGTCCGAGTGTTTTAATCAACAACCTGACTCCCACATCGGTCAGCGTCACGGCGGGTCCCAGCGTGATAATCACTGGAACCGAACAAGCCAACGTCACCGTTCAGCTCCCGCAAACCGGCTCAACCAATCTCCTGGCAACCGCCGACGCCACCAACTGGGTCAGCAGCAATCCAAGCGTTCTCGCGGTGAATAGCAGCGGTGTGATCCTCGGGGTTGGCGTCGGCAGCGCCACGGTCAGCGCCACGGTTGCGGGTGTCACCGCTACCAGCGGCACCATCACCGTCACCGGCCCCCAGACCCTTCTGCATCGCTACAGCTTCGTTAGCGATGCTTCCGATTCAGTGGGCGGCGCCAATGGGACATTGGTCGCACCCAACGGTGGATCTGCCGCCACCATAAGCAGCGGCCTTGTCCTGCCGGGGGGTGGGGGCGGTGCGCCAGCAGCCTATTCAGGTTATTTATCTCTGCCCAGTGGGATACTGACCAACACCACTTCGCTAACCGTTGAATGCTGGTTGGCGCAGAATACGGCAAATACGTGGGCGACGCCTTGGGACTTCGCCGTGCAACCTGGTATAAACTTCGCGTTGATCCCACACCCAGGCAACAATGGCAATAACATGGAAGTGGCCTTCACGCCAAACAACAACGAGCAGGATTTGCAATCGGCTGTTTCATTCCCGAATGGTTCAGAGCAATACGTTTGCTTAACCTACAACAATTTCACCCTGACGGGCAATCTTTACACCAACGGAGCCTTGGTGGCCACGACCACTTTCCCAAATAGTACTTATTGTCCTGGCAGCATTGGAGGCGCAGGCGGCACGACCCAAAATTGGTTAGGAGCCGACACATATGGTGATACGCAGTTTCAAGGCACCATCTATGAGTTCCGGATCTGGAACGGCGCCTTGTCACCCGTGTATGCGGCGATCGCCGCTGTTGCCGGCCCCAGTGTCGTGGTGACCAACCTGACTCCCACATTGGTCAGTGTCACGGTCACCAATACGAGCATGATTGGCGCTCAAACCCAGCCGGCCACCGTTACTGGGAATTTCGTGAACGCATCCGGTGTCAATGTCACCGCCGGCGCCACCAACTGGACGACCAGCAACCCAAGCGTTCTGTCGGTAAATAGCAGTGGTTTAATCACCGCGTTGAGCGGCGGCACCGCCACGGTCAGCGCCACGGTCAATGGTGTCACCGGAACCACCGCAACGATCACTGTCGCCGATACCCAGCCAAGAGTACAGGGACCTGCGAGTCTGACCGTGGCTGTGGGTGATACGGCTTACTTTTCCATCCAGGCTCTCGGCGGAGGTTTGGGCTTCCAATGGAGTTTTAACTCCTCGCCGATTACGGGCGCGACCAATACCTCGCTGACTGTGACCAACGTTGGCTTCACCAATGCCGGAAATTACAGCGTATTGGTTACGAACAACCTCGGAAGCACCAACGCCACTGCAACGTTGACGGTCCAACAAGCGGTCCTTGATCATCGCTACAGTTTTGTCAGCGATGCTTCCGATTCGGTGGGCGGCCCCACGTGGAACGGGCATCTGGTGGCGCCCAACGGCGGAACCGCCGCTACCATAAACAACGGCCTTTCCCTTCCCGGAGGGGGTGGGAACAATAATGGTTATGTGGCTCTGCCCGGTGGAATACTGACCAATACCACCTCGCTAACGGTTGAATGCTGGGTGACGCAGAATACCGCACAGCAGTGGGCGACAGTTTGGGACTTCGCCAACGACGGCAGCCATAACTTCGAGCTGTGCCCATTTCCGCAAAGGGGTATACTCAACCTGGACGCGGCCATCACCCCACACGGCAACGAAATTGACACCGTTACGGGTTCTCTATTCCCGAATAGTTCGGAGCAATACGTAACCTTCATCTTCAACGCGGCCACCTTGACGGGTAATATTTATTCCAACGGATTTTTGGCGGCTACCCAGACGTATCCCGATGCTACTTATATTCCGGGCAGCATTGGAGGATCAAGCGGCACGTCCCAAAATTGGTTGGGGAATGACACCTACGGTGATGCGCAGTTCCAAGGCACCGTCTATGAGTTCCGGATCTGGGATGGCGCCGTGTCACCCCTGTATCTGGCGATCAGCGCCGCTGCAGGTCCCGGTATCGTGGTGACAAATCTGACTCCCACATCGGTCAGCCTCACGGTCTCCACAAGCATGATTCAAGGTCAAACCCAACAAGCCGCCGTGGTTGGAAACTTTGTGAACGCATCCGGCATCTCGGTCACCGCTGCCGCCACCAACTGGATCAGCAGCAACCCCGGCGCTCTCACGGTGAACAGCAGCGGTCTGATTACCGCCGTCGGCACCGGCAGCGCCACCATCAGCGCCACGGTCAACGGCGTGACCGGAACCAGCGCTTCCATCACGGTCCCGAACAGTGCGCCGGTCATTACGCAAGAGCCGGAAGCCAGCGAAACCCTTCTGGCAGGCGCGACGTTGAGTATTCGCGTGGCCAATAATGGCACCCCGCCCTTTACCTATTACTGGTTCACCAACAGCAGCCCGAATCCCATCAGCGTCTCCGCCTCGCCGACGTTGACGATTCCCAACATCCAACTGGCCAATGCCGGCAGTTACTCCTGCCTGGTCAGCAATCAGTACGGCACCGCCCCCAGTTCGGCGTTGGCTCTCACAGTCGTTACCCCCACCACCTATCAGCAGGCCATTGTGACGCTTGGTCCGGTTGCCTTCTGGCCCCTGAATGAAACCAGTGGCACGATCGCTTATGACGTGATTGGCGGTAATAACGGAACCTACACCCTCTCCAGCGTCGTCGGTTCAAGTTACACACTGGCCCAGCCGGGACCAACCAATGCATTTTTCGGCAGTCCCAACTATTCCGGGCAGTTTTTGTCGGCGTATGTTGATATTCCCGAAGGTCCGTTCAACATCACCAACGCGATTACCGCGGTGGCCTGGGTTCAACTGATCATCACACCGGGTTTTGATGGATTGATCGGGCACGGTGATGCTTCCTGGCGGACGAGTATTGATGGGCAAGGCCAGCCTGGCGGTAACGATGGCACCAGCGCCTCCGGCGATGCGCAGGATCCCATTGCCTCCCCGGGCATTAATGACGGTAACTGGCATATGGTGGCCTATACCTACACGGGCGTCACCAACCAGAACAACAACGGCGCACTGTATGTGGATGGCGTGCTTGTGGCAAACAACACCGTGGTGACGACTCCCCCAGGAGACAACCTCGACGTTTGGATTGGCGGCTCGCCCGATTATGGAACGGCACGATTGCAGCCGGGCGCCAACATTGCGGATGCGGCTGTCTTTACCAACGCGCTCACCGCTGCCCAAGTGCAAGGCCTCTACAACGGTGTGGCCGTCCTGGGTCCGCAGACCATCACCATCACGCACTCCGGATCGAACGTCGTGCTCAGCTGGCAGCATGGAACGCTCCTCCAGGCGACCAGCGTGAGCGGTCCGTGGACCACCAACAACGCCGCTGCCTCGCCGTACACCGTTCCGGCAACCGGTGGGAATAAGTTCTTCAGGCTTCTGGTCAGTCCTTAAAACCAGGGTGTTAACCGGGCGAGAACCCGGAAGTATCTCAGACGGCCGGAGCCGAAAGGCTCCGGCCGTTTTCCTGGGAGGGTGAACAACCTGCCGGCATTTCAGCTAATGGCAATCCGGTCACGGCTGCGACGTTTTCATAGGAGAGTAATAATGGGGTGAGATTATTATTGGATAAAACACACAATTCGGTCAAAAAAATGAACAATACAATTATTTTCTGCCCGGCTGGCATGTTGAGCGCCTTTGTGGCCGTTGGTCACACGCAGGAGGCCACAATCATGATCCATGCAGATCAAGTGCTGCACGAAGTTCAACCGATTCAAAAGCAATGGCGGCCTCGCTTCGAAAACGGCAAGGCGGAGTACGATTTTCAGCCGCATTCGTTCACGGTCATCAGGCTTGATCAAGATAAAACAGACACACGGCTTTTCTGCGGCCATGAATCAGGGCGGTGGCGTCAAGGAGAGCTTTTGGCGCAGGGCTTGTACGTAATCCAGCGCCATGGCATTGGTGGGATTATGCTCAAGAACTTTATCAAATTGTGCGAGGGCTTCGGGATATTTTCCTTCATTGACCAGCGCCATGCCCAGATTTAACCGGGCTTCGGGCAGATCCGGCATGATTCGCACGGCTTCGCGAAATTGCGCGGCGGCGTCGGCCGGCTTGCCGTCGCGCCCCAGCTCCAGGCCGTACAGAAAATGCGCCTGAATTGAATCCGGCGATAAGTTGACCGCCTCGGAATAGAGTTGTTCAGCCTCGGCACGGCGTCCCAACGCCGTTAGATTTTGTCCCGCTTCCATATACAGCGCCGCGTCCGAGGGATTCAGTTTTATGGCATCCTCATAATTGACCGCTGCCGCTTCATACCAGCCACGGCTCTCACAAAAGCGGGCCAGCATTTTTAACTCCGGCGCGCGCTCAATTCGATTCTCATTCAGCAGGGCCTTGCGATAACAATCTTCCGCTTCGGCTTTGCGGCCCATTTCCTCATACATCTGGCCCAGACCAAGCCAGGCCAGTCCAAAACGCGGGTTGACGGCCAGGGCATGCCGGTATTCGCGAATCGCTCCCTCACGCTGTCCGAGGTCTTTCAGCGACTGCGCGAGATTTTGCAAGGACCACACGTCTTCGGGATTCAACTGGAAGGCACGGCGAAACGCGGCCGCCGCCTCTTCATACTTCTTTTGTGTCGCCCGTATGACCCCCAGTTGTGCCCAATCCTCCGGACTGCTGGGCAGCAATTGAACCGCGCGCAGCGCGTTGGTCGCGGCACCCGCCAAATCACCGGTTAATTGGTACAACACCGCAAGCTTTTCGCGCAACACGGCATCGTCGGGTGCCACCGCCAGGGCGTCTTCGCATGAGCTTTGCGCCGCCTCAATGCCCGGGGATTGGGTTGCCGGGATTAATTGATCCAGTGCGGTTTTCAGGTTTTGAATTTGCGCATCGTGGTTGAGCTGACCGGTGAAAGGCGGTTTGGTCAACCGGGAAAACATGTCGGCCAGGGCCTTCTGCTTGTCCCAATCGGACCAGGCCAGTCGCCGCGCGCAATCCGCTTCGGCTGGCCAGGGCTGGCCGGCGGCGACTGGCGCGGTAATTTTTTCCGGCAATAAAATCTCCAGCTTCGGAGCCATCGTGCGGGCCAGAAGATAATTGCCGTCGAACGTCAGGTGAACCTGATCGTAAAACAAGCTGTCGCCCGGCAACCCGTTCGGGGTCTGTTCGGCAAAAGCGCGTTCCGCGTCTGCCAAAACGACCCGCCGATTGTCGCAATTTGAAACCGTCTGCCGGACCAGGGAGTTCAACCGGCTGTCGCAACGGAAACGGAGGGTGTCCAGGTCGCGCGCCGCCGCAAACTGACTTTGCGCGTCGGCGGTTTCGCCGAGCACCAGCGCGCAGCAGCCTTGGCGAAAACGAAGTTCTGCAAAACCACCATCCATTTGCGCGGCGTCATGATACCAACCCGCGGCCTCCCGGAATTGGCCGGCCGATTGCGCCGCAACGCCTTCTCGATAAAGCAATTCCCATCGACTTTTATCCGAATCGGTCAAATCCCGCCGATGCGCCGAGCCAAATGGCGCACAATCCATCAAGTTCACCGCCACGGTGCTGACGACAATTCCGGCGCCGCAGTGCGTTCCCATCCCGATAATGTCCGAGAGATTCCGTGCAAAATGATCATAGACCACGCTCATGCGTGGGTCGTCGGCCCGAATCTGCTGATTGAGAAACATTTCCATGCCGCCCCATTCGCTTTTGCCAACGGGCGGCTTCCCAATTTGCGAACCCAGCGTGTCAATGAGTTGGCCGATGCGCGTGGTCTTCAAAGCCAGGTTGGCGCGAATCAATGGAAGTGGCGGGGCTTGCTGGCCGAAAACTGTGCCGGCGCCAAACGGTCCGACGACTTCATTATTACCCATGTAAATCACCCAAATATCGGCATCGGCGGCGGTGCAATCACGGGCAATCGGGAGAATGACGTTGGAATTAATCGCGACGATTGCGGCATTCACCACCTCGAAATGCGTGCCGGGATGGCGCAATTCCAACATGGCCTCCAACATTCGCGGCAACCCGAACTCAGGTTGCGGATCGCCCAGCGCGGCGGATTCGCCAAAAACAACTATGCGAACGGTGTTGGAGCTTTTGATTTGGGGGAGGCAAATGGGTTCAGGTATCCGGGCCATGGCCCTCCCGAAAAAGCGCCAGCCAAACCGGTTGTTCTGTACAAAAACCGCCTTTCCATCCCGCTGTGACGACAGCAAAAATCCCGTCGGGTAGCCAAAACCAATGAGGCGCAAAACCAGTTCCATCGTTCCCAGAAAGGCCAGCGGAAAACCAATCGCACCCAGCAATCGAAAGCACCACAATTTCCGGCGGTTCAAGCGGAATGAACCAGAAGCCGGTCCGCCTTTTTGCGAATCCGTACGAATGCCAGCGGATTTCCTCTTCCGGGAAGCTTTCATGCGTGACTGATAGCCTAACCGTCTTTCGCTTTAAAGTCATTTCAACTTGCAGTTCATTTCTGCCACCGGAAAAACCGGCCTCCTCAAAAATGAACGGGTGCCCGCCATGGGTCACCGGCATTGGGGGGAACAAGGGATGCCACCATCCGTATGGCAGCCTGAGGGTCGTTTCGGCCCCAACGTTAAGCTGTTGTCGACCGATTGAACGTGAAAGGGGCAATCGCGCTAATCTAAACATTGCGTTTGTGCTGTTTCGTGATTTTTCAATAAAAACGGCCAAAACCGTTGGCGTGGGGGCGGTTACCGCCGAATTTAAACTTTGGCTTCAGAGCGATCGGAGCATGACCCAAGACCAGCGGGACTGTATATCTAACAGACGCAAAATATCCTCAATGTTTATGCGGGTGAAAATGTAACCGGATGTATTGGCGTCAATTGTTCTAAAAACGGTTTTGAATCAAAAATCCGTCAATTTGCCGAGATTTTGAAAATAAACTCAGATTTTTATTTAGAAGTCTGACGGTGATTCTGTTTTAAGAGTGTCGTTTTGAGAAACGACACCGTTGATTCAGATTTCCATCTCTGTACCATTTCACTTCATTGACAGTTCCCCGGACAACAAAATCGGCATTTCCCGAAATTCGAGTGTTTGGGCGATTGAGTGGTGCATTGGCTGCGGTCTGTCTGTCCATTTCATATTTTTCCACAACGTCATGTACGGCAAATCCGATGGCAACGATGATTTCGATTGCAACCCCAGCCATATGGTTGGCGTTATGAGATTGGCCGCACACGTTTGGTTCCGGGTGGATTTGAAGGCAGAGAAGAAACTTTCGGGGACGTAATTTCCATTTTCGCCGAAAGAGCGAATCTTATTAAATGGGATTTGCCAAAGAAAAAAAGATTGGAATTCGAGGCTTTGTGTGCCGCTATAACCGCTATTGAGCATCCCACAGTCTATGGCCCAGACGACCGCAAAAACGCCCAAAAATCTATTGATGCGATAATTGCCTTTCTGGAATACACTTTTTGACGCCATTTACAAATAAATGATAGTCAAACCAAGCATTCCGTGAGTATCGAATTCAAATGCGCCTGTCAGTCATGCGGCAATCACATTGCTTTCGCTGAGGATGCCACAGGACAAGAAATTCCCTGCCCGCACTGTGGCAAGCCGATCACGTTGGGTTTGAATTTGGTTAATGTGCCAGTCGCCGCAATGAGCGATGAACAACATGAAGCCTTGTTGAATGTTCAGGTTGAAAAACTCAGGAAAGAACGGGACGAACATTGGGCAAAAGGTGAGTCATGGCCGCCTAGCCAAATAAAACACGACCAACCGTTCCCGATTTTCACTTGGATTCAAATTATCGTAGTGCTGGCCGTTGTTGCTATTGTCGCAATCGCATTTATTAAATTTGTGCTTTTTGGGGCTTCCCAATAACATTTCACAAGTCTTTGGCCCCGTTCTAGCTACCGTCTTTCTGCATCTGTTGGGTATATAGTCCCGCAAGACCAGTGTGGCCACTTTATGCCACATGACGGTTGTCGTCTCTGCAGGTAAGTTTTGATTGTCCATAAAATTCACAGGCGCGTTGGCTGACAACGCACAATGTTATTATATTGCCCTGATTGATATGATGGTATGAAGTCAACCAATCTCCTCGCCGGACCATGAAAAACATACCGCCTCCGCTCAGCCCTGTTTCCAGCCGCTTATCCACAGGACCATTTTCCCGGGCATTCACCTTGATTGAGCTGTTGGTGGTGATCGCGATTATCGCGATTCTTGCCGCCATGCTCCTGCCTGCCTTGGCCAAGGCAAAGCGAAAAGCCCAACAGGCCGGCTGTATCAGCAATGAGCGCCAAATGGGCCTCGCGCTGGTCATGTATGCCGATGATAACAAATACTATCCCAATTGTCTTACGAAGCTGATGGCGGGGCCGGCCCAATATGTATGGCAGCCGCGCATTTTGAGTTATATGGGAAACAATCGCAAAGCCTTTTATTGTCCGGCGGCCCTTTCCCAAAGCGTCTGGGATACCAACGGGAATCCGACCGTCAAAGCAGTGATTGGTGAGGATGGCAAACTTAGTTATTTTGGCATTCTCACCGGTGATCCCGGGAACAATGGAACTCGCTTTTCATACGGTTACAATGATTGGGGCCTGAATCTTGGTTGGCCTACTTGTCTGGGGATGGGCGGAGATGCTGGAGCCAACCAGGTAAAAGAGTCAACGGTGCGCCGTCCTTCGAATATGATTTCGATTGCCGATGTCCGCTCGGATACGCCGGCCGGCCAAATCGAATATGCCGCCAATACCACCCCACCGACTTCGTGGACTTCAGGGCAGGATGCACCGTGGCACCCGCAGGTTCCTTGCAACCGCCATGAGTACTATACGGACATTATTTTTGCGGACGGTCATGTGGAAAGTCCATTGCGAAGTGATGTCATTGATCCCAACAATAATATCTGGCGCGCACGCTGGAACAACGACAACAGTCCACATCTCGAAATGGCCTATTGGTCGATTCCAAACCCAAACGCGCCCGAACAATAACCGGCTGTCAGCCGGCCGATTTAACTCGTCTTTTAACTCGTTTTGATGGAAAACCTTTCATGAATAAATTTTTTGGCCCCCTGAAATTTTTTTCACTTTTGTTTGCCTGTTTGCTCGGGGGTTCAAGCCATGTTTACGCCGGGGCGTTTCGTCCGCCCGCGGTGCCACTGGTGACCTTTGATCCCTACCTGAGTGTCTGGTCGGACTCAGATTGCCTTACCGGCGACGTGACCCGGCATTGGACCCGCCGCGAACATTCCCTGGTCAGCCTGATCCGGGTGGACGGCAAGACTTACCGGCTCATGGGCATCGAGCCAAAGGATGCACCGGCGCTGCCGCAATTGGGGGTGGAGGTGACGCCCACGCGAAGCATTTACCGGTTCGAAAACGCCCAGATCCACGTCACCCTGACTTTTATGACCGCGGCGCTGCCTCACGACCTGGACGTGCTGGCCCGGCCATTAAGTTACCTCACGTGGACGGTCAGTTCGGTGGATGGCATGCCGCACGCCGTGTCCATTTATGACAGCGCCAGTTCCCAGTTGACCGTCAACCAGCCGGACGAAACGGTGGATTGGTCACGGGAAAAGGCGGGGGATTTGATCGCGTTGAAAATGGGAACGGACGCGCAACCCATCCTCGGTTCCGAGGGGGACGATCATCGCATTGACTGGGGATACCTCTACCTGGCGGCGACAGCCGGCCAAACCCAGGCCGCCATCGGCGCAGATCAAGACCTGGTCAACGCCTTCGTCGAACGGGGCGGACTGCCCGCGCAGGACGACACGCGAATGCCCCGCGCGGTGGATGATGCGCAGCCGGTAATGGCATTGGTCTTCGACTTGGGGAACGTCGGGACCCAGCCGGTAAACCGTCACGTGATCGTGGCCTACGACGAGATTTACGCGATCAAGTATTTTGGCAGGCAATTGCGTCCCTATTGGCGGCGAAATGGCATGGGACCGGCGGAATTATTGCAGAAGGCAGAAGAAGATTACCCGTCGCTGCTCGAGCGGTGTGAAAAATTTGACCGGGATTTGACGGCTGACCTGACGTTGGTCGGCGGCGGGCAGTATGCCCAAATTTGCGCGCTCGCTTATCGTGAATGCATCGCCGCCTGCGGTCTGGCCGCCGATGCCAATGGACAGCCACTGTTTTTCACGAAGGAAAACACGAGCAACGGCGACATTTCCACCGTCGACGTTATTTACCCCATGGATCCCATCTGGATTCTCCTCAGTCCCACCCTGGCCAAGGCCACCTTGGTCCCGATCCTGGACTATGCCGCTTCGCCTCATTGGAAATTTCCCAACGCGCCGCATGATCTGGGAACCTACCCCCTGGTTTTCGGACGCGATGACGGCGGCGAAGGCATGCCCGTTGAGGAAAGCGGGAACATGATCCTCCTGTGTGACGCCATCGCCCATGCCGATGGCAACGCGGATTTTGTGAAGCCCTGGTGGCCGCAGTTGACGCAATGGGCCGATTATTTGGAAAACTATGGATTGGATCCCGAAAACCAGCTTTGCACGGACGACTTCATGGGGCATCTGGCGCACAACGCGAACTTGTCGGTGAAAGCCATTCTGGCCCTGGCGGCCTATGGTGACCTTTGCAAAGCGCGGGGCGACGAGGCCACGGCCGGGAGATTTACGAAACTGGCAAAAGCCGATGCCCAACACTGGATGAAAGTGGCTGCCGAGGATGATCATTACCGCCTCGCTTTCGACAAATCCGGCACCTGGAGTCAGGAATACAATCTCGTCTGGGACCGGATTTTGGGATTGAACGTTTTTCCGCCGGAGGTGGCGCGAAAGGAAGTGGAGTTTTACAAAACGGTGATGCAGCCCTACGGTTTGCCGCTGGACTCACGCACGCACCTGACCAAGACCGACTGGTCGGTTTGGACCGCCACGCTGGCCGACAACCAGGCGGATTTTGCATCGTTCATTGCGCCGATCTATGAGTATTTGGACCGTACCATCCTCCGGGTGCCGCTGATGGATTCCTATCTGACCGACCGATTGGGAGGCGACCCGCGTCCACTGTTTGTCGCCCGCCCGGTGGTGGGCGGGTTCTTCATCAAGATGCTGACGGACCCGACAATCTGGCAAAAATGGAGCAGTGGTGACCGGGAGGAACCAGGCCCATGGGCGCCGTTGCCGACCCCGCCCAAAATCACGGTGATCCTTCCGGCGGCGGACCGAAAGCCGGCGCTTTGGAGTTATACAATCCAAACGCCGGCGGCGGACTGGATGAAGCCCGATTTCAATGATCTCGCCTGGAAACGGGGAGAGAGCGGCTTCGGCACCGCCGGCACGCCGGGGGCGATTATTGGCACCATCTGGCGGACCGATGACATCTGGCTGCGGCGTGAAATTGATTTGCCCGTTGAAAGCTATGATGACCTCGAGGGCTGGCTCCATCATGATGAGGATGCGGAAGTTTACATCAATGGCGTCCTGGCCCTCAAAACCTCCGGCTTTATCACACAATATGATACTTTTCCATTGACGCCACAAGGCGTAGCCGCGCTGAGGCCCGGTAAGAATTTGATCGCCGTGCACTGTCACCAGACCGTTGGCGGACAGTATGTGGATTTCGGGCTGGTGGATGTTCAAACCAACTAAGCTGTGTGAGAGTTGTCATCGAGACAACGGCGGTGGCGATTTTCGCCGGGCTGGTTATCTTCCCGGCGCCCGCCGGCGCATTTGAATTTCCGTCGGCCACCAATCTTCCACCCACACCCATTGTCACCAACCATCCGCCCCTGCTGGCAACGCTGTTTGTCGCGCTCCCACTGGGCAGTGTCAGACCGCAAGGCTGGCTGCTGACCCAATGCCAGATGCAGCGGGATGGGATCACGGGCCACGCCGAAACGCTTTACGCCAATGATTTGGGAACCAACAGCGCCTGGCTGGGCGGCACGGGCGAGAACTGGGAGCGCGGTCCTTATTACTTCAAGGGTCTGGTGGCTCTGGCTTACACGCTGAACGACGCCGGCCTCAAACAGAAGGCGCAAAAATGGATGGACTGGCTGCTCGACCATCAATGGTCGGACGGTTACATCGGCCCCGCTTCAAACAACGACTGGTGGCCGCGGATGGTCGCCACCTACGCCTTGAAGGATTATTACGAGGCCACCGCCGATCCGCGCGTGCCCACCGTCCTGGGCAATTATTTCCATTACATGCTCGCCAATCTTCCCTCACGCCCGCTCCAGGCCTGGGGCAAGGCGCGCGCCGGCGACGAAATGGCGGTGGCGCTCTGGCTCTACAATCGGAATGGGGACACTAATTTGCTGACGCTCGTCAACCTGTTGCATCAGCAGGCCTACGATTGGCCGGATATTTTTTCGAGCAACACTTTTCTGTCTTACGACACCGACTTTCAGCCCAAGCACAACGTCAATGTGGAACAGGCCCTGAAGATGCCCGAGGTTTACTATCAATTGTCGCATGAAATCTCCGACCGCGACGCATTGAAACTGGGATTGGACAACCTGATGCGGGAGAACGCGCTTTCGTGCGACATCAACAGCGGAACGGAATTCCTCGCCGGCGATTCGAGCATTGAAGGCGTGGAGTTGTGCGCCATAGTCGAGTCCATGCTCAGTCTGGAAACGGCGGTGCACATTACCGGCGATCCGTCCCTGGCGGACCGCCTGGAAACGATTGCCTACAACGCCTTGCCGGCCGCATTGGCCAACCACATCAAAGCCATCCAATACTACACGCTGGCAAACAACGTCATTGCGGTCCCTGGCGGGCATGGGTTTAATCAGGATTACGATAACGCCACGCTTCCCGGTCCGTACTCCGGCTATCCCTGCTGCCGCTTTAATTTTCAGATGGGCTGGCCGAAGTTTGCACAAAACTCCTGGGCGGCCACGGCGGATGGCGGATTGGCGGTGATGGCCTATGCGCCGACGGTGGTGAATGCAATGGCTGGAGGCGAACAGGTCCAGATCACCGAAGACACCGGGTATCCATTTGAAGAACAAGTGCGGCTGCAGGTGTGCGTGAGCAATCCTGTCGCCTTCCCGCTGGTCCTGCGCATTCCAAGCTGGTGCCACGATGCGGCGGTGACGGTTAATGGATGCGCGCAAAGCGGGATTGCGCCGGATACGTTCTTCCGCATCAGGCGCACGTGGGCCAATGGGGACATGGTGGTCGTAAAACTGCCGATGCCCATTGAAACGGTCACCGGACCTAGCCGGGCAGTGGCCATCAATCGCGGCCCCGTGGTTTACTCGTTGCGCATCGGCGAAGACTGGACGGTGCGCACGCGCGATCCGTCGGGGATGGGTTTCAATGAATACCAAGTGACCCCGACGACGCCCTGGAATTATGCGCTGCAATTGGATCCCTCCCAGCCGGCCGCGTCGCTGACTTTTACCAATTATGCTGAAACCACGCCGACCAACCCGTTCGATCCGGCGGAACCCTCGGTTGCCTTGCTGGCCCAGGCGCGGCAGGTGCCTTCCTGGACCATTGGCTGGCGCGGCACGCAAGCCTTCGAACCGCCGGTCAGTCCGGTGGTCTCAGCCAATCCGCTGGTGCCGGTGACCTTGGTGCCGTTCGGCTCGCAGCATTTGCGGGTAAGCTGGTTCCCGTATTTGGGACCCACCGCGCCAACCACCGGCTTCTTCACCGAAAACTTCGACTCCACCTGGTGCCAGCGCTGGACAACCTTTGGCGGCAACTGGTCGGTGCACAATGGGATCTTGAGCACGGCGCCGGCTTCCGCAAATGGCGCCAAAGCCGTCGAAATGGCCACCGCTTTCACCAATTTCACCTGCGAAGCCGATGTTTCGGTGGGACCGGTGGGCAACGCGGGTCTGATTTTCCGCGTCAGCCATCCGGACATCGGGGCGGACGCATACTGCGGTTATTATGCGGGCATCAACGCCCAGAACAGTCAACTCGAGTTCGGCTATGCCAGCAACGGCTGGTACTCGATTACCAATCTGCCGATGACCATTGCGGCGAACACGTTCTACCACTTGAAAGTCCAGGCGGCCGGTTCACAAATACGTATCTATGTCACGGACACCAACAACCCGGTCCTGGAGGTGCAGGATGGCACGTTCAGCAGCGGCATGATTGGGGTGCGGGACTATTGCACGGACGGGGACCGGTCGTTTTCGGGCTATTCCAACCTGGTGGCGAAGGAGTTTTCCATGGCCGTCGGGGCTGCGCCGGCGCCGTATCGTCCTTTCAAAGGCAACGCGTGGGACGCCGGCGGCCATGGCCAGAACGTGACAATTTCGGACAAATTATTGATTTCAAGAAACCGACGATTATGAATCCGGGCCGCCCCCAAACGAACCCGGAATAAGCCGAACGGTTGGTGGGCATTCCGCTTTGGCTCGCGGCAGGAAGCTGGTTCGGGGCTCTGGATAAAAATAATGAACGCAAACAGATCGCGCATGCGCGACTCAATCTGGCAAACCATGGGCGGCGCCGTTCTTCATAAACTTATGCACCTAGTTTCTTAAGAGTGACCAACTGGCTGCAGCGATTCCACCGCGCCAGTGCGCCGGAAGAGTGATGGCGGGAGAAATTGGTGCAAATCGAGGAAAAACTGGCATGAACAAACGCGTGCTCATCAAAAAAATCGTGGCCCGGCTGACGGAGGAACTGGAGGTTTATTTCCGGGCGGCCCGGGCTTCGCGCGCGGAAGCCACGCACGAACAGAGCAAGGCCGAGAACAAATACGACACCCGCGGGCTCGAGGCCTCCTATCTGGCCCGGGGACAATCCCGGCAGGCGGCGGAAATCCAG
The DNA here is from genome assembly GCA_049516255.1 of Verrucomicrobiota bacterium. Classification (GTDB taxonomy): domain Bacteria; phylum Verrucomicrobiota; class Verrucomicrobiia; order Limisphaerales; family UBA11358; genus UBA11358. The sequence continues at coordinate 34,913 of JBEKTH010000032.1, forward strand.
GATGCCATCGCCGCATTCGAAAAGCTGGATGCGCGCCGGTTTGGAGTGGGCGAACCCATTGATGTCGGGGCCTTCGTGGAACTGGAATTGAACGCGGAAAAAACGGCTTACTTCATTGGCCCCCGGGCAGGCGGCACGGAAGTGCTCCATGACCAACGGGAAGTACTGGTGATTACACCACAATCCCCGTTGGGCGAACAGCTCCTGGGCCGGAAACAAGGCGAGGTCCTGAAATTGAAACTCGCCGGCGCTCAAAACCAATATCACGTGACAACGGTTGCCTAGCTCTTTGACTCGTTTTTTTGCACGTTTTCTATTCCACAAAATCTGCGTTTCATCTGTGTTCATCTGAGGCCAAATTTCGGTGAGTTTCGGATAAGCCGTGGTTAGCGGGGAGCCTGCCATAAGGCTGAGATTGAGGCCATGTCCAGCGAAGCTGCAGCTTCACCTGCCGTTCCTCCGGTCCCCGCCGACGTTCCAGGCAGCGCCATTTCGTTGCTGGGCGTGGATTACGTGCACATGAAGACCCGGGATGGCGGCGACCTTTATCTGACGCATTTTGGGGCGCCGTTCTGGCAGAATCTGTTGCCGGAGAACTGGTACGCGCAGGAATGGTTCGAAACCAAACGCGAGCGGCTGGAAGGCACCAGCACGGTTTACAAGGTCCCGACGCGCCGGGTGAACGGCGTGACGTTGTCGCTGGTGGTCAAGTGGTCGCGCGTCGGTGAGGTGGTGCCGTTCGACACGCTCACGGTCAACAAATTCATCCACGCCGAGTTCAACAGCCCGTTCGAGGAGTTTTCGCTGCTGATGGAACTGCGCAAGGGCGAGGCCGGCCCGCCGGGCATCCGCCTCCGGACGCAAAAGCCGCTGGCGATTTACATGCCGTCCGAGCGGCTGCAACTCTGGCAGACGGGCAGGTCCGAGGACAAAATCCGGGCGAAGGTCGTCCGCCATCCGGGCGTGGAAATTGACATTCTCCGCCAATACGTCGTGCTGTACGGCTGGGTCAAGGGCCTGGACGCGGTGGAGTCGGCCGAACATCTCAAGCTGCATGACCGGGAGCGTGAGGAGTTTCTGGCCCGGGTCACCTGTCTGGCCACGCATGAATTGTGGCAGAAGGGCTACCGGGTCGTGGACATGAAACCCGCCCACGTGATTTTGCGTCCGGAACGGGCCCAATCGCTGTTGCGCGACCGGAACGGCCAGCTCGCGTACGCAGTGGTCGATTATGAGTTGCTTGAACGCACGCCGGAGCATGAACAATCGGTGCGCAGCGCGAACCGCCAGATTTATCTCAAGCACATGGCGCGGCGGTTCGAGGCGGACGCGGCCAAACCGCTGCCCGCCCACCTCCATGCCGCCAATGTCATGGGCGTGGATTACATTTTCGGCCGCGCCGAGAGCACCGGCGGCCTGCTCTGGGTCGTGGGCAAGGACCCCGATTTGTTCAACTATTTCCTGCCCGAACGCTGGCGCCGCACGCCCAAGAAGAAACTGTCCTCGCACAACCAGGTTTTCACCACGTTCACCAAGGACAACATCAACCTGGTCTGGCGGGTATCGCGCATGGGCGAGCCGCCGTGGCTGACCAATACCGAAAGCAACCAGGACGCGGTCCGCGAACATGGTTTCAACAGTCCGTTCGAGGAATTTGCGTTCGCACTGGAACTGAGCCGGCACGGCGTGAAGACGATTTATCCGCGCGCCATTTACATGACCGGCAGCAAGCGCGAACCCGATCATCCGGCGGCCGATGAACGGCGTTTCATCGAGCTGGCGCAGCTCCTTACCCCGGAAGGCGAGCCGGCCCTGCGAAAAGGTTGCAATTACATCACGGTGTGGGGCCACTGGAACGGACCGGACGAACTGCTGGCTGCCCAGGATGATTACCATTACACGGCGATGAACGCGAAGCACGCCTGTGCCGGGCATCTGATTTCCGCGCAGGTGATGGAGGAATTGATGCGGGCGAAAGCCGGCAAACTGGCCCAATGCGGTCTGGAAGACCTTAATCTCAAGCCGGACCACCTGTTGATTTCTTTCGATCCCAATCAAAAACTGGTGCGGGATTCCGCCGGCAAACCCGAAGTGCGCCTCTGCAACTTCGAACTCGTCCGCCGCCGGCCCGATGGCCATTTAAGTTGACCGGAAATCTGACCGCATTCTGATTTCCCGGCACTCCTTCGACGGCAGCGCTGTTGAGTTAAGTCTCACCAAATCAATCCTTGTCAGCCTGGGCATCAGCTACAGCTTTTGATTATCGCTTCGTCCCGATTCCAGTCGCAGCGTGGCGGGAAAGCATTTTTGGCGCACCAACCGGCAATCCCGGTTTTAAATGCTAAGTAACTTATAAAAAGATGGTTATAATAAAGCGTCAAACAAAAGATACCTTTGCGTAACATTTCCTTAACATGATTGCTACATTTGGCAAATGATGTGC
>JBEKTH010000033.1:0-37154 GCA_049516255.1 Verrucomicrobiota bacterium
CCTCGCGTGGTCAATTGGGTGAAGGTATGAAGCAGGCGCGCGCCGTCATCACTGTAAAGCCGATGCAGGTTGCGGAGTGATTCATCGAGTTTGCCGCTGATTTCGCCGCTGGCATAAAGATTGGCAAACGTTTCCGGGAACAGCCGGCAGGCGCGTACCGCTTCGGACGGCGTTTGACCGGCGGTTACTGCCGGTTTCCAGGCGGCGACGGCGCGACGCAGGGCGGGTGAGCCACTGGCGGCGGCGGCGAGGTCCCAGGCTTCAAAAATGTTAACGCCGGCACTGATGAGCGCTTCGAGCGCCACGGCCAGCCGGGACAGGGCAAGATAACGCCGCGCCGTGCCTAACATGGGGACTGCGCGCAGAAAGGATTCGATCCTCGCGCGCCAGCCTTCACCGTGCTTGCCCTGTGAGGCGTAAACCAACAGGGCAACGGCGCCATAAAGCGGGGAGAGGATGAGCACGGCCCTGGCAAAAAGCAGCGGCAGGCTGGCGTTGAACTGCGAGTGAGCAAACGGCAGCACGATTAAAAAAACAAAGGCAGCGAAGTGAATCAGGATCACCGGATAAATCATCTGCGAAATCACCTGCCGGACGAGGCGGGCGCGTTCATTGTAATAATCGGCAAGCATGCGGAAGCAGGCATCGAGCCTGCCGCTCTTCTCGCCGGCCCCGATCAATGCCAGGTCAAACGCGGGCAGCCAGTCGAGTGCCTGCAATGATTCAGTGATCGTCGCGCCCTGGGCCAGTTTCTCCAGCAGGCGTTGCAACGGTTCGCGATAGGAACGGCTGGGCGGGCTGCGTTTGATTTGCTCCAGGGCGCGAATGATGGGAATTCCGGCGGACGTGAGCTGGGCGACTTGATGAAACAGTTCGGCGCGCTGGGTGAACTGACGGGGCGTGGTAAGGAAGGGCATACGCCCTCAGGCCGCGACGCGGTCGAGGCTGGCCTTGAAGTCACGCTTGCTGCGCGCGCCGACGATCTGGTCGGCCACCTGGCCGTTGTGAAAAACGAGCAGCGTGGGGATGGCACGAATGCCGTATTCGGCGGCCAGCGACTGCTGTTCATCCACGTTGACCTTGCCGATTTTCGCCTTGCCGTCGTACTCATCGGCCAGTTCATCCAACAACGGTGCGATCATCTTGCACGGACCACACCATTCGGCCCAGAAATCCACGAGCACGGGCGCGGGTGATTGCAAAACCTGTTGGGCGAAATTTTCCTGTGTGAGTGTGACAATGAGCGGAGAGGCCATACGTCAAAAAAAACGAATTTAAGGTTTTAACAACTTTCGAAAAACTCAAGTGGTCGGGATCAGCATCATCCAGATTACCGTGCCAACGGCAAACAACCCGGCCGCACCGGCCGCGATGGCGAGCATTTGATCCAGCCCGCTCATGGACGGAGCCGCGGGCATGGGCCGTTGCGCGGCCGGGGCGGGCCGGGCCTGGGAAAGGGGTGCGGCCGCGGCAGCCACCGCGCGTGATGCCGGCTGCGGAGCCGGGGTCGGAGCCGGAATGGCGGTGGGCGCGCCGGTCGGGCCCCCGGGGGGCAGCGTCGGCAATTTGATGGTCGGCGCGGCCGAGGGCTTGGGCGGCAAATTAATGCGGACAGTTTCTTTTTTGGGCTGAACCTTGCCGGTCTCTTTTTTCGGCGGCAGCACAGCACCCGGGGGAATGTTCGGAGGTGTCTCAGCCATAATCTTGTCTTTGTCCGCCTAAGATAAACGGCTTCCCGCGGGTGTCAAACCCTTATTCAAAAAACCGGTGAATGAAAATGTCCGGTCCGTGCGGAAGCGACCGGATGAAATCAGGGACGTTCGCGTCGTTCGCCAGCGGTTCCACGCGGTTGTCTCCCCAATGTGGAGGCCGGTCCTCACGGGGGCGCGCGACGTTGATGGTAAGCGGGCGGCCATGAAATTCCTGGTTGTGGAATTGGTCAATGGCCCGCTGCGCCGCTTCAGCGTCGGCAAATTCCACAAACGCACAACCGCGTGATTTGCCGGTGATTTTGTCCAGCATGAGATTGACGGAGGTCACCGCACCCGCCTGGGCAAAGTAGTCCTGCAAGTCGTTTTCCCCGGTTTGATTTGAGAGGTTGCCTACAAACAGTCTGGTTGGGTTCATAATACACCAGGTACACCAAGCCCGTTCAAGAAAACGACGTAAGAGGACGGCACCGGCAGGTTCACTGAATGTCACTTTCTTGTCTATCGGTTACGGACAATCTGTCTGGTTGACACCGGTAACGTTCATCTTCGAACGAGGCGGCAACGTTTTAACACAAACACCCGAAAAGTCAATAAAAAGTGGAAAATCCTAGGCCTTTTCATCGATCAATTCCCGCCGCGCACCGCCGAGCAACTGTTCGATAAAACTGGTCGAATAAACACCGCGCCGGAAATTTGGGTCCTGCATGATGGCCTGTTGGAAGGAAACATTGTTCTTGATGCCCGTAATCATATATTCCGACAGCGCGCGATTCATGCGGTCCATAGCTTCCCGCCGATCATTGCCGGTCGTGATCAACTTGCCGATCATGGAATCATACATCGAGGGGATGGTGTAGCCGGCGTAAGCATGGGTGTCCACGCGCACGCCGCGGCCGCCAGGTTGAAAATACATCTCGATGCGTCCGGGACTGGGCCGGAAATCATCAAAGGGATCTTCGGCGTTGATGCGGCATTCAATGGCGTGACCCTTGATTTGGATGTCACTCTGCGAATGGTGCAACGGCTCGCCCATTGCCAGCATGATTTGATAACGCACCAGATCAATGCCCGTAACCTCCTCGGTAACGGGGTGTTCCACCTGGATCCGCTTGTTGAATTCGAGGAAATAATAATTACCCAGGTTGTCCACGATGAATTCAACCGTGCCGGCGCTGGTGTAACGCGCCGCCTCGGCGATTTTGACGGCGGCCTTGCCGATTTTGTCGCGTAATTTTCGAAACTTGTGTTCCAACAATGGTGACGGCGCCTCTTCCACGACCTTCTGGTTTCGGCGCTGAATGGAACAATCCCGCTCACCCAGGTGAATGATGTGCCCCTTGTTGTCTCCCAGCACTTGAATCTCGATGTGGTGCGGATTTTCGATGTATTTTTCGATGTAAACGCCGGAATTACCAAAGGCCTTTTCCGCTTCGGAACGGGCTGTGTGATATCCCTTAACCAAGGATATGTCATTGTGTGCCACGCGCATGCCGCGCCCGCCGCCGCCCGCCACCGCCTTGATCATCACCGGATAGCCGATGCGTTTGGCCACGGCCAGCGCCTCCTGCTCCTTTTCGACAGTGCTTTCCGATCCCGGCGGTGTGGGGACACCGACTTTTTTGGCCAACATCCGGCTGATGGCCTTGTCCGCCAATGATTGCATGGCGCGCGGGCTGGGACCAATGAAACGGATGTTGCAACTGTCGCAAACCTCGGCGAAGTGCGTGTTTTCGGAAAGAAAACCGTAGCCGGGATGAATCGCATCCACGTCCGTGATTTCCGCCGCGCTGATGATCCGGTCAATCCGCAAATAGCTTTCCGACGCAGGCGGTCCGCCAATGCAGATGGCTTCATCGGCCAGTTGCACGTGCATGGAGTTGGCGTCCGCCTCTGAATAAACGGCCACCGTTCGGATATTCAACTCCTTGCAGGCACGAATGATCCGAACGGCAATTTCACCGCGATTGGCAACCAGAATTTTTTCGAACATGGACTTTTCAGTGAAATTGAAAAAAACTTCAAACGTGCGGTTATTTCAGGTTGGGCGCACTTTGAACAGCGGCTGGCCAAATTCCACCGGCTTGGCGTTCTCCACCAAAACCTGGGTGATAACACCTTTGGTCTCCGCTTTGATTTCATTCATCACCTTCATTGCTTCAATTATGCAAACCACGCTGTCAGGATTGACCTCGGTACCTATCTCAACATAACTGTGAGCTTCCGGAGAAGGTGACCGGTAAAAAGTGCCGATCATTGGAGATTTGATTTCTACTTCACCCGTGGCGGCCGGAGCCGGGCTGCCACCGGCGGAACCCACTGAAGAAACAGGAACAGCAGGCTGAGCTGCCGGCAAAGATGCTGGATCTTCAAACTGCATGGCCGGCGAGGCTGTTCCGTTGGTTCCTCTCTTCAACCTGATCTTGGAATCCTGCCTTTCCAACTCAAACTCCGTAATGGAGTTTTTCTTCATCAGGTCAATTATGGCCTTAATATCTTTTAAATCCACGTTTCGATTTCGTTAAAGTTGTTCCAAAACTGCAATTTGAGGCATAATCAAAAAAGCAGCAGCCGGGTTACGACTCTGCTTGTTCTGTTACGAATTTGAAACACTCTATAGGTCATTGGCACCAGCGTCAAGAAACAAAAACAGCAATTGATTTTGACAATTGTTCGAACTAAAAACGCCGCTCTATTGATGTTTTTTTAAATCGTTAACGTTAATTGAAGCTTCCAGCGCCAGAATGTAAGACTTTTGACCAAATCCGGCTATTTGTCCCCAACAAACTGGCGCAATCAGTGATTTTTGCCTGAACTCTTCCCTGGCGTGAATGTTTGAAAGGTGAATCTCTATGGTCGGAACACTCACTGCGACAATGGCATCTCTGAGCGCAATACTCGTATGGGTGTAAGCCGCGGCGTTAAGGACGATCACGTCGAATTTGCCTTTTGCTTCCTGAATCCAATCAACCAATTCCCCTTCCACATTGGACTGCCTGAAATCCACCTCCACGCCCAAAGCTTCAGCGTGTTTGCGGACTTTGGCCTCGATATCAGCCAATGTTGCGCGCCCATACACCTCCGGTTCACGTTGCCCCAGCAAGTTCAAATTCGGCCCGTTTAAAAACAGAACCTTCATGCTTTGAAAGTAAGATGAGACTGCGCCAGCTTCACTGTCTACTGATTTCCAGCATTTATAATCGCCCAATTAAAAAGTTAAGCGACATTTCCCGTCACGCTTGGCCTTTGGTGCCCGCGACAGGACTTGAACCTGTACGATGTTACTCACTAGAACCTGAATCTAGCGCGTCTGCCAATTCCGCCACGCGGGCACAAGCACGACAGCCTTTTCAATACGCGCCAGTACACGCGTGGGCAAGTCAAATTACCGGCCACCTTAAGCCAGTTTCACCCACCGGCCCTTTTGCTGGGATTCCTCGACCGCCGCCAGCACCCGCTGGTTTTTTACGCCGTCTTCGAAGGTCGGCTGCACCGGTTTGCCCTCCACGCAGGCGTTCACGAAATCCGCCATTGTATGGATAAAGGTGTGTTCATAGCCAATCAGGTGGCCCGGCGGCCACCAGTTGCCCGCGTACGGATGGACTCCGCCGCGTTCGGTGACCAGGATGTCCCGAAATCCCTGCCGGTCCTTCGGGTCGTCGCCGTTGAAAAATTTCAGGCGGTTCATGTCTTCGAAATCAAAATACAGCGATCCCTTGCTGCCATTGATCTCGATCGCGATGTGGTTTTTACGCCCGGCCGCGAGGCGTGTGGCTTCCAGGTTCGCCAGCGCACCGTTTGCCATCCGCCCGATGAGCAACGCCGCATCATCCACCGTCACCTTGCCCATTTTGCGCGTGCCCTTGCTCAACGCCTCCGCGAGCGGCCGCTCCGTCACAAATGTGTGGAGCAAGCCGCAAACCGCCTCAAATTCTCCGACCAAGTAACGCCCCAAATCAATGATGTGCGCGTTGATGTCGCCATTGGCGCCACTGCCGCTGGTCTCCTTTTGCAGGCGCCAGTTGATGGGAAATTCCGGGTCCACCAGCCAGTCCTGCGCATAACGCGCGTGAAAATGCAGGATTTTCCCCAGCGCGCCCTCGCCGATCATTTTCTTCGCCAGCGCGATCGCGGGGATGCGACGGTAATTGTGGCAGACCATGTGGACGACCTTGGCTTTTTGCGCGGCGGCCAGCATCGCCTCGGCCTGTTTCACATTCAGCGCCAGCGGCTTCTCGCATAAAATATGTTTCCCGTTGCGCGCCGCGGCGATGGCGATTTCCGCGTGCAAATCATTCGGCGCGCCGATGTCCACAATGTCAATCAACGGCGACTCGACCACCTCGCGCCAGTCGGTCGCAGCGTGTTGCCATCCGAGTTGTGCCCGCGCCGCCTGCACCCCGGCGGCGTGGCGCCCGCAAATCGTGTGCAGTTCCACATTGGCCCTGAGATTGAAGAAGCGGGGCGCCTGCCGCCAGGCGTTCGAGTGCGCCCTGCCCATGAAGCGGTAGCCGATCAGCCCGACGCGGAAAGTTCTAGCCATAAAAGTTGGGGTTGAACTGGATACGCGCGTCTTTATAGTGAGCCGCGACACACAAGTCAATCAAATGGCTTTTACCACGGCAGAAATAGCAAAACATCTTGAAGGTGAAGTGCTTGGCGACGCTTCGGCCACTCTCAAAGGCTTTGCCCCGGCCGACTCCGCCCGGCCGGGCGACCTCACTTTTGCTGAAAATGAGGACTTTTTCGACCGCGCCGTAAATAGCGCCGCGACCGCCATCATCGCGGACCAGCGCTTTACCTCGACGAAAAAAATCCTGATCCGCGTGTCGAACGCGCGGGTCGCCTTCGCCAAGGCCATGGCATTGTTTTTCCCGGAACGAACTTTTCCCGGCGGCGTTCATCCCACGGCCGTAGTCGCGCCCGGCGCGCAAATTGATTCCACCGCGCATATCGGTCCGCATTGTGCCATCGGTGAGCGTGTGCGCATCGGCGCGCGGACCGTTTTGCAAGGCGGCAACTTCATCGGCGAAGACTCCAAACTCGGCGAGGACGTCAATTTGTTTCCAAACGTGACGGTTTATCCGCACACGGAAATCGGCCGGCGCGTTCGCATTCACGCCAACACGGTGATTGGTTCGGACGGTTTTGGTTACGTGCAGGACGGCGACATTCACCGCAAAGTGCCGCAAATCGGCAATGTCGTCGTCGGCGACGATGTGGAAATCGGCGCGGGAGTGATGATTGACCGTGGTGCGCTCGGCTCGACGGTCATCGGCCAGGGCACGAAGATTGATAACCTCGTGCAAATCGGGCACAACGTCGAAATCGGTGAAGGCTGCCTGCTGGTCGCGCAGGTCGGCATCGCCGGCAGCTCGAAAATCGGGAATTACGTCGTACTGGCCGGACAAGCCGGGGTCGCCGGACATTTGAAAATTGGAGATAAAGTTACCGTCACAGCCAAATCCGGCGTGATGCATGACATTCCCGACGGCGAAAAATGGTTTGGAATCCCGGCGCAACCGGACAAGCAAGGCAAGCGTCAGCTCATCGCCATCCAACGCCTTCCGGATTTGCTCAGACGCGTGGCCGAATTGGAAAAAAAGGCTGCCGGGAAACCAAAGCGTGGCAAAAAGTAGTTCGCTAGGGACGCGCGGCCGCCACGGACGGCCCGGCGAGCCGTGCCTACCTCACTTCGGCTTCAACTGCGGGAACAAAATCACGTCGCGGATGCTTTCCTGGCCAAGCAGCATCATGCACAAGCGGTCAATGCCCATGCCCATGCCGCCGGCGGGCGGCATGCCGTGTTCGAGTGCAACGAGGAAATCCTCGTCCAGCTTTTGTTGCTCACCGCCAGCCTGATGTTCCAGCCTTTCGCGTTGCTCAATCGGATCATTCTGTTCGGTGTAAGCCGGCGCGATTTCCTGGCCGTTGATGCAGCACTCGAAGACTTCGACGGTTGTCGGGTCGTCGGATGAAAGTTTGGCCAGCGGAATCAATTCCTTCGGCGCATGTGTTACGAAAGTTGGATTGATCAAGGTCGGCTCAATCAGTTTCTCAAACACGGCCTGAGTGACTTCAAAATCTTCTGCTCCTTTGGCAATGTCTCCACCTAACTTTAGTGCATTAACTGCAACATTTAGCCGTTGAGAAGGAGATTGGGCGAACCAATCTTCGATTCCGGTTTGCTCACAGACAGCATCTCGAACAAGGTCTTTGTATTTACTCCGTTTCCATGGACGAGTTAAATCAATCACCTTTGGTTTTGCCAATCGGTCCAATGAATCTTTGATGTGTTGAACACGTCTGAACACATCAGTCGCTTTTGTAACGGGCGCCTCGGAATCATCGGTCGTAGTCAGTTTAAACTCTGCTGCGGCAAGTGCACCTTTCATTAGTAACTCAGAAGCTTTCGCTGCTGCTTCTGCTGCCGGCGATGTCTCAAGTTTATTCAAGCATTCCTTAAGCTGGGGAAAAACATCTTTAAAATGGTCGTTCAGATCACGGAATTGTTTTGCAAATTCAGCCACCGAATCTCGGAAGGTGGGATTATCTTGAGCTTCTTTGCTGATAAAGGCCAGCGTATCCAACGCAGATTGAATATGACTTCGCACCTCCTGTTTCGGATTGTGTTGAATTACAAGCGTGCCTAAGACCTTTTGGGCAACGTGGCAAATCATGGATTCAACCAGCTCCATCATGCTCTCGTAATCACCGAAGGCCTGATACGCCTCGAGCATGGTGAATTCGGGATTGTGTTTGCGCGAGAGGCCCTCGTTGCGGAAGTTGCGGCCGATCTCGAACACCTTGTCCACGCCGCCGACGAGCAGGCGCTTGAGATACAGTTCCAGCGCGATGCGCAGGTAAAAATCGCAGCCGAGCGCGTTGTGATGCGTCTTGAACGGTTGCGCCGCCGCTCCGCCGGGAATCGCCTGCATCATCGGCGTCTCCACCTCCACAAAACCACGCGATTGCAGAAAATTCCGGATCTCGGTAACGATCTGGCTGCGCTTGAGAAAAACGTCCTTCACTTCCGGGTTCGCCATCAAATCGAGGTATCGCTGGCGGTAGCGGATTTCCGTGTCAGCGAGGCCGTGCCATTTTTCCGGCGGCGGACGCAGGGCCTTTGCGAGAATCACGAAGGAATCGAGCTTGATGGAAATTTCACCGGTCTTGGTGGTGAACAATTTGCCGCGTGCGCCGATGAAATCGCCGAGGTCGAGATGCGAGAAAATTTCCCAACTGCCCGGCGCGGTTTCTTCGAGGTGATTTTTCTGCGCGTAAATCTGAAGTCGGCCGCTTTGGTCGCGCACGTCAATGAACATGCTCTTGCCCATTTCGCGGTGCGCGGTGATGCGGCCGGCGACGGCGACTTCCGTGCTGTCGTTGTATTCGCCGCGTTTATATTTTTCGCGAGCGGCTTCGCACGTTTCCGTCGGCGAAAATTTGTTTTTGAACGGATCAATGCCTTTGGCGCGCAAGGCGGCGAGCTTGGCCTTGCGTTGCTCAATCAGCGAATTCGTGTCGTCCATCAGAGTTTGCGGATTAAACCACAAACCCCTTTCCCGCGCACGGAATTTTAAGGAAAACGGCTTTGGACGGTAAACACGGTATTTTTATTCCATCCAAAGCCGCCCCCTACGACCAGCCTTGGGGGTTGAGTTGACCACTGGTCGCAAAGCCATTCGTCACGGCGAGCCTCGTCCGTCCCATTCATCAGAGTGACTGCGGATGAAATTGTTCCATAAGAAATTCGCTTATTGCGGGAACAAAACTCGAAGAACGGCCGCCGCGCCCAGGATGCTGGAAGACGAAATTCCTCCCGCGATAGCGGACGTGAAAAAGCCGCGACCGCAAATCCGACTTTTGAAACCGTCAAGGCTTCGGTGGCGTGTTCGCGGGTTGGTACAGGCCGGCCTTGATGAAGGGTTCGAGGCAGGCGCCGTAGCCTTCCGCCTGCATTTTATCCAGGGGAATGAAGCGCAACGACGCCGAGTTGATGCAGTAACGCAAATGGGTCGGTCCCGGACCATCGTCGAATACATGACCAAGATGCGAATCGGCCGCGCGGGAACGGACTTCGACGCGGTTCATGCCGTACGAATGGTCGGCGTGCTCGGTGACTTCCTGGTTCGAAACGGGTTTCGTGAAACTCGGCCAGCCGCAGCCGGAATCAAATTTATCCAGCGAACTGAACAGCGGCTCACCCGACACCACGTCCACGTAAATCCCCGGCTCGTGATTGTCCCAATACGCGTTGTGGAAGGCCGGCTCGGTGGCGGCTTTCTGCGTCACGGCAAATTGTTCCGGGGTCAGTTCATTTTTCAACTGCGCCTCGCTGGGTTTCTTGAAATCTTTCATGTCCATGGGTTGATTGGTTGAAATGGCCGCCGGCTGCGCGCCAACGTTGCGCGGGAACACCACCATGCCCGCCGCCAGCAACGCCGCCGCCGCAAAGGGAATGACTCCGGCTGAGCGCACGCGGTTTCGACGGATTTGATCCGGTTCGTGTTCAATGTTCCTCGTATTCAGATGAATTCCCAGCGGTCAAACATCGCCGCGTGGCCGCAGGGTTTGCCGTCGTCTGCCACCAGATTCCAGACCGTTGCGCGGGCGATGCGAAAGCGGCGGCCGGTCTTTGAAATGCGGACGCCGGAATAATCGTCAATGAACCCGCGCTGCGCCACCGCCGCCAGCAAGCGCGCCCGCTCCTCGCGATTGGGCGCCTCGGCCGTGAGACGCGACGGCGTGCGCATCAGTTCCTCCCACGACATTTCCCACAAGGCCAGTGCCGCGTGGTTGCCGTAGTTCAAAACGGGATCGGCCTCCGTCCCGTGTGACACCAGCACAAACGGCGCTTCAAACACATGGCGCGCCAGCCCCGCCGGATTGAAAAGTCCCGGCAACAAATCGCGCCCCGTCCATTGTCTGAAATTGCGCGCGAGCATTTGCGTGTGCGCGATGACGGAATCGGTTTGCCAGATTGGATTCATTCCCGAATCAGATTGCCGCAAGCAATATTTCCGTCAATTCCTCCGCTGTCAGTGCGATGGGGTTTGCCTTCATGCTACTGGCGTTCGCGGCTCCGGCCACCAGATCGGCAATGTGTTCGGCGCGGATACCGTGAAGGCCGAGCGGCTTGATTTGCAAATCGGCAACAAGTTTGCGGACCCATTCCACGCCGTCACCACCGACTGCGCCGGGGTTGCCGGTCAACCACTGCGCCACCTGGTTGTAACGCCGCAACGCCTCGCTGGCCGGAGCACGTTGCCCGAGCGCGCGGAGGTTGGTGTCCATCACCTGCGGCAGCAAGACCGCGCAAACGGCTCCATGCGGGGCGAGAAACCTGCCACCGATCGGGCCGGCCAATCCGTGCACCGCGCCCAGGCCGGCATTAGCCAGTGCCAGGCCGCCATACAAACTTGCCACGGCCATGTCCTCACGGGCGGATTTATTTTGTCCGTTAAAAAATACCTCGCGCAACGACCGTGCGGCGCGGCGAATGCCCTCAACACATAAACTGTCGGTCATCGGGTTGGCGCGCAGGCAGACATAAGGCTCGATGAGTTGCGTCAAGGCGTCAAGACCGGTACTCGCCGTAAGCGCGGGCGGCAAATCGTACGTGAGTTCGGGATCCACCACCGCCACGCGCGCCAGCATCAGCGGACTGCGCAGGCTGACTTTTAATTTGTGTTCCGGCGACGCCAGCACGGCGTTGCGCGTGACTTCCGAGCCGGTGCCCGCCGTCGTGGGAATGGCCACCAACGGCATGGACGGCTTGGTCAGCGCCCGGCCGCGTCCGATAATCTCCACGTAATCCATCAATTCACCGTCGTTGGCCAGCATTGCGGCGATGGCTTTGGCCGCATCCAACACGCTGCCGCCACCGAAACCGACGACGAAATCACAATTTTCACTTTTCCCCAAAACCGTGCCTTGTTCCACCGTGGAAAGTTCCGGTTCTCCGGCCACGGAAAATGTCTTTGTGTCCACACCGGCGGTGCGGAGCGAGGCCAGCAGTTTTTCCGCGCGCGATGAATCACGTCCCGTCACCACCAGCGCACGCGAACCAAATCCTCTGCTGATCGCGCCCATTTCACGCAACGTGCCGGCACCGAAGACAATCCGCGTGGCGGTGGCAAATTCAAATTTCATATTCGGCTGGCAGCCGCGTTCGTGAGAACGCTGGTCCTTCGCGTTTTGACAAGCGCGGCTACCTCACCACGCTCCATCCTCGGGAAACACGTTATCAAACTTCACGCTCTGGCGCGGTGCGGCCATCATCGGCGCGACCGCGTCACGCCAGACCGGATAATGGGCCGTTTCCTTGTGCGCGGCGGCGGCGGCGGCATCGCGATACACCTCCACGAATACGAATCGTGCGGGATCATCCTGCTGCTGGACAACGTCGAACCGCGCGACGCCCGGTTCCAGCAGGCTCGCGCGCGCATTCGCCAGCGTCGCCGATTTGAAAGCCTCCACGCATTCCGGTTTGACCTGAACTTGAATATGTACCACGAGCATAATTCGCCTTCCGTTTGGGCCGCTTCCAAGTTTTGTCTTCAGCGGTAAAAGTGAGGATCGCGAACGGATTGTTCGCCAACCGATTGCTGACCACAATTCTTCGATGATGCCATCCAACGGCCGATTTAATACCGCGATGGCCACGGTCAGGTCAAACCCTCAGGCCCCGGATTTGGCCGTACGCTGGGTCAAACGAAACTTTCCGGAAGCCTCCGGCACCAAAACCGGCATGGCCTCGGTTTTGATCCCCTGGCGCAAAGCGAGCAACTCGCCGAGCTGCGAACCAGTGTGTTCCAATGCCTTCGCCGTTGGCCCGGCGCCGTCCGGCACAAAGCGCAGAACGCAATCGCCGTTTTCATCCTGCCGCAACTCGTAATGGGCGATGCCATCCGTTTCGGCAAAACACCGGTCCACCTGCCAGGTTGTAACGCGACGCCCATCCCCCGCCGTCAGCGCGTCGCGGATCCGGCCGTGAACCACAAAATCGCTGGCATACGGACGCTCGATCCGTTCCGCCAGGTCGCCGATGCGATAGCGCAGCAGCGGCATGTAATCGTTGGTCAGGGTCGTGACCACCAGTTCGCCGACGCCGCGTTCGTCCGCGTCCACGACTTCCAGAAACGCCGTGTCGTAGCTGGGTTTCATGTCGCCGTGCTCGTTTTCCATGAGCAGATGGCCGGTCTCGGTCGAACCGTACAGATTGAAAACCGGCACCCCAAAGACGCGCGCCAGAAGCCGGCGATGCACCACGCTGACAAATTCATAGCTGCACAGCACGAACCGCAGCGACGGGAATCGGATGCCGTGCTGCTCGCAATACAGCGCGAAGCGGACGCCATGCACCGGGTCCAAATCAAGGAATTGCGGCGCCCATCCGGCAATTTCCGCCGCCATGCGCGCCAAATCCATGTCGCCCAGCAGAAACGGAATGCGCGCCAGATTAACGTACAGCGCGTTGTCCAGCGTCCGCTGTTCGCGTGACATCCAGACCGTCGGACACGTCAGGCCGTTGCACGCGGGCGGCACCAGCGTGGCGCGCCGGGCGTTGGGGTATTCGTCCAGCACGCGGGCGACGAAGGCGTTCAGCCTCAGCGCGCTTTCTTCCTGAGCGTTCCACCAGCCGCGCCCGAAAAGCACCGGCAATCGTTCCTCGGAAGTACCGGAGGTATGTTCCAGCTCCACCAGATTTTTATCCAGCAACGATTCGAGCGACTGCCCGGCGGCAAGGAAATGTTGCGGAAAGCCATTTCGCATTTCATGCTTCCTCAGCAAGGGCAGGCCCTTGAAGCAGTCAAAGGTGGGGGAGTCGCACCCGGCCCGCGCCAGCGAATCACGATAGAGCGGCACCTCCCGCCACCGGGGAAGGAGCCCCTCCAGTTGCGGTATTTGCGCGGCCTCACGAATCAGTTCCGGTGTCGCAAGCATGGCCGAAATATACACGCTTTTTACGGAATGCAAATCCGGCGAATGGGAACGGAGGAATCCGGCGGCGCCAGCGCGGCGGCGCGTGCCCGGCAGATGCCACGGTAAAATTCCCCGACGCGCGTCATGGTGCGCGGCAGATTCTCGTCGTTGAAATCCACCGCCAGCAGACCGAACCGTTTCGAGTAGCCGAATTGCCATTCAAAATTGTCGAGCAGCGACCAGTAGAAAAAGCCGCGCACATCCACCCCCACTTTCACCGCGCCGTGCAACTCGCGCAGATGTTCCGTCAGGTCGAGGATGCGGAAATCCTCGTCGGCCGACGCCGATCCGTGCTCGGTGATGTAAAGCGGCAGGCCGTACTGCCGGTGAAGATTCCGCAGGATGGTTCCCAAACCGCCGGGGTGGCGTTCAAACATGTCGTCGCAGACCACCCCTAACCGCGCGAGCTGTTTCGGGCACGCGCCGCCGGCCGGAACCATGGGCTCAAAATTATTGAACCGCGTCAGCCCGTAATAATTCACCCCCAGAAACGTGGACGCCGCCCGCCGCGGGCCGCCCAAAAATTCGTTAAGCACAAAACGATTGAAGGTGTGATGGGAAATTCCCGCAAGCAAATGGTCCCAGAGCGCGTGCTTTTGGAACGACTCGAAAAAAGTCCAGTTCTTGGCGATGCCGATTTCCGGCGCCCGGCCGCCGTTGCCCGCCTGGCGGATGACTTCGCTCGCACGGATATGCGCCGCCGCCATGTGTTTGATGATTTTCCGATACGACCACAGCCGCCATTTGTGAAACGGCGGAAATCCGCCCAGCAGATACGTCAAGGATGCATACGTGTCCGGCTCATTGAAGGTGTTCCACAAATAAACCCGTTCCTTCAAGGCCGACACCAGCTTGGCAACGTAATCCACAAAGGCCGGAACCGTGGCCGGATTCAACCAGCCGCCGGCCGCGGTAATCCACGGCGGATTGGAAAAGTGATGCAACACGACCATCGGCGTGATGCCCGCCGCCTTGAGCCGGTCCAGCAGATCCACGTACCGCTCCAGTTCCTGGCCATTGAGCGGCGCGAACGGCGCGGCTTGCAGGCGCGACCATTCGATGCCCATCCGGTAGGCGTTCACGCCCAGTTGCGCCATCCACTCCACGTCCTCGGCGTAACGGTGATAATGATTGCAGGCCACGCGACAGTGTCCGCCATCCGCGGCGACGTAATCCGTCCATTCATTGGCCACGTGGCCTTCCACCTGGGTGGGCGACGTGGCCGTGCCCCACAGAAACCGGTCTGGAAACTTCAAAGCGCCTGACATGCTTACCGACAATATGAGACAAGGTTAACGAAATGAACAGTCTGGAGTCGTCGGGGTGGCAGTGAAAGGAATTCGTTGGAACCGAAGGTTGCAAACAAGTCATGGACTTTCCCGCCTTTATCAACGATACTGACCCCGCTCCCGCCTAGCGAGCCGGATCAAGGTTTATTTCGACTCAAAAATTTTATGGCCAAGAAACCAGCAACCAGTACGCCGTTGCCCGACCCACCCGTGGTCAGTGAAACGGCGGAGCAGCATTTTGACCGCATCCTGTCGCGCGACCAGTTTAAAACCCTGAAAGCCGTCCTCGACGAACTGCGAATGGACACCACGGCAATGCATGCGGCGATTGTTACCACCAATTCCTATCAGAATTTTTTGACCAAGCTGGGCTATCGCGTCATTCTCGTGCCACAAATCCACGAGCAGGATTGCTACTCGCGGTTGGGGCCGGCCGGGGGTATCCGCGCCGTGTTGCCGGTACACGATATCGCCACCTACAGCACCCTGGTGACACTCGTGAACTATGATTCGACGGTGACCACCACGACCAAATCCGTGGACTTCTACGACGACCGCCTGGCCGAATTCAAGACCCAGTTGATGAAATAGCGCCCGCAATGCCGGGTGACTCGTCGCAACGGGCGCGGATAAACGGGTTCGGATGGGTTATCGCCCGGGTTTGGCATTCCATATCGCCATGGTGTCCGGCGAGCCTTGGGAACGGATATCGTTGTCGCCAAGGATCCCATCCGTGGCGGCGAGCATCTCCGCCCGCGGGAAAACCATCGTTTCGCCGTGACGGTTGTAACATTCGATGGTGATGAATTTGCCTTTTGCATTGCGCAAAAGCTCCACGAGATGATCAAGGTTTTTCACGGGGATACCATTGACGGCTTTTACCACTTGTGCCCGGGGATTGGAATAGCCCTCGGCCAATTCGTGCGGGAAAAAAGGCGAAGCGATGACCACCAAACCCTCGCCGGGAAACGAGGGCTGGTCCGATATGCGGGTGGTCAATGGATTACCCGAGCTGCTGAAATTCGCCAGGATGGCCGTGCCGTATTTTGTCCGCAGCAGGCCCCCCAGATATTCCTCCGTGGCGGCGGAAAAAACCAACGGTCCGTAGATAAAGTAGGAGGGATAGGCACCGTTCAATTCGGGAATCAATTGCGGATAATCCGCCGAAACCGGCAGATTGACCTTCAGTTCCTTGCCGGCACGGACAATGGTCAGCGGCACGGTGCCGTTGGTGGCGATATGCTGGATAAGATAAGTGAAGCGCACCCGCAGGTCGTCCCCCAACTTGATCATGCCCTGATCATCCACCGGGGTGTCGCCGATTTGGGTGATCACATCCCATTCCTTCAACGCGTAGGCCGGATCATCCTTATAGGGCTTGTGAACCACCATCCCGTGGATGGCGGGCGCGAGTTTGAGGAAGGGACGCAGGGCGGGGTTTTCCAGCGTTTGCAATGTGTCATACATCGCCGGCTTGCCATCGTAATGTCCATCAGTGATGTCCTGAAGAAACAGGTCGATCTCTTCGCTGGGAATGATGTAGCCGATGTTCTCGGCGTCATTCAGACGGCTGAACGTCAGCCCGATCATCTTGTCACCCACCACCGCCGGGCCGCCGCTGTTGCCGGGGTTGATGGCCGCATCAATCTGGATGCGCAGGCCGGAAACCGGGAAACTATAAGGCGCGAACTCCACCCGCGAAACGATTCCCTTGGTGATCGAAAGACTGTTGCCCCCTTCCGGAAATCCGTACGTCAGAACAGCGTCCTTGACGCCCGGCAAGGTCTTGGCCCGCGCCAGCGGAGGATGCGTGTCGAAAAACTTTTCATCCTCCAGCTTGAGTACCGCCAGATCGATGCCCGGGGCAATGAATTCCACCGTGGCGGATATCTTATCTCCGGCCTGGTTCGCCTGAATTTGAACCTGGTTCGCGTAATCGACAACATGGGCGTTGGTCAGGATGCGCCGGCCTTCAATCACCACGCCACTGCCGGTCACATCCTCCGGGGATTCTTTTGTCCACGGCCGGTACGGATCAGGATAACGCACGGTGGCAAAAACCTTCACGACCGAATTTTCAATGGGGCCGGCGCCGGCGTCGGCATCGGAAACGAGGGCCGCCGGTTCGGCGGCGCGGAGATTAAGGCACGAGGCGAACCACGCCATTGTCAGAAGCCGTACTGTCCTGGAACCGGCGGGAAATAAAGTGAATCGCATAGACAAAACGATGCTAGTGAACGGGCAGGATTCATGTAAAGAAAATGTCCTTTAAGTCCGGCGGTACGTGAGCGGCCTGGGGAAAGGTCGAGCGCAAACTGCGGGGGATGAAAATTTGGATCCACGAAGCGATCATGATTGGTGATCCGCTTCAAGCGCGATTCGCGGCTCCCGCCGCCAGGGCGCGTCCGGCAATCCAGCCGGTGGTCCAGGCCGCCTGAAAATTGAAACCGCCGGTGATGCCGTCGATGTCCAGCAGTTCGCCGGCAAAGAACAGTCCCGGACAAATGCGGCTCTCCATGGTTTTGAAATTCACCTCGCCCAACCGGATCCCGCCACAGGTCACGAATTCATCCTGGTTCAGGCTCTTCCCACTCACGGAAAATTCCGTGCGCCGCAACTGTTGAACGAGCCGGTGCTGCGCGGACCGCGAAAGCGCCGACCACCTCGTCGCACGCGGGACGCCCGACGCCATGACGAGTCGTTCCCAAAGGCGCGCCGGCAGCGGCGGGACGGGTGAATTCACAATCTGCTTTGCCGGTTGCGAACGGCGCCGCTTCTCCAGTTCCGCCGTGAGCTCCTCCGCTTTCAGATGGGGCGACCAGTTCACGTGCAACGGAAATGAATAATTCAGCTCGTGCAATTTCCGCGCGCCCCACGCCGACAACCGGAGAATCACCGGCCCGCTCAGGCCCCAATGCGTCACCAGCAACGCGCCGCGCTCGCCGAGTCCTGCGCCCGGCACCGAGGCCCCGACGGATTCCACCGAAATCCCCGCCAATTCCCGCAACCATGGGGTGGTGACGTGAAAGGTGAACAACGACGGCACCGGCGGTTCCAGCGTGTGGCCGAGCGAAACGGCCAGTTGCCCCAACGCGGGGGTCCGGCAACCACCCGTGGCCAGCAGCAGACTATCGCACGCCATTGTTTCACCGTTGGAAAGCACCAGGTTGAAGCCGTTGGGCGCGTTCCGGGTGCTGCTTTCCACGCCGTGGTTCGTCTTTAACTTCACACCCGCCTGGCGCGCCGCGCCGAGCAGGCAATCGATGATAGTTTGCGACGAATCCGTCACAGGAAACATCCGGCCATCATCCTCGGTTTTCAATTTCACGCCATGGGCGGCGAACCACGCCACGGTGTCGCGCGCCTGAAACTGCTGGAACGGCGCAATCAATGCCCGTTCGCCCCGGGGAAAGCGGGTGGCAAACTCGCGCTCGTCAAAACAGGCGTGCGTCACATTGCACCGGCCGCCGCCGGAGATTTTGACCTTGGAAAGAAACTGCGAGGTTTTTTCGAGGATAAAAATTTCCGCGCCGCTTTGCGCTTCCGCGCACGCCAGCGCCGCAAAAAATCCGGCCGCCCCGCCACCCACGATGACTATGCGCCGCGGGTTCATCAGCGTTCAAGCCATGGCCGACAATTTGCCGGCCTCGGCTTCCCAGACGGGGTTTAATTCCGCCAGACGCTCCTGCACGTGCACCATCTCGCGGTTCACCTGCGCGGCCCGACCCGGCTTTTCGTAGGTCGCAGGCCGTTCCAGCTCGGCGGTGAGTTCGGCGAGTTGCGTTTCGAATTGCAGGATTTCCGCCTCGAGCCGGCTGACGATCTCCTGCTGCGTCTTGCGCCCGCGCGAACGGGCCTGCCGTTGCTCGGCTTCGAGGCGCTTTTGGTCCTTCCGGGTCGGGGCGCGATCCGAAATGTCCCGGACCTTTACATTCTGGCGTGGAGCGCGGTCGGACGTGTTCCCGCCGGTGGACGTCAACGCCGCGCGTTCGGATGACGCCTTGGTTTTATCGAGATAATACTGGTAACCGCCGGGGTAATGGGTAAGCCGGCCGGCGTTCACATGCACCACGTGGTTCGCCAGCGCGCGAATGAAATACACGTCGTGGCTGATGAAGACGAGCGTGCCTTGAAACTGGTCCAGCGCGTAAGCCAGGGCATCGATGCTCGCCATATCGAGGTGCGTGGTGGGCTCGTCCATCAACAGCAGGTTCGGCGGGTCGAGCAGCAGTTTCACCAGCGCCAGCCGGCTCTTCTCGCCGCCGCTCAACACGCTGACCGGCTTGAACACGTCATCGCCCTGAAACAGGAAACAGCCCAGCAACGTGCGGATGAATTGCTCGGTGACACGTTGCGGCGTGTCCAGCGCCTCTTCAAAGACCGTGTGGCCCGGGTTCAGCATCTCGACGCGGTTCTGCGAATAATAACCGGCCTTGACGTTGTGGCCCAGCGTCCGGGCGCCGCTTTGCGGAACGACCACCCCGGCGAGGATTTTCAGCAGCGTGGATTTGCCGGCGCCGTTCGGCCCGACGAGCACAATGCGCTGCCCACGCTCGGCCTTGAACTCCATGCCGCGATAAACGGTCTTGTCGCCGTAAGCCTGGTGGATGTTTTCGAGCGTGATGACCTTCTGCCCGCTGCGCTGGGGTTGGGGGAATTTGAAATCAATCCTCCGCTCGTCATTCACCGGCGCCGCCACCTTCTCCATCCGGTCAATCTGCTTGAGCTTGGACTGGGCCTGCGCCGCCTTGGTATTTTTGGCGCGGAACCGGTTCACGAACTCCATGAGCTGCCCGATTTCGCGCTGTTGATTTTTATAGGCGGCGAGGAGTTGTTCCTCGTGCGCGGCGCGCTGATCGAGGTATTCGTCGTAGTTGCCGCGATAGCGAAGCAGTTTGCTCTGGCGGATTTCCACGATGCTGCCGACGAGGCGGTTGAGGAATTCGCGGTCGTGCGAAATGATCAGGATCGCGCCGGGATAATTTTGCAGATACCCCTGGAGCCAGAGCAACGCCTCGAGGTCGAGATGGTTCGTCGGCTCGTCGAGCATCAACAGGTCCGGCTCCTGCACGAGCAACCTCGCCAGATGCGCGCGCATTACCCAGCCGCCGCTCATCTCGCGGGCCGGCCGGTCAAAGTCGGCCTCGCGGAAGCCCAGGCCGGCGAGGATCTGCTTGGCCTTCGCCTCGAGCTGGTAACCGCCGAGTTCGTTGAAGCGGTCATGCACGTTGTCGTGAATTTCATCCGGATGCAACGCCGCGACCGGATGGTCCGCTTCCCAGGCCTTGATGATGCGGCGCAGCTTCACGAAATCAGGGGTGATGGACGTGGCCAGTTCGACGACCGTTTCATCGCCCGCCACCGCGGTTTCCTGGGGCAGGTAGCCAACCGTGACCCCGCGTTCCCGGCTTGACTTGCCTTCATCCGGCGATTCCGTGCCCAGGATGATGGAAAAGAGCGTGGTCTTCCCCGCGCCGTTGGGACCGACCAGCCCGATGCGGTCCTGGCGATTCACCTGCAATGCGGCGTCGTCTAACAGAACCCGCCCGCCGTACGCCTTGCTGATGCCAGAAAGAGTCAACATGAAGCGTCAGAAGTTAGAATGAACGAGCGGAAACTCAAGAACCGGTTGTGCCAAGGCCGCGTGCCGGTTTAGAAAGCGCTGGTCTCGCAACCGGTCCGTTTATGGCAAACCAATGATTTCCCTACTCGCCGCCTTCCATGTGACAATACATGGATTGCAGCGCGATCTTTCCCGGCCCGGTGAAACGGTTCCAGCAAAGTTGCCCCGCGCTGGCAAACAGTCCCGTCGAAAGTTTCTGGAACATCGTCTGCATCTGCACCGTATGATCCTTGTAAATCCAGCCGCCCGGCTCGATGTCAATCTCCTCGCCCGTCGCCAGCGTTACTTCAAAGACATTGCCGAAGCCGTGCAACCAGAGAATGCCCTCCCGCGCCGGACATGAAAAAGAATCAATGAAAAATCCAGTCCCGCCCAGCAGCATGTTCGCCGCGCCTTTCACGCGCTTGAACGTGTATTCCACGTTGTCCGTGGCCGCGAGCCATTGATGTTCCCGCACGTCCACGCTCATGCCCGGCTTCAGGTGCAGGCCCATCACATGACCCGCGCCATCGCGGCTGAACGCGATGCGCCCCGGCCCGTTCGCGCCGGTCAGCAAAAACGGCATCCCCGCGAGCATCCGTTTGAACGCCCCCTTCATCGGGTGCAACACAACCTGCACCGCCGGATCCTTCCAGAGCAGGATGTGATGTTCGAAATAAACGCCTGTGTTGCTCAATTCCAGATGCAACGCCGGCACTAGCTCGCCTTCGATATGATAGGTCACACCGCCAAAGGTCTCGTTCTGCACGCTCGTGGTTAATTGGACTGGGACAGCCATAATTTTAATTTGGTTGATAATTAACAGTTCGGACAAATCTGAATGCCGCCTTGCCTTGACGTCAAGATTATCCAAAACAGCTGCCACCAGCTCCTCACCAGGGGCGTGAGCGATCGGGCCGCTGTTTGGAGGTTTTCGGCGCCTTCCCGGCCGGGTCCGGCAAACCTTCGGGCGAAACGGTTGCTTGTCGTGACTCAGCTTGTATCGCCGTCATTTGCTCATCAACCACCCCGAGCAACTCCTGCCGGCCTTGCTCCGTCGTCGCGGAACAGGTAAAAATCGCCGGCAGTTTCTCGAACCCGGCCGCGATGCGCGCCGTGAACGCCGCGATGTTTGCCTGCACCGTGGCGGACGTCACCTTGTCGATCTTGGTGAAGACGAGGACGAACGGGACGGCATGGCGGGCGAGCCATTCGACGAACTCGACATCCATTTCCTGCGGTTCCAGCCCGGAATCGATCAGCGCGAAGACCAGACAGAGATTGGTTCGCTGCTTGAGGTAATGGGACACTGCGTGATTGAACCGCGCGCTGTCCTTCTTCGCACCTTGAGCGAAACCGTAGCCCGGCAGATCCACCAGACGCCAGCACCGGTTCATCGTAAACATGTTGATGAGCTTGGTGAAACCCGGCGTGGGCGAGACCCGGGCCAGGCCGTCCTTGCCTGCCAGCGTGTTCAGCAGCGAGGATTTGCCGACATTGGACCGGCCGATAAAGGCGAATTCAGGCAGGGACTCGTCCGGACACGAATCCAGGTCCGGCGCGCTGCAGTCAAAAATGGCGGATGAAATGTGCATGATTGGCAACCTACCGCCCATGGTCTCAGCAAATCTGCCGCACCGATACATCTATTTTCCGGGAATGAAGCCGCTGTCCACGGCAAATTTATGTCGCCTTTCTTTCGCGGTCAGTTTTGAATTTGGCAAAACAAGATCAAACCGTGCCGGACATTAACGCCTATCTTTTTACCGCCGTCACCACCCGGTCCCAGGTGCGCCCAACCATGGGTCGCTATGGCATGGCTGACTCGATTCAGACCTGGGATTCCTGCGCGAGCCTGATTGTGCTCGGCGACTCGCCGGACGAGGCACAACAACGGTTTGAAACCTGGTCGCGCGCGACGCCGGAAGGAGAAAATCCGGCGGAGGTTACCTTCCGCAAAATCACCGCCGCTCAGTTCGTTGATCAATTGTTCACGGAATCAGGAGGCGCGCCATTGAACTGGCCGGAAATCCTGAGACAGGCGGAATCGCAATTGGAATCAACGTCGGTGGATGACTTCGAACAAGGTTATTGGGTGGAGGTGGACCAGGTCGTGCGCCCGGGAAAATTGAGTTTCAGCGCTGGAACACTGCAATCGGATGTGCCGGAAGACATCCGTTCCGGTTTGAATTGGTCATCCGATAAGCAGTTCCTTTTCATCTTAAGTGTTCTCAGCCCGCCGGCACCCCCGGCAGAACCCGGGGACGAACCGGAAACTGACGACTCCGATTCGGTTGAATCATCGAATGAAGACATCGAAGAATCCGAACCGATCAGAATCGGCGAGTTGTGTGCCACGTTCCCACAGGCACTGGACAAGGAAGCTGCCGCTCTGATCCAGGCCCGGAACTCGGTCGTGGCTGCCTGGCTCTGGCGCCGCTATGCCGCCAACACACGCCTGGCCGCAAACGCAATCCGTATTGATCCCTGGTGCGGTGCGATTAACCTATCGTAAACCGCCCCTACAATTTATGCCAAAGAAAGACCCGTGCGTTGACACTTACATCGCCAAATCCGCGGATTTCGCCCGGCCGATTCTCAACCGCATCCGCCAGCTCGTCCACGCCGCGTGCCCGGACGTGGAGGAAACCATCAAATGGCATGCACCGTTTTTCGTGCACAAAGGGAATTTGATTACCATGCCGGCGTTCAAACGGCATTGCGCACTCATTTTTTGGAAGGGCCGGTTGTTCCTGAACAAGGACCAGAAGACGAAGCTTCGTCGTCTCACTTCCTTGTCCGAATTGCCGGACGACAAAATCCTGACCGGCTACATCCGGAAAGCCGTCGAACTCAACGAAGCGGGAATCAAAACTCCGCGTCCCAAACCAAAGCCGAAAAAAGCGGTCGTCGTGCCGGATTATTTTCTGGCCGCGCTCAAGAAGAACAAAAAGGCGCTGGCTGCGTTTGAGGATTTTAGTCCCAGTCACAAACGGGAATATGTCGAGTGGATTACCGAAGCCAAACGCGAGAAAACACGCGCCAAACGCATCAAAGCCGCCATCAAGCAGATGACCCAGGGAAAATCCCTGAACTGGAAATATCAGTAGAAACAGATGAAAACCTCTGAAAAATGCCATTTGACCGTAGCGGCGCCCCGGCAGAGCGCCGCAAACTCCAAAAGATTGAATAGTGTGGCTTTCGGCAGAAAGCCGCTACGCTGGTTCTACGCTACCGTGTGGCTTGGCGCTTTCTTGTGTTCGCCGACAGGCATCAACCTCGCAACGGCCCAATCCACAACCAACCCCCCGGTGCGCCCAATACCGCCTGCCCGCGATCCGCATACGCCGGGATTTGTTATGGCCACGGAATTGCCAGACGGCACCGTCCCGCCGGTGGATACCGACGGCAACTTCATCATCGGTCCGACTCACAACCGCGCCCCGGAAATGATCGTGCGGACGAATGTGCCACCGGGAACGGTCTATCATTTCAACATGAGTTCGGCGGACAGCAATATTTATCCCGGTATCGCGCGCGAGCGGGGGACTTTTGGCACAATGGACCCGACCGAGCCCGCCAAACTGGTGGTGACCACCAGCCACCCGGCTCCCTACACCCGCCACGTGGCGGTTTATGTCCCCAAACAATATGTCGCCGGCACGGTCGCGCCCTTCATTGTCGGGGCGGATGGACCCGACCACGAGTTGTTCATCGCTTTGGGCAATCTGATTGCCGAACACAAGGTGCCGGCGATGATTGCCATCTCCATTGGCAACGGGGGCGGTGACGCCCAGGGCAGCGAGCGCGGCCTGGAATACGACACCCTGTCCGGCCGATATGCGGAGTTCGTCGAGCAGGAAGTGTTGCCGCTCGTGGAAAGGCAATGCCAGGTGAAATTGACCAAAGACCCCGACGGCCGGGCGACGATGGGCGGCAGTTCCGGCGGTTCGTGCGCCTTGATCATGGCGTGGTATCACCCGGAGCTTTACCACCGCGTGCTGACGTATTCAGGCACCTATGTGAACCAGCAATGGCCGTATAATGCTGAGACTCCGCACGGCGCCTGGGAATTTCATGAGCACCTCATCCCGAACAGTCCCGTCAAACCATTGCGCATCTGGATGGAAGTTGGCGACCGGGACCTTTTGAACCCGAACGTCATGCGCGATGGGATGCACGACTGGGTGCTTGCGAATGAGCGCATGGCGAATGTGCTGGCGGCCAAGGGTTATCATTACCAGTTTGTGTTCGCCCGCAACGCCGGGCACGTGGACGGCCGGGTTAAACAACAAACCCTGCCTGAAGCCCTGGAATGGCTGTGGCAGGGCTACCAGCCAGCGACGAAGTAACGCGGGCGGGTTTGTAGCGCCGGTCTACGATTGGCGACCCGGCAAGCCGAAGCCAGATGCCGGCGGACGCGCGGGGAAAATGGGAGACGGTGGGAAAGGTTGAGCGTGAATTGCGTGGGCCGATGGTCGGGCGCAGGCAAATTTACCAGATGGTTTTCACCGGCCACGCTTGAATCCGCTTCACCGTGGCGGAGCCGCCTTCGGCGCGGATTTCCAACATGGGATTGGCCTCCAACAGAGAAATTATTTTGGTGGCGCACACCGTTTCGTTGGCGAAAACTTCCAGCACGGAGCGATCCACAAAAATGCGCAGCGCCAGCGTTCGACCGCCGTTGGCAAAAGTCAGCGGGGCGCTTGTGTCCAGCACCTGAAGTTTCCAGCCGTCGAAACTCACGGCCACGGGCCGGTCAACGTTCGCCCCGCCATGGATTTTCAACTCAATGCTTTTTGCGGTCGTCAAATCAATTTCCGCCATGATTTCCAGCGTGTTGGTATTTGGCAGCACCAAGTTTGCGCCGCTGTTTTCCAGATGGATCTTGTTCCATTCAGCCAGTTTGCCGCGCAGCCGGCTCAGTTGCGGCGCGGGGTTTTGCCGGAGCTGGCCATCGCGCGACAGGCTCAACTGGCGCGGCAGGCTCAAGCAGCCGTTCCAGCCGTGGCCGTCCGGAAACCCATTCACCCAACCCCACACCAGCCGGCGTCCGTCCGGCACCAGCATCGTGTTGGGCGCGTAAAAATTGGGGCTGTAATCCAGCAGGCCGTTCGTACGGGCGGTGAAGCGGCACGCCGCCGCGTCAAAACTGCCGATGTAATATTGCACCCTGCCGTAGGGTGAAACGAACAGCACCCACTCCCTGCCCAGCTTGAAAAAATTCGGGCACTCCGCCGTGGGCGCGCCGGGCGGCGAAAACAGCACGCCGCGATATTTCCACTGCGTCAATGCGGCGTTCTCCGCCTCATAAATGTTCACGGCGGCTCCCCCATTCCTTGCCAGATGACCCCCGGCCACGAGAAATGCCTTTTGACCGTCGTGAAAAACAAACGGATCGCGCCAGTCATAAATCTTCGTCCCGTCGTTCACCGCCTCGGGCAGGACCGGATTTGCCGGAAACTTTTGCCAGTGGATTAAATCAGCGTCACCCAGGGCCGCCCATTGTTCGGCTTGATCAAAGGCCGACTTGCCCAGGCCGATGCTGGTGTAGAAAATCATCGGCTGGCCGGTCCCGTTGACTGTACAACAGCCCGACCAGATGGATTCCTCACCCAGATCCTGGGATGGCGCGATGGCGATGGGCACATGTTCCCATTTCACCAAGTCGTGGCTGCGAACATGGCCCCAATACCTTAAGGCTCTCGGGCCGCTTTCATCGCTGAACGGATTTAGCTGATAAAACAAATGATAATAGCCTTGGTAAAAAATCGGGCCGTTCGGGTCGTTCATCCATTGGGCCGGCGCGGCGATGTGAAAAATCGGGCGGGTCGGATCGGCCTGGGCACGCGGTGCGGCGGCCTGGACGGCGGCGGTCGCACGCGTAATCGCGTCGTTTGCGGTTTCGCCTTGGGAGCAAAGCGGCAGGAGGAAACAAGCGAGCAAACATGATGGGAGGGTTCGCAATGTAAAATTCATCCGGCCTGGGTGCGCGCGATATTGCCGGGCACAAAGCCAATTTGCAACTGCGATGCCGTCGCCAGAACAAAAAGCGGTGGAGGTCTGGCATCGTCCAAGACGCCGGCCCGTTTCTCGGCAACCCCCAAAAATGAGCGAGGCGTCGTGGAGTGCGCCCAACCGCCGAATTTTCGTGATGACACGCGCAATCTTCCCACCGCATGGCCAAAGGCGATTTCCGGCTTGCAGCCGACAGCCTGGAGTTTCACCCTGAACCAGGGTATGAAAAAAATTCCGTTTGTTTTCTCCATCGCCATTTTTCTCACCGGCCCGGTTGTTGCGCAGGTTCCACCATGGGGTCTGGGGCCATTTATCCGGCCGGCCCGGGCCAATCCCATCATTGCGCCCAACACTGATTCAATTTTTGACTGCCCGCTAAGCGGGAAACCGGTTCAATGGGAAGCCTTGCACACTTTTAATCCGGCAGCCGTGGTCAAAGATGGAAAGGTGTTCGTGCTGTATCGGGCCGAAGACACCACCGGGTCAAAAGACCTTGGCACGCACACGTCCCGGTTGGGGCTGGCGGTCAGCGATGATGGTCTTCATTTCAAATGTTTTCCCCGGCCCGTGCTTTTCCCCGCCAATGACAATCAAAAAAGCGATGAGTGGAGCGGCGGTTGTGAGGACCCGCGCCTGATTGAATCCGAAGACGGCACCTTTGTGGTCACTTACACCCAGTGGAATCACAAGGTCGCCCGTCTGGCGGTCGCCACTTCAAAAGACCTGATTCAGTGGACCAAATGCGGCCAGATTTTTCCCAACTTTGCCGGCCACAACAAGTCCGGCGCGATGGTCTGTAAAATTTCGGACGGCCAATTAGAGGCGGCGAAAATCCATGGCAAGTATTGGATGTATTGGGGGGAAGGCACGGTATCCTGTGCCAGTTCGGATGACCTGATCCATTGGGACTGGGGAGAACCGGTATTGAAACCCAGACAGGGAAGATTCGACAGCGTTCTGGTTGAAGCTGGCCCTCCCGCCGTGTTGACCGACAAAGGGATTGTGGTGCTTTATAACGGCAAAAATGGTTCCGCGTCGGGTGACCCTTCCTTGCCGCCGGGCGTTTATTCTGGCGGTCAGGCGCTTTTTGATCCCAACGACCCGGCACATCTGCTGGCGCGCACCGACACGCCTTTCTTCAAACCGGAAACGCCTTATGAGCGCACGGGCCAGTATGCTGCCGGAACAACCTTTGTTGAAGGCCTTGTTTTTTTTCAAGGCAAATGGTTCTTGTATTACGGATGTGCCGATTCTTTTGTCGCCGTGGCCGTTTGGAACCCGGCCATCCACCAATCATTCCCGCAACCCATGCCGGACGCAGCCCGACAGTAAAACCCGGTTCACATTTGTTCATCCATTCTTCGCCGTCGCCAGTTCTTCTTCGAAATCGACGATTTCCTTGATCTGCACCAGGAACCAGCGGTCGATCTTCGTGAGGTTGAAAATCTCGTCGATGGTGAAGCCGGCGTGGAGAGCGTGGCGGATGAAGAAAATCCGTTCGGCATTGTCCACTTCAATCCTGAATGGCAATCCACAATCGCTATCACTTGCATTTGAAGACAGTTTTGCTAGCTATTGCCCGCATGAAATCCTGGGCTGGTCTGCTCATGCTTCTTTTGGCCGCAGCTGCCATGGCTGGTGAAACCAACTCGCCGGGCACGTACCCATCGGTTTCCCGTGGCGAGTCCCGCAGCGTGTTTGGCTACGATCCGACTGCAGATTTTATCGCGTATGACCCGCAGTATCGCGAGAAGCACAACCACTATGTCGGCGAGCTGGAGGTGTTGCAGAAAGAGCTGGCGCGGCAGGACGCCAACGGCCGGGCGACACCGTGTTCGCGACAGATTTTTCTCGAGGCGCGCTGGCTGACCTTGTACTCCGCGCATTGGGATCAGATCGACCGGCGTCTGCGCGATTTGCGCGAGATGTTGCAGCGCCCGGCCGATCCGACGGATTCCCGGGAACAAGTCGAGGCGGACGGCAGCTTCGATCACTGCAGCGACGCGTGGTTTTTGAAGCTGGACTCCACCATCGAGGAGGTGGAGTACCGCACCGAGCGCGGCCTGCCAGTCCAGTTCCCGCTCAAACTCCTCGACCGCGTGAATACGCCGGAGAAACTGCGCGCTTATCTGGATTCGCTGCTCATTTCCGATGTGCGCAACACGGGCATCGACCAGCGTTACGAGTTGAACATCGCTATCACCGCCATCGAGCGTTTCATCGTCGGGCACGTGAAGAATAATTACCCGTTCCCGCCGGAATTGAAGCAGGCGCTTTTTGATTATGAGGACCAGCACTGGCAGGACCCACAGACGGGTTACTTCGGCGGATGGTATCGTCTGCCGGACGGGAGCATCCGCAAGACAGCTGATTTGAGCATCACGTTCCATATCGCTTCATATCGGCGTGACAACCTCAAACACATTCCGGAAATGATGCGAACCACCATCGCGTTCAAGGATTACGAGTATCCCTTTGGCTGGCGGCAGGAAGGACAACCGTCAAACCACCATAACGATGATGTCGTGCGCCTGTTTCGCATCGGCTGGTCGCAGATGGATGCGGCGCAACGCCAGCTCGCCCGCGTGGAGATGCGGCAGATGATGGACTTTTGCCTGCACGACACGATGAACCCGGATGGCTCGTTCAAGATGATGGATGAAGACACACTCGGCTCATCGTTCTATTTCCCCGTCTCGCTCCTGAATGAGCTCGGCTATTTCCGGCCGTCGCTGCGCTTCTGGACGTGGGAATCATTCCCGGACGCGATGGAAGTTGCGGCAAAGGTCGAGCACCGCATCAAGGCCATGGGCCTGACCGACACGGAATCAGCCAAGGTATTGCGAATCTTCGACGACGCCCGCCGTGAACAGCGCGCGTGGCGGATTGGCGGCGTGATCATGCTGGTGACGCTCGTTTGGCTGGGCTGGCGGGTGGTGAAATATTTCCGCCGCCGCCGCGCAATTCCGTGAGGTGCCGCGCGCAAAACGGGAGACGGTCGGAAAGGTTGGGCGCGAGATCCTAAATGAGATATTTGGTCAAATCTACGGATTGCTCCCCGCCTTTGAGCCTGAGCGTGAATTTCTTTTTTACGTCCCGCAATTCATCCTTCTGCGATTTCCAAAGCGATGTGAGCGACATGGTTTTCTCCTAGTTCTTCGCGCCCGCCAGTTCTTCCTCGAAATCGACGATTTCTTTAATCTGCACCAGGAACCAGCGGTCGATCTTCGTGAGGTTGAAAATCTCGTCGATGGTGAAGCCGGCGCGGAGAGCGTGGCGGATGAAGAAAATCCGTTCGGCGTTGGGCACGCTCAATTTGCGGCTGATGACGTCCCTGGGCAGGATGTCGCGGTCGCCATAAACTTCCGTGCCGATGCGCCACGGTTTGCCGTCACCGCCCAGGCCGCTGCGGCCAATCTCCAGTGACCGCAGACATTTCTGGAGGCTTTCCTTGAACGTCCGGCCAATGGCCATCGCTTCGCCGACGCTTTTCATCTGCGTGGTCAGCGTCGGGTCGGCTTGCGCAAATTTCTCGAAGGCGAACCGCGGGATTTTGGTGACGACATAATCAATCGTCGGTTCGAAACTGGCCGGGGTTTCACGCGTGATGTCGTTCCGGATTTCGTCGAGCAGGTAGCCCACGGCGAGTTTGGCCGCGATCTTGGCGATGGGAAAGCCGGTGGCCTTGGACGCCAGTGCCGAGCTGCGACTGACGCGCGGGTTCATCTCAATGATGACCATGCGGCCGGTGTCCGGGTTGACCCCGAACTGGATGTTTGAACCGCCGGTCTCGACGCCCACGGCGCGGATCACGGCGAAACTCTGGTCGCGCATGATCTGGAATTCCTTGTCCGTCAGCGTCTGGATGGGCGCGACGGTGATGGAATCACCGGTATGCACGCCCATCGGGTCGAAATTCTCGATGGAACAGATGATGACGCAGTTGTCGGCCTTGTCGCGCATCACCTCCATTTCGTATTCCTTCCAGCCGAGCAGGGATTCTTCGATGAGAATTTCCGAAACGGGCGAGAGGTCCATGCCGCGCTTGGCGAGTTCCTCGAATTCGTCGCGGTTGTAGGCGATGCCGCCACCGGTGCCGCCGAGCGTGAACGCAGGCCGGATGATCAACGGAAGCCGGCCGATCTTGTCTGCAATAGTACGGGCTTCGGTCATGTCGTGGGCGACGCCGGAAACCGGCACGTCGAGGCCGATGGAGAGCATCAATTCCTTGAAAGCCAGGCGGTCTTCGCCTTTGTGGATGGCCTCGGCCTTGGCACCGATCATTTCGATGCCGTGTTTTTCCAGCACGCCGGAGCGGTGCAAGGCCATGGCCGTGTTGAGTGCCGTCTGGCCGCCGAGCGTCGGCAGCAAAACGAGCTTGCCCTTCGCACCCAGCTTCACCATTTCCTCCTTCTCGCGGACAATGATTTTTTCGACGCATTCCGGGGTGATGGGCTCGATGTAGGTGCGGTCGGCGAACTCCGGATCGGTCATGATGGTGGCCGGGTTGGAGTTGATGAGGATGACGCGGTAACCCTCCTCGCGAAGCGCCTTGCAGGCCTGGGTGCCGGAATAATCGAACTCGCACGCCTGGCCGATGATGATCGGGCCGGCGCCGATGATGAGGACGGAATGAATGTCAGTACGTTTGGGCATCGTTCAAACGGCCATAGATGAAACACGAATTCGGCGCGGAGTGAAAGAAAATTGCGGCACGAGAGCCAATCATGACCCCTCAACGCCCCCGGTGTTTGCACGTTGCGGCAATTATTGCAAGGGGGTTCGCACGTCCTTGGTAAAGGCGGTATGGCCGTCCATGAACACGCGGTTGCGACCGCCGGCGTGAATGGTGCGGCCCGACATCCCTGCGGGGACGGTCGGAACGGTCTTGGGAAAATAAGGATCCACCGTCAGTTCAACGGCACTGGGGCCAATGATAAAGCCGATGGTCGGATCGTTCGTGGACTGCAGATCGGAGACGGCCTGGGCGGCGGTCTTGCCCCAAAAATCCTCAACCCCCACCGGATCGTCCGGCCGGTCAAAACGCCAGAGCCAATAGCGGACCAGGGGAGCGCTGGCGTTGGTGGTGTACGCCTGCATGGATTGTACGATGTTTCCGGCCCGGGCGTTGATCGACGCCGGACAGGACCAGATGGAATCGGCCGCGCCGAAGGGCTGCAGCACCACGACCGCCCAACCGCCGCGCGGATCGGAGGGAGGCCAGGGGGTCCAGGGATGATAACCGCCCGGCAGACTGGACTTCAGATCGCGCCGGTCGGGAAAACGGTCATTGTTATTGCCGAGGCACAGGGCAAACGCGATGCCGATTTGCCGGAGATTGGAAACGCAGGCAATCCGCTGCGCCCGCTGTTTTGCGACGGCCAGGGCGGGAAGCAGGAGGGCCGCCAGGATGGCGATGACGGCGATGACGACCAACAGTTCAATCAACGTAAAGCTGGGGCGATCCCGGGACCCGCTGGATGTCGCACGAGTCATGGCAGTAGAACCCGATAACCCAGGTTGCCCGACACGGCGGTGTTGATGATGCTTTGACAGGCCATTTTTGGTTGGGAACCTTGCAACGGCAGGAGATTGAACACGGACTGAGCGCAGAGCGGAAGGAAAAATCGGAACCGCACAGAGGAAGCCAAACACTTCTGCTCGCAAATTTGATTTTAGAAATGATTATGACGGGTGTGTATCAGGCACTACCACAAAACGAATCGTTGGAAAAGCGATTGGACAATTTGGAAGATGTGATAAAATTAATCACTATAAAGAAGAACTGAGGCGCCATGAAAAAAATCATCCTGTTCTGCCTTCTGGCTTCTGGCCTCTGCCTTCCGGCAATGGCGCAGCAATACTCAATCGACTGGTATAAAGTTGCCGGCGGGGGTGGCACGAGCACCGGCAGCACCTATCAAATCAACGGCACCATCGGCCAGCAGGATGCCGGCGGGCCGATGACCGGCGGCAATTATTCGCTCACCGGCGGATTCTGGGCACTGATTTCCGTGGTGCCAACACCCGGCGCGCCGACGCTGTACATCAGCCATTCGGGCAACACGGTGACGATTTATTGGCAAAACGTGTCCGGCTGGAGCTTGCAGCAGAACAGCAATCTGGCCACGCCCACCGGCTGGTCCGTCAACAGCAGTTGGGCGTCATCCAATGGCACAAATTCCCTGAGCCTCACGTCGCCCACGGGAAATCTGTTCTTCCGGCTGAGCAATCCGTGATCGGACCCGCGTGGTTAATGGGAATAATCAGGCGCCGCACCCATCGAGGGGCCGTTGTGACAGTCAAATTCAAATGAGCCGCTGTTGGTTGCTGACAGGGGGTTTCAATCCCAGTTTCCGGTAACCGGACTCCGTCGCCACCCGGCCCTGGGGCGTGCGGTTCAGGTAGCCTTCCATGATGAGATACGGCTCGTAAACCTCCTCGATCGTGTCCGGCTCCTCGCCCACGGCCACGGCGAGCGAATTCACCCCCACCGGGCCGCCGCCGAACTTCACGATGATGGCCTCGAGGATGCGCTTGTCCATTTCGTCGAGGCCGCTCTGGTCAATTTCCAGCATCGCCAGTGCCTTGTCCGCAACCTCGGCGGTTATGCGGCCGTCGTGCCGGACCTCCGCGTAATCGCGGACGCGCCGGAGCAGGTTGTTCGCAATGCGCGGCGTGCCCCGGCTGCGCTGGGCGATTTCATGCGCGCCGGCCGGTTCGATTTCCACCTTCAACAGGCGCGCCGACCGGACGATGATTTTGTCCAAATCCTCGGCAACGTAATAATCCAGCCGTTCGCGCACGGCAAAGCGTGTGAGCAGGGGCGCGGTGAGCAGGCCACTGCGCGTGGTCGCGCCGATGAGCGTGAACCTCGGCAGATTCAACCGGACGCTGCGTGCGTTC
The DNA here is from genome assembly GCA_049516255.1 of Verrucomicrobiota bacterium. GTDB lineage: Bacteria > Verrucomicrobiota > Verrucomicrobiia > Limisphaerales > UBA11358 > UBA11358. Next base: position 33,513 of record JBEKTH010000033.1, read on the forward strand.
GGGCCCTGGTCAATGATGATGTCGAGCTTGAAATCCTCCATCGCCGGGTAAAGGTATTCCTCGATGGTTTTTTGCAGGCGATGAATCTCGTCAATGAACAGCACGTCGCCTTCCTCGAGGTTCGTCAGCAACCCGGCCAGATCGCCCGCCTTTTCGATGGTCGGGCCGCTGGTGCTTTTAAGATTTGCGCCCATGGCCCGGGCCAGGATGTTGGCGAGCGTGGTTTTGCCGAGGCCGGGCGGACCGTTCAGCAGAATGTGATCGAGCGGTTCCTTGCGTTTCTTCGCGGCGGCCACGGCGATTTCCAGCCGCTCCTTCACTTTGGGCTGGCCGGTGAACTCGGAAAAGAGCGACGGGCGCAGCGTCAGCTCCAACGCCGCGTCGGGCTTGTTCAAAGTGGAAACCGGCCGGTCAGACATTGGGTTGAGCATGGAAAATACGCCGCCCAGCAGCAAGCGCGAAGCAACCGGGTTCCGACATTTAAAATCACGGCGGCGGGCTTAAATGAAGTTCACCTTGGGAATTCAGCGCACCGTCGGCCTCAATTTTTCCCCGGGGATCAAACAGGACCGCGTGCAGGTTTTGGAAAACATCCCCGCCGGCATAGGGTCCTTCGCTTTTCCAGGTCAACCGGCCCAGGTTGTCCTGCCAGGTAAACGTGGTACGGCGAACCTGTCCTTTCAGGTAATCCATGGTTTCGCCATCGTCTTCAACCAGGGTGAAAGTTGCGTCCCCGCCGGGATAAATTTGCAGTTCCAGCGGGCCGCCGGGAAGCTGACGGGTGTGTTGGATGACCGGGCCCAGCGGCAGAAGGGAGCCGGCCCGGACATAAACCGGAATTTCATCAAGCGTGGCGGTCACTTCCAGGGTGCGTTTTCCTTTCAAGGGTAGATTGGAACCGAAGGCATACCAGCGGCCGGCGGGAAGATAGACCGAACGTTTGCCGCCGGGCTGAAGAATCGGCGCGACCATAAGCGACCCGCCCATCATCCATTGATCGGACCGATTGGCGGTTTGGGGGTCATCAGGAAATTCCATGAGCAACGGCCGCATCAAAGGCACACCCGTTTGAAAGGTTTCATGCGCCACGCTGTAATAGAACGGTATTAGACGGTAACGAAGTTCAATGGCCTGCCGTATGGCCGCCAAGGCGTCGGGGCCATAAAGCCAGGGAAAACGCGGTGTCGCAAAAATTTCCGAATGGGTGCGCATGATCGGGAAAAAGACCCCGGCCTCCATCCAGCGGGACAACAGTTCCGGTGAAGGATTTCCGATAAAACCGCCAATATCACAGGTTTCATAAGGCATCCCGGCCAGGCTCCAGTTCAGCAAACTGGTGGGCGTGCCGGCCAGCGCCTTCCAGGAACTATGAATGTCGCCGGTCCAGGCCGCGGCCCCGAACCGCTGCAGCCCGGGTGAAAAGGCGCGGTTGAGCGTCCACAAACGTTGACCGGGCCGGTACCGGGCCAGGGCCCCGGCCTCCGCCAGGTTCCAATAATAATACGTGGTGTAGGTCGACTCGCCCTCATCATTCCACCAGCCGTCAATCCCGGCCTGGAGCAGGCCCGCAGATTGCCCGATATACCACTCGCGAAAATCGGGATTGCCAAAATTGACGTCACGGTAATGGAACTGTTCGTCATTCTCAATTTGCAGATTCCAGCCTTTCGCCCGGATCATGGCCAGGGTATCGCGATTGCCCATTCGCGGCTTGCGGATGCCGACAAAATGCACTCCCTGGCTTTTGTATGCCTGTATCTGGGCGGCCGGATCGGGAAACAGATTGGTGTTCCAGCCGAAATCCGTATATCCGGCTTCACCGTCCGATGGCAATTTATAGTCGGGATTGGTCGTGTACCATTCGAAGTCGTAGATGAACGCGTCCACGGGAATTTTCAAATCCTGGAATTGCTGAAGCGTGTCTTCAATGTAAGCCCGGTCCTTCCAACCCCACCGGCTCTGGAGATAGCCAAATGTCCAACGCGGCGGGACAGGGGCAAACCCGGTCAAACGGGCACCAACTTCGGCGGCATCCTTCAACGAAGCCGCCGGCATAAGATAAAGTTCGGCCTCCGGGCCCGGAAAAGTCCAGGTGAGGTATTCTCCATTGGTCGCCACCCGCCAGCGGGCGGGCTGGTTGTCATTGGCCGTCACCGCCAGAACCGCATAACCGGCCGCCGCCCAATAATAAGGAATGACCGCCCGGCCGTTGGAAAGCCCGGTCGTGGTATTGGATTGTTGCAGCGCATCAACCCCGTTGCCGCACCCGTAAACATCGATGGGTTTATGCCGGTCCCAACCGAGCATGATAATAACATTGGTGGTTCCGGAGGAAGATTCCTGATTTAAGCCGCCCAGCTCATGTCGGGGAATCAACACTTCACCCGCAGCATTCAGCAACGTCCATTCACCGGTCTTGGGGCTGATCAATAACTCACCGGCTTTTGTCCGGATACCGACCATCCCGCGCTTTTTGACCATTTGCCAGGCCATCGAGCCGGGAGCATTGGTATCGGCAAGAAAAGTGGAAGGAAGGAAACGAGGGGTACCATCATACGCCACGCTTAAGCGCAAGACCTCCGGCGTGGCCACCGCCAGCTCCACCTGGACCTGACCATACTTAATCAACAGACCGTCCGGGGTCCTTTCGACATTTTCCTCTGCCCGGGCAGGATTCACACCGGTCGAACAGCCCAGCCCCAACAGCAGAATGCCAAGCGATGGTGAAAAATAACCGACGACCGGCATAAACGTTTTCATGATGGAATTTCCAGGCAATAAAATTTTAACCGGCGGCACCATACTGAAAATGCCCAGGCTACGTCAGGTTTATAATCGAAGTGGAAACCGGTTGTACTGGCGTTGGTTGCACATGAAAACACGCCAGCCGCCAGCAAGCGCGATTCCATTGCCACCCAAACGCCCAGACTGGACGATACATTTTTTGTTAAGTTTATGGCAAAAAATGCTGGATAGTTGGAGTTGACTGCGGCAACCTGCCGGCTTTATGGGAAGTCACAAATTGCCCTTCCGCTTCATGACGGTGCTGGCCGTGTTGTCTGGCGCGACCAACGCCTGGGCCGGGGACGCGGACATCAATCTGCCGTCGTTGCAGGATGTGTCGTTTCATGGCGGCGCGTTGAGTGGTCATGCCATTCTGTTCTTCGGCCTGGCGGTCTGCGTGATTGGCGCGTTGTTCGGGCTTTTCCAGTACCAACAAACGCGCGCGCTGCCGGTGCACCCCTCGATGGGCAACGTTTCCCACATCATCTGGGAGACGTGCAAGACCTACCTGCTGCAACAGGGAAAATTCCTGGTGGCGCTCTGGATTTTGATCGCGTTGTGCATGCTGTATTACTTCATCGGGCTGCAGGGCAAATCCGTCGGCGATGTGCTCATCATTCTGGCATGCTCGGTGCTCGGCATTCTCGGCAGCTACGGTGTGGCGTGGTTCGGCATCCGTATCAACACCACCGCCAACAGCCGCGCCGCCTTCGCCGCACTCAAAGGCAACGGGCTCAAGACGCTCTCCATCCCGTTGCGATCCGGCATGAGCATCGGCCTGCTGCTCGTCTGCGTCGAATTGTTTTGCATGATCGGCATCCTCCTGTTCCTGCCGCGGGAACTGGCCGGCCCGTGTTT
>JBEKTH010000034.1:0-37151 GCA_049516255.1 Verrucomicrobiota bacterium
AATGCCAATATCAACTGTGCCTGCTACGGCCCCGAGTTCTTCAACAACGCCGGCACCTTCCGCAAATCCATCAGTGCGGGCACCGCCACCGTCAACGTCAACTTCACCAATACCGCCACGATCAATGTACAGGCGGGTATCCTCAGTTTCAATGGGGGTTTTACCACGACTGGCGGTACGCTGGCTTTTGGCGTGAGCGGCTTGGCCAGCTTCGGGCAAATCAATGTCGTGGGCAGTGTGGCTCTCAACGGCACAGCCAATGTCAGCTGGCTTAACGGATTTGTACCGGCCGTCGGCAATTCGTTTGCCCTGCTGGACTACGGTTCGCAAAGCGGAACTTTTGCGAACATAACGTTTCCCCCTGGAACCCTGGGCCAGGGCATTTACGGCCCCACGGTTTTCAGTGTGACGGTTACAAACATCACCGCCCCGACCAACCTGCCCGTCTTCCTGTCCATAAAGCTGGTAAACACAAATATTGCCGTCATCTCCTGGCCGTCCTCGGCCACCGATTACACCTTGCAGATCAGTACCAACCTGTCCCCGGGGAGTTGGAGCAATATCACCAGCGGAATCACCACGGTCAGCACGAATGATGTGCTCAGCAATAATGTAAATGGCAAAGCCGGCTTTTTCCGGCTTCAGTCGCCGTGAAGGGCGGCACGGCGGGAAGCCTGTTGAACCTGTTCCCATTACTTGCCCGGCGCGAGGCACGGGCGGGAAGAAAGTGCATCATTTGCAAAACGATTGAAGTTTGCGGCGCTCCGCCGAGACGCGCCACGGTTCCTCCTCTTTCATTGCCCAAATTCGCCGTCCGCATAAACTGAGCGCGTGAAATCCAAAGGCGCGGTTTATCTTGTCGGCGCCGGACCGGGCGACGTGGGCCTGCTTACGTTGCGCGGCGCGGAACTGCTCCGGCGCGCCGATGTGGTGCTCTACGACGCGCTCGTGAACCCGGATTTGCTCCGGCTCGCGCCACCCGCCGCCGAACTCATCGCGCGCGGCAAAAACATGAAAATGCCGCAGGAGGAAATCATCGCCTTGCTCATCACGAAAGCGCGCGAAGGCAAGTGCGTCGTCCGGCTCAAAGGCGGTGATCCCTACATTTTCGGCCGGGGCGGCGAGGAGGTCGAGGCGCTGGCGGCGGCGAAAATTCCCTTTGAAGTCGTACCCGGCGTTTCGTCCATCGCGGCCGCGCCAAATTACGCCGGCATTCCCCTCACCCACCGCGAACATTGCTCCAGCTTCACGGTCTTTACCGGCCACAGCGACTCGGTCCCGCATCGCGGGACGGCCACGGCGTTGCGCTACGAGCAAATCGCCAAAATTCCCGGCACCAAGGTCGTGCTCATGGGCACCGACAATCTGGACGACTGGACGAAATCGCTCATCGCGCAGGGCCTGTCAGCCGAAACGCCGGTGGCCATCATCCAGTGGGGTACGCTGGGAAGACAAAAATCCGTGGCCGGCACGCTGGCCACGATTGCGGCGCTAGCGGCAAAAGAAAAAATTGTTCCGCCCGCACTCACCGTCGTCGGTGACGTGGTCAAGTTGCGGAAGAAGTTGAACTGGGCGGAGCGCCGCCCGTTGTCCGGAAAAAGGATGGTCGTGACGCGTCCCCCTGGGAGGGACGCCGTGTCGGCGTCCCAAAATTTCAGGAACGGCGGCACGCCGTCCCTCCCCCAACGGCTGGCGGAGTTGGGCGCAGACGTCCTCGAAGTGCCGACGATCAAAATCACGTCGCCGGACGACCGGCAGGGCATCATCGACGCGCTGCTGGAATTGAATTCCTATGAATGGCTGGTATTTACCAGCGCCAACGGCGTGACAGCGTTTTTTGACCTGTTCTTCAAGCGCTTTCACGACCTGCGCGACCTCGGTGGCGCGCGGATTGCCGCGGTCGGCCCGGCGACGGCGGCCAGGTTGCGCGAACTGCATTTGCAGGTGGATTTGACGCCGGAAGCGGCGACCGCGCAAAAGCTGGCCGAGGCGTTCGAGAAATACCAATCGGTCGAGAATGTGAAAATGTGCCTGCTGCGCGCCGAGGTGGCGAACCGCGAATTACCGGAGGCGTTGGAGGAATCGGGCGCCATCGTGGACGATATCGCCGTCTATAAAACCGTGGCCGAGACGGAGGACCGCGCCGGCATGGGTGAACGGTTGCTCGAATCGGGCGCGGACTGGATCACGTTTACGAGTGCCTCGACGGTGGAGCATTTCCACGCGCGCTTTGATTTGCCGAAGCTGCTGAAAAAATTTCCGCAAATGAAACTGGCGTCCATCGGCCCGGAAACCAGCAGGGCCATCCGCGCCTTGAAACTGGAGCCGGCGCTGGAGGCGAAGGAACACACCACGGATGGCTTGATTGCCGGATTATTGCGTTGTACCGGCGGTCGGTAACCCCACATCGTTTTGCACGCCGCCATCAAGTATTCCATTGTTCAGGTCGCTACAGAATTTCATTCGCATGTCTCCGTGGCTATTGGGTATTTTTGGCCGGGGGACGTGTTTTTATTGATTCAGGTTTTCAGTCAGACGCCGCAACAGGGATCAACCACGCAGATGAGACATTAATGAACACAGAAAAGGAAAACATTCCCAGTAAAGTCCCGGAAGTAACCCTGATCTTTTGGATTATAAAAATCCTTGCGACAACCCTCGGCGAGACAGGAGGTGATGCCGTTACCATGTCAATGAATCTCGGATATCTCGTGGGCACCGGTATCTTTGCCGTCATATTCCTGGTGGCCGTAGCCGCCCAGATTTCTGCCAGGAAATTTCATCCGCTGCTGTATTGGACAACCATTATTGCGACGACAACGGTGGGAACGACGCTGGCAGATTTCGCAGATCGTTCGCTCGGCATTGGTTACGCGGGTGGAACATCGATTTTGTTCACGTTATTGATGGCGTCCCTGTTCATTTGGTATCGCACCCTGGGTTCCGTGGCAGTGGATACTGTCAGCTCACCGAAATCCGAATTGTTCTACTGGTTCACGATCATGTTTTCCCAAACCCTCGGCACGGCTCTCGGTGATTGGACCGCAGATACCGCAGGCATCGGCTACGGTGGCGGCGTGGTCGTATTTGGCGCCATGCTGGGAGTCATTGCGGCGGCGTATTACTGGACAAAAATTTCACACACCGCGCTGTTCTGGGCGGCGTTCATCCTGACGCGGCCGCTGGGTGCGGTCGTCGGCGACTTCCTGGACAAGCCAACCAGTCATGGCGGCCTGGCATTGAGTCGCTATTCAGCATCTGCGACACTACTCGTGTTGATAGTGTCCTTTATTTTCATCTTTTCCCATAGGCCAGCCAGACGAACACATTGACGGGAGCGAACGCCTGACAAGTTGCCCGCGCGGACGGACCCGCCGGCTAATTTTCCATTCCATACACCAGGATTTTGAAAGTGCCCGGGACCATCCTCGGCCGCTGGCGCGGCCCGCCGGCCACCTGGTTCGTCGAGGCCTCAAATTGGGCGGTCGGCAGGTAGATTATGTGCGTTGCCGGATCGAGCGCCATGGTCCGCGCCCCGCGATCGGTTATCAGCGTTTGCACGACGTTCAGTTTGTCGCCTTCTTCGTGCGCAATGGTGACGGCTGCGGACTGGCCGCACGAGGCAAAGGCAAGCTGCGTGCCGGGATCGAACGCCGCGCCGTCCACGCCTTCGCCGATGGGCACGGTCGCAAGCACTTTTCCGCTCGTGCTGTCCATCATCACCATCAGCTGGTTGTCGCAACCCAGGAATAGCCGGTGATTTTTCGAGTCCACCGCGATACCCGAAGCCGACTCGCCCGGAGCAATCGGCCAGCGGTTCACGACTTGATGTGTTTTGGTGTCAATCGCGGCGACTTCACTTTTGTCTTCGAGGTTGTCAAAGACCCGGTTGGAATCCGGATCGGCCCCGGCAAACTCCGGTTTACCGCCGAGCGGAATCGTGGTGACCACCTTGCCCGAATCGGCGGCAATCACCGTCGCCGACTGGCCGCGCCCGTTAAACGCATAGACCTCATTTTGCCCCGGCTCAAAAATAATCGCATCCGGATTGGGACCGGTGTCCACCTTGGAAATCGTCTGCAACGTTTTCAGGTCAACGAGGCTGGCCCTGGCCTCCCGGCCGTCGCTGACGAACCCGCGATTCAATTTCGGCGCCAGGGCAATATCATGGACGCCGGGGGTGTTGGTGATTTCACCGATGACCGTGTCATGGGCAAGATCAATCACGACGACCCGGGTCCCGTGAGAGACGTAGAGGCGTTGAGCGGTTGAATCCACGGTCAGGGCATCCCAGCCACCTTCGCCGCCGACAGGGATTTCCTTGATGAAATGATAAGGCCCATCCGCGCGGCAGACTGCCGCCGTCAGCAGGCCAAAAACGCAGAATAAAACGGGCCAGGAATATCCTTTCATATTTGTGTATGCGTTTTGGCGGCGATTGGATCGTTTGTGGCCGCAGATTATAGTTTAACGCTTTACTGTCAATATTCGTCAACTTGGAAATGACCAGACCGGCCATGAAACAAAACACTCATGAACGCCGGCTGAATCACGCATGACCATTCTGTCATTTGTCGCCCGCACCGCCAGAGCAGATAACATCAAGTCAGTTTCAAAAAAGGCTCGACCACCGCGGATCACCGTTGTAAAGCTGGCTGTAACATGAAATCCACATTCAAAATTTCAAGCGCTCGAATCCTGTTCGTTTTCCTGTTCGCCCTCCTGCTGTTGACGGCCACCGGAAGCAACACCGGACTCGCCCAGACGACCACCAACGCCGTGGCGGATGTCTCGCAGTATCCGAAGGATCCCTCGGTTCTACCCGGCAAGGGACCGGCCGCAACCTGGTCCGGCCTGCCCAAGGTCTGGGCGCAACGCCATGCCGAATGGGCGCGCACGGCCAGCCAGAACCGGGGAGCGGTGGTCTTTTTGGGCGACTCCATCACCCAGGGCTGGAATTCGCTCGCGCAGGATTTTCCGGATTTGCACGTGGCCAATCGCGGCATCGGCGGCGACACGACGCGCGGCGTGTTATACCGGCTGAACGCGGACGTGCTGGCGCTGAAGCCCAGGGCCGTGGTGCTTTTGATTGGCACCAACGACATCGGGAACGGGGCGAATCCCGACGACGTGGCGGACAACATCGAGGCCATTGTGCAGGCGCTGCGAAAATTCAACCCCGACCTGCCGATCATCGTCTGCCGGGTGATGCCGCGGAGCGACCAAAATCAGCGATTCGTAAACAACATCGAGAAGCTCAACGCGCTGATCGACGGTTTTGTGAAAACCCAGCCGGGCGTTGTTGAATGTGACACCTGGAGCATCTTGGCCGCGCCCAACGGCGGGTGTCTGCCGGAAAATTTCCGCATAGATTTGTTGCACCTGAACATGAATGGCTACGAAAAATGGGAAGCGGCGTTGAAACCGATTTTCGCGAAGCTTGATCTTTGATTTTCAGGCAGGGCCAAGGCGCCGCAATTCACTTTATTCCCCCAGCGGCAGGTGCGCATACACGGCAATGGCCTGCGCCCGCGAGCGCACGTGAAGCTTTTCGTAAATTCGCCGGATGTACGTGTTCACCGTCTGCACGCTCAAGTGGAGCGAGTCGGCAATTTCCTTGTAAAGAAAACCGCGCGCCAGCAGTTCGAGGACTTCCTGTTCACGCGGTGAAAGACTGACGGATTCACCCGAGACCATCACCGGCCGGCAAAAGGACTGCACTACTTTCCGGGCGATACTGCTGCTCATCGGCGAGCCGCCGGCATTAACCTCCCTCAAGGCGGTCAGCAACATCTGCCGCGGGGTTTGTTTCAACAGATAACCGCTCGCGCCCACCGCCAGCGCCTTGAAGATGTGATTGTCATCCTCATAGACCGTCAATATGACAAACTGGGTCTGGGGCAGAACGGGCTTCAAACGCCGGATGCACTCAATGCCGTTCATGCCCGGCAGATTGATGTCCACCAGCACGACCGCGGGCTTTTCCCGGGGCAATGACTTCAATGCGCTTTCTGCATCGGCATACTCGCTGACACATTGAATGCCTTCCGCGCGGCGAATCCAGTCAGCCAGGATTTCCCGCGCCGGCACGTCATCTTCAACGATGGAAATGGCAATATTCATTTAATTACACTTTCATTGTAGCTCATCCGGCGGAAAAAACGTGTCGCGAGTTTTGGCGACACGCGCGGAAGGCCCATTGGCACCCATTTCCCGGCGAGGCAGGTGGGACCGGGTCAGGTCGCGTTCCTCGGATGAAACGGGCACAATAAATTTTACCTCGGTTCCCTGGCCGGGCGCGCTTTTGATTTCACAACGGCCGCCGATTTTCGCCAGACGCCAGCGCATGTTCTTCAACCCATTGCCGGTGGCGGAGTGACCCGGCTCGCCCGGCGGTTCACCCAGCAATGCCCCGGGCATAAAGCCGCGTCCAGGGTCGCGTACCGCGAGGGTGAAGGCCCGGTCGTCGGTCGTCAGGGAAATGCTGGCTTCGGAAGCAGCGGCGTGCTTGACGACGTTGTGCAAAGCCTCCTTGAATGCCAGAAATAAATTGTGACGGACTTCCGCCGTGACCGGCCACGGGGGAAGTTGCACCGGCACATCCAGGCGGCAGCGGATGGCAAGCGAACCCAGGAATTCCTGGGCGAATTTCCCCAGATAACTGGCCAGACTGTCGAGCGTGTCATGTTCCGGATTGACGGCCCAGACAATTTCATCCATCGCGCGGGTCAATTCACGGGTGGTGTCATAAATCCGGTTCAACTGGACGGCGGCCTGTCCCGGGTTATGCAATTCGCCATGGGCGGACTGGCTGAGCAGCGAGATGCGCGTCAGGTTGGCGCCAAGGTTGTCGTGGATGTCCCGGGCAATGCGCGTGCGCTCGCGCTCGATCGCTCGCTGGCGCTCGAGGTGTTCGAGTTTTTGACGCATCCGGCGCCGGGTGACCCCCAACACGCCACCGGTCAGCAGCGCCGCCGCTGACACGCCGGCCGCAATGCGGAACCACCAAGTCTGCCAGAAATAGGGCCGTACCATGAACGCCATCGCCGCGCCGTCGGGGTTCCAGATGCCGTCGCTGTTGCAAGCCGTGACCTGGAACTGGTAGCTGCCCGGCGGGATGTAACTGTAAATCACCGTCCGCTTGGCCCCGGCATCCGTCCACTCGCGCTCCAGGCCCTGAAGCCGGTACTTGAAACTGACCTTTTCGGGCGCTACGAAGCTCAGGCCGGTGTAGCGAAACTCAAACCGCCGCCGGCCGGGCGGAATGCGCACGGAATCGCCCGCGTGGTCAAGCCCGGTGACGGGCTGTCCGTCCACGAGCATTTTCTCGATGAGCACCGGCGGCGGCAGTTGGTTGACTTTGATATTATTCGGGTCTATGCCGACCGGGCCTTTGCTGGTGGAAAACCAGAGCTGGCCATCGGCCGTCCAGCAACTGGCAGGCTGGAAGCCGCCGGAACATTCCAAGGTTGGCATTCCATCGCCCGGGCCGTAAACCAGGGGATGGACGGACGGTATCCGCCCATCGGCGCACTGATTTAATTCCGCGTTTTGAATTCTGAAGATTCCGGCATGCGAACTGATCCAAAAATTGCCGCGGTTATCCTGCTCGATGCTGCAAATGAAATTGCTCGGCAGTCCCTGCGCCATCCCGATCGTCGAAAAATGGCCGTTTTGAAAACGATCCAGGCCGCCGCCATAGGTGCCGATCCACAATGCGCCATCGGTGTCCAGGTGCAGGCACTGGACAAAATCGCTGGAGATTCCGTCCTGGTTCCGGAATTGTTTCACGGCTCCGTTTTGCAACCGGCCCAGCCCGCCGCCCATCATGCCAAACCACAATGTCCCGTCCGGGGCCTCGGCGATGGCCCGTACGTCCGGCAAAATCAGTCCGTCTCCCGCTCCATGGCGGATGATGGTTCCGGCCTGATAACGGAGCAGGCCGGTGTCCGTTCCCAGCCAGGTCACGCCGTCCCGTCCATGCAGGATGGCCAGCATGGGACTGGTTAGGTCGGCGAGACCGGGCACACGTTCGAAACGGTTGCTTTGTTCGATGGACAGCCCGCCTCCCCAGGTGCCCACCCAAAGGCGCTTTTGCGAGTCTTCCGAAACCGACCAGACAAACGGATTGGGCAAACCGTTGCTGTTCCCAAAGTGCGTCCACTGGCCCTCTTGCAGGCCATACAAACCCGCGCCCTCGGTGCCGATCCACATGGCACCATTGCGGGCGGAGGTGATGGAGAGCACGTTGGCCCCCTGCCAGTCATCCGGTGAATCCAAGGTGACGACCCGGCTGGGACGCAATGCCACCAGGCCACCGGTGCCGGTACCCACCCACAAGGTTCCCTCGCGATCCTCACACAACGTGCGCACCCAGTTGTTGGGGAATCCGTGGGCGCGGTCGAAGTGAACCACGCCGCGCTGTGGAAAAATCAGGAAGAGTCCATTTTCCAGGGTTCCCACCGCCAGACCGCCTGAATTCAGTTCCAACATGGTGGTGACTGAACTTTGACTCAACGGGCTTTGACCCAGGTCCTCGGTCCGGCTTCCATTCCACTTCAACAAGCGGTCCTGCGTGATAATCCAAAGGCTGCCGTCGCGACTGTGGCAAATCCATTTGACATAATCCGAGGAAGGCAGTCCCAACGGCAAAGGAACCATTCGGCCGTGGTCGATGGTATAAACCTGGCCGTTGCTATCCACTGAGATCGTCCCGTCTGGCGTTTGCGACATGGCCAGCACCGTAACGGCGCCGCCGGTGTTGGGGGCGGCAATCGTCTGGCCGTCAAGGGACGCCAGTTTTCCGTCCGGATTGAGGAGCCAGATCTTGTCGGAGGCATCGCCGCCAATCAGCTGGATTTTTCTGCTTTCCCATGGAGGATGGAACGGCACCGCATAAAAATGTCCGTCCTGGTAACGGGTCAATTCTCCGCTTTCACAACCAATCCACATGTTTCCCGCGGCGTCTTCAAACAGGCTGGTCACCCGGCTGCTGCGCAGTTCGGGGGTGTTGCTGTTGTCAAAGATGACGAAATTGACACCGTCAAACCGCGCCAGACCATCGTAAGTCGCCAGCCAAAGATACCCGTCACGTGTCTGGACGATCGCCGTGACGGCATTGTTGGGCAAACCATCCTGGGTTTGCCAGACTCGCGTGAAATAATCCGGCAGGTTGGTGGTGCCTGCGCGAATCGTCAGACAAAAAAGCTGGAGCCATCCGACGGCAATCCCCACCTGAACGGCCCTCGAGCCAGACCATCGGGCCCAGGCCAGGCCCGAAGCCGGTTTCCATGATAATTTGCCCGTCCTGAAAAAGCCCGCCCATGAAAATAGAGAGCCAGGAAGGCTGGCCGACGAGAGATTCAGGGCTGCCTGGAGTGCAAACATTGTCGGAAACTTTGCGGCGAGAACCGGTCGTACGCAAGCTATTCCCGTTCGCGCCGCAACCAGCAGGATTTGTGCAAAAGCATCGGAAGGATTTCAGGGAAAGCAAGGCTGGCACCGGACAAAAACCGGGGACGCGACAATAATCAGCAACCCACGAACCGATTGAGCAGGCGACGAACCGAACAGAGTGTCCCTAGTTTTAGTGACATTGTATTTGTTTACCAAGTGAGTTAGATTAGCTTTAAATAAGCACCTAAATAAGCAACCCGTTTTTCACGAGCTGCTGAGTCTTTTGCCTTTAGAAATGAAAATGTCTTCCAATTTTTACCGATTTGCAGGCCGACTCCCGGGTCGTGGGCAGATTTCGTGCATCGTGTTTGCCTGCGCGATCACAATGTTTGCCGTCGGTTGCAACAAGAAAAACCAGAGCTCGGCAACTGCGGCGCCGCCGGCACCGACGCAGACGGATGCGGCACAGCCCGCTCCGGCAGCTCCCAGCACCGTGGTGAATTCAGGCACGACGGCGGCGGTCACAACCAATGGCCTGCCGGACTTGCGCCCACTGAACCAGGCGCTCATCGGATGGATTATCTCAAACCGCCGTCACCCCGCCACCTTCGAGGAATTTGCCGCCAGCGCGGGTGTTCCGATTCCGCCGCCGCCGGCCGGAACGAAATACATCCTTAACGACAGAGGACTGATCAGCATCGTCAACCGCTGAACAAACTTAAAATTCCTTGAGGACCGCCCATTCAAATTCCAGCAAAGTTCCAGCCGGGTTACGGACCATGCGAACCCCGGTCATACGTGGATTCACCTTGATTGAACTGCTGGTGGTCATTGCGATTATCGCCATTCTGGCCGCCATGCTGCTTCCCGCGCTGGCGGCGGCAAAGGCCAAAGCGCTGAGAATTCAGTGCGCTTCCAACATGCGGCAGCTTGGTCTGGGCATCAATCTGTTTGCCGGCGACCGACGGGACATGTATCCACCGGCAGGCGATCAAGCCGCCGGCTCATTTCAAGGCAGGTTGCTGGTGTTTACCTGGGACACCTGGATTTACAATTACATGGGGGGAGGCAACAATGTTCCACTGTCTGAACTACGCCAAAACACATTTCTTGCGGACCCGGAGGACGCTTCCGCCTCCGGTTTACCCGTGGCGCTCAAGCCGCTGGCCTGTCCCGCGGACCGGTTTACCAAGGTCAATTTCGTGGCAGGTCCTCCTCCACTCGGTCTCAGATCTTATGCCATGAATGGTGTGAGTCCCGTTTTTGGCGCCGGATACCAGATCAATTCCCAGGGCGGAACGTATCCGCTGCCAAACTTGTACCAACCGGGTTACCACGGCGTGGGAGTCTGGTGGACGACCACGACTCCCACCCCCGATTGGTACGCACGAGGTTATCCTACCGCAGTGGTACATGCCCCCTCCACCACCTTTCTGCTCGTGGAAGAAACCGGCGGTCAACAAGCCGAAGGGAATATCTGGACCTGCGCCTGCAATGGCCCGCAAACTTCACAGAATGGCGGCGCCAACGGCAATCTTTACCAGATCGACACGACTTCCACGCCGCAAAATCCTGCTCCCGGTCAGGGTGGCGTTAATCAAGGGCTATTATTGTACAAAGCGCACAACAGCCGGTTCAACTACCTCTTTTGCGATGGTCACGTTCAAGCCCTTGCCATTGAGGATACCATCGGCACGGGAACCCTCGCCTCCCCCGCTGGAATGTGGACCGTCCAGCCCGGTGATTAGAGCGTTTCCAATAATAACGTAGCGCAGGCTTCCCAGCCTGCGGGTTCTGGCGACTTTTCAGTCGCCATGTGTATGCGAAAAACGCGTGACAAGAATGTCCGCACTCCATCAAAGATGAAACCGCTCGAGCCCGCTCTTTCGCCGTCAGGCCCGCCATAATCGGTCGTTTGGCTGTACCCCTTTTGTACCCATTTTTCGTGACATGCAAATGCCAGTCTATGCTGTATAGTAACAATCGAGTAATCCATTTATTTTGGCGTGTGAGCGCGTATGTATTTTTGTGTGTCATCATTTTTTGTTACTATAATTGCGGCCGGAATTCCTTCGACCGTGCGTCGTTATTGCGTCGTTATTGCTTTGCCCATATAGATCGAACCGACCTCCTCAGAACCACATGACTATTGAAATCCGAAACTGATAAACATTTATTCCACCGAAATCCAAACGAGCAACCATCCAACTAAACCAACAACCCCAAAACAGAAAATATGAAAAAGATTGCCTTCAACATGCGTTTGTTCCTTGCATTGATTGTATTGACACTCGCTGGTTCAACCGCCCAAACGTGGGCGCAATTCCCAACGGCCGGCTCTTATACCAACAATTTTCTCGTTGGCGCCAACACCTCGCCCTTTGCCGGAAGCGGCAGCGTGGCTTCATGGATCTATTGGTACAACACCCCCGGGGGCAATTCGCCAATCACCAATGATGTTAACACGCTGGATCCCAGTGGCGGCGCTGGCGCCGGATCTTTGGAGATATACAATCCGTTTTCAGCTGCAGACGGCCATGGCAGTACGAATACCACTCAAAATGTCTTTTTCGGGACATTTGGCAACGGGGGTGGATACGATTTCAGCGTAGAAGCCAACCTGCTCAACTTCGACACGGTTTCTTTCGATGTCTTTGTTGGCACAAACCAGATAGCTCCAGATGCAGCGGGTGATTATGGCACTCTCGGAGTGGGCATGATCAGTTCTGGCTACGGTTACGAGGAGTTTGGCAGACCGACGATTCCCGGGGCGGCATCGAATGGATGGGTGCACCTTTCTGTTCCGATTGATCATACCGTGGCCAACATTACTACTGTTCCGGGTATCGCCTTCGACTACAATTCCTATGGCGGCTATCCGACCAATGATTTCACGTTTTGGATTGGGCACTTGGTCGTGCATTATAGTGGGGCTCCGCCGCCTCCGCCCACCAACTATTTGAGCACGGTGGTTCCGGGATTGGAACAATATGCCGACGAGACGCCCACTTACAATCGCCAGGACATTGAGACCAGCCCCACCGGGAGCGCAAATCTGACGTGGTACGGCCAGGCCAAGCCGGTGACGTATTCCTGGAAAATAGCCTCCTGGCCTTCGGGGGCCGCTGGCTGGACTGCGGCGTTTAATCTGACCCCGGATCCGCAAGCGAGCCAGATCTATTCCGACCCCGACTGGTCTGCCACCAATGATCTGTGGATCAGCATTCAGGCCAATGCCGACGGCACCGTCACCGCCGGTATCGCTTACAAGACAAATGAGCCGGCAGGCAATACTCAACTTTTCAACCCACCGACGCAATTGGTGCAAGGTACTGTTGAAACCAATGGCCTTACCGTTCCTTCGGCGGTTGGAACGTGGACGTTGACGTTTACCAGTGATACGGCCATGACCTTGACCGCGCCCAATGGTTCCAGCACCAACGTGTCGCTGCCCGCCAACGTGGCGGCCTTGTATAGCGGTTACGTAGGGGCTTTCCTTAACTCTTCAGGAGAGACCGCCCAGAACGTTGGGCAATATATGACCTACAGTGCTTACAATATCACTGGCGTCGCCACGCCCGTGAATGAAAACCTGACCAGTGGCGGGCTGAGCGCTCCCTTCCTTCAGCTCATTTCGCAAAATTATTATTACACGGGCAATTACACGACTAATCCTCCGGACCAGCAGTTTGTGACGAGTGCCGACGCTTATTGGCTCCACTGGACACTCCCCGACGCTGGTTTCAGCCCCATCGTCAGCACCAAATTGGGAAATCCAACCAACTGGAACGACCTGGTTGCGACCAATACGTTTACCAGCGGCGGCCAGCGATACACCAAGCTGACCAAAGCCGAGGCGGCCAATCCCGACCAGTATTACGCGTTGATCCAACGCACGTTCACCCAATTGCAAGTGCTCTGGCCGGGCCAGACCAACGCGCCGGGCACTCCCAGCGGTTATGTCGGTTCGCCGGCACCGGAGAGTTTGGCCACAGGTTATAATGGCTTGGGTTATACCCCCGTGACGATCAACGCGGTTGATTCCACCTTCCACATCGTCAACGTCTCGGGCGACTCGGTCTATCTCACCAACAGCGTTTCGGGATCGGATCCGGCCGCCATTTATAATCCTGCGGCCGCGTTGAACAATGGGACCGTGCAAATTGACCTGGTGTGGGGCACTCAAGGCAGTTGGACTGTCAGTGCCGGGGATAGCAGCGAGACCAACATTCCGGTGGCCACCAGTTCCACCGTCACCGTTGGCCCATAATGGGTTGTCAGTGGATACAGGGTTATAAAAGGTTGGTTTGAAGTGTGGCGGGCGCCAGGAGAAAATCTGGCGCCCGCCGATTAGATGGATTTGAAAATCATATATGATTACAAATTACCGCAGGAAAATTAAGAGTGGTTGTTTAAACCGAAAAAATCACATCGGACAAACCGTTCTCGATTCGGCGCCGGAAGGCTTCACCTTGATTGAATTGCTGGTGGTCATAGCCATCATCGCCATTTTGGCGGCTTTGCTGCTGCCGGCGCTGGCGGCGGCCAAGCAAAGGGCGCAGGCGGCGGAATGCATGAGCAACACCCACCAAATTCTGCTCGCTTGGACCATGGAGTCCGGTGACCACAATGATGTCCTGGCACCCAACGATTATCCCTTTACAACCGGCTATTGGACGTCTTCTGCGGCGAATAAGAACCTGATGAAGAACTGGGTAGTGGGCACCATGGAGAACCCGATAGACGCGAATTATGGCAAAGGCGTGTTGGAGTTGCAAGACCCCAACAGTATGCTTTCCCCTTATCTTGCCAACCCGAATATTTACCATTGTCCCGCCGATAATTATGTTGATACCGGCTCGCACACCCTTCACGCGCGCAGTTATTCCATGAATTCGGCTGTAGGCACAACGTTTTCAAGCTCCCCGCCCCTGACGTCTTCAGGACCCCCGGTTGGGACGGCGGTGCAAGGGGGCTGGCTGCCGGGAGCTGCTTACAACAGCGGTCAGACGGCGTGGTTGACCTATGGGAAGGCGTCGTCTTTCTCCCGGCCCGGTCCCTCCAAAACCTGGGTGATCATGGACGAGAACCCGTTCTCCATCAACGATGGTTCCTTTGCCGTATCTGCGGTTGCAACCCCCGGTGCGACTTATTTGATTGACTGGCCGACCGGCCTGCACGGTGGATCGGGAGGCCTTTCCTTTGCCGACGGTCACTCCATCGTTCATCAGTGGCAGGACAAGCGCACCTACACCCCCGTAGGCATTGTCACGCCTGGCATGGGCAGCACCACGTCGGGCCATCAAACACCGGACGACCCGGATTGCTTCTATTTAGCTCCCCTCACCTCCGCTTCAAGATGATTGACCGGTAACAAACTTCTTCCCGTTTGCCGTATGCAAGCACCACAGAGGAAAAACGCGGCAGACTTTTTAAGTATCATTAATCATGAAAATACGAAGCGCTTTTTTGGGGGCTTCCCTCGCGTTCGGGCTGGTGGCGGTTCAAACGGTCCTGGCGCAGGCCACTCTCCCGGTTTATACCAATAATCTGGTCAACGACTTTCAGGATTGGAGTTTCAGCGTCACGCGGAATTTCACCAACATCGCCGTGGTTTACCCCGGGGAAAGTCATGCGATCAGTGTTCAAATCACCGGTGGGGGTGGCGCCCTGAGCCTTCAATTTCCGGCCGGCTTCAACACGGCGCCTTATGCCAGTCTCTCGTTTTGGATCAACGGCGGTTCCAGCGGCAGCCAGCGGGTGAAGGTCTGGGGCACGATCGCCAATTCCGTCCAGGCGGCCTATACCGTGCCCGCCTTAACGGCCAATACCTGGCAGCAATACACCATCCCGCTTTCCACCCTGGGCGTGGCCAATACGAGCAACTGTTCCGGCATCTGGATTCAGAGCAACACCGGCGGCGCCCAGCCGGTTTTTTATCTGACTGACATCCAATTCAATGCCGCCCCGGCGCCGGCCACGGTCCATCTGGGCGTGGACGCGGCGGCGACCCTGCGCACGGCGGACGCCCGCTGGTTTGGCGTCAACACCGCCACCTGGGATTCCAACCTCGGCAATTCGCAGACCATTCCCCTCGTGCAGCAGGCCGGCATCACCACCCTGCGCTGGCCGGGCGGCTCGACTTCCGACGCGTATAACTGGGCCAGCGACCCGACCGGGAACGCCAACTTCAGAAAACTGGCCACCAATGTGGGGGCCCAGGTGTTCATTACTGCCAACTATGGCAGTGGCACGCCCAAACAGGCCGCCGCCTGGGTGTTGGCGGAGAATAAAACCAACAATTGTAATTTCCAATATTGGGAAGTCGGCAACGAATGCTACGGCTCCTGGGAAAATGACACCCATGCCATTCAGCATGACCCTTACACGTATGCCACCAACGCCGTTGCTTTCATTCAACAGATGAAGGCGGCTTACCCAACGGTGCCCATCAAAGTCGGCGTCGTTGTTGTCCCGGGAGAAGGCAGTTACTCCAACAATGCAACCCATTTTGCCGTCAATCCGGTGACCGGCACCACGAATTACGGCTGGACGCCCATCGTGTTGTCCACCATGGCCAGTCAAGGTGTCCTGCCTGATTTCCTGATTTACCACTATTACGCTGAATACACCCCCACCAATTGGGAACCTAACTCCCCCGACAGCGATCCCCTGTTGCTGCAGATTGCCGGCAATCCCTCCCCGGGCGGCTGGAATGACTGGGCCAGCGCCGCCGCCAGCCTGCGCCAGCAAATCACCGACTACCTCGGGCCGGCCGGCACCAACATTGAGTTGTGTGTGACTGAAAACAACAGCGATTCGGGCGCGGGTTTCGGGAGACAGCTGACCAGTCTCGTCAACGCGCTGTATCTCGCTGACAGCACGTGCGAACTCATGAAAACCGAAATCAATTCCTACCTCTGGTGGGACCTGCGCAACGGACCCAACAGCCTCGGTTCCTTTGACCCGACGATCTATGGCTGGCGTACTTATGGCGACGAAGGCATGATTAACGGCCCTTCCGCCCTTTACCCGACCTATTACGCCGAGAAAATGATGCAGTACTTTGTCCGGGGCGGCGATTCGGTCCTCGGCGCCACCAGCGATTACCTCCTGCTTTCGGCCTACGCCGCCCAACGCACCAACGGTGCTCTCACGGTGCTCGTCATTAACAAGGACACGATAACAAATTTCAACGCGCAAATCGTGCTGACAAATTATGTGCCGTGGACCAACGCCACCATTCAATCTTACGGTATTCCGCAGGATCAGGCGGTGGAAAACAACCTGGCAGCCTCCCTGCAGGACATCGCCACCACGAACTTCCCGGTCGCCGGCATGAACTTCACCTGGTCGTTCCCGCCGTTGTCGCTGACCCTGTTCACGTTTGCTCCGGGACCTTCGGTGTTATCCGCCCTCAGTTCTCAACCCGGCCAGGTGTTGCTTCAACTCCAGGGCCAGCCCAACGCGCCGTACGTGATACAAACCTCGCCGGATTTGCTCAATTGGACACCGGTCTCCACCAACACACTCGTCGGCAGCTCATTGAACATCACCAATCTGATTTCGCCCGGTGCTCCGCAGCAATTCTGGCGTGCCGTCTGGCAGCCTTGAGAAATCAAAGCGACAGGTTCTTCTTGATCAAACGGCATCGCTGCTCGACACAAATCTTTGAGCGCATTCCATCTTCCGGCGTGTTGAGCACATAATCCAGCAGTTGGTCCACGGTGCTGGTCGCCACGTGCGTGCGCGTGTCCGACGAGCCGTAATAAATGAACACGTCGCCGTTGGCACGCGCCACCCAGCCGTTGGCGAAAACCACGTTAGAGACGTCACCCACCCGTTCCTCGCCCTCCGGCGCCATGAAATAACCGCCGGGCGACTTGATGACCCTGGCCGGATTCTTCAAATCGCACAGGAACACATACAGCACGTAACGCATCCCGGCGGCCGTGTTGCGTACCCCGTGCGCCAGATGCAGCCACCCTTTCTTCGTTTTAATCGGAGCCGGCCCGAGCCCGTTCTTGCCTTCCTTGAGGGTATGGTAGAAGCGCCGGTCCATGATTTGTTCCTTGTCAACCACTGCGTGCTCGATGTCGTCGCACAGACCCCAACCAATGCCGTCGCCGGTGCCGGTGGCGGCAAAATCGGCCATCGGCCGCGTGTAAAAGGCGTATTTGCCGTTCACAAATTCCGGATGCAGCACGCAATTGCGCTGGTGCAGCGACCCCGCCGTCTTCAAATCGTCCAGCCGTTGCCACTTCACGAGGTCCCTGGTGCGCGCAATGCCGCAGCGGGCGATGGCCGCGGAAAGGTCGCCCGGCTTCGAATCATCGTGCCGCTCCGCGCAGAACAAACCGTAAATCCAGCCGTCCTCGTGGCGGACCAGGCGCATGTCGTACAGGTTGGTTTCCTGCGGTTCGTAATCCGGCATTTGCACCGGATAATCCCAATACCGGAAGTTATCCACGCCATTTCTGCTCTCCGCCACGGCGAAAAACGATTTCCGGTCCCAGCCTTCCGTGCGCGTCATCAGCACAATGTCGCCGTTCCATTCCATGGCGCCGACGTTGAAGACGCAATTGATGCCCAACCGGGTCATTAGATGCGGATTGTCGGCGTGGTTGAAATCATAACGCCAGAACAACGGTGTGTGTTCGGCGGTCAGGACCGGGAATTCATAACGGTCAAAAATGCCATTGCCTTGCTGCTGCTTGCGGTTCGGCCGTTTCAGAAGCTTCTGATGTTGCAACTGCAATTGTTTCAGTTTTTGTCGGAAGGACTTTTTGGTCATTGGTTGTGGCGGTGTTGCCCGGCGGAAAGAGTACGATAACGGTGGGGGCCGGTCTTGTCACTTAAAATGGCGACAGCGCCCCGGCCGTCCATCTGCTAATCTCCTCCCATGTCCCGGGCAAACAAAACCGATCGTGAGGACCGTTTCGGCCGGTGCCAGACCTCCGTGCCGATTAATCTGGAAGCCGACAATTTATGAGCAACCTTCATATCTCGCGCAGAAATTTCATCAAAACCTCAGCCCTGGCACTGCCGCTCGTCGTGGCCGGCTGTGCCGGCACCCGGACCAACGGTGCCGGCCGCCGCCAGAACGGCGGCGATTTTGTCACTGTCCGCAATGGACGTTTCGAATTGCGCGGCCGCCCGTATTTTTACGTCGGCGCCAATTTCTGGTGCTGCTGCTACCTCAGCGACGCCGGACTGCCGGATGGACGCGAGCGCATGGTCCGCGAACTGGATCGCCTCCAAAGCATTGGTGTGAAAAACATCCGTCTGCTCGCAGGCTCGGAAAGCTCGCCGCTCGCCGGCTCCATCCCGCGCGGCATCACCCGTGCGCCGCACGATTATGATGAGCCCTTACTCGCCGGATTGGATTTTGCACTGGCGGAAATGGCCAAACGCGACATGCGCGGAATCCTTTTTCTGTCCAACTACTGGCAATGGTCCGGGGGCTTCGCCCAATATGTCCGCTGGATCACGGGCGAAACCATTCCCGACCCGGACCGCCCGGTGATCGCGCGTGGCGATTGGAGTGGTTTTATGAAATTCTCCGCCCGGCTCTACACCACGCCGGCCGCCAACGAACTGTATCGCGGATATGTCACAAAAATCATCCAGCGCCGCAACACCATCAACGGCCGGATTTATCGCGACGACCCGGCCGTCATGACCTGGGAGCTGGCCAATGAACCGCGTCCCGGCGTCGATGGCAGTAATAATTCGATTGCCATCTATGCCCAATGGGTGGATGCAACCGCGCGATTCATCCATGAACAGGACCCGAACCATCTGGTCTGCACCGGCTCCGAAGGCATTCACGGTTGTCTGGACAAGGCCGATGACTTTGTGACCTCGCATGAAAGTCCGGCGATTGATTATGTGACCGTGCACATGTGGCTGAAGAACTGGGGCTGGCTGAAAGACCCGCAACTCGGGCCTGACTTTGAGACCGCCGCCGCCAGGGCCAAAGACCATGTGGAACAGCACACCGTGCTGGCAACTGACACATTGCACAAACCGCTGGTCCTGGAGGAATTCGGCATCCCGCGCGACCACGAAAAGTATTCGCCCGACAGTCCTACGCTGGCGCGCGATGAATATTACAAGCGCATGTTCGACCAGGTGGCGGATTCCTGCAAAGCGGGCCGCGCCCTGCAAGCGGCAAACTTCTGGGCTTGGGCCGGTGAAGGCCGTGCCGGCAGCCAAATGGATGCAGCCGCTGCGCTCATGGGCGACCCATTCAGCGAACCGCAGGGATTGAACTCGGTGTTCGACACCGACAAAGGCACGCTCGCAGTGATTGCCCAGGCCAACGAAAAACTGGCGGCCATCGCTTAAAGCGTTTCTAATTATAAGGTAGCGCAGGCTTTCCAGCCTGCGGGTTTTGGCGACTTTCCGGTCGCCACGTGTATGCGGAAACGCGGGACAAGAAAGTCCCGCATACCCACAGACAAGAATGTCTGCGCTACCTTAAAGATAAAACCGCTCCAAATGTCGCACCCACGGTGCCGCTCCTGTCCCGTCAGAATTTCGAAGTTTGTAAAACGGTCAGTCCTGCAATTTTCCTTCGAGATTTTTCACATTCTTTTCATCCAGGGTTTTGCCGTATGTCTGGTCCAGCGGTTTGCCCCACACCACCTCGGTGTGGCGCAGTGACAATCCGTTGAGGTCGCGGGCGTAAATTCCCGCCAGTTTGTACTCAAAAATGCCGTTCGTGAACACGCCCGCGGGCCGCTCATCGTAAAAACCGCCCGGCACGTCGCTGGTCCTGGCAATTTCAACCCGGACGTTGTCCAGCACGATGTTTTCCAGCGGGGAATTGGTCCAGCCCATCAGAAAGATTCCATTTTCACCGTGACAAAGAATATTGCTGAAACGGATGTTGCGGACGTATCCCAGCCTGGTGCTGGCCGTACGCGGAAAATGGCTGATATGAATCGGCTCCGCCGCGCCCCACCATTTGTGCGGTTGAAAACCGGTTTCGACCGTGATGTTGGCAAACAGCACGTTCTCGATGTTGCCCGCGTCCAGGCTCTGAATCGAAAGCCCGCGATTGCAGTGGGACACAACGCAATCGGCAAACACGATGTCGCGCGCGCCCGGCAGGGTGTAAGTCTCGTCAATTTTCAGCGCGCTGCTCCGCGATTCAATCACGCAACCCGTCACGGTGATGCGAGCGGAACCACCGTAAGAGGCAAAATTCGGGGTGTCCTTGATCACAATCCCGTCATCTCCGGCTGTGATGTAACAGTTGGCAATGCGCACGTCGCGGGAATGGTCCACATCAATGCCGTCGTTGTTGGCCACGTCCCAGTCGTTGCGAATGCTGATGGCCTCAATCGCCACGTCTTCGCAACCAACCAGATGCACCGTCCAGCTCGGCGCGTGGCGCAAGGTGAAGTCATGCATCCGGACCTGCTGGCAGCCGATGAAAATCACCATCATCGGCCGGCCGCCGCCCGGCTGCGCTGCTTCTGGCGCCTTGCCAAACGGCCACCAATCTCCGGTGAATGATTGCGGCCACCAGCCTGCCTTGTTCACGTTGCCACCCGCCTCTTCATCGGCCAGTTGCTGCCACACAGCATGGTCGTTGCCGTCGATGACACCATTGCCGGAAACCGTGAGGTTGGTGGCGTCCTTTGCGAACAACAACGCGCCGGGATGTCCGTAATCGCGCCAGTTCGCGCTGCCTTTGAGCACCGCCCCATTGGCCAGGTGAAAATCAATTCCGCTGTGCAACGTCAACGCCCCCGTGAGAAAAGTCCCGGCCGGCAGGAGCACCTGTCCGCCGCCCTGCCCGGCGCAGGCGTCAATGGCCTTTTGAACGGCGGCCGTGTCGTCGTTGGTCCCATCGCCTTCGGCGCCGTAATCAAGCACGTTGAAGACGCCAGCCGGCTCGTTGGCGGAACCAGCAAACGCAGTCAGAAGCAAAACCAATAACGCCAGAGTCAGGGTCGCAGCAGAAGAACTCCACTTTTGAAGCGGCAAGAGAATTCGGGTTTGCATTTGGTTATGTTGCTCCCGCCCGCAATGACGTTCGAGAAAAAACGTATCAAACGCCGATGGCGCGCAACCGGTGGAGCGTTTCCAGGCACATCCGGGTCGCGTGATACGGGCCTTTCCATTCGCTGACCTTGGGCAGGCCCGGGTCCACCTGCCCTTCCGGCGTGATGCGCCAGAACCATTCGCCGTGGACGCGGTCCACCAGATGATTTTCAATATAATCCCAGACCCGAAGCACGGTTTTAAGATATTTCTCGTCCCGGGAGATTTGATAGGCGTTCAGGAAGCCGATCACCGACTCGGCCTGTGGCCAGCATTCCTTGCCCGCATCGATGATTTTTCCTCCCCTGCCCTCGTAACGGAGCGCGCCGTCGGTATCAATCCCTTCCTTGAGCACCACTTCCGCCATCGGCAACGCCCCGGCCCCGGCCTGCTTGAGCAGACCGGCATCACCCAGTACCTCGGCGGCTTCGCAAAGCAGCCACGTGCCTTCGATGTCGTGGCCGAAGGTATAGGAATCGGAGCGCACCCGCCATTCCTCGTCGAAGAAGTGGTTCAAATGTTGTGTGCGCGAATCGAGAATGCGTTGCTGGAAAAGCCCGATGAGTTCGCGCAGGCGTTGGGCAACGCGCGGCTCCTTCCAAACCCGGTAAAGATTGGTGTACGCCTCCAGCACGTGAAGTTGATTGTTCATGGACTTTTTCTCGTTCATGTCCTTGTCGCTGAGCCGGGCGTCGGGATCGGCTTCCGACCAGTCGCGGCGGCATACTTCGATATAACCGCCGAATTTGGCATCGTGCGTGTGCCGTTCGATCAGTTCAAATTGCTCCCGGGCACGGGCCAGTGCAGTGGTTGAGCCAAAGGCCCGGTGATATTCGGAGAGCGCGTAGATATAAAACGCCTGGCCGTAGGTTTTTTTGGAATCGTCCTGGACAACCCGTCCGGTGTCATCCAACCGCCAGAATGCGCCGCCATGTTGCGTGTCCCAGAACCGGTTCATCACGTAATCAAACGCGCGATCGGCCATTCGCCGGAAGAGCTTGTCCGGCCGCGCCTGGTGGACCGCCGAGAACGCCCACAGAATGCGGCTGTTGACGATGAGCCCCTTGGGCTGCGTCCGGTCGGGCTTGAGATCATTGGACAACCAGCCCATCCAGCCGCCCTGCTCGTGGTCCACGGCCGGCCCGCACCAGAACGGCATGAGGTGCTTGAAAAGCTGATCGCTGACGCGTTGGGAAAAGTTCTTTAGATCCGTCGAGTCCATTCAAAACCAAAGGTTTAATTGTTGTCGAGTGCGTGGGTGATTTCCATCCGGCCGATTTGAGTCTCTCCAGTCAGTTCAATTTTCAGGAATTTTCCCGACCCGCTCACGTTCTCAGCATGGTACAGCACGGGCTTCCAGTAATTGTAATCGCCGGCGCCGCTGAAATAGTCGGTTCGGCCGGCAGGAACATAACGGTAGGTCTGGCCGTCATCGGAGACGGAAAATTTCAGGTCCGCGACATCGCCGGGAAAGAACGAGAAGACGCAAAAACCTTCAATCGCAGTCGGCAGCTGATACACGAGCGCGTCCCCGGCGCGGCCGGCGGCGCGAGACGCGTCTTCCTTCGCGTCACGACATTTGTGCGATTGTATCTCCAGAGCGCCCTGCCGGGCCTGGACTTTTGAGAAATCCGCCAGGTTGTCCACCAGGGTGTCGTGCGTGACATTGACCGGTCCGACAACATTGGAGGGCTTGGAAACACCCGCGCCGTTTTTGGCCAGGACGCGATAAAACCATTCGCCGCCCGGCGCCGATTCGTCGGCAAACAGCGGACAGTATTGCACCGAACTTTCATCAATTCCTTCCCCAACCACCCGCCAGGGGCCATCCGCCGCCGGCGCGCGTTCGACCGTGTAACTGGCGGCACCCACGGAGCCTTGCCAGGAAATCGCCGCCGCGTCGGTGATCGGTAACAAGGTTGGGGATGCGGGAGCCGGAATGGAAGGCGGGGTCAGGCCTCGAATGACAAAAGCATTGCTGTAAACCATGGCCATAAGGGAGATTTCGTCATATCCCGCACCGATGGGCGAACCCGGCCAGTGGAACGCCTTATAAAGGTCACCACCGTCCGGCTCGCTATGCCAGTAAAAGCCGCCGTCCCGGTCACGGAAACGCAGGCTCCACAGCAAGCCGCCCGACATGCCCGTATCCATGATGGCTTTCATGGCATCCGCCATTTGCGCGGTGCTGACAAATCCAAATTCACCGGCGACATAGGGTTTTTTGCCCTTCGCCAGGGCCCAATTCTCACGGATGAGTTCGGCGAAGGATTCTCTCATCCGGAAGCTCGGATAATGATGAGTGGTGACGATGTCCGTATTCGGATCAGTGAGTGAATCGGGATGCAAACGTCCACCGCTGACACCGTCCATGACCAGATGATTATGGTCAAGGCTCTTGATATAGCGGGTTATTTCGCGCGTCCAGGACGGCGGGCTGGAGAGTTCATTCCCGGTTTCCCAGCAGAGAAAGGCCTTGTCGTCACAATAACGCACTCCCGTCAGTGTGTTTGTCCGCAACAAGACATACCGGATGACTCTCTCGAAATCGGCGATGAGCTGCGGATCGGTCCAGAAGTCGTTGGGGGATTTGCCCCGGAACGCGGCGTATTCGCCGCGGCCACCCTGCCATTTCCAATTGTTAACGAGCGGAATGATGAGGCGGACACCTTCTTCGTTGGCCACCTTTAGCGCCAGATCGAACGTGCGGAAGGCGTTTTCGTTGTACCGATCAATCCCCAGCACGTACGAAGCTTCCGCCGGCGGATCGTCGCCCCGCCAGACCGGTATGGAATAGGTGCGCACGACGGTACCGCCCATCTGGCGCACCGTCGCCAGGCCGTCGCGAATCTCAAATTCATCGGGCAGACGCCAGGCATTGGTCCCGGTGAACGGCAGGTTGTCTTCCACAATGAGCAGGTTGGGAATGTTGAACGAAATAAAACGAAACGGTTCCGTGCCGTCCATCAACTGGTCGCCCTGGACGGTGATGAAATGATGTAACCAGGATTGCGCACGCAGCGGTACCATGGGAGCAACCGCGAGGAGCATTATCAGGCACGGAATGATTCGGTTCATATTTTTTCAATGACAGTTTCTGTCACGACAACAGCGCCGGTCGAGACGTGCATCGTTGATTTCAGCGTCAGCACGGGTCGGGGCTCATAGGATGCCGGATCATTAAACGCCTTCTCAAAAGTCGGCGCAACCCATAAGGGGTCAGTGGTCATGTCACGAAATTTCGGTTCAAAACCGGGCCACAAATGTGTTTGACAGTTCCGGAAGTCCTCCGGCAGATGCCCGATTCAGCCCCGGCTTTGGAAAAATTGACACCGCGAGAGACGGAGGTGCCCGATCAGCCGGCCAAAGGGTTTCGCTTCAAGGAAATCGTGGACAACCTCGGTATCAGCAGCGTGACCTGCACAGCTATATTTGCAATGTATATAATAAACTTCATGTTCACCCCCGCACCGGGGCCGTGGTGAAGTATCTGAATCGCTGAAACGCCACTCGCTGAATTGGAAAACCAGCGCCTGCGAACAAATATCTCACCCCGGCAAAGAGAAAGTCGCACAAGTTCCGTATGAATTGGTGGCGCATGCGGTTTTGAGTTGTTAGTCTCAAGTCGAAATTCACAAACATGTCCTTGAAACCGACCATGATAACGAAGTTGGTTTTAGCCCTTTTGAGTTTAATCGGCCTCGCCACTTTTCAGTTGCCCGCCCGGGACGTCAGGCCGCCGGTCCGTATCGCCATAGCGGGTCTGGTTCACGATCACGCCATGGGTTTCATTCCGCGCTTCGCCGGGCGGGCGGACGTGGAATTGGTTGGCATCGTGGAAACGAACCGGGATTTGATTAAACGTTATTCGGAACGTTTTCATCTTGATCCAAACCTTTTTTATCCCAGCCTCGACGCGCTTTTTGCAAAAACGAATGTCCAAGCTGTGGCGATTTTCACGAGCACGTTTGACCACGTGCAGGTTGTGAAAACGTGCGCCGCGCATGACGTGGACGTAATGATGGAGAAGCCCCTGGCGACGAACCTGAAACAGGCCCGTGCGATTGAAGCCGCGGTAAAAAAGAACGGCATTCAACTGGTTGTGAATTATGAGACGAGCTGGTATCCGGGAAATCAGGCCGCTTACACGATGGTCCACGATGAACATCAGATCGGCGGCATCCGCCGGATCGTTTTCCACGACGGCCATCGTGGGCCGAAGGAAATCGGCTGCTCGAGTGATTTTCTGGCCTGGCTCACCGATCCGGTTCTCGACGGCGGCGGCGCGATCAATGATTTCGGCTGCTATGGCGCGGATTTGGCCACCTGGCTCCTGGATGGGGCCAAACCGCTTTCCGTTTTCGCCGTCGCGCGGCACCTCAAGCCGGGCCTTTATCCGAAAGTCGAAGATGACGCGACCATCGTGTTGAATTATTCTGAAGCCACAGTGATCCTTGAGCCATCGTGGAACTGGCCGTTTGACCGCAAAGACATGGAGGTGTACGGGCAAACCGGGTACGTGCTGGTGCCGCAGCCGGATTTGTTACGCGTGCGCACGGCAAAGGAGCCCAACGAGGTTGAAATCACCCCGCCGCCGCTCAGCGGTCCAGGCGCCGATCCGCTCTCGTATCTTGCCGCGGTCGTGCGGGGAGAAATCAAACCCACCGGCCTGGCCTCGCTGGAGGTGAACCTGACAGTGGTGGAAATCCTGGACGCCGCGCAAAAATCCGCGCGGACGGGAAAACACATCAAACTTTGAAACGGGTGCCGGGCAAACCGGACAAGCGAGGTTCCATCTATCAGCCAACACCGAATTGATGCCCAAAATCATCGAATTTTTGGACTACGATCCGCATTGGTAACCCTATCCGCCTATTCCCCGATGATTTTGACCAGTACCCGTTTCCGTCGTCGCCCGTCGAATTCACCGTAGAATATCTGTTCCCAGGGGCCGAAGTCGAGTTTGCCCTTGGTGATGGCAACAACAACTTCGCGCCCCATGATCTGGCGTTTTAAATGCGCATCGGCATTGTCCTCACCCGTGCGGTTGTGGTGGTAGTGCGAGGTTGGTTCATGCGGAGCGAGCTTTTCCAGCCACACATCGTAGTCATGCAGCAAACCATTCTCCGCATCATTTATGAAGACCGACGCAGTTATATGCATGGCATTCACCAGACAGATGCCCTCTTCGACTCCGCTTTTCTTCACCAATCCCTCGATGGTACCGGTAATGTTAACGAACCCCCGGCGATTCGGGATTTCAAACCAAAGATTTTCCGTGAGCAATTTCACATGGACGGGATGCCAACCAAATGGAAAAAATGAAAAGAGGGCAATAATCCCCTTTTTTCGGTGGGGAAATTCCCGATCTTGAGGAAGTTTCTTCTTATTTTTTGGGAATACCTTCGCGAACCCATTGCACGGCGTGCAGAATCAACTCGGTGGAGTTTTTCAGGTCGAGCTTTTCCTTGATCCGGTTGCGGAAAGAATTGATGGTCGTAATGGTCAGGTTCAGTTCCTCGGCGATTTGACGGGTGGCCTTGCCCTCTCCCAGCATCCGAAAAACCTCAAGCTCGCGGTCGCTTAACGTTTCGATCCGCGACACCGGCTGATTCGTCCGGTTGCCGAGCATGAATTTGGCGAGCATCGTTGCGGACATCTTGTCACTTAAATGAATATCCCCCCCCAGCACTTTCCGGATGGCTACTTTTACGGCCTTGGCAGGTTCGTGCTTCATGACATAGCCCATGGCCCCGGCGCGCAAAGCGCGTTCGGCGTAAAGCGATTCTTCGTGCATGGAAACCACGAGCACAGGCAAATCTTCGAACTCGGCCTTGATGTTTTTGATGAGGTCAATGCCGGTTGTGCCGGAAAGTGAAATATCGGCGATGACGAGATCCGGCTTCTTCTCGCGGATTTCGCGCAGGGCTTCGTCGGCATCCGCAACATCGCCGCACACGGTCAGGTCGGGTTCGCGCTCAATCAACTGACGCATTCCATCCCGGAACATGGCGTGGTCGTCCACGAGGAATACGCGGCTCTTGGCCACCGGGTGAGAGCCCCCCTCTGTTCTGTCATTTGAGCTGGCAGCTAATGGCATCATTTTGCAAGTTCACCGGCAACTTCGGTGGATGGATAAAAAGCACACGTTATTTGAGTGCCCTGACCGGGCGCACTTTTCAAGTCCAATGTTGCACCAATTACACTGCTACGGTAGCGCATGATCCGGATACCCATGCCGGTGGAACTCCTGGGTGACTGAAAACCCGTGCCATTGTCGCGAATTGTCAGCACGAAGTGGTCAATGTCACGCGTAATGGAAATCAGGATGCTGGTGGATTTGCCGTGTTTGACGGCATTCAAAACTGCCTCTTGAATGATGTAGTACAAATGCAACGAAACCGAGTTATCAACCGCGAGGAATGATTTATCACACGAAAACTGGCACTGTATTTTGAACAAACTTTCGGCGTTGGCGGCGAATTCTTCAATCGCCGACACCAGGCCGTTTTCGTCCAGTTGGACGGGAAACAAGCCGCGCGCCACCCTGCGGGTTTGGGTGATGGTTTCATTCACGAGACCACCGATTCTTTCCACTTCGGAAGATTCGGTCAGGCCTTTTTCCTGCAATTGATCAGCCATGATATCCATGCGATAGGCTATGGCCGCCAGTTGCTGGCAGACGCCGTCATGCAAATCGTGGCCGATGCGCCGTTGTTCGCGGTTGCTGATTTCCAGAATTTCACGTTCCAAACGCTTTCGTTCGGTAATATCGCGGGCCATGCTCTCCACCTCGGCATTTTGCCCGGCCTGACTGACCAGCCGGGCGCTCAATTCCAATCGGAAGCGTTGCCCTGACGCACTCATAAACTCCCATTCCGTTGGTGACAATTCCACGCCCTGGGTCACCTGCTCAAACCATTGCCTGGCCGGTCCGCGCTGTTCTTCCACGAGAAACTCAACCAGGTTTTTCCCTAGAATCGCCTCGCGAGGCCGCTGCAAAACCCGCTCGCCAGCTTTATTGATGGAAGTAATGCGACCGCCCAGGTCGTTAGTGAACACCATGTCATTCGCATTCTCAAACAATTCCTCGTAACGTTCTTTCAGGGCGGCCTCCGTTTGAAGCTGGTCGCGGATGATTCTGGTTTGTTTATGAACCCGTAATCTTAGAATCAGGACCCACGCAATGGCGGCGACAACCGCGCCGACAAGAATTCCAACAACCCAGAGTAATTTTTGCAGGTCCCACCACGGCGGCCGTCGCAGGACCGAAATGTCGCCCGGAGACCGCATCAAAATGCGAAATGATTTGGCACGCCAAGACTCTCCCGCCACCCAGGTGCTGCCAGTTTCGATCAAACAAACTCCAGTGATGGCCACCTCGCTTCCATTCTGCAAATAGGCGAAATCAACGCCCGGAGAACTGCTCTCCAGATATGCGTGGAAAATGACCCCGCTGGGCGTTTGAAGCACCAGAAACTGATCGGGACTGTGTCGCGCCCGGTCCAGCACGGTGGCCACAATGCGCACCAGACGGCAGTCATGGGTTCCTTTCAAGGCTTCGTCGGTGTTGATGACATCAGGTGTCGGGAGCGGGCCTGACCCGATTTTTTGAAAGATCGCATCCTGCAATTCCGGGGTGTATTCCCCCTTGGCCGGGAATCCCAAAACCTCCACCTCGTCTCCCGGAAGGACTTTCTCCGATTCCAGGGTTTCCACGTGCAATCCTTCCTTTTCATCTTCGATATATAACGAGTTTCCCAGTTGATAAATGACCGTTCCAGTCACTTTGACCCGATGGCCATACGGGCCTTGAGGGGTGAACTGCAACAGCTTCTCAATCGGTTGCGTTTCGACGGCAAACGGGTCGCCCGCCGCAGCCACGTCAATCGCCAAATCCGTGGGGCGGGGAACCAAAAGCCTGATGTCGAATAATTGTCGCTGGCGGTTGAAACGAGTGACGCAAACACCGCGCACCGTCACGGC
This sequence comes from Verrucomicrobiota bacterium, assembly GCA_049516255.1. Classification (GTDB taxonomy): domain Bacteria; phylum Verrucomicrobiota; class Verrucomicrobiia; order Limisphaerales; family UBA11358; genus UBA11358. The sequence continues at coordinate 29,440 of JBEKTH010000034.1, forward strand.
GCTGTCCACCAAATCGCCGCTTTGCGCCACTGGCAATTTGCGCGCGTAGGCCGTCAATCGCCCACCGCCCGTGGCAATCTCCACAAAAAAATAACCGCTGGTTTGGTCAAAATAGGTGGCCCGCACAATACCGTGGACCTCCACGAACTGACTGTCCTCCTGTCCGCTGGCCAGTTGCTCAAACGTCACGGGCTTGGAAACGGGAAAGGCTCCGCGACCCAGAATCTGGATTTGGCGCACCAGCACGACCGGCGCATACTCGCCCGGATCAGCCTCTCCGGTCATCTCCACCAGTTGGCCCGCCGCCAGAGGCGGTTGTTCCGGCAAGCTATCCAGGGAGAAATAAATGCCCGCCGTGTCATCCTGCATGAACTGGAAGTACTGACTTGGATCGAAGAATGTCACCACCGCCTGCAAGTGCACTGGATAGTGGTTCGTCGCCTGTTCCGGCGTCAATTGCCGTACCTGCTCGGCCGTGTGCAATTCTTTGAAAAGGGCGTTTTGGCCTCGTGAGAACAGACCTCCGCCCATGAGAACAATCAGCACCATGACCGGCCTCAATTTTCTGATCCAGTCCATAACTTGGTTCCGGCTTGGAGGTTATGCTTTGTTCATTCTTGTGTCCATCCCTAACGTGGGGGAAGCATACCGATATTCTCAAGCCAAAGCACAATCTCCGACAGTTCACGGTGATGCCAGGCGGTAAAACACGGTGCCCTGGGTGGGATCTGGAATCACCACGTACGGACTGGTAGTACCCGGAAGATCAGTCCAGTTGCCGCCAACCAAGGAATTTGTCTGCACCTGCAGATGGCAGACGATGTTGGTCGGCCAACTCAGCGACAAGCTCCCATCCAGCTGTGGCGCCACAGCAATCGCCATCGGCGCGGTCTGTTCATAGACCCGCACGTAATCCACCAGCATCTCAGCCGGAAAGGTGGTCCCGGCTTCGATTTGGGCGACGGTGGGATTGCCGACATAATTTCCGCCGACCGCCAGGTTCATGATGAAAAAGAACGGCGCGTTGAAAGGTGTCGACAAACCGGCGTCGTTTTCATAAAGGGTGCCATCTACAAAATACTGGATTAAGCCGGGACTCCAAACCAAATCATACGTGTGCCAGTTGGTAACGGAGTCCGGGCTTGGAAAATTATAAGTTTGCGTTCTGCTGATTTCACCGCTGGTTCCCCAGTGGAGGCTTCCCTGCACCCACGTCGGTGTGGCTCCGTTATTTTCCACGACATCAATCTCTCCACAGCCAGGCCAGCCGACCGTGGGGAAATCCGAGCCCAACAGCCATAGCGCCGGCCACATGCCGACACCAGATGGCAATTTGGCGCGCCATTCAAAACGACCGTACACTGGTGTGTTGTAAAGGTCCTGAGTCTTCATGCGGGCGGACGTAAAGTTGTAACCAGCATAGGATTCCTGCTGCGCAACAATGTGCAGCAGGCCATTGCCATCAACGTAAGCGTTGTTTGTTCGGCTGGTATAATACTCAAGTTCATTATTGCCCCATCCGCAATTAGCGGGACAATCACTGCCGGTTTCAAATGTCCATTTGGTTGTATCAATCGAAGTACCGTTGAACTCGTCGCTCCAGACGATATTAGTATCGGCGCGCAGGCTGGTGCTCGCCAATATTAAGCCTATGACTATCGCTACGGAGGGAAGCAGCTTGATCAAGAATTTAGATTTAGCAACAAGGGCTTGACTGCGTTGATAATTCATACTTTGAAAGCCTTTGAGGCCTTACCCTATTTTACTACAAATAACACGTTGAGGCCGAGATTATATTACACATTGTACGTGAAACTTTGGTTCAGGGGCCCTGTTCAAGGCGGTAGAATTGCGCCGGCGCGCTGACCTCATTTGTAAGGAGATATTCTGAATTCAGGAGAAAGGGAGCGGTCGTCAGATTACTCCAGCTGACGGGCAATCCCAATGTTGGTGCTGTCTGCAGCGACCAAGTGTTCCCTGACACCACCGGCCAGGAAAGCACGACGTTTGTCCCGCTCAGGGCGATAGACAACTCCGGCGAAAGAGCCGGAAAAATTTGAAACTCCCAAAGGGAATAGCCCCACTGGGTGCCGCGTACGGTGCCGTACATCCGCACGTAACGACCCGTTCCGGATAATCCGGTCAAATACTCGGTGCCGCCAGGCCCGTTGGTCGTGCTGTAAATCGTGTTCCAGTTGGTGGCGTCGGAGGAAACCTGAATCTGATAACTCTTCCCGTAGGCCGTTTCCCAGTAGAGTACCACTTCCGAGATGTTGTAAGTTGCCCCCAAATCCACCTGAATCCATTGCGGATCACTGAAGGCCGATGACCAGCGTGTGGTCGGGTTCTCGTCAAAGGCGGCCAAATCATTGATGCTGCCCGGACCATTGGTCGTCGTGTAAACGGTGGTCCAGGTCGTATTGTGTTTCGCTAAAAAATGGACGTCGCCAACGAGAACCAGCATTGGATTTCTCAGCACCTGCTGAAGAGATTCAAAGACGAGGGTGTCCACTTCAGTGTTACCAAGTGAAGACCGGTGAATAGGTGCCAAAAAGTCTCGAGCGTGCATGCGCAGCGCCGGGCTACAACCAATTGTTGGTCTCTGGAGATGCGGACAACACTCTTGAAGCGGCATTTTCCAAAATCGAATTCTGTTTGCCGAATACGCTCAGCGCGCTTGAGGATGCCGTGAAGAGGTCGCAGACTGAATTTCCCCAAGCCGTCTACGGCTTTGTCATTGGTCGGATCGCCGCGCAGAAAACTCGTCTCCAAGGCGATGCGGTTCCATTCGGCTCGCATCCACTCAACGCAGGTATTGGAAAGATGTGGAGCAACTTCTTCACGTTCTGGATTCCGAACGATCCAGAGCTGCCTGCCCCGTGTAGCTCGGCAAGATCGGAGATGGTGAGGACTGTCGTCCGGGTATTTGGAGGAAACATCTGGCATCCAATCCGACCAACAACCAAGACGCCAGCCACTATTTTCCGGTCAATCCGGTTTCATGGCTGGCGTGCCAAAGCCCTCAGATGGTCATGGACCCAAGACGGTACGGTAGAAACGAACCGGATAAGCCGGGGAATTGGTATCCATCCAAAAGAATGGCAACAACGGCAAATTGGTTGTGAATATTGGAATCCAGGAAGTCAAGTTGGTGGAAGCCATGAGCGTGTAGTTCGTCCCTGTATTATTGGTGTTGATCCAAAATCCAAACTGGCCGTTGGTGATGGAAGCGCCATAGAGGGCAGGCACGATTGACTGATTGGGCGTGGCACTGACCTGGATGGAGTTGGTGCTATCACAGCCGTTATTGACCGCGAAAACCACATAGTAATATGTCGTCCCATTCGTCACCACGAAATCAGTGTAGTTGGTAACTGTCAATCCGCTGGACAACAGAGTGTACGGCCCACCGCTGACCACCGAGCGTTTCACGTTGTAGCTGGTGGCTCCGCTTACAGTGTTCCAACTCAAGGCCACCAGCGAGTTGCTTGCGGTCGCCGTCAAACCCACCGGCGCGGCTGGCGGCGAGAGGAGGATTTCGATGCCGCTGGATTTAGCGTTGTCCTTGATGGTGACGTACTGGATTACAATCGCATTCGTGGTGTTAGGAGCCTCCATAAACTGTTGGATGTTCGCCTTGTCCTCGGCGCCGGACACGGCAAAAACGTCGAAGTTCGTCAGGACTTCATTGCCGTTAATGAAAACGTTGAATATCCGATCATTTGTGGCAGTCCAATAAATTTCTGCAAAGTGGAGGCGCACCAAGTAGTTCACGCCCTGCGTCAAGTTGGTGAAAGTGTAGGTGAAGTTGCCGTACCGTTCGGTTTGATAAACCGCCTGGGGTGCGGGAGAGGTCACGGCGCTGGTGTCGATTGCCGCCGTTGTCGAGGCGGCGGTGCCGCCCGAATAATACGCGTCCGCGACGAACTGGTTAGCCGCGCTGCCACCCGAGTTCACGGCCAATTCGAAGGCGCCCAGTGTCACGGCTGACTCACTCGAGTTGGGGCTTTCGCCAAGAGAGTTCGTGGCTGAAACCACATAGTAGTAACTGGAGCAAGTGGAAACGGCGGTGTCAACGTAGCTGTTCGCGGTGGGACTGGCGATGGTAGTGTACGGTCCGCCGCTGACCAGCGAGCGTTTCACATTGTAAGCGGTTGCACCGGTGGAGGCGTTCCAACTCAGATAAACTGCCGCGTTGCCGGTGCCCGCTGTCAATCCCGTTGGGGCGGCCGGAACCGTAGGAATCGGCGTACTCAAGCCAATCCAGTTGATACTAAATCCATTAGTGATCACTTCCAACCGCAGCGCCTGACTCCCGATGCCACCCGTCAGGGAAACCGTCGGCAAGGTGACCGTCTGCCAGCTTTGAGAGCCGCCGGTGTTGGGAATGGCGACTGTGCCAAGAACGGTGCCGTTGAGCCGCACCCGCAGTTGACCGCCGGCCGCAGGTGCAGCCACACGGAGGCTGATGGTGTAGTTGGCCGTGGGATATGGCAGGTTGACCGTGTATTCCAGCCATTCACCGGTGTTGAGCGAGTTCACGTCGTAGCCGCCGCCCGTGTCCGAGGTGGGTTCAATCCCCACGTCATCCGACCGGTAAACCCCGCCCGGATTGCCTACCGTGGTGTTATAGTAGGCCACACTCTCGCCGCCCGTATCGTAGTTCTCCGCTTGGATGATGTTCGTGCCTCCCGACACGGTGGGAACGGTCCCCCCAAAAGGCTCTTGCGGCTGCGAATAAACTTCCAGTTCCGACAGCGAATAACCCGCGCCCGGCAAACCTTGCTGCGTCCCGTTAACCTGCACGTAGCGGCCACGGCCCGAAACCAGAATGTCCTCCGTGCCACCAAGGTCATTGTTCGTGTTGAAAACAGTCGTCCAATTCGTTCCGTCCGGTGAAATTTGGATCGTATAACTGCTCGCGTAATTGGTGTTCCAATGCAGCCGGACACTGGACAGGTCTTTTATTAAACCGAGATCCACCTGAATCCATTGCGGGTCGGTAGTTAGAGACGTCCAGGCCGTCGTGGGATCACCGTCCAACGCCGCCGAACCCGGAGTGTTCGTGGAAAGGGTTGATGAAACGGCTACGGGTTGATGAAGCGCCGCGTTGGCCAGATCGCTGGAAGGCACCGACACGACCGTGAAAGCCCCGGTCAAACGGATGTCCCGCGAGGAAGCACCGACCATCACTTGAAAACTGCCCGGCGTCACAATCCAGCCGTGAGCGGTAGCGTCCCAATTGGCCAGGTCCTCCCAATCCAGATTGAACGTGACGTGCTGTGTCTGACCCGGCGAAAGGGCGATTTTCTGGAATCCTTTGAGCTGCTTCGGCGGCTCGCCGGCGGCGGAAGGAAAGCCTAGATAGAGCTGCGGCACTTCAGCGCCCGTTTGGCCGCCCGTGTTCGTCAGGTTGAAGCCGATTTGCACCTGTCCCGAAGGGCTGACGGCACTGACAGTGAGGTTGCTGTAACCAAACGTCGTGTAGGACAAGCCGAAACCAAACGGGAACAGCGGAGTCACGTTGTTTGCGTCATACCAGCGATAACCGATTTCCAACCCTTCGGAGTAGGAAGCTTGAAGGTTGATGCCGGGCCATTGGGCGGTGGTGCTCGTGGGCACCTGGCTCGCAGAGGGAGGAATGCTTACCGGTAGTTTTCCTGAAGGGTTCACGTCCCCGAACAGAACATGAGCCAGGGCGTTGCCATTTTCCTGTCCCGGATACCATGCCATCACAATTCCCGCGACCTGGCTGGCCCACGGCATCAGTGTGGCAGAAGACTCGTACATAACGACAATTGTGTTGGTGTTCACGGCGGCCACGGCGCTGATGAGCGCGTCTTCGTTGTTCGGCAGCAACAGGCTGGTGCGGTCGGAACCTTCGCTGGTTTGCTGGCCGACACAGACAATTGCCACCTGGGACGTTTGCGCCAGGCTCACGGCGGCCGCCGTGCTGGCCCCGTCGCCTTGGGCATAATTGACGGTGACACCGCCGCCGGCACGGCTGGTGATTCCAGTGAGCGGCGTGACGTTGTAAGGCAAGTTCACGCCAGCCGAACCAGCGCCGGTGGAGATCGGCGAAGTGCTGGCCGCCGAACCGATGACCGCAATTGACTGCACCGATGAACTCAGCGGCAGCAGGCCGCCATTGTTCTGCAACAAGACTATTCCCTCCTCCGCTTCGTTAAGCGCAAACTGCTGATGGGTCGAGTTCGTTACCGACGAATTGAGATTCCCGGTGGGAGGATTGTCGAAGAGACCGAATTGAAACATGCTGGTAAGGATGCGCTGCACCATGCCGTTCAGTTCTGAAGCCGGGACACTGCCTACTTGAATGGCGGCAGTGATGTCGCTGGATGTAAATTGGCCCTCATACATGTCCATATCTAGTCCATTATTCATGCCGTCCACGGTGTCGAAAGTCGCCCCCCAATCGCTCATGATCCAGCCATTGAATCCATACGCCTTTTTCAAGTCGGTATTGAGCGCCGGCAACTGGCACGCATGAACATTGTTCACCAGATTGTAAGAGGCCATGACCGCGCCAACCCCGGCCCGCACGGAGGCGCGAAACGGCGCTTCATAGATTTCATGGAGGGTGCGTGGGTCCACGTCGGCGCTGATCGTTGTGCGGTCGGTCTCCTGATCGTTGCACACAAAATGTTTGGCCGTGGCGACGATGCCCTGGCTTTGGATGCCGGGAATTTCGGCCGCCGCCATTGCCGCGCTCAGAAACGGGTCTTCGTCACAGCCTTCAAAAGCCCGCCCGTCCTCATACACCCGCGCCATGTTCATCATTGGGCCGAGCACCACGCCAACACCCTTGCCTCGCTCCTCGCTGCCCAGCATCACGCCGTATTGGCGCGCGAGCGAAACATCCCAACTGGCGGCGAGGGCAATCGGCGCGGGAAACGCCGTCACATTATTGGCTCCATCAGCAACCCCGGCCGGCCCGTCCTGCAGAAATAACCAAGGAATGCCCAGCCGGGTGTTGTTGGCAATGTTACCCACATAGTTACTGCCAGTCGGGCCTGCCGTGCCGTAGACCATGGCTGCCTTCTCACTGAAGGTCATTTGGGCAAGCAAAAGGCTGGCTCGCTGGCTCGCTGAAAGGGTTGTGTTCGTCCAAGACTGTGCCTGAAGATAGACCGGCATCGCGCAGCAAACAGTAATGAAACACGCCGCACAGATGGCGTTCAGCGTCTTCCAAGGGTAAAGACGACGCCTGCAATCAATCCGCCCCCATTCGGCCGGACAATTCTTCATAGGACCTCTGCCTGCCTCGTTGACGGGAAATGGGCAATCAGAACCAGACTGGCACTCCCTCCAATTAGCCGGTTTTTCAATTCTGAGCCGTGGTCACAGAAATGAACCATGCCAGGTCCCCCGACGAGGGGCTGGCCATCACATTATCCGTATTGCCGCCGGGCGTCGCTGGTTTTTCGTTGATCATTGAAGTATCCGTCCACTGCCTGACCGCCGAATGTCCGTCGCCATACGCCAGCACACTGCTCGTGCCATGCAACACCGCCGGACTATTGAACCACTCGGTGGTGTTTCTGGGATCCAAGGCAAAAAAACCATCGTCAATACTGTAGGGGCTTTCTTCGGTAAAGACCCAGGTCTTGCTCGGTCCAGGACGCGTCATGTTCGATTGCTTCGTGTAGTATGCCCAGCCCGAAATAGGACCGCCACTTGTCGGAGTCCATAGC